>NZ_JAHDTG010000048.1 GCF_018531475.1 Pseudonocardia mahuensis
CACCGTCCCCGAACCCGACGCCACCCCCGAGGAGGTGCCCAACAACGACGTTCCAGCGCTCAGCGCCTAACAACTACAGAAGATCACGCGGCGAGGCGTCAAACACCACGTCCGGGGACTTGACCGAACCGGAAAATGCGGGACCGGCTCTATGAAGAGCGCCTGGCCATCGGTCGGGAGCAGTACCGCCAGGCTCAGCGCCTCGCCGAGATCCGGCTACTCCTGGCGGACCTCGAGTTGGCCCTCCTCGAGGGCTGACCGGATCTCGGAGACGCCGGACCACTCCCGAGGACGGTCGCGGGTGCGGTTCACGAGATGAACCGAGAACCGACACGGACAGTCGGTCCTCGGCCCGGTCCGGCGCTCCGACCGCGCCCGGCGCAACCTCGACCGGCACAGCACCTACGCGGTCACCGCGTTACTCACCGCCGGCTCGATCTGCCCCGGTCTGCCGATGCGGCGTTGGGGTCACACGTAGCTCAGCTGCTCATCCCAGTCGGTCCCGCGCCCGGCGGGGGTGAGGTCATAGAGGTTCCAGAGCGGCTCGATGGTGCCGACGTGGCGGGGATCCTGTCCGGGATCGGTCGGTGCGTAGAGAAGCTCCGAGCCCCAGAAGTGGCGGATCGTCTCCCCGTCACGCTGGAACACGTTCAGCATCGGTCGCTGATGGCCTTCCGCGGTCTCGCCGAAGTAGTCGCGGTTGTAGGTGCTGCCGGCTGAGGACAGCAGGCGCAGCCGGTGCCAGCCGCGCTCCTCGGCGAAGGTGAGGATGTGCGACAGCGGCGCCTTCCCGACGGCCGCAAGGTTGATGCGCTGGGAGACGTGCTCCGCCGCGCCGTCGAGCTGATCGAGCAGAGCGGTGCACGACGGGCACGGGCCCTCGGCGAGGGGCAGGAGCGCCGTCCGACCGCTTCGGGGACCCGGCCGCTCGTCGCCGGGATCACGGGGAAACATGGCGCTGTAGATCACCAGCGAGTCCTTGCCGGGGGCGAACAACTCAGACAGCCGCACGTCGGTCGGGTCGCCGTCCGCTCCTCGTCCCTGGAAGACGTAGTCCTCCGGCACAACCCCGCCGGGCGGCAACCGCCGCCGGGCGCCAGCCACCGCCTCCGTCGCACGGCGTAACTCGATCTCCTGCTCCAGCAGCCGATCCCGGGCCGCCCGGTACTCGACCGACTCTCCAGGGAACCTGATGGCCATGGTTCCTCCCTCTCACATCGACTAGAGCTCGAAGCCTCCAATTGAGTTGACCGGGTGAAGTCCCGGAACTCATCGGTGGAGCGCGAGTGCGCGGCTGGTGGACTCAGCCTCGCCGATGGCCTGCTGTGGTTCCGGCCGGCGATGGACGAAGGCACCTCTGAACACCGCCTTCGGTCCGATGCCCCGCACGCGGGGATCCGACATCGTCGGTACCGTCCGAGAACCCGCACGCGAAGGTCGCCAGCGATGATCGAAGTCTTCTCCGACATGCCCGAGGACACGTTCGGCGGCCGGATCTCGGGCAACCTGACCCGTGACGACGACGCGATCACCGTCCTCCCGATCCTGCGGAAGATGGGGGACAGCGGCCGGCCGCTGCGTGTCCTGGTGGTGCTTGGACCCCGACTTCTGGGAGGAGCCGGGGGCGATGTGGGAGGAGCTGAAGGCCGACATCGAGTTCGAGATCTTCCGCCGGCCGGCATGGGAGCGCTTCGCGATCGTGACCGACCTCGCGTGGGTGGGCAAGGCCGTGCACCTGCTGCGCCCGGGGCCGAAGGCGAAACAGCTGGTACGGCCGACGTCACGCAGTACCGGGATGCGGCCGAAGAGACAGCGGACCGGCGCACGACCACGCGGCGTCGTACCGTGGACGGCGTGGAACCGAACGTGACCGCGCCGGGCGAGCCGGACGAGGAGACCCTGGCGTTCGCGCACCGGATGTTCGACCTCGCCCGTGAGGGCGTGACGGAGCAGCTGGCGGCGTACGTCGACGCCGGGCTGCCGGTCGACCTCACCAACGACAAGGGCGACACCCTGCTGATCCTCGCGGCCTACCACGGGCACCCGGCGACGGTGGCGGCGCTGCTGGCCCGCGGAGCCGACCACGCCCGCGTCAACGACCGCGGGCAGACCGCACTGGCCGCCGCGACCTTCCGCCGCTGCGTAAAGTCGGTCACGGCGCTGCTCGACGCCGGCGCCGACCCGGCGCAGGGCAGCCAGTCGGCGCTGGCCACGGCGACGTTCTTCGAGCTTGCCGACATGCTCGAGCTGCTGCAGCCAGGGCAGCGTTCGTGACGGGCCCGACCGACAGGGCGACCTCCCGGCCGGCCGCCCACGGGCCCGGCCCCGTCCCCGAACTGGGCGACGAACGCGACGTCTACTGGTTCGTCGGCGGACCGCTCGACGGGCGTGTGCACACCCGACCGGCATCAGAGCCCGCCGCCGCCACCGTCCGCCATGTGCACCTGCACGACGGGCCGAAGATCGTGCACGAGTACGACCTGCACGAGGTCGCCGGGCACGGGGGCGAGTACCGCCTGCGTGACGGCTGAGCCGCGCCCAGCGCGTGTCAGCCCATGCTGCTTCCGCCGTTGACGCTGATCACCTGCCCGGTGACGAAGCCGGCGTCGGGGCGGGCCAGGAACGCGACCGCCGCCGCCACCTCGGCCACGTCGGCGGGCCGGCCCATCGGGATGAGGCCCACCGCGTCGTCGAGGACAGGGACCATGCTCGCCGGCAACCGGCACGACTCGATCGTGGCGGCGATCTCCGGGGTGCGGGTGTAGGACGGGGCGACGGTGTTCACCGTGATCCCCGCGCCCGCGAACTCGCGGGCCAGCCCGGTGGCCATCGCGTGCACCCCGCCCTTGGCCGCGTTGTACATCGCATGGTCGGTCAGCCCGTTGCGCACCGATTCGGCCCCGATGTTGATGACCCGCCCGCCACCGCGGTCCACCAGGTGCGGCAGCAGCGCCAGCGTGGCGCGGATCGTCGTCCACAGGTTGTTGTCTATCGTGGCCCGCAGCGTCTCCTCGGTGTGCTGCAGTGTCGGCACGATGACCCCGCCCCCGGCGTTGTTCACCAGGATGTCGACGCCGCCGAACTCCGCGACCGCCTGCGCCAGCAGCGCGTCGGCCACACCGGGCAGTGAGAGGTCACCCACGAAGGCGGGCGCGTCGTGCCCCGCCTGCCGCAGCGCCTCGCACCCCGTCTTCACCTCGGCGTCGGAGCGCCCGGCGAGCAGCACACGGGCACCGTCGTCGAGCAACCGTCGGGTGATGCCCAGCCCGATTCCGGTCGCGCCCCCGGTGACGATCGCCGCGCGGCCCGACAGCGGCCCGCTCACAGGATGATCGCCACGTCGGAGACCTGCCGCAGGCTCGTGTTCGCCAGCACCGCGTGCTTGTACCGGATCCGCAGCCGGCCATCGACGAGCCGGAGCCGGTAGCGGTAGCGGCCGACGTAGCAGTTGTTGCGGTCGCCGCGGAACCGCCAGACCGCGAACTCGGCGTTCACCGGGAGCTCGTCGCCCTCGGCCGGGCGGAGCCGGACGTTGCTGATCTGATGACTGGTCTTGGAGTGCGGGTACTCGCGGTGCGCCTTGCGGCTGTTGAGCCGCTCGACCCGCGATCGCAGCCGCAGCATGTTGTCGTCGATGAGCACAAGGTCGCGCGCCGGGTTCCCGCCGGGATGGTCCGGGCACGGGACGAGATAGCGGCCGTCGTCGGTGAACAGCGCGACCCACTCGTCGAGGTCCCAGTCGTCGAGCAGCTCGGCCTCCCGGAACAGGAAATCCTCGACCTGCTCGCGGCGGACCGTGGCCAGCCCGCTCACCGGCGGCGACTCGGCGGTGGCGGTCATCGCGGTCCTCCGGTCATCTGCTCGTTCCAGCGCCGCCAGAACGCGCGCATCTGCTCCTCGTCGTCGGCCCGCGGCTCCCGGGACATCCCGCGGGAGATGTCGTTCCACTCCACTCCGCCGCTGCGGAAACCCTGCTGGCACGACTCGAGCGCCTCGATGTCGTCGGGCGTGGCGAACCCGCCGGGGCCGAGGAAGGTCAGGAAGCTGTCCAGGCGGCGCTGCCGCAGCTGGGGCAGCTCATCGCGGCGGGCCAGCTCCCACGCGGTGACCGTCATCCGGTCGGCGGACAACGGCATGAAGGTGCGCACGGTGACCGCCATGATGTCGTTGACGATCAGGTTCGGGTAGATAAGCAGGTTGCGGTTGGTCTCGCTCATCCGCTGCGCCCGCTGCTCGCCGTAGCGCTCGACGAGGTCGGCGCGCAGCCGCTCGATCTCCTCGCGCGCCTCGGCACCGAACATCGGTTCCCACTTGGCCACCGGGCGGCCCCACGGCGCCCGGTACTCGATCACCGCGTGCCCGTTGCCGAGCGAACGACCGACACCGTCGACGCCGCCGGTCAGATCGGTGCCCAGCGACACCAGGTACTTGAAGTAGGTGTCGTGGGTCGGGGCGGCGTGGTAGCCGTCGATGCTGTTCTCAGCGAGCAGTTTCCAGTTCGCGTCGACGGCGTACTCGTTGGTGCCCTTGATGATCTCCGCGTCACCGGCTGCGTCGGCCACCAGGTCGAGGTACTCCGCGGCCCCGGCCAGGTACTCGACGAGATCGACGATGTGGGGGTCGAAACTGGCGAACACGAAACCCCGATAGCTCGCCACCCGGGCCACCGGGCGCAGCCCGAGCGCGGAGAAGTCGAGCCCGTCGCCGTAGGCGTCCCGGCCCGGCACCCCCACCAACGCACCCTCGGTGTCGAACGACCAGGCGTGGTAGAAGCACTGGAACACCTTGGCGTTGCCCGACTCCTGCCGGCAGACCACCGCGCCACGGTGCGTGCAGCTGTTGTGGAACACGCGGATCTCGCCGCTCTTGACCGCGCGCACCATGAACACCGGTCGCCCGCCGACCGGGCGGCGCACGTAGTCCCCGGGCTCGGGCACCTCGGAGTCGTGGCCCACGTAAAGCCAGCTGTGCCCGAAGACCCGGTCCAGCTCCAGCTGGTAGACCTCCGGTGAGGTCATCGTCGAGCGGTGCACCCGGAACCGGTGCCGGTCCTCCTCGACGAGCGCGGTACCCGTGACGGGCGGAGCGGAATCGACGACCGTCATGACTCCCCCAGGAACTCGGCGACCAGCCGGGAGAACTGCGGGGCGCGCTCGATCTGTGTCCAGTGCCCGCAGCGGCCGAACACGTGCAGCTGCGCGTCGGGCAGCAGCCCGGTCATCCGCCAGCTGACCTCGACCGGCACCACCTTGTCGTCGAGGCCGTGGATCAGCAGCGTCGGCACGGTGACACCGCGGACGGCGTCCTCGGTCAGCGCCAGGTCGTTCCCGGCGTGCCGGGGGTCATGGAACATCGCGTGGTAGATCTCGTGCGTGTCGCCGGCGGCGCTGGCCTCGTAGCGGGCTCGTACCAGGTCATCGGTGATGATCGACGGGTCGTGGGCGAACCAGCGTGTGAGTAGCTCGCGCATGTTCTCCGGCGAGGGCTGGTAGTTCCGCACGGCGTCGAGCCCCGCGGTCGGGTGCATCCCGATACCGGGCGCCCCCATCAGCACCAGCCGCTCCATTCGCTGCGGCTCGCGGATCGCGATGTGCAGGCCGACCAGGCCACCCATCGAGTTGCCGACGAACGACGCCCGCCGCACGCCGACGGCGTCGAGGAAGGCGAGCATGTGGTCGACCCAGGTGGAGACCCCGTAGCGGATGTCGGCGGGTCCGCGGCTGGCGCCGTAGCCGACCATCTCCGGGGCCAGCACGCGGTAGCGCTCGGCCAGTGCCGGGATGGTCAGCCGCCAGTTGGCCCACGCCGAGACACCGGGGCCCGAGCCGTGCAGCAGGACGACGGTCTGATCGCCCGATCCCGCCTCCAGGTAGCGGGTGCGGATGCCGCCCGCGTCGACGAACTCCTCGGTCAGTTCAGCAACAGCGGTCACCGGGCCCCCTCGAATACGGCGAAGCACTTGTTGGAGTTGAAGACGTCGGTCTCGACGAAGCTCGACCAGCTCGGCCGGTGACCCAGTTCGGCCATGGCCCCCATCAGGCAGAACCAGTTGAGCATCTCCTGCTGACCGGCGGCGACGACGTCGTCGCCGGTGGTCTTGAGCCAGGCCTCGTAGTCGCCGGCGGCCAGCGACTCGTACAGCGCGCGGTCAGCCGGCGTGTCGGGCCGCAGGTGCCAGGCCTTGTCGACGAGGAACGCGTGCGACCAGCTCGACGACGCGACGAGCGCCACCCGGTGCGGCCCGTCCCGCAGCGCGGCGGCCAGCGCGGCGCCGAGGGCGTAGCAGCGGGCCGGGCTGGGACCGGGCGGGTCGAGGCGCTCGTTCTCGATGTCGGCGTAGCGGACCATGCCGCCCTTGCGGGCGATCACGTGCCGGCCGTAGCAGTTCACCGCGATCGGGACGATCGGGTACGGGAACCGGGTGCCCGCGTGGTCGTAGTCCAGGTAGAGCTGGGTGTTGGCCATCGCGTGCGGGAACGGCGCGCTGTCGGGTTTGCGGTAGGAGTAGGCGACGTCGAAGCCGGCGGCGAGCAGGCCGCCGGCGATCTCACGGCCGATGTCGGGCGCCCCGCGCACGGTGAAGGGCATGTCGTCGGGACGATCCCAGGCGTTGGGCGCACCGCGGCCGGCCAGCGGTGCGAACGGCCGGATGTCCATGTCCTCGTAGGCCATCACGCAGAACGCGGGTACGACCTCCTCGCGGAAGGTCTCGTACTGGTCGTCACCCCAGACCACGACGACATCGGGGGCGAACGCGTCGAGCTCGGCGCGGCAGCGGGCCAGCCCCTCCCGCAGCTGCGCGCGGTGCCGGCCCGCGGCGGCCGTGCCGCCGTCGTCGGCCCATTCGGAGCGCATCAGTTCCGGCCACGACGCCGGGTCCTTGCGCTCGGCGGGGATGTCCGGGTCGGCCAGCGTCCAGCGCAGGATGTCGGCCATGTGCTCGTCGGTCCCGGCGAGCGGCGGGTAGTGGGTCAGGCCGAGGCCGAGGATGTCCCCCACGGCTGGGCTCCCTTCTCCAGCGATTCGATGAGCGAGAGCGCGTTGTCCCGGCCGATCGCCGACCGCAGCGCAGCGTCGACACCTGCGAGGACCGCGCCGGCCGGTGTCTCCCGGACCGCGAACGGGTAGTCGGTGCCCAGCAGCACGTGCTCGGACCCGAACCGGGTGACGGCCAGCGCGAGGCTGTCGACGTCGTAGGTGAGCGAGTCGCACCACAGGTCGCGGGCGCGGGCGCTGGGCGACCGGCGCCCCTGGCGCCCGGTGAGCGTCTCGCCGCGGTCGAGCCGGGGCAACACGCCGGGCAGCGCGCCGCCGCCGTGCGCGAGACAGAGCCGCACCCCTGGCCGGCGGGACCGTCCGGTCACCAGCCCGGCGCCGGCGATCGCCGTCTCCATGGGCATCCCGAGGCCGAAGCCGACACCGAGCGCTGCCAGTCGCGGGTCCAGGGTGACGTCCACGGGATGGACCAGCACGAACGCGCGTAGCTCCGCGGCGGCGTCGAAGAAGGGGTCGAGCACCGGGTCGGCCAGCTCGACGTCGCCGATCCGGGTGCCGATCTCGACGCCGAGGAAACCCAGTTCCTGCACGCACCGCACGAGTTCGGCGACGGCGCGCTCCGGGTCCTGCAGCGGGACCGCGCCCAGCGCGAACAGCCGGCCGGGGGCGGCGTCGACGAGCTCGGCGAGGAAGTCGTTCTGGGCCGCGGCCAGCACGGCGGCGCCGTCGGCGGACTCGCTGTGGCACAGCGTGATCGGGGTCGGCGAGACGACCTGGGCGGCCACGCCCTCGGCGTTCATGTCGCGCAGCCGCCGCGCGGCCGACCAGCATCGGTCGTCGACCTCGCGGTAGACGGCTCCGTCGAGCAGGATCCGGGCCCGGTCTTCGGCGTATCGCTGCACCCACGGCCAACGGCCGGCGTGCCCGGCGAGATCCGGCAGCCGGGGCGCGATCGCGTGTGTGTGCACGTCGATCAGACCGGCGGGGACAGGCGGAACGCGACGCACCTTCTCAGGCCTCCCCGGATGTCGACGTCTTCGGCTCGATCGGGTGACAGCACGCTATCGTTCGTGCATACACAATTCAATCGGTTCGTCGGTCTCGGGCTAGAGTTCCGGGGGTCACCCTGGCCAGCACCGTGATTAGTGATCATTCGTAGTACTACGAAAGGGCAGTGGGTCCGATGAGCGCAGCGTCGTCGGCGCGGACGTCGCGCGCCCAGCAGGTCGCCGGTCGGATCGAGAACGACATGCTCGCCGCCCGCACCCCCGTGGGCACGTCACTGGGCCGGCGGGCCGACCTCATGCGCGAGCACAACATCAGCCCGACCGTGATGAACGAGGTGCTGCGCATCCTGCGCGACCGGGGGCTGGTCGAGGTGCGCCCTGGGGCCCGCGGCGGGATCTTCGTGGCCAGCCAGCCGCCACAGGTCCGGCTCGGGGCCCTGGACCTGTGGTTCTCCGGTACCGGCGTGGACCCCTTGGAGCTCTTCGAGGCCCGCACGCACCTGGAGGACCTGCTCACCCGGGTCGCGGTGGACCGCGCCGGACCCGAGGATGTGCGCGACATGGAATGGGCACTCGACGAGATGCGCCGCGCCACCGACGCCCGTGGCTACCTCGAGGCCAACATGCGGCTGCACCGCGCCATTGCCCGCGCGTCCCGGGTCAGCGTGCTCGCCGACATGTACGAGGCCATCGCCACGCTGCTCAGTGCGAGCCTGACCCGGGCCGTGATGCTGGAAGGCACCGAGGAGCTGACCCGGCACAACATCGCGGTGCACCGCGAGATCGTCTCCGCGATCCGCGACCGCAATCGGCAGGCCCTCGACAAGGCCATCCACCTGCACCGCCAGGACCTGATCCAGGTCACCGACCCCACCCGCTCACCGGTGTCCGAAGAGGACTGACTGGGACTCCGGCGCCACCATCCGCCGGTCATGCACCGGACCGAACGCGACGCGGCCTCGGTCTCGTCGCCCGGACCGGGACCTCGTCGAGCCGACGATCGGTCCACAGAGGATCTCGCTCGGCATCGGCTCCTCACCCGCTGTGGTCGAAGGCCGCTCCATCACGACGCGGGTGAGCAGTACACCGACCTACCGGAGCCACTCCCCGCCGAACCCGTCCGGCGAGTCATGGTCTCGGCCCCGGCTCCGGGACCGGCGTCGGCGAACCGCCGCGAGGGGTGAGCACCATGTCCCGCGTGACGTCGCCGAACCTGGTGCTGATCAGATCCAGGACGTAGTTCTGACGCATCGCCCACGGTGCTCGCGGTCCCTGCTTCGGCAGCACATCGACCGCCCGCTGGACGTAGCCCGAGGTGAGGCCGAGCAGCGGCCGGGACTCCACCGGCCCGTCGAGCTGCGGCACGGCCGAGACGATGCCGTGCGCGTCCATGTGCGCGAGAAGCCGGCAGACATAGCGCGAGGTGAGATCGGCGCGCAGCGTCCAGGACGCGTTCGTATAGCCGATGCACATCGCCAGGTTCGGTATCCCGCTGAGCATGCAACCGCGGTAGACGACGGTCTCCCCGGGATCGACCTCCGTGTCGTCGACGCTCAGCCGGATGCCGCCGCAGACCACCAGTTCGAGCCCGGTCGCGGTGATCAGGACGTCGGCGGCGAGATCGCGGCCGGACTCGAGCCGGATCCCGTGCTCGGTGACCGTCGCGATGCGGTCGGTGACGACCGACGCCCGGCCCGCTCGGACGGCCCGGAACAGGTCGGCGTCGGGCACGACGCACAGCCGCTGGTCCCAGGGGTCGTAGCGCGGGGTGAAGTCCGCGTCCAGCACCGCGGGATCCGGCACGTGCCGGGCGATTCCCGCGCGCAGAAGCCGTTTCGCCAGCGCCGGGGCACGTCGGCACATCTTGTAGAAACCGAGGGTCACCAGGACGTTCTTCCACCGGGCGGCCGCATGCGCGAGCCGTTCGGGTAGGAAACGGCGCAGCGCGTCGGCGACGGTGTCGGTGCCGGGCAGCACCGCGAGCCAGGACGGGGAGCGCTGCAGCATGGTGACGTGCGCGCACTGCTCAGCCAGCGCCGGCACGAGGGTCACCGCCGTCGCACCGCTGCCGATGACGACGACGTTGCGGTCGGTGAGATCGAGATCGTCGGGCCACTGCTGCGGGTGCACGACCCGTCCGGCGAAGGACCCGAGACCGGGAATGTCCGGCGTGTGCCCGCCCTCGTAGCTGTAGTAGCCGCTGCACAGGTACAGGAAGTCGCAGGTGTAGCGCTCGGTCTCGGCCCGATCCCCGCCGCCGACACCGACCTCGACAGCCCATCGGGCATCCGCCGATGACCAGGCCGCCGCGGTGACCCGCCGACCGAACCGGATGTGGCCGTCGATGCCGAACTCCACAGCGGTCTCCCGGACGTAGCTCAGGATCGACCCGCCGTCCGCGATCGCCTTCGGGCTCTTCCACGGCCGGAAGGGATAACCGAGCGTGAACATGTCCGAGTCCGAGCGGATCCCCGGGTAGCGGAACAGGTCCCATGTCCCGCCGACGGCGTCCCGTGCCTCGAGGATCGCGTAGGTCCGCTCCGGGTGCTGCGTCTGCAGCCGGTAGGCCGCGCCGACTCCGGACAGGCCGGCGCCCACGATGAGGACGTCGACGTGGTGCGTGTTCACGGCTGCTCCCTCGGATCGGCGGGGTGGGCCCCGTCGACCATCCCCGGTGGTCGGATCGATCCTGCCGACCTGTGTGCCCGCCGGAGCGACGGGGCATGGTGCGACCGGCGGCGGGTCGATGCACATCCGGCGCGGAGGGTGAGCGGCGGAGAGGTCCGCAGGATGGCTGCCGGACTACAGCTCGTGCGCCAGGTCGTAACCGAGGTCCCCGTTGGGGTCGAGCTCGCGGCCGGGGGTGCGACCACCACGGACCGGCAGGAACCCTCCGCGAAAGGACGGCAGCTGGAGCGCGGTCCTGACCTCGGACACCAGATCGTAGCCGTAGTCACCCGAGTAGTCGTGATCAGCCGACATCGTCGTCCCCTTCGCAGACACCTCACCGATTCTTACTCTACGTGATCGAAGAGCTTCGTACGGTGCGGAGAAATGATCGCTCGATCGATTTGCATGGGCAAGAGCGTTCCTCCGTGTGGATGGTCCGCCACCCGACCGGGCTACGTTCGTCGGAATCACGGACTGTGGAACGCCGAGGACGGCGCCGCGGGCGCTCGGCGGCAGCACCAGAGTCCCGCAACTCCAGATCACCAAGATCACCGTTACGGGGAGCACGATGAGCCGGCGGGCTGCCTGATCCGCGGTCGCGGGAACCGGGCTCAGAGCGCCGAGGTCAGCCGCCGTCGCCGGGTGCCGAGCGGTCCGCGTCGAACACTTCCGGCTGCTGGCGCGAGGGGCCCATGCATCGTCCGGAGATCTACGACGAGGTGGACGAGCATGGCCCATGGCGGCACGCTGTGTGACAGGTCGCCGCACCGCTGTGGTCGTAGGAGGGTTCGGCGATCGCCGTGAGACACGGAGGACGAATGTTCCCGATCATGCTCGAAGCGCGCCGGTGAGCGGCGAATGCGCCGCGGAGTCTCGCGCGGGCGTGGAGCTGACCAATCTCGACCAGCCCCTGTTCGACGGCGCGGACGCGACCAAACGGGACCTGGTGGACTACCTGGACGCCGTCCGCGACCGCATCCTCCCCGAGCTTCGGGGCCGGCCGCTGTCGGTGATCCGCGTGCGGCCCGGCCAGCAGCCGTTCATGCAGAAGAACCTGCCGAAGTACACACCGGAGTGGGTGCCGAGGACCGCCGTGTGGGCCGAGGCCTCCCGGCGCGAGGTGTCCTACGCGCTGTGCAATGACCGGCGCACGTTGTTGTGGCTGGCCAACCAGCGCGCCGTCGAGTACCACCCGACCCTGGTCCTCGACCGGGCCGCCCGCCCCACGCACATGGTGCTCGACCTCGACCCACCGACCGGCGAAGCGTTTCCGCACGTCGTCCGCGCGGCCCAGCTCGTGCGGCAAGCACTGGCCGACGCCGGGCTGGCGGGCGCGGTCAAGACCAGTGGAGCGAAGGGTCTGCACGTCTTCGTACCGCTCGAGGACCGGGTGGGGATCGAGGACGCCGCGGCGGCGACCAGGGCGCTCGCCGCGCGGGCCGAGCGGCTCGACCCCGGTATCGCGACCACGGCGTTCATCCGGGAGGACCGCGACGGCAAGGTCTTCCTGGACCCCACCCGCTCCGGCGGCGCGACCGTCGTGGCGGCCTACAGCCCGCGGGCTCGCCCCGGCGTACCGGTGTCCTTCCCGGTGACCTGGGACGAACTCGACCGCGTGACACCAGCCGACTTCACCATCCACACCGCCCCCGCGCTGCTGGCCGACCGCGACCCATGGCACGAGCGGATGCCCGAACCGCAGATGCTGCCCGCGGACCTGGTCGAGGAAGGCCACACCATCCCGATCCCCCGGGTGCAGGCGATGCACGAGGGGAAGCGCCGCGCCCGGGCTCGCCGGCAGTAGCCAGCGGCCCTCTGACATGGCGATCGAGACTGCGGCGGAGTTGCTGGAACGCGAGCGTGAGCTCGCGGAGTTCGGCGACGCGTTGACCGAGGCGCGTCAGGGTCGCGGTCCGGTCGTACTCGTGGAGGCTCCTGCTGGGTTGGGCGAGACGAGCCTGCTCAGGGCGCGGGGGTCTTCTTCGCCTTCTCCAGCTTCGTCATGAAGGCCCTCGCGCGACTGCAGCCGGCCGAGGGGGTTGCAGCCATGCAGGCGATCAACGTTGCGGCGATCAGCCCGGCGTTCATGGCGGCCCTGTTCGGAACGGCCATTGCGTATCGCCCTGATCGTCGCGGCGCTGTTCTCGTTGGACGAGTCGGCCGCGGTCCATCTCATCGGCGGTAGCGCGGTCCATCTCGTCGGAACGATCGGATTGAGGATCGCTTATCACGTGCCTCGCAACGAGGCGCTGGCGACCGTCGATGGGCATAGTTCCGAGGCCGCGGGCCACTGGGCTCGCCACCATGCCGAATGGACGGCCTGGAACCACGTGCGGACAGCGGCGGCGCTGGCGGCGACCGCCGCGCTCACCGTCGCGGTCACGCTCTGACTGATTCCGCCTACACCATCGCACGGGTGCATGAACTCCAGAGGTGCGCCGTGAGGACCGCTCAGGCCTCTTTCTCGCAGGCCCTCGACGGTTGCCAGTGCGGTGACCGCGAACGTTCAGGGCTCGCCGGCCCGGGTCAAAGGGCTCAGTTGGTCCGGATGCTGGCTGTCCTGCGCAGCTCGGCGGTCAAGAATCGGCCGCTCGGAGCCGTTCACGCCGAACGCATCGGAGAGCGCCATGGTCGCCGACCCCGCCGGCATCCCGTTTGCGCTGCTCCCCGACGAGGGCGAAGCGCGCTGGTTCCTCAACACCCTCACGCTGATCAAGGCCACCGGGGTCACGACCGGCGGCCGGCTCACCGTCGTCGAGCAGCGAGGACCGCGTGGTCCGGCGACGCCCCTGCACGTCCACCATCGCGAGGGCGAGTTCTTGTACGTGATCGAGGGCGAGCTGACCGTGTGGGTGGGTGGCGAGCTGCTCGAGGCTCCGCAGGGTTCGCTCGTCTACGGCCCGCCCGAGGTGCCACATACCTTCGCGATCACCTCCGACGAGGCACGTTTCCTGGTAATGCCCCAGCCGACGGGCTTCGAGCAGTTCTTGGAGGAGACGTCAGTACCGGCGGCGGAGCTGACGCTGCCGCCCGAGGGCGCTGCCCCGGCCGACCCGGCGCGGCTGGCCACCGTGGCCGCCGAATACGGCATCGAGATCCTCGGACCGCCCGGGTTGCCCGAGTGATCGCCGCTCGGCGGACCGGGACCGACTCCAGCTCGGGCATAGCGGTCGCGGGAGTAACGATCATCTCGTACAGGCGTCCCGGCATGCTGATCATGGCCTCAGCCGCGATGTACACGTTCACATCGACGGAGGGCCTCCTCAGCGTGGTCGCGGTGCTCAGCTCGCTCTATCCGCTCTTCACGATCGCTCTCGCTCGCGTCTACCTGCACGAGCGGATCGAGCGGTTCGGGTGGGTCGGCATTGCCGCGGCGCTCTGTGTGGCGTAGCGGCCATCGCGGCATCGCCGGCATGAGCCATGGCCCGCGGGCAGCCGAGGACCGGCCCCGGCGATGAGTTTCGCGGCCGAGCCCGGTCTCGTCTCGTGTGACGTCTGCAGATGTGCGACGAGAACGTGCCGGCATCGGTGAGACCGTCCCGGCGCGAGGTGACGCCGGCACCACGACTCTCCCCGGATGTCACCCGAGAGCGCGGGCACACCCCAGCCGGGGTCGAGAACGGCGAGATGCGCGCAAGCGTCTGTCGATTCCTGCGCCCTGGCTCCGACACCTACGAGGTGGTCGGACAGGTCGGCCACCTCCTACCGAGGAGTGGTCGACATGATGTTCGAGGAGGGGACCGCGGGGGCCTCGATCACGCCCGTGTGGTGAGGGCGGGGCTGTCCGTGGCGGGCAGGGCCGCCGATTGTGCTGCTCCACAGCTGGCCACAGACCTGGTGGGAATGGCACAGGGTGATGCCGGAGCTGGCCCGCGACTACACCGTGATCGCGGACGACCTGCCCGGGCTCGGGGACTCCAGCACGCCGGCCGTCGGCTATGACAAGGCCACCACCGCGCGGCGGGTCCGCGAGGCCGTCCAGCGGCTCGGCTTCACACAGTGGAGGTGCTCGCCCACGACGTTGGCGCCATGGTCGGGTACGCCTACGCGCGCGACTTCCCCGGCGAGGTGACCCGCCTCGCCGTGCTCGAGGCGCCGCTGCCCGGCTTCGGCCCCGAGGGCTACTACGGCATCAGCTGGCACTTCCTGTTCAACGCCTCCAAGGCGCCGATCCCCGAGAACATCCTGGACGACGACGACGTCGAGTCCGACCTCAGCCAGCTCTACGACCTCAGCCGCCATCCGGAGGCCGTGGACCGCGAGGCGTTCTTCCGCGCCTACGCGGACCAGAACGGGCTGACCCAGATGTTGCGCCGGAACACCTCGATCGGCTGCTCGGCGAACACGGCATCTTGCCGTGCACGCCTTCGAGGTCGTCGAGCAGCGGCTTGATCCAGAAGGAGCCGTTCTCCACGCTCGCGATCCGCAGCTTCGGGAAGAGGGTCAGCGTGCCGTGGCAGATCAGGCTGCCGAGCATGTCGGCGATCTCGCGGTGCCCGGGCACCAGCCACCGCAACGAGCTCATCTCCATGAAGTTGTTGGTCGCCAGCGGCTCCCGAGCAGTCCCCATTCAAGCGCGGTTGCGGCGTCGATCGGCTTCCCGGTGAGCGCGAGGTGGAGGGTGCGCCAGCGGCCGATGCGGCGGGGATGCTGACGGTGCCCCCGGCGCCGGGGATCAGGCCCATGCCGACCTCGGGGAGCCGGAAGGTGGCACTCGGCGCGGCGACGACGGTGCCGGCGAAGGCGGGGAGTTCGATCCCGGCGCCCACGCAGGCGCCGTGCACCCGCACCTCGACCCGGTCCGCGATCTCGGCGATCAGGCGCCCGGCACCGGCGCGGGTGCGCACCAGGTGGGCGATGGCCAGGTCGGGGGTGGTGCCGAACTCGTCGAGGTCCCCACCGGAGCAGAACACTGGGCCGGCACCGGTCAGCACGACCCGGATGACGGTGTCGTCGAGCACCGCGAACTGCAGCGCCTCGACCAGCACGTCGCGGACCTGCCGGCCGTAGGCGTTGCGCCGCTCCGGGCGGTTGAGGGTGATCCTCAGACGGCCGTGGCTGCGGGTGACCAGTACCGGATCCTCCACCGCCGGCGGCTCCGGACGCGCACCACGGGCGGTGAGCCAGCGCGCGAACTCCGCCCCGCCCAGCAGCGTCGAGTAGGCCAGCGACTCCGCATCGAGCGCCTCGCGCACCGGCAGCGTCTCGGTGGCGCGCAGCAGCCCGGCCAGCACCAGCGCGACCTGGGCTCGTCGCCACCGCCGCGCCCAGCTCGGCCACCGAAGCGGCCGGATCGGGCACCGCGACGAACGCGCGACCGCTCATCCCCTGGGGAGCCAGGGTCAGGTCGACCGCCAGGCTTTCCGAGGCCCGCCCGCGGCCTGCAGCGTCAGAACCGAGCGGCCGGAACGTGGCGGAACGCCGCCCGCTCACGACGCTCGAACCCCCGACGCAGCACCAACCGCCACAGCACGGACAGCACCGGGCCCCCCACATCCGCGATGACCCGGCGCCGGGCCTCATCGAGCAGCCGGTGCAGTACCCACGGCAGCACCGCAAGCCTCTCCCGAAGCGAGTAGGCCGGGCGGAAGGCCTCGGCGTCGAGCCGCTCCCAGTCCGCGGCGCTCAGGTGGTCCTGCACCAGCGCCATCGCGTCGCGCTCCTATGCTCGGCCTCCATCGCCTCCAGCGTGGTGCGCCCGGCGGTATCGCCGGCTGCGTCCACCCGCTCCAGCAGCGGCGGCCACAGCCCGGTGTCCTCGCCGGAATGGTGATGGTGCACAACGGTGGCGAACAGGCGCCATCGCGCGTCGAGGGCCTTCCAGGTGCGGCGGTCATCGGCCGGCGTCGCAGCGGTGGCGGCGACGAAGGCGTCGAGGTCGCGGCGGAACCCGTGGTGCGCCACCCACATGGCGGTGAGATCGACCGGACCGTCCGGGGCCGCGGTCTGGCCGGGCAGGAGCAACTGACGAACGGCGGTCGGACCCACGGGCACCCCCGGGAGCGGAAGCCGCGGTGATCATGGCCGCGGCGTCCACACTAGACGGTATGGGGGTACGGGCCGGGGCCTCGCCACATGTGAACGTGGGTTGCCGGGCAGGGCGAGTTCCGCGCACACCTGCCGCTCGACCGCGAGACGGACGACGCGCGTGCGGAAGCGCCGGAGCGCCTCGACGCGTCGCGTCGCGTGCCATCCGGACGGGGGCGCGGTCGGTCCGGCAGTCCGGCATCCTGGGCGTTCCAGGGGCGCCACGGGCTCCTCTGTCGTGCCCGCCGCAGCTGACGACGCCGGAGAAATGGTCGGATCCATGAGCCGCCGAGGACGAGCCGAGGGGCGCACCGGCCCGGTCGTGAGCCGCGTGCTGCATCTGCTCAACACCTTTACCACGCAACGCCCGGCGATGACGTTGAGCGAGCTCGCGCGGCAGTCGGGGCTTCCGCTCTCGACCGTGCACCGGATGCTCGGCGAGCTCGTCGCCTGGGGTGCGCTCGAGCGCGGCGACGACGGCTGCTACCGGATCGGACTGCGGCTGTGGGAACTGGGCGCCCTGGCCCCGCGCGGTCAGGGTCTGCGCGAACGCGCGCTGCCGTTCCTCGAGGACCTCTGCCAGATCACCCGCGAGAACGCACAGCTCGCCGTGCGGGAAGGCACCGAGGTCGTCTTCGTCGAACGCATCGCCGGGTCCGGTGCGGTTCCCGTGTTCACCCGCGTGGGCGGCCGGTTCGCGCTCACCGCGACCGGGGTCGGGCTCGTCCTGCTCGCCCACGCCCCTGTCGAGGTGCAGGAGGAGGTCCTCGCCGGACCCATCGAGCGCTACACCGCGAAGACCGTCACCGACCCGAGCACTCTGCGGCGCATGCTCGCCGACGTCCGGGCGAACGGATTCTCCGTCAGCGACCGGCAGGTCTCGATGGACACGCTGTCCGTCGGTGCCCCGGTGCGGGACCAGCACGGCCAGGTCATCGCCGCGGTCTCCCTGGTGGTCCGGTACGGCAGCGCCTCCGCGCACTCGCTGACCCCGCTGGTGCGGACCAGCTCCCGAGCCATCTCCCGCGCGCTCGCCGGTCCGTCCTGATTCCGGCCGGCTCCGAGCGGGCCGGAGATTGGCGACCCACCGCCACAGCTGCGTTTGTCTTCCATCTTTCGGAAGTTCTGTTC
The DNA here is from genome assembly GCF_018531475.1 of Pseudonocardia mahuensis. GTDB lineage: Bacteria > Actinomycetota > Actinomycetes > Mycobacteriales > Pseudonocardiaceae > Pseudonocardia. Next base: position 17,832 of record NZ_JAHDTG010000048.1, read on the forward strand.
GTCGTGCAGGGGTCAGGACCTCACGATGTCGGGCACCGGATCACGGCCGGGACGCGGTCCCGCCGGGCACCCGCACCCGGTGGGTGCGGACGCGAGTCGACCACCACGACGCAGTCAACAACGGAGTGCTGCCATGCGACTTTCGCCCTTCTCTGTACGCCAGGACCAGGTCCGATGACCGCCTCGCTGCGGGACGTCGTCGATGAGGCCCCGATGACCCGCTTCCAGTGGGGTGCGGTCGCGGTCTGCGTCCTGCTCAACATGCTCGACGGTTTCGACGTGCTCGTCATGGCCTTCACCGGCAAGGCGGTCTCGGCCGAGTGGGGTCTGTCGGGCGCGCAGCTCGGGCTGCTGCTGTCGGCCGGGCTGGTCGGCATGGCCGCGGGCTCGATGCTGGTCGCGCCGTGGGCCGACCGCGTCGGCCGCCGTCCGATCGTGCTGGGCTGCCTCGCGGTGGCCAGCGCGGCGATGCTGCTGTCGTCGGTCAGCCAGTCCGCCACCCAGCTCGGCGTGCTGCGGGTGGTGACCGGCCTCGGCATCGGCGGCATCCTGGCCACCAGCAACGTCATCGCCGCCGAGTACGCCTCCCGGCGCTGGCGCGGCCTCGCCGTGAGCCTCAACTCCACCGGCTACGCCCTCGGCGCCACCCTCGGCGGGCTGCTCGCCGCGGTGCTGATCGGCGGCTCCGGGTGGCGCTCGGTGTTCCTGTTCGGCGGTATCGCTACCGCGGTCGCGATCCCGCTGGTGTTCTGGCGGCTGCCCGAGTCGCTGGACTTCCTGCTGGCCCGCAGGCCGGCTCGGGCGCTGGAGCGGGTGAACGCGCTCGCCGCGCGGCTCGGCCGTCCGCCGCTGGACCGCCTGCCCGAGCAGGTCGCGGCGCCGCGGGGGGTGGGCGCCGGGTACCGCGAGCTGCTCACGCCCCGGCTGCGCCGTACGACCCTGCTGCTGTGGGTGGCGTTCTTCTGCATCATGGCCGGCTTCTACTTCGTCACCAGCTGGACGCCCGCGCTGCTCGTCGAGGCCGGCCTGTCCGCCACCGACGGCATCACCGGTGGCACGCTGCTCAACCTCGGCGGCATCTTCGGCGCGGCCCTGCTCGGCCTGCTCGCCGCCCGGTTCGCGCTGCGCAAGGTCCTCATCGCGTACCTCGCCGCGACGGCCGTGCTGCTCGCGGTGTTCATCGCCTCCACCTCCTCGCTCGGGCTCGCGTTCGCCCTCGGCGGCGTGGTCGGCCTGTTCGTCAACGGCTGCGTCGCCGGCCTCTACGCCCTCACCCCGACCGTGTACGACCCCGCGGTGCGCACCACCGGCGTCGGCACCGGGCTCGCGATCGGCCGGGCCGGCGCGATCCTCGCGCCGACGCTGGCCGGCGCGCTGCTCGACGGCGGCTGGACCCCGCAGCAGCTCTACATCGCCGCCGGGGTCGTGTTCCTCGCCACCGCGGCGGTCCTCGCCCTGCTCCGCGCCCCGGCGCCGGTCACGGCGCCCTCGCCCGCCACCGCCTGACCCCAGGGAGGCCCGTCATGAGCACCATCCCGCGCGACCAGCGGTACGTCGCCGCCTACGGCCGCGAGATCGGCGGTGAGAACGGCCCTGAGTTGTTCTCCCGCACCATCTGCGGCGAGTCGATCCTGTTCTGGCGCACCCGCGCCGGCCAGGTCACCGCGATGTCCGACCGCTGCGTGCACCGCCGTTTCCCGCTGTCGCAGTACAAGCTGCACTCGCGCATCGCGCCGGTCGGCGTGCTGCCCAACGCCGACGGCACCGACCCGGACGCGTTCCACGTCGAGGTCGTCTACGCCATCACCCCCGAGACCGAGACGTCCACCCGCGACTTCGCCCTCGACGACTCGTCGGTCTCGGACTTCCTCGCCGAGCAGAACCGCACCGTCGTGCTCCAGAACGTCGCCGCGCTCGACGTGCTCGAGACGGTCATCGCCTCCGAACCCCCGGGCTACCAGGAGCTGTCGATCAACATCGACACCGGCGGGCTGGCCGCCCGCCGGACGCTGGCGAAGCTCGCCTCTCGGTCGTCGGCCTCGGCAGTGGCGAGCGCCTGATGGTGGAACCGAACCCCCGGCCCTGCCACCAGGCCGCGATCCGGCTCTCGTGGTCTCGGCCTCAGTAGAAGAAACGGAACCCGAGGATGAGGACTCCCGCGCACACCGAGCACGAACTCGACCTGCTGCTCGACCACAAGGAGACCGTGGCGAACGGCGTCGTGCGGCTGACCCTGCGCCACCCCGACGGGCACCCGCTGCCCGCCTGGGCGCCGGGTGCCCACCTGGACCTGGTACTGGGTGAGGGCCTGGTCCGGCAGTACTCGCTGTGCGGGGACCCGGACGACTCGTCGACACTGCAGGTCGCCGTTCTCCGCGAGGAGGCCGGTCGCGGCGGGTCGGCGCACGTGCACGACACGCTCGCCGAAGGACAGCGGGTCCACGTGCGCGGCCCGCGCAACCACTTCCCGCTGGTCGACGCGAAACGCTACCTGTTCATCGCCGGCGGCATCGGGATCACCCCGATCCTGCCCATGATCGCGGAGGTGGCCGCCGCCGGCGCCGAGTGGCGGCTCGTCTACGGAGGCCGCACCCGCGCCTCGATGGCCTTCCGCGAGCAGCTCGAGACTCAGCACCCGGACCGCGTCACGATCCACCCGCAGGACGAGCTCGGGCTGCTCGACCTGCCCGGCCTGCTCGCCCGGCCCGGTGCGGACGCCGCCGACACCGCGGTCTACTGCTGCGGCCCCGAGCCCCTGCTGCTCGCCGTCGAGGAGCACTGCACGAGCTGGCCCACCGGAGCCCTGCACATCGAGCGGTTCTCCCCCAAGGCCGGCGCCGTCGACGGCCCCCGCGGGTCCTTCGAGATCGAGCTCGCCCAGACCGGAACGACCCTCGTCGTGCCCGCCGGCCGGTCGATCCTCGACGTCGTCGAGGAGTCCGGCGTCGCCGTGCTGTCCTCCTGCCAGGAGGGCACCTGCGGCACCTGCGAGACGCCAGTGCTGGCCGGTACCCCGGACCACCGCGACTCCCTCCTCACCGACGAGGAGCAGGCGGCGAACGACACGATGATGATCTGCGTGTCCCGGTCGCGCTCTGCCCGCCTGGTCCTCGACCTGTGAACCCTGGAGCAACGATGCCGACGCTCAACCGGAAGATCGACGCCCCCGTCCTCGACGCGGACCCGTTCGACGAGACGCACCTCGCCGACCCCTACCCCCTGCACGAGCTGCTGAGGGAGGCCGGACCGGTGGTGTTCCTCGAGCGGTACCAGGTGTGGGCGATGGCCCGCCACGACGAGGTGCACGCCTCCCTCACCGACCACGGCACGTTCTGCTCCAGCCGCGGCGCCGGCCTCAGCGACTTCCACAAGGAGAAGCCCTGGCGGCCGCCCAGCCTGCTGCTCGAGGCCGACCCGCCCGACCATACGGTGGTCCGCACCGCGATGGGCAAGGTGATCTCCCCGCGCACGGTCCGGGGGTTCCGGGACACCTTCCGCGCCGTGGCCGAGGACCTCGCCGACGAGCTCGTCGCGCGCGGCGGCTTCGACGCCGTCACCGACCTCGCCGAGCGCTACCCGCTGAAGGTCTTCCCCGACGCGGTCGGCCTGCCCAGCGAGGGGCGGGAGAACCTGCTGCCCTACGGCGCACTCGCCTTCAACGCCTTCGGCCCCCGCAACACGCTGCTCGAGGACGCCCTCGCCAAGGCGGCCCCGGTCCAAGAGTGGATCTGGGCCAGCTGCCAGCGCGACGCCCTGGCTCCGGACGGGCTCGGCGCCCGCATCTGGGAGGCCGCCGACAACGGGGAGATCACCCACGAGCAGGCTCCGATGCTCGTGCGGTCGCTGCTCTCGGCCGGCGTCGACACCACCGTCTACGGCATCGCCAACACCGTCCAGGCCCTCGCCGCCAACCCCGACCAGTGGGCGCGGCTGCGGGAGAAGCCCTCCCTCGCGCGCTTCGCCTTCGACGAGGCGCTCCGCTACGAGTCCCCGGTCCAGACCTTCTTCCGCACCACCACCCGCGACGTCGAGGTCTCCGGCGTCCGCATCCCCGAGGGGGAGAAGGTCCTGCTGTTCCTTGGCGCCGCCAACCGCGACCCGCGCAAGTGGGGGCCGGACGCCGACCGGATGGACATCACCCGCAGGGCCGCCGGGCACGTCGCCTTCGGGATGGGCATCCACCAGTGCGTCGGCCAGCCGATCGCCCGGCTCGAAGCCGAGCTCGTGCTCACCGCCCTCGCCGAGCGCGCCGGGCACCTCGAGCCGACCGCCGACCCGGTGCCGAAGCTCAACAACACCCTCAAGGGCTGGAGCAGCGCCCCCGTCAGCGTCCGCGCGACCTGACCCTCAGTTCGGATGCGAACGTGCACCGCGGCGTTTCAAGCGGCGCGGCTGACCCACGTGCTGATCACCCGCCGCCAGGCGTGTCCGCAGGATCGTCGCCATGACCGCTCTCAGCCACCTCGCGAGCGGTGCCGTGAAGATCGGGGTTACGCTCTTCGTCCGTTCCCGCACCTGAAGCGGTCTGCTCCCCCTCTACCTGGGTCGGTTCCCCGTCCGTCTCCTCGCCGAAGTGCGGATTCGTAGGCTGTTCGGTCATGTCGGGCCTCCTCGATGAGTCGGATCCATGAGGAGTGCCCGCTCTCGCCGAACTGCAACCATGGCGGCCAGGGCCGGGTTGACCATGCGGGAGCACCGGGTAGGTCACCGGTGCGGGGCCCGCCCGGGTTCTTCGCCGCGTACCGACGCCGAGGAGTGACATGACTCCGACCATCACCGCTTCACAGTCCCTCTGGCTCGAGGCGCTGCCCGACAACCGTTATCCCACCCCGGACGCCGAGCGCGGCTTCGACGTGCTCGTGCTCGGCGGCGGCGTCACCGGCCTGACCACCGCGCTGCTACTCAAGCGGAGCGGCGCGCGGGTCGGGGTCGTCGAGGCCGACCGGATCGGCACCGGCGCCACCGGCAACAACACGGCGAAGGTGACGGCGTTGCAGAGCACGATGTTGTCGCAGATCCAGCGGACACGCGGCGCCGATGTCGCCGCCACGTACGCCGAGCGCAGCCTCGCCGGCGTCGAGATGGTCGCGAAGCTGGCGGCGGAGCACGGCCTCGACTGCGACCTGCGGCGCCGCGCCGCATACACCGTCGCCGCCGAGGAGAGCGAGCTGCGGACGGTGGAGCAGGAGGCCGTCGCCGCGCGGCGGGCCGGGCTGCCGGTCGAGCTGACCGACGAGGTCGATCTTCCGTTCCCGGTGGCCGGTGCGGTGACACTCGCCGACCAGGTGGAGTTCCACCCGGTGAAGTACGCGCACGGGCTGGCCGCAGCGATCGACGGCGACGGCTGCCGTGTGTTCGAAGGGACGCGCGCGCTGAGCGTCGACGAGGGCCGCCCGATCCGCGTCCGGACGACGCACGGGCAGCTCACCGGCGAGCAGGTCGTCGTCGCCACGCACTTCCCGGTGTGGGACCGCGGGCTGTACTTCGCACGCATGGAGGCGACGCGGGCGTACTGCGTGGCGGCCCGGGTACGGGGCGAGCCCTCCCGCGGCATGTCGATCACCGCGGGCAGCCCGAGCTGGTCGTTCCGCTCGGTTGGTGACCTCCTGATCGTGTGCGGCCAGGACCACCCCGTCGGTGCCCGCGGCGTCGACCAGCAGCGCTACACCGCGCTGGAGGATTACGCGCGGCAGCACTGGGACGTCGAGGAGATCACCCACCGCTGGTCGGCGCAGGACGCCCTGCCCTACGACCACACCCCGATGATCGGAACCTATACGCCGTTGTCCAGCCGCATGTTCGTGGCCGCGGGGTTCTCGAAATGGGGCCTGTCGGGCGGGACGATGGCCGCAATGGCGCTCACCGAGCGGATCACCAGGAGCTCGGCGGTGACCGGCGTGTTCAGTCCGCACCGTGTCTCACTGCGGGGACTGCCCACGCTCGCGCGGATGAACACGAAGGTCGCGGCCGACCTCGTCGGCGACCGGCTGGCCCCGGCCCAGGCGACGTCGGCTGCCGAGGTGCCGCCGGGTGAGGCGCGCGTCGTGCGTTCCGGCCGCGATCGCATCGGGGTGTACCGGGACGAGGCGGACGGCCTGCACGCGGTGTCCGTGCGGTGCACGCACCTGGGCTGCCTGGTGCGGTTCAACGGCGCCGAGCGCAGTTGGGACTGCCCGTGCCACGGCTCGCGCTTCGACGTCGACGGCGCGGTGCTCGAGGGACCCGCCGTCGACCCGCTGCCCCGCCGGGAACCGCCGATCGGCACCGCGGGGGCGTCGTGACCTGATGCGCGGAGCTACCGCCTCGGCAGCTACTGCTCCCGGCCGACGAGCAGGGAAATACGTGATCGTCGAACCGGAGGAGCTGGAGGCCGTCGCCCCGGCCCTTCTCGCACCATCGAGATCACCACCTTCGTCGATCTCGATGAGATCGACCTCGTCTTCTTCCAGAAGTCCTACCGGCTCGCCCCGAGTGGCGAGCAGGACGCCCGGCCGGAGGCGGCGTGCTGGCTCATCGACGACAAGCGCCGTGGCCGCCAGGCCTTCCGTCGGGCGCGGGGCGTGGAGCGGGTACCCCCGGACATGGATACGTTCAACGTCGTGGTGTTGGGGGCCGGCTCCGCCGGGGAGTACGTCGCAGGCGACCTGGCCGACGCCGGCCGCTCGGTGGCGTTGGTAGAACCGTCGCGAGTGGGCGGTGAGTGCCCGTACGTGGCCTGTATCCCGAGTAAGGCGCTGCTGCGCAGCGCCGAAGCGCGGAACGAGGCTCGCCGGTTGCCGGATTTCGGGGGCAGCGCGGTGCCTCCCGGTCTGGACGACGATGCGAACGCCTACCGCCACGCGGCCCGGCGGCGCGACCGGCTGACGGGTCGGCGCGACGACAGCGACGCCGCCAAGAGCATGCAGGAACGCGGTGTCACGCTCGTACGCGCCTGGGGCCGCATCGTGCGCACCGGCGTGGTGAACGTGGAAGGTCGCGAGCTCGGCGGCGCTGACGTCGTCGTGACCACCGGCTCACGGCCGGTGCACCCGCCGACCGAGGGGCTGGACCAGGTGCCCACCTGGACGAGCGACGAGGCACTGGCCGCCACAGATCGGCCGGAATCACTGCTGGTCATGGGGGGTGGCGCGGTGGGCTGCGAACTGGCCCAGGCTCACCGCGGCTTCGGGGTTCGGGTGACGCTCGTCGAGGCCGGCCCGCAGCTGTTGGGCAAGGAAGAGCCCAGCATCGCCGCGGCCTTGGCCGAGGTGCTGCGCGACCGCGGGGTGGACGTGCGCATCGGCGTGCAGGTCGAACGGGCTGAGCCGACGCCGGCGGGCGGGGCCCGGCTGGATCTGTCCGACGGGGCGACCATCGATGTGGCCCGGGTCCTGGTCGCAGTCGGACGCCGGCCGGTGACAGACGGGGTGGGTCTGGAGGTTCTGGGCGTCGAACCGGGAGCCAGCGGCGAGCTCCGGATCGACGACCACTGTCGCCTGGTGGGCCAGCAGCACGTGTGGGCGGCGGGGGACGTCACCGGGGTGGCTCCCTACACCCACGCCGCCAACTATCAGGCCCGGGCCGTCGTCGCGAATCTGCTCGGTGGTGACGTGACGGCTGACTACCGGGCGATTCCCCGGGTGGTCTACACCGATCCTGCGGTGGCCAGCGTCGGCATCACCGAGCAGCAGGCCCGGGAGCGTGGGATCGACGCGACCACAGCGATCGGGGACCTGTCGAACATTCCCCGGTCTGCCACGGAGGGATCAGCAGGGGGACGGCTCGTCCTCACCGCCGACCGTGCGCGCGGCGTGCTGATCGGCGCCGCCGCCCTCGGCCCCAGAGCCGACGAATGGATCGGCGAGGCCACGCTGGCCATCCGTGCGCAGGTGCCCCTCTCCGTCCTGGCGGACGTGGTGCACCCCTTCCCCACCTTCGCCGAAGCGTACGAACTGCCCGTGCGCGAGCTCGCAGGACGCGCCGGGTGACCACCCGCCGAACCACCAGCACACGCAGGAGCAATCAGCCGGTCGCCCGGCCGTGGCGCTCGGCTCCCGCTCTCTCCGGGGAGGTGTTCCCGTCCGTCCACATCGACCGCGGCTACGCGTTTCGACAGCACCCCCAGACGGGGTAATGACTCGCGTGATCACCGCATCCGAGCGGGCCATCCCCGATTCGGATCCGACCACGACCGCGGGCCAGCCAACGGCTGGTGACCATTCGGCGCTCGGCCGGCACGGACCGAGCCGGCCGACCAGAACTGGAAGGAGGGTCATGCCCAACCCGAGCATCAAGGATGAGAAGACCTACCAGAAGGTCCGCGAGCAGGGAGCCTCGAAGGAGAAGGCCGCCCGCGTCGCGAACGCGTCGGCCGGGCAGGGGCGCAAGACGGTGGCCAAGCGCGGCGGCCGCTCGTCCAACTACGAGGACATGAGCAAGGACGAACTCTACGAGCGAGCTCAGAAGGTCGGTGTCAAGGGCCGATCAAGCATGAACAAGAACCAGCTGATCAAGGCGCTTCGCGACCACTGAGGAAGGTGTGGCGCGTCGGCTGCACAGCGGAAGCGACCGGGGGCATTCCGCCGCAGCCTCAACGTCTCCAACTGTCACCCGGCAGACTCGCGGTTCTCGAGGCCGACCGCCGCCCGGAGATCACGCGCGTCCTGACGGTGAGTGTCGTGCATCAGGTCGGCGAGGGCGTCGGCTATCGCGTCGAGCTTGTCCTGCACCGCGTCGTCGGACCGCTTCTGAGTGTTCTGCAGCAGCGCCACGAGCAAGAACGTCACGGTCGTGGTGACCGTGTTGATGATCAGCTGCCAGGTGAGCGGCGGGGACACCGGCGGTACCGGTGCCCCCGCGCGGTGGTTGTCCACGGAGGGCCGCTCAGCCGCCCGTGCGGTAGGCGTGATCTTCCGAGCGGGACGTCTACTCGCGGTGGACCGACCTGGAGTCGAGTTCCGCGCGCAACAGGCGGGCGGCGCCCGCCATGGCTCGCATCTTGCCCTCGGCGCTGGCCCGGGGCAGGTATTTCATCCCGCAGTCGGTGACGATGACGACCTGCTCCGGTGGGATCCGGTCGAACGCGCGGCGGGTCCGGTCGGCCACCAGTTCGGGCGTCTCGACGTCCGGAGTGGACAGATCGATGACCCCGAGGATGATCGTCTTGTCGGTGAGGTCGGACAGCACCCCGAGGTCGAGCCCGGACTGCGCGGTCTCGATGGAGATCTGGTCCACCGGGCAGCCGGCCAGTTCCGGTAGGAACGAGTAGCCCTCGGGGCGCTCGTGGATGATCGCGGCATAGCCGAAGCAGATGTGCACCGCGGTGGTCCCCGTGACGCCGTCGAGCGCGGCACCCAGAGCGGCAAGGCCGTAGGCGCGGGCGGCGTCGGGGCGGGCCTGCATGTACGGCTCGTCGATCTGCACGATGTCCGCCCCGGCGGCGAACAGGTCGCGGATCTCGGCGTTGACCGCCGTCGCGTAGGCCATCGCCGCGGCCTCGGCGTCGGGGTAGTGGTCGTTCTGCGCCTGCTGAGACATCGTGAAGGGCCCCGGCACGGTCATCTTGATCGTGCGGTTGGTGTGCGCGCGCAGGAACCGCAGATCCTCGACCTCGATCGGGTGCGGGCGCCGGATCGGGCCGGTGATCCGCGGGACCTGGTTGGGATGGCCGCTGCGGTCCAGCGCGGTGCCCGGGTTGTCGATGTCGACGCCCTCGAGCGCGGTGGCGAAATGGTTGGAGTAGCTCTCCCGGCGGATCTCCCCGTCGGTGATGATGTCCAGCCCCGCGTCCTCCTGGGCCCGGATCGCGAGCAGGGTGACGTCGTCCTGGGCCTCGGCGAGGTTCTCAGGATCGATGCGCCACAGCTCCTTGGCGCGCACCCGGGGCGGGAACCGGCCGGCGAGCTTGGCGCGGTCGATCAGCCAGTCGGGTTGGGCGTAGCTGCCGACCAGGGACGTCGGCAGCAGCGGCGACGATGGCACGAGGACTCCTCGGTGGTGGACGGTCAGGGGGTCAGCACGATCCGTCCGGCTGCGGCTCCGCAGACCTGACGCTGCCAGGCCGCGGCGACATCGTCGAGAGGCACGATCTCGTGGGCGACGGTGAGCGTGCCGCGGGCGGCGTGCTCGGCGACGGTGGTGAGGGCCGCACCGCGCTGCTCGCGGGTGAGCTCGTTGTTGGTGTAGCCGAGAAGTCGCAGCGACCGGCTGCGCAGCGTGGAGGAGTCGATCGGGCAGGTCTCCGCGGCGGAGCTGCCGAGGTTGACCAGTCGCCCGCCGGGACGCAGGGTGCGGGCCGCGGCGGCGGCCGGCGCACCGAACAGCGGGTCGAGCACCAGGTCCACAGGGCCGTCGGACACCGTCTCGAACCGGGCGGCCAGTTCGGCGACGTCGTCGGTGTCGAGGGCGACGACGGCGTCGGCTCCAGCCTGCTTCGCCCGGTTCTGGGCGGCGGCCGACCGCGCGCCGGCGATCACCCGGCGGGCGCCGGCAGCGCCTGCGAGCTGGACCGCGGCCTGCCCGACCACCCCGCCGGCGCCGAGCACGAGCACCTGCTCCCCAGCCGTCAGCCCCCCGCGCCAGGTCAGGGCCATGTGCGCGGCGACCGCCGAGAGCCCGAGCGCCGCGACGAGCACCGGGTCGGCGCCGTCGGGCAGCAGGACGAGATCGGCTCGCGGGACCGTGGCGACGGCGGCCATGCTGCCGTCGCCGGGCTGCATCCCGGCTGTGGTGGGGAACCACACCGGCCTGCCGTCCAGGGTGCCGACGCCCTGCACCCCGGGCACGTACGGCGTCTGCGGGACACCGAAGTAGGACGTCCCGGTCGCGCACAGCAGGTCCAGCGGGGTGATCGGCGCGGCGGTCACGTCGACCAGCACCTGCTCCGATGTGGCATCGGGCGGTTCCCGGTCGACCACCGCGGGCGCTCGACCGGGGGCCTCGATCACGGCGGCGCGCATGGTCAGGTGGCGATGTCGGGGTAGGGCAGCGAGAAGTGCGAGAGCCGCTGCGCGTACTCGGTCTGGAATCCCAGCGGCTCGTCGTAGTCCCGCTCGAACATCGCGATGAACAGGGTCAACGTCAGGAACGGGTGCGCGCCGAGCTCGAACAGCGCCGGGTGGTCGTGCCCGGTGAGCGCGGCCCGCTCGCGGTCGTCGAAGCGCAGCCACGTGCTCGATTCACCGTCGTGGCAGTTGAGGATGCGGCCCGCCTGTTCGGCCTCCCACCACGCGACGGTGCCCGTCGGGTCCTCGCGGTAGCGCTCGACCAGCTCCGGGTCGCGGTCGACGGTGTAGAGGAACTTGTTCAGCAGGTACCTGCTCATCGCTCTTCCTCGCTGCGCCCGGTCGACCGCTTCGCGAGAGCGCTGTGTCGAATTGTTCGCTCGCTGCGCTCGCTCATCCGGTGACACCGCCGTTCGGGTACCAGGTGAAGTAGGCCTCCATGGTGTGGAACAGGTCGTAGGTGTCGACGTAGTCGGCCTTCTGCCCCTCGCCTGCCACGCCCATCATCAGCATGAAGTCCATGAAGCCGTGGGTGGCGTTGCCCGGGACGTGCAGGCTGTGCAGGGTCACCTCGGCCAGGCAGCCCTCGACGTCACCCGAGGAGATCCACTCCACGGCCTTCTGGTCGAACTGCGGGTCCGGGCCGTGCGGGCCGAACTGTCGCGGCCCGCCCAGCTCCAGCGAGAGGTGCCCGGTGCCGATCACCGCGACCCGCTTGTCGGAGGGCCAGGACTCGATCAGCTGCCGGATCGTGCGTCCGAGCTGGACGAACCGCTTCGGCCGGGGCAGCGGCGGGGCGAAGATATTGGTGTAGATCGGCACGATCGGCAGGTCGTTCTGCGGGCGCAAGGTGATGATCGGGCACGTGATCGAGTGGTCGATCCGCAGCTCGTTGGAGAACGCCAGGTCGACCCCGGCGTCCAGGCCCTCGCGCAGCACGTACTCCGAGAGGTCCTCCTGGCCCTTGAGCAACATCTTCGGCAGCCCGAACTCGCGCTCCTCGTTGTAGAAGTTCGCGTCGTAGAACGGGGCCTTGCCCACCAGGAACTGCGGCATGTTGTCCAGCCACAGCTGGTGGAAGTGGTCGGATCCGACCATCACCAGCACGTCCGGGCGGGTGCGCGTCAGCGTCTCCCGGAAGGCCTCCACCTTGCGCACCCACTCGTCGGCGAACGGCGGGCGGTCCTCACCGGCCGACGTGCTGGCGCGGTAGTAGAACGGATGGTGGGTGGACGCGATCACCGCGACCAGTTCGGCCATCGGGACCTCCTCGTCTCGAACCGGTGGGCCGGGATCAGGCGTGGCTGTCGGAGGTGTACGGGTCGGGGGCGACAGAGCGGTTGTTCAGGTCCACCGAGAGGAAGATGTCGGTGCCCACCGGGTGGCGCAGCTCCTCGGCGAGCTGCCCGATCAATCCGGCGGTGCGGGCGAGCAGTGCGAACCCGCGCAGCAGTTCGATCGGCAGGCCCAGGTCGGCCAGCGCGGCTCCGCACACCCCGGCGCCGTTGAGCGGCAGTGTCTTGCCCAGCACCTGCGGGTGGACCCGGCCGATCGCGGCGAACAGCGACAGGTGCGGCCCGAACAGGTCCTCCTCGCGCGCGATCTGCAGCAACCGCGGGGTACGGGGATCGCCTTCCTTGTGCACGTGGTGACCGAGCCCCGGGACGAACCTCCTCACCTCCCGCTGCGCCTTCACCGTCGCCAACGCGAGGGCGTCCCAGCCCTCGTCGTCGCCTGGCAACTCGCCGTCGACGGAGGAGAGCACGTCGTGCAGGAACCGGCTGCTGTCCTCGGTGACCCCGAGGAACCGGGATCCCCCACCGAGCAGGCCTGCCGCGAGCGCACCCTGGATCGAGTCCGGGGCCGACAGGTAGGTCAGCCGGGTGACGATCGCGGTGGGGGTGAAGCCGTGGTCGGCGAGCGCGGCGAGCACCGCCTCGAAGACCCGCACCTCCCCCGGCGTCGGGCGCCGCTGGGTGGCCAGCCAGAACGCCAGCTCGCCGAACCCGACGGTGCCCATCACGTCCTCGGCGAGGTCATGGCCGAGCAAGGTGATCGTCTTGAGGTCCGAGGCACCGAGTGCGGTCGGGTACTCGGGGCGGTCGATCTGCTCAGCCACGGTCGTCCTCCTGCGAGGTGGTCAGCCACTTACGCAGCTCCACGCCGTGCTCGTCAAGATCGGGCGGCGGCAGCTCGTAGCGCGCCGGGGTCGCCGAGAACCGGATCGGGTGCCGAGTGGTCGGGACGGCCCGGTCACCCTCGCCGACCTGCACGATCGGGTCGAGGCCGAACCGGTCGGCCATCGCGAAGCCACCGTCGATGGTGTTGATCGGGCCGCAGGGCACTCCGGCCGCCACCAGCGCGTCGAACCATTCGGTCGCTCCGCGGGTGGCGAGTCGCCCGACCAGGATCGGGCACAGCTCCTTCCGGTTCGCCGTGCGGTCGGCGTTGCGGGCGAAGCGGGGATCGTCGGCGATCTCGGGGATGCCCAGCACGTCGCACAGCCGGCGGAACTGCCCGTCGTTGGCCGCGGCCACGATGAGGTCGCGGTCCGCGGTCGGCAGCGGCTCGTAGGGGAACACGCTCGGGTGCGCGTTGCCCATCCGGTAGGGCACCACCCCGCCGGCGACGTAGGCCGAACTGTGGTTGACCAGACCGGTCAGCGCCGAGGACAACAGGTTGACCTCGACGTGCTGACCCTGTCCCGTCGCGTCGCGGTGCCGCAGCGCGGCCAGGATGCCGATCGTGGCGTGGTTGCCGGCCATCACGTCGAACACCGAGATGCCGGCCCGGTACGGCGGGCCGTCCGGGTCCCCGGTCAGGCTCATCAGGCCCGAGATGGCCTGCACCATCAGGTCGTAGCCCGGCACGTGACTGCCAGCGCCGGACCCGAATCCGGTGATCGAGGCGTAGACGACCCCGGCGTTGCGGGCGCGCACGCCGTCGTAGTCCAGCCCGTACTTGGCGAGCCCGCCCGGTTTGAAGTTCTCGATCACCACGTCGGCGCGGTGGGCGAGCTCGCGGGCGACCTCGGCGTCCGCGGGGTCCCGCAGGTCCAGCGCGATCGAACGCTTGCCTCGATTGACCCCCAGGTAGTAGGTGGACACCTCGTCCCGAACCGGCGGCATCCAGGTCCGCGTCTCGTCGCCCTGCGGGCCCTCGACCTTGATCACCTCGGCGCCCAGGTCGGCGAGCAGCATCGTCGCGTAAGGGCCGGCCAGTACCCGGGAGAAGTCGGCGACCAACAGCCCCGACAGCGGTCCGCCCCCCGCGCGCCCGTACGGGGCCGCGCTGTCTGCCATCCGAAACCGCCTCCTTATCCGTCCAGCGGACGACTGTCCGCCGAACCGGATTGTTCGCGCCGAAGAACCGCCCGTCAACCCCTGGCGACGGGCTACGAGGCGGTCACCGTCACGTGCGGTGCCGCCTCCAGGCGGGCGAAGTCCGCGCTGATGTCACCCGCCGTCTGCAGCAGCAACGGCAGGTGATGCTCGAGCAGCCGCTCGACCGACGTCTCCGCCGCGTGGCAGTTGACATTGATGCCCGCGATCACCCGGCCCGACCCGTCCCGCAGCGGCGCGGCGACCGAGCGGATGCCACGGGTGAGCTGCTCATCGGTCAACGCCCAGCCACGGGCCCGGACCTCGCGCAACTCGGCGTCCCGTTCGGCACGGTCGGGCTGCCAGCGCGGCATCAGACCCGATCGGCTCGGCTCGGCCAGCACCCGGTCCAGTTCGTCGGCCGGCAGCGCCGCCAGCTGCACCTTTCCCAGCGACGTCTGCAGCGCCGGGAAGCGGGTGCCGATCTGCACCGCCAACGACACGATCTTCGGCACTGCAACCCGGGCGACGTAGACGATGTCCGAGCCGTCGAGCTGGGCTATCGAGCACGACTCGTTCGTCCGGGCGACCAGACGCTCCATGTGCGGCCGGGCGACGTCCCACAAGCCCATCGACCGCACGTAGGCCACGCCCAGCTCCAGCACCCGCGGGGTCAGCGCGTATCCCCGCTCGCCCGAGCGCACGTAACCGAGCTCCTCGAGAGTGAGCAGGATGCGCCGGGCCGTCGGTCTCGCCAGCCCCGTTGCCGTGGCGACCTCGGTCAGCGACATCGTCGGCCGGCCGGGCTCGAAGGCGGCGATGACCCCCAGGCCACGGGCCAGCGCCTCGATGAAATCCGGTCCGGTTCCTTCGCGCGGCATGACGCGACTCCTCAACTCGACGTGACGTTCCGGCAGGGTAACCACCATTGTCCGTCCAGCGGACGCACCTGTCCGGGATCTGCCGCGACATCCGTTCAGGAAGCGGATTGACAGTGGGCCTCCGCATCCGCGACAGTGGCGCCGACCGCTCACTGACCGTGATGCGGACAAGAGTCCGACGCTGGGCGGTGCCGCCGCGAAGGAGCGAGAGCGATGAGCCATCCGAAGGAGTTCGACGCCGGACGTCCCGTGGTGCTCCGCGGCGGCACCGTGCTCACCATGGACGACGCCAAGCAGGTGTTGCCCGGCTGCGATGTCCTGGTCGTCGACGACCGGATCGCCGCGATCGGCCCGGACCTGACCGGGCCCGAGGGCACCGTCGAGATCGACGCGAGCGACGGCATCGTGATGCCCGGCATGATCGACACCCACCGGCACATGTGGCAGACCGTGATGCGCGGCTACGGCGCCGACTGGACCCTGACCCAGTACTTCGTCTGGTACTACCTGGAGTGGGGCAAGGCCTTCCGCCCCGAGGACGTCTACGCCGGCAACCTGCTCGGCGCGATCGAGGCGATCGACGCGGGCGTCACCACCACTGTGGACTGGTCCCACGGACTGCAGACCACCCAGCACGCCGACGCGGCCGTCGATGCGCTGCAGGACGTGCCCGGCCGGTTCGTGCTGGCCTACGGCAACCTCGCGCAGGCCCCTGCCGAGTGGACCACCGCGCCGGAGTTCCGTGACTTCGTCGGTCGGCGCATCACCGGTGAGGACATGCTCGGCTTCCAGCTCGCCTTCGACGTCACCGGCGACCCGGCCTTCCCCGAGAAGCCTGCCTTCGAGGCGGCCCGGGACCTGGGCGTCGCGGTCACCACCCACGCCGGGGTCTGGGGCGCCACCGGCGATGACAGCATCCGGCTCATGCACGACCACGGCTTCATGACCCCCGAGACCGTCTACGTGCACAGCGCCTCGCTGGCCGCCGACTCCTACCACCGCATCGCCGCCACCGGCGGATCGGTGTCGGTCTCCACCGAGAGCGAGCAGAGCGCCGGCCAGGGTTACCCGCCCACCTGGGCGCTGCGGGCGCACGGCATCCCGGTCTCGCTGTCGATGGACACCACGGTGTGGTGGAGCGGGGACCTGTTCTCCGCCATGCGCACCACACTGGGCGTGGGCGCCGACCGATCCCGCGAGCACCTCGAGGCGCACGCCAAGGGCGAGACGGTCACCCACGCCGCGCTGCGCGCCGAGCAGGTCGTCGAATGGGCGACCCGCGGCGGAGCCCGCGCCCTGGGCCGCGAGGGCGATCTCGGCAGCATCGAAGTGGGCAAGAAGGCCGACCTCGTGCTGATCAAGAACGACCGCTCGCCGGTGATGTTCCCGCTGCTCAACCCCTACGGGCACGTGGCCTTCCAGGCCCAGCGCGGCGACGTGCACACCGTGCTCGTCAACGGCCGCGTGGTCAAGCACGACCACCGCCTCCTCGGCGTCGACCTCGCGGCCGCGCGGCGGACGGTCGAGCAGACCGTCGAGCACCTGCGCTCGACCCTCGGGGACGAGGCCTGGGAGAAGGGCATGAACCCCGACGTGTCCGAGACGACGATCCTCGACAACCCCTACACCTACACCGATTACCACAGCGCCAGCACTCACGGGCACTGAGCCACACCGCTCGCTGTTCAGCGCGCGTTCCGGGCCCGCCACCGGCCGGAGACCCTCCATCACACCTGCTCGGCTGTCGCCGGGCCCTGCCCTGCATGAGGAGTCATGTCATGACCAGCACCCCGGACGTCTCGACGTTGCCGTCCCGGCTGCACCACAACGCCTACGTCACCCGCGACCAGGAAGCCACCCGCGCCTTCTACGAAGACCTCATCGGACTGCCGCTGGTCGCCACCTGGAAGGAAGCCGACGAACTCTTCGGCGCCATCCGCACCTACTGCCACACCTTCTACGGCCTCGGCGACGGCAGCGCCCTGGCCTTCTTCCAGTTCGCCGACGCGGGCGACCAGGAACAGTTCGGCCCGCAAATGCCCTTCTCCCCGTTCCAGCACATCGCCCTCAAGGTCACCGACGACGTCCAGAACGCCATCGCCGAACGACTCGACGACGCCGGCTGGAAGCCCGAGGAAACCTACGTCCTCGAACACGGCTACTGCCGCTCCCTCTACACCTCCGACCCCAACGGCCTGCTCCTGGAGTTCACCGCCGACGCCCCCGGAGTCGAAGACACCGACGCCCAACGCCGCACCACCGCTCGCACCGAACTGAAGGCCTGGCTGGAAGGCGACCACACCAGCAACAACACCTGGCGGTGAGCGGGCACGTCCTGCTGGTCCACGGCGCCAACCACGACGGCTGGTGCTGGGCCCCCGTTCTGGAACGGCTCGATCGGGCCGGGATTCGAGCGACGGCCCTGGACCTGCCGCTGACCTCGTTCGCCGACGACACCGACGCCGTGCGCGAGGCCGTGCGGGCGATCGGAGCCGATCCGGTCGTTCTCGTCGCGCACAGCTACGGCGGGCTCCCGGCGGCCGCGGGTGGCCACGGGGCGAGCCGTCTGGTGTTCGTCGCCGCCCGGATGCCGGCCCCCGGCGAGTCCCCCGACGCGCTCACCCCGCGGTGGGGGCACCCGGAGTTCCGGGAGGCCTGGGCCGGCCGCGACGACGGCGCGGTCACCCTCACCCCGGCCGCCACCGACGTGCTCTACAGCGGCTCGCCGCGCAACCTCGCCGCGCTCGCCGCGGCGCGGTGGCGGCCGATGTGGAGCCAAGTGCCGCAGGAGCCGATCACCGACCCGGCCTGGACCCGCCTGCCGACCGCCTACGTGGTCTGCACCGGCGACCGCACGGTCCGGGTCGACGCGCAGCGGGCGTGCGCCGCGCAGGCCGGCGAGTCGATCGAGCTCGACTGCGACCACTCACCGTTCTTCTCCGCACCGGACGCCCTGGCCGAGGTGCTCGCCGCGCAGGCCTCGACCGCTAAGTCGCGGCCGTGAGATGCACATGAGCGCTGTTCGATCAAGAAACGACCGCGCTGGTGTTCACCTCACGACACGCCGACCCACGGACCGCTGACCACTGGCCGCGCGCCCGCGGCTAACGGCGGAGCGTGTCCGACGGTGACTCGCCGAAGCGCGCCCGGTACGCCGCCGCGAACCGGCCACCGTGGGCGAACCCGTGACGGAGGGCGATCTCGGTGACGGTGTGCGTCCCGTTCGGTTCGAGCCGCAGCAACTCCTCGTGCACTCGCTCCAGGCGCAGGCGCCGCACGTAGGCCATCGGCGACGCGCCGAGCCGGCGGCGGAACGCGGCGTGCAGCGAACGCTCGCTCACCCCGGCGAACGCGGCCAGGTCCGCGACCGTGAAGGCGGTATCCGTCGACGACTCGATGAGCTCGACGACCCGGCCGACGACCCGCGACGACGGCAGGGCGGGCGGGGCGAAGATCGCGTCGGTGTAGTTGTGGCGTTGCCCGAACAGCAGCGCGGACACCACGCTGTGCTCGACCTCCGCGGCCAGCACGGACGACGGCCCGCCCGGACCGCACGTGGCCAACGCGCGGCGCAAGGTCGACACCGCCGCGACGACACCGCGCCCGTCGCCGTCGAGGTCGACTTCGGTGTCGAACCGGACCGGTTCGCGCAACGGCTCGTTCAGCAACCGCCGCAGGAACTTCTCGATGCGGGACTTCGCGATCGTCACCATGAGCTGCTCGGCCCCGGCCGGCCACCGCATGGACACGCCCCTGTCGTAGGCCAGCACCCCTGCGCGCGAGGAACCGACGAACGCGGTGTCGGCGCCGCGCTGCGTGAAGGCCGCCGTTCCACCGGCGATGAAGCTCACCGTCACCCATGGGATCGGCGGGACGCAGACGATCTCGACCGGCGGCCCGTACGTCGACGACATCAGTCCGAAGCCGTCCATGGACGCGTGGCTCACCCGCGCCCGGAACGGGCTCGCGCGATCGAGCACCACCATCGCGTGCCCGCAGTTCAGCATCTTCTCGGTACGGATCTTCGCCTCGTGCGGATCCCGGGTGGAGAACCCCGTCGGCCGACCGGGAACGAGATCGATGCCGTCACAGAGCTCCGGCGACGTCGTCGGCTCCGGAATTCTGCCCATGCTCGCCTCCATGCGGCGGACATCTGTCCGTATGGCGTCAGATTTGTCGGCTTTCGCCCCGAAGTCAAGGTCACGGCCACCGCGATTTCGATGCAGGAACCGGCCGAGGGCTGCAGGAAGCGGCTCGCGGGGCCGCCCGCCCCGCCCTACCGTCTGCCGCACCAGAGGGTTACGCGCCTCACACCCCTCGTCCCGCTCACGACGAGCCGGCGGGTGGCGTGACCACGAGCCCGATCCGAGCTGCGTCATCACCGCCTCGGTCCGCCCGGTCCGGGCTGGTCCGGCCGCGGTTCCCCGCCGCTCGTCTCGTCGAACCGGAGGACCTGTGACCATGACCGTCGAACAGCCCACCGCCGCCTCCGCGCGGCGCCTGGACATCGGGAGCGGCTCCATCAGCTACTTCCGCGCGGGATCGGGGCATCCGGTGCTGTTCCTGCACGCCGCCGGCGGGGCCGGCGAATGGGGCCCGCACCACCAGCGCATCAGCGAGCAGTTCGACCTGATCGCCCCGGACCACCCCGGCTTCGGATTGTCGGACGATCTCCCGGAAGTGCGGGCGATGGACGATCTCGTCTATCACTATCTCGACGTCCTGGACCGGCTCGGTCTCGACCAGGTCGACCTCGTCGGCGCGTCGTTCGGAGGCTGGATCGCCGCCGAGCTCGCCGTGCACTCGCCGCAGCGGGTCCGCAAGCTCGTCCTGCTCGGCCCGGCCGGCCTGCGCATTCCCGAACACCCGGTGGCCGACCTGTTCATCATGACGCCTCCGCAACTGCTGCAGGCCCTGTTCCACGATCCCGGAATCGTCGAGAACCTGCTCGCCACCGAGCCCGGCGTCGAGGACATCCTGCGGTCCTACCGCGATCTCGGCGCGCTGGCCCGCTTCGGCTGGAAGCCGTACCTGAACAACCCGAAGCTGGAAGGCCGGCTCCGTCGCATCTCGGCGCCCACCCGGGTCGTGGCCGCCGAGTACGACCAGATCATTCCGCGGGCGCACTGCGAGCGCTACGCCACCGCGACCCCGAATGCCGAGCTCGTCGTCGTCGACGACTGCGGGCACGCCCTCTACGGCGAGCGCCCGGACGCCGTCACGGCCACCGTGACCGAATTCCTGGCCGACTGAACCCCTTTACCCGCACCGGAGAGCTGATCATGAAGTTCAACTTCTTCCACCTCATGCCCTACCCCTACCTGCCCGAGGACTTCGACGACGTGGAGAAGTACCCGTCGATGTCGCTGACGTTCTCCAACGCGCACTTCGACCCGGCCAAGGGCGTCGACCTGTACCACCGCTACCTCGACGAACTCGAGTACGCCGACGAGCTGGGCTACGACGGCATCGTCGTGAACGAGCACCACCAGTCCGGCTACGGGATGATGCCCTCGCCGAACGTGATGGCCGCGGCCCTGGCCCGGCGCACCTCCCGCTCGACGATCATGGTGCTCGGCAACGCCATCCCGATCCGGGGCAATCCGCTGCGGGTCGCGGAGGAGATCGCGATGCTGGACCACCTGACGAAGGGCCGGCTGGTCTCCGGGTTCGTCCGCGGCATCGGCTGGGAGCACTACGCGCACAGCGTCAGCCCGGCCGAGTCCCGGTCCCGGTTCAACGAGGCGCACGACCTGATCAAGAAGGCCTGGACGACCGACGGGCCCTTCCAGTGGATCGGCGAGCACTACGAGTACCGCTACGTGAACCTGTGGCCCAAGCCGCTGCAGTCCCCGCACCCGCCGATCGCGGTGCCCGGCGCCGGGAGCCCGGAGACCATGCGCTGGGTGGCGGAGAACCGCTACATGTACGTCTCGGTGTACGCGCCCACCAAGGTCGTGAAGACCTGGTTCGACGGCTACCGCAAGGCGGCCGCCGACCTGGGCTACGAGCCCGCCCCGGAGAACATCGCGCTGGCCACCCCGGTCTTCGTCGGGGAGTCGGACAGATCCGCGATGCGCGAGGCCAGGCAGCACGTGGAATGGTTGTTCCACAAGGGCCTGCGGCAGGGCGCCGAGATCGTCTTCCCGCCCGGATACATGTCGGCCCCGGCGATGCGCGGCCTGCTCAAGGCGGGCATGAAGCCGTATCCCGAATTGAGCTTCACCGAGCTCGTCGAGCAGGGATACGTCATCGTCGGGGGACCCGAGTCCGTCCGCGACCGCATCGGCGAGCTGCGCGACGAGCTCGGGTTCGGGCAGATGATGACGATGCTCGCGATGGGCGACATGTCGGCCGAGATGACCCGGCGCAACACCGAGATCTTCGCGACCGAGATCATGCCCCACTTCCGGTCCGAGCAGGCCCAGGAGACGCCGCCGGTCGCCCTCGCGAAGGCCTGAGGCCTTCTCCGGCGCGGCGTAGCGCGCCGCCGTCCGACCCGTCCGGCCGGCGGCGCGCTCACGCGGCGACGCCACCCACAGGTCACCGCAGAGCCGCAAGCCCGTCGCGGGCCGAAACCTCCTGCTCAGGAGGGCCGGAGTGCGGCCCGGAGCTGGGCTTCGATCGGCGACGCGGCCGACAGGCGGTTGTCCACCTTCACGTGGGGCACTGCGGGATCCCGGTCCAGGAGCATGCTGGCGACGAACTCGTCGAACTTCGCCAGCTTCTCCGTGTCCCGATCGGACTGCCGCTGTTCGAGACGGTGCCGCAGGGAGGCCGCATCGGAACGAACCCACACCAGCCGCACCGGCTCACCACCCAGCTCGTCCACCCAGGAGCGCCACAGCGCAGCGTCGTGGATCTGCTTCGTGAACGGACCGGACAGCATCACCGGGCAGCCCTTCGACCGGACCTCCCGGGCAACCGCCGTCATCCCGCCGTACTCATGGACCTTGATGTGCGCGTCGTACCAGGGCCCTTCCCTCTCCCCCGAAGGCCGGTCAGCTGCCGACAGCATGGCGACGACGAACGCGCCGTACATGGTGTCCTTGTCGAGCAGCGCAGGGGTGGGCGCGAGCAGCGACAGCAGGACATCGGCGACCGTCGACTTTCCCGCACCCGGAGGTCCTGCCACGACCCAGACGTCCGCCGTCCCCGGGGAAGCCGGTCTCGACCGGCAATCGACCTGTCCGTTCTGCCTGCCTGGCTGCTCGGGCACCGCGGCTCCCTCCCGTCGGCCGGCGCTGCGGTGCCGGCCGGTCGCTCCGAGTGTGCCGACTCGCGGCCCTGCCTCCCGAGTGCGGTTCAGCGGAGGGCGGAGGTCACGACCGGCTGTGGGTGCCCGGTCCGAGGACGTCTCGTTCCGGCCGCCGGGAACGTGGAGGTGACACTCGACGTCGTGTGATGACACCGGCGCCGTCCGGTCACGGCGCCGCGCAACCCCTGAGATCGGCCCGGCACCACCCGGCGAGAACGGCTCACAGCCCGGTGACCAGCGCCGGCCGGCAGAACCTCGCGCCGTGGCATGCGGGTGGCCGCCGGACTACACGTCGTGCGCCTGGTCGCAGCCGAGGCCCCGTTGGAGTAGAGCCGGCGGCCGGTGGCGCTTCCGGCGCGGCGCGGCAGGAGCGCCCCGCGAGCGGACGGCAGTTGGAGCGCGGTCCGGACCTCGTTCACGAGGTCGTAGCCGTAGTCGCCCGAGTAGTCGTGATCAGCCGACATCGTCGTCCCCCTCGCAGGCAGCCGCACGGAGTCTTTACTCTTCGTGACCGCACGAGTGTCATACGGCGTGCGAAAATCGCCGCTCGATCGGTTCGCCGGGGCAAGAGGATTCCTCCGTGTGGAGGTTTCGTCACCCTTCAGGAGTACCTTCCGTTCCTGCCATCGGTCCCACCCGGCCACGCGCCGCGGGCCGTCCCTTCCGGGGACGATCAGCGATCGCGCCCGGTTTCGCCGGTGCCGGCGTTCCACGGTTCACTCCGCGGGACTGGTCTGGGACGCTCTACACGAGTCGACATCCCTGCTCGATCCGCGGCGGAGCGTGATCTGATGACCCAGGTGCCGACCGGGCCGTCCAGCATCGCCGTGCTCACCAGCGGGGGTGACGCCGGGGGGATGAACCCGGCCATCCGCGCGGTGGTCCGCAGCGCCGTGCACCACGGCATCGACGTGTACGCGGTGTTCGAGGGCTACCGGGGGCTCATCGAGGGTGGCGATGCCATCCGCCGCTTCGAGTCGTCGGACGTGGGCGGCATCCTGCAGCGCGGCGGCACCGTGATCGGTACCGCGCGGTCGGCGGAGTTCCGCAACCGGGAGGGGCGCCGCCGGGCGGCGCGCAACCTGCTGGAGCGTGGCATCGACGCACTCGTCGTGATCGGCGGGGACGGCAGCCTGACGGGCGCGAACCTGTTGCGGGAGGAGTGGCCGGATCTGCTGGCCGAACTGGTCGACACCGACGAGCTGCACCCCGAGGTGGCCGCCGCGCATCCGTTCCTGCGCATCGTCGGCCTGGTCGGCTCGATCGACAACGACATGTTCGGCACGGACATGACGATCGGGGCCGACACGGCGCTGCACCGGATCGTGGAGGCGCTCGACGCGATCAACAGTACGGCGTCGAGCCATCAGCGCAGCTTCGTCGTCGAGGTGATGGGCCGGCGCTGCGGGTACCTGGCATTGATGGCGTCGCTGACGTCGGGCGCGAATTGGGTGCTGATCCCGGAACGCCCTCCGGAGAACGACGACTGGGCGCAGCTGATGTGCTCGGTGATGCGAGCCGGGCGCGAGAACGGACGGCGAAGGAACCTGGTGCTCGTCGCCGAGGGCGCGCAGGACCGCAACGGCGAGCCGATCGCGGTCGATGACGTCAAGCGGGTCCTCGAGCAGGAGCTCGGCGAGGACGCGCGCGTCACGATCCTGGGCCATGTCCAGCGCGGGGGCGCGCCGAGCGCGTTCGACCGGTACCTGAGCACACTGCTCGGACACGCCGCGGTCGAACAACTACTGGCGGACGGCTCCGACACCTCCGCGCAGCTCGTCGGGATCCGCGGCCACCAGGTGGTCAGCTCGCCGCTGATGGACTGCGTCGCCCAGACCCACGCGGTCGCCGACCGGGTCAAGGGTCGGGACCTCGACGGCGCGATGCTGCTGCGTGGCGGCAGCTTCCGGGAGTCGTTCCAGATCCTGGTGACGATGCAGCAGGCCGCGCCACGGCCCACCGCGGCCGGTCGCAAGCGGTTCCGGCTGGCCGTGGTGCACGGCGGGGGCCCGGCGCCGGGCATGAACACCGCCGTCCGGGCCGCGGTGCGCCTCGGCCTCGACCGCGGTTACACCGTCCTGGCGGTCCGGAACGGCTTCCGTGGCCTGCGTGACAGCGACATCCGGGAGATGGGCTGGATGGACGTCAGCGGGTGGGTGTCGTCCGGGGGCGCCGAACTCGGCACCAACCGGTACGTGCCCGCCGGCGACGACGTGGTGCGGATCGCCGAGCAGGTCGCCGCGCACCGGATCGACGGCCTGCTGATGGCCGGCGGCTGGGCGGGCTACGCGGCCGCGCACGTGCTGCACAGCAGCCGCCGGCTGCATCGGGCGCTCGACATCCCGATCGTCTGCCTGCCGATGACCATCAACAACGACCTGCCCGGGACCGAGCTCACCATCGGCAGCGACACGGCGCTGAACAGCATCATCGCCGACGTCGACAAGATCAAGCAGTCTGCGGTGGCGTCGCGCCGGTGCTTCGTCGTCGAGGTGATGGGCCACGACTGCGGCTACCTCGCGCTGATGAGCGGGCTGGCGACCGGTGCCGAACGCGTCTACCTGCCCGAGGCAGGCATCACGCTCGACGATCTGACGCTCGACGTCCGCGCATTGGCCGAGGGGTTCCGGTCCGGCAAGCGACTCGGGCTCGTGATCCGCAGCGAGAACGCCGACCCCGTCTACAGCACCGGCTTCATCCGGTCGCTGTTCGAGAAGGAAGGCGGCGATCTGTGGGACTCGCGGGAGGCGATCCTCGGCCATGTCCAGGAGGGCGGCGACCCGTCGCCGTTCGACCGCATCCAGGCCACTCGACTGACCGCCCGCTGCATCGACTACCTCTCCGAACAGCTCGAATCCGGCGCACGCGCGAGCGCCATGATCGGCTTCCAGTCGGGCCGCCTGCAGTTCACGGACCTGACCTCGTACCCCAAGCTCATCGAGGCCGACGTCCAACGACCGGTTGAACAACGGTGGATGGCGCAGCGACCGTTGGCCCGGATCATGGACGTGTGGTGACGTCACCGGACCCCGCGCGCCAGGAGTCCTCCGCCCGCCTCATAGGGTGAACCGTGACCGATTCAGCACCCAGAGTCGCCGTGGTGACCGGCGGCAGCGGCGGCCTCGGCCGCGCCGTCGCCGAGCGGCTGCTCGCCGACGGCCACCGGGTCGCCGTCCTCGACGTCGCCGAGCCCACGGGACCGGAACCCCGGTGGGACCGCGTCCGCTGCGACGTCACCGACCCCGAGCAGGTCCAGCGGGCCATCGACGGCATCGCCGAGCGGCACGGCGTCGTCGACGTCCTGTCAACAACGCCGGCCTCATCTCGCCTCGGAAGTCCTACCGCGACAGCGACAAGGACGAGCTGGTCCGCTACCTCACCGTCAACGCGGTCGGCTACGTGCTCACCACCCAGGCGGCCCACGACCACCTCGTCGCGAGCGGGCGTGGGTGCATCGTCAACGTCGCCTCCCGCACCTTCTTCACCGGTAGCCCCGGCCAGCTCGGCTACGTGGCGAGCAAGGGCGCGGTCCTCGGCCTCACCCGGGTGCTCGCGAAGGAACTCGGGCCGGAAGGGGTCACCGTCAACGCCGTCATACCCGGGCAGGTCGCGACACCAGGCACCCGGCAGTACCTCACCGAGGAGGACTTCGACCGGACCATGGCGCAGCAGGCGATCCCGCGGCGGGTGCAGCCGGAGGACCTGGCCGGGCTGGTCTCCTTCCTGGCCGGTGACGATGCCCGCATGATCACCGGTCAGACGATCCTCTGTGACGGCGGCGGGTACCTGCACTGACCCACCGAGTCGGGGTGGACCCGCTCAGCCTTCTTCAGGCTCGTCGGGCACCCGGTTGTCGAACAGTGCGAGCGCGGCGGCGGTGTTCGACGCCGGGACGTGGTAGGTGGAGTGCACCCGGCGGATCTGCTCGTTCATCGCGCCGCGCATGATGAGCCACATGATCAACTCGATGCCCTCCGAGCCGGCCTCACGGATGTAGTCCTCGTGGGACAGCGCGGCCAGCTTCTCCGGGTCGGTCTCGATCGCCTCGAGGAACATGGCGTCGAAGTCGGGGTTGATGAAGCCCGCCCGTGCACCGGCGAGCTGGTGAGACATCCCGCCGGTACCGAAGATCGCCACCTTGGTGTCCGGGTCGAAGGTCTCCAGGGCCCGGCCGATCGTCCGCCCCAGCGCGAGGCAGCGCGCGGCCCTGGGCTGCGGGTACTGGATGACGTTGACCATCAGCGGGACGACAGGACACGGCCAGGCCTCGCCCGGGTCGGGGCAGTAGATCGACAGCGGCACGGTGAGCCCGTGGTCGACGTCGAGCTCCTGGAAGACGGTCAGGTCGAAGCCGTCGTCGACCAGGTGCTCGACGAGGTGAAGCGACAGCTCCTGGTGACCGATGACGTCGGGTACGGGGCGCCGGCCGAAGCCCTCGTCCGCGACCCGGTACCGGTCGGCGGTGCCGATGCCGAACGTCGGGACGAAGTCGAGGGCGACACCGTTGGCGTGGTCGTTGTAGACCACGATCGCGACGTCGGGCGTGTGCTGCGCCATCCACTCCCGCGCCGGCCGGTAGCCGTCGAACAGCGGCTTCCAGTACGGGTCCTCGGTCTTCCCGCGGTCCATCGCCGCGCCGATCGACGGCACGTGCGAGGTCGCCAGGCCCCAGATCACCTCAGCCATCGGTGCGTCCTCCTGCGCGCATCGCCGCCACGAACTCCTCCTCGGTCATCCCGGTGAAGACACCACCGAGGTACTGCATCGACCGGCCGTCCATCATGGCCAGTTTGTAGACGTAGAAGATGCTGCCGCCGAGGTCGATCATGGCCTGCCAGTCGCGGGCCAGGACCGCTTCCTGCTGCTCCGGCGCGAGGCCGAACTCCTCGCAGTAGGCCTTCTCGTCGGCCAGGAACCGCTCCCGGTTCCCGGCGAACCTCAGGCTCATGAACAGCTTGTTCATGCGGAAGCCCCGCCGGCTGCTGCGCCCGTCGAAGACCGGCGTCCCCGGCAGGTCGAACCTCGACTCAGTCGGCATCGCGGCCTCCTGGTCCGTTGCTGCTCGTGGCCGGCGAGTGCTCGTGGTCGTCCAGCCAGTCCCACATCTGCCGGGGATGCGCGCCGGTCCACGTTCGCCCGCACCAGCAGCGGCCGAGCATCTCGTCGTCGTACTGGCGGAAGGAGATGCGCAGCTCCCGTCCGGTACCCGGCGTCCCAGCGGCCGTCGTCACTGTCGCTCCTGCGGGTGAGTGGCCAATGCCTCGACGGTGATGTCGAGCCAGGGCGCCATGGGCAGCGACATGAGCGCGTCGTGCAGCTCGGCCGGGTCGGCGGCCTCGTACAGCCCGATGGTGGCGTTGCGCCCGGGCACGCGCCAGAGCCGCTTCAGCACGCCGGCCGCGCGCAGCTCCACGGCCCGGGCGCGCTCACCGGCCCGCAGCTCCTCGCGACGCTGTGCCGGGGTGTCGATGGGCAGTCGGTTCTCGGACCGGACGAGGAACTCCACGGATCACTCCTGGTTTCTCAGATGGGGGTCAGCGGGCCAGTTCGAGCAGGACGTCGGCCAGCGCCTCGGGTGCGGTGACCATCGCCTCGTGCCCGGTGTCGAGTTCGTGCACCGGCCAGCCACGCTCGCGCGCCCGCTCGGCGTGGGCCTGGAACACCCGCATCCAGCTCACGCACTCGACGAACGCGGCAGGGACGTCGTCGACCGCGCCGGTGAGGTGCAGCCGGTCGGTGTAGGTCTTCCACGGGTGCGGCGTCAGCTTGCGCGTCAGCCAGTCGACGTCGGCCTGCTCGGTCACGCCGAGCACCGCCAGCTTGCGCACCGGAACCAACCAGCCGAAGCCGGCCTCCGCCGCGGACTCCGCCCAGTGGTGCTCGACCGTCTCCGGCAGCAGGTCGCGGGCGGCCTCGCCGTCGGTGCCGACGAAGGCGTCGAGGTACACGCGCTTCGCGATCGCCGCGGGCCGTCGGTCGGCCACCGCCGTCACCACCTGCCCGGCGTAGCTGTGCCCGACCAGGACGACGTCGGTCAGCCCGAGCACGTCCAGCAGCCGGACGACGTCCTCGGCGTGGGTGTCGAGCCCCACCTGCGGGGAGAGCAGATGGGCGCGCTCCGACAGCCCGGTCAGCGTCGGCGTGTGGACCTCGTGCCCTGCCGCGCGCAGGAGCGGGGCCACCCGGTCCCAGCACCAGCCGCCGTGCCACGCTCCGTGGACGAGGACGAAGGTGCTCATGCCCCGGCCACCGCCGCCCGCGGACGATGTGGCGCCGGGGCCTCCCCGGCGGTGGCGGCCTCCTTGGCGGCCATCTTCTCCAGCAGCCGGCGGCCGCGGATCCCCGCGACGTCAGATCGGATGCTCGACTCGCGGGCACCGGCCGGCTCGCTGGCCACCATGACCTCCTGGATCTCCAGGGCGTCGACGTCCTCCTTCATCACCGCCAGCTGCTGTTCGAGCTGGAACGTCGACAACTCCGCATCGTCGATCCGGTAATCGCGACCGAGGGCGAAGAAGTCGTGGGTCTCGGTCTGGGTCGCCGGGGTCATCCCGTACATCACCTTCATGTGGAAGCCCTCGGGCTCCTCGGTGCCGGTCGGGGCGAGCCGAATGTTGAGGATGAAGACGCCCGGCGCGTAGAAGTCGCCATCCTGCCAGCGGTCGATGGGCGAGGTGAGCCCCATCGACTTCTCGTAGAACGGCGGCGCCTCGATGCCGACCATGCGCCGGGTGAACGACACCCGGTCGCCCTCGCTGGTCACGTCGACCGGCGTGGCGGCGACCGCCGCGTTGCCGATGCTGCTGGGGTGCAGGAACGTCTCGTGCGTCAGGTCGAGCAGGTTCTCGGCCAGCAGCACCTGCCGCGCCTTCAGCGGCACCTGGCCCTTCACGTGCGTCCAGCCCGGGTCGGAGAGCCACCACGTGTCGGGGATCAGCGCGGGGTCGGCGAGCTCGACGTCGCCGGTCCAGATCCAGACCACACCGTCGTGCTCGACCAGCGGGAAGCGGTGGACCGACGCCTTGGGGGTGTCCGGCTGCTCGGCCACGCCGACGCAGATACCACCGGAGTCGATCCGGTACCCGTGGTAGTTGCACTCGATGACGTCACCGTCGAGGCGGCCCAGCGAGAGCGGGAACTTGCGGTGCGGGCAGCGGTCCTCGATCGCGGTGACGCTGCCGTCCTGCAGCCGGTAGAAGCAGACCGGCCGACCGACGATCCACCGTTGCAGCAGGGTCCTGCCGACCTCGTCGGACCAAGCACCGATGTACCAGGCGTTCTTGACAATCGGGTTCGTAGCCACGCAGATCTCCTGGGAGCGGGGGGCGGAAGGGGTCAGGCGGAGGGGGTCGGGGCGGTCTCGTCGGCCGGCTCGTCGATGTAGGTGACACCGAGACGCTCGAGGGTCGCGCGCATGCCGTAGACGTCCAGACCGAGCACGCCGGCCTGGAACTTCTCCCGCTTCTCCTGCTCGCCCGCCTCACGGGCCACCGACGCGGCGGCCACCGCGGGCGCCTCCTCGCGGGGGACGATCAGCACACCGTCGTCGTCGGCGACGACCACGTCACCCGGGCGTACGCAGGCGCCGGCGACGACGACCGGCACGTTGACCGAACCGGGGGTCGCCTTGACCGTGCCCTGCGCGGAGACCGCGCGGGACCATGCCGGGAAGCCCATCGCGGTCAGGTCCGCGACGTCGCGCACGCCGGCGTCGATGACCAGCCCGCGCACGCCGCGGGCGGCCAGCTGGGTGGCGAAAAGCTCGCCGAACATGCCGTCGGTCGACGGCGAGGTCGTGGTGACGACGAGGACGTCGCCCGGGCCGCACTGCTCGATGCAGGCGTGGATCATCAGGTTGTCACCGGGCTGGCTGAGCACGGTGACCGCCCGCCCGGCGATGCGGGCGCCCGGGTAGATCGGCCGCAGCACGGGGTGGGTGAGACCACGCCGGCCCATCGCCTCGTGCGCGGTCGCCACCCCGACCCGGCCGAGCACCTCGACGGCCTCGGGATCGGGGCGCCGGTGCGCCCGCACGATCACGTGCCGGCGCTGTCCCGATGACCCGCTCACGCTCATCGCAGCTCCTCCCCCACCGTCGGGAACGTGCGCTGGTAGGCCTCGGCGTGGGTGACGGCCTTCGGGGCGCCGTTGCGCACCGCCTGGACGCCGCGGCGGACGCCGAGGTCGGTGTAGTACTGCACCAGGTGGCCCTGCGCGCCGCTCATCGCCTGCATCGCCTTGACCTTGACGTCGAAGACCGGGGTGATGTCGAGCAGCAGGTCCGGGGCGAAGCCGCAGACCTCGGGCTGGTGCGGCTCGAACTGCAGCACCTGGGCCGCGCCCAGCGGCGTCGTGGACCGGTCGTGCCCGTGCGCCTGGGCGACCATCCGGGTCAGCAGCGTGGTCTCGTGCGCCAGGTTGTGGTCGCGGTTGTACGGGTCGTTCGCCACATGGGTGAGCAGCACGTCCGGCTGCCGCTCCCGCATGATCGCGACGATGCGGTCCTGGGCCGCCTCGTCCACCCGCAACGGATAGTCGCCGAGGTCGAGGAACTCGATGGTGGCGCCGAGCACCTCGGCGGCGGCGGAGGCCTGCTCGCGGCGGGTCTGCTTGACCCGCTCACACGTCATGCCCTCCTGCTTCCACAGGCCCTGCGACTCGCCGCGCTCCCCGAAGCTCAGGCACACCACGTGCACGGCGGAGCCGCGCTGCGCGGACAGGGCGATGGCACCGCCGGCACGCCAGACGAAGTCGGCGGCGTGCGCGCTGATGACCAGCACGGACGGGGTGGTGTTCTCGGACATGGTTCTGCCGTTCTCCAGGTCGTGGAATGGCTCGTGACAGGGGCGCGCGGTCTACAGGTCGAGGACCAGGCGGGCGCCGCGGCAGCGGGAGACGCAGATCATCATCGTCTCGCCCGCGGCCTTCTCCTCCTCGGTGAGGAGGGAGTCACGGTGGTCGGGCTCACCGGAGAGCACCGTGGTCTCGCAGGTGCCGCAGACGCCCTCCTCGCAGGAGGAGAGGACGTCGATCCCGGCGTTCCCCACCGCCTCGAGGACGCTCTGCTCCGGCGCCACCGAGACGGTGAGGCCGGAACGCTCGCAGACCACGTCGAACGCGGTGTCGGCTCCGTCGGTCACGACCGGGGCGGCGGTGAACCGCTCGACGTGCAGCGCGCCGAGAGTCCAGGCGCGGCAGCGGATCTCGAGGGCCTCGATCAGGCCGGTGGGACCGCAGCAGTAGACCAGTGTGTCCGCGGCCGGGGCGCCCAGTACGGCGTCCAGGTCGAGCAGGCCGACCTCGTCCTGGGGGTGCACGCGGACCCGGTCCCCGTGCGCGGCGAGCTCGCCGAGGAAGGCCATCGACGCGCGGGTGCGGCCGCCGTAGTGCAGTACCCAGTCGCCGCCGGCCGCGGCGACGGCCCGGATCATCGGCAGCAGCGGGGTGATGCCGATCCCGCCGGCCACGAACACGTACCGGCCGGCGGGCTGCAGCGGGAAGTTGTTGCGCGGCCCGCGCACGCGCAGGGTCGTGCCCTCGGTGAGCTCGTCCGCGATCCACCGGGACCCGCCGCGCCCGTCGGCCTCCCGCAGGACGCCGATGCGCCATGCCGCGCCGTCGGCCGGGTCACCGCACAAGGAGTACTGACGGGTCAGCCCGCCGGGCAGCTCGACGTCGATGTGCGCGCCGGGCGTCCACGACGGCAGCTGCGCCCCGGACGGCAGGGCGAGCTCCACGCCGACGACACCCTCGGCCTCCTCGCGACGGGCCGTGACCACCACGTCCGCCTCGAAGTCCGACGTGGTGCGGGTCGTGGGGACGGGTGTGTCAAGGACGGTGGACGTGGTCACAGCGGCGCTGACCTCCCTGCGTCGTCGCCGGGCTCGTCGCGGCCGGGCGACCGCGCTCACCGATCAGCGTAGGAAGACCCGAGGCCCAGCGAATCGGCTCGATGTCAGCTCGCGGCCGACCGATGCAACGGGTCGTGACTACGTCATCCGTCGCGTCCCGCTGCTCCCGCGCCGATGCTCGCTGCGCACGCTCCGCATCGCGCCGATGGTCGCTCCGCAAGCTCCGCATCGCGCCGATGGTCGCTCCGCAAGCTCCGCATCGCGCCGATGGTCGCTCCGCAAGCTCCGCTCCGCGGCAGGTCAGCTGGGTGCGGGGATGAGCCCCTCGCGGATGGCCAGCAGGGCGGCCTGGGTGCGGGAGGAGAGCTGCAGCTTGGTCAGCACGTTGCTGACGTGCGTCCGCGCCGTGCGCTCGCTGATCACCAGTCGGTCGGCGATGTCCCTGTTGGAGTGCCCGTGGGCGACCAGGATCAGGATCTCCCGCTCCCGCGCGGTCAGGGACGTCAGCCCGACCTGGGGGGCGGCCATGCGGCGGGTGAGCTGACGGGCCACGGCCGAGTCCAGGTGCACCTCCCCGACCGCGGCGGCCCGGACGGCGGTGGCCACCTCATCGGGGTCGGCGTCCTTGAGCAGGTAGCCAGCCGCGCCGGCGGCGAGTGCGTCGTGAACCCGTTCCACCTCGCCGAAGCTGGTGAGCACGACGACCTTCACCTCGGGATGGGCCCGGGCGATGGCCTCGGTCGCCTCGACGCCGCCCATGCGTGGCATCTGCAGATCCATCAGGATCACGTCGGGCAGGGGCTCGCCGAGGGTCTGCCACTGCTGCAGCTGGGCGATCGCCTGCTGACCGTCAGCCGCCTCCCCCACCACGTGCAGTGTGGCCACGGTGTCGACGTACGCCTGCAGGCCACGGCGGACGATCGCATGGTCGTCCACGACCATGACCCGGATGACCTCGCCCAGGGTCGCCTCCTCGGTCATCGGTTCCCTGCCTCTCCTTCCACGGACACCTGCGCGCCGGGTGCCGGCAGCGTGACCCGGACCGTCCAGCCGCCCGACGGGCGCGGGCCGGCGACCAGCCGGCCACCCCAACGCTGGGTGCGTTCGCGCATGGACACCAGCCCGAGCGTGTCCTGGGGGGCACCGCCGCCGGCGGAGCTCCCGGACGCCGCGCC
Source organism: Pseudonocardia mahuensis (assembly GCF_018531475.1). Classification (GTDB taxonomy): domain Bacteria; phylum Actinomycetota; class Actinomycetes; order Mycobacteriales; family Pseudonocardiaceae; genus Pseudonocardia. The sequence goes on from NZ_JAHDTG010000048.1 coordinate 51,299, forward strand.
GGTGCCGCTCCCGTCATCGGTCACCTCGACGACGAGGCCGCCGCCGTCCTGCGCCGGGGTGAACCGGATGTCCACCGCGGTGGCCCGGGCGTGCTTCACCACGTTGTGCAGCGCCTCCTGGACAATGCGGTACAGGTCCTCCTGGACGTCGATCCCGGAGTCCAGCTCCAGGCTCGGGGGCGCCTCCACGTCGACGACCAGGCCGGTCCGCGCCTCCAGGCTCGCGGCGTGGGCGCGGACGGCGTCGACCAGGCCGCGCTCGGCCAGGTCCAGGGGACGCAGCTCGAAGACGAGCCCACGGAGATCGGCCAGCGCGCTCTGGGAGAGCTCCGCGAGTTCCTCGGCGCCGCTTCGCACCCGGGCCGGGTCGGCGTCCGCGCCATCGACCTGGGCGCGCAGCGCCTTCGCCTGCATGCGCATGGAGAACAGCTGCTGCACCACGGAGTCGTGCAGGTCCCGGGCCAGCCGACGGCGCTCGTCGAGCTGAGCCTGCGACCGGGTCTGGGCCAGCAACGTGGCGGTGTCGATCGCGACCGCAGCGTGATCGGCCATCGCCTCGAGGAAGGCCAGGGAGTTGGGACCGGGGTCCTCGCCGGGGAGGTAGTAGGCGTTGATCACGCCGAGGGTACGGCCGCGTACCACCAGGGGCATGGACACGAAGCTGTCCCAGTCGGGGTGCCCCATGATCGCGTGCAGCGGGGCCCACGCCGGGTCGGCCATGATCGCGGGCTTGCGGTGCAGGACCACGACCGGCTTCCTGCCTTGGAAGGCGTCCATGAAGCGGACCCGGGCGCCGAGTCGCCGGCAGGCGCTCAGCCGCTCGGTGAACTCGGTGGCGTCACCGAAGCCGGCCATGCCCAGCACCCGCAGTTCCTCGTGTGGGTCGTCGATGGCCAGGATCTGGACGGCGGCGATGTTCGCTGTCATCACGACCTCGTGCGCCACTGCGCCCAGGGTGGCGCGCAGCGAGCACACGTCGGCGACGCTGGAGGCCGCCCGGGCGATGGCGGTCAGCCGCTCCTGCTGCCGGAGGGCGTCGGTCACGTCGCTGAACCAGACCACGTGCCCCCCTCCCGCCGCCGGGGCGAGGCGGTACTCGAGGTCTCGTCGACGTCCGTCCGGGGCCGACCATGTCGTAGCGCGACGGTCCTCGCGGGGCCGGTCCGGGCTGACATCGCCGGTGTCGAAAGGAGCCGCACGCCCGACGAGGTCGTCGGCCGGGAGGCCGAGGATGTGCGTGGCCGCGGCGTTGAGCACCGTGAAACGGCCGTGCCGGTCCAGCACGACCAGTCCGTCGGCGGACACGTCCACCAGAGCCTGCAGAACAGGATCGTCGACCCTGTCCGGCCGCCGGGAGGCGCCGGCAGTGGTTTCCACGTCGCTGTGCACCTCTGTCTCCTCGCCCGGCCCGGCACCCACAGCGGGCCGGTGTCTCCCCGCCAGACGGTACTGAGGGCTCGCACCCCGCCCCCGGGGTGCCCGGAGACGACGGATGCGCCGGCTCGGGCCTCACCGGCCCGGCCTCGGCGGTCGACGCAGTCGCCGGCGCCGTCTCCACGGCGGGATCGTCCGCCTGCCCGGGCGCGGAGGGCAGGGAGGGCGCGGAACCCCCGCGGAGTCCGAGGACGGCCACGAAGCTGACCAGCGACAGCGCCATCACGTACACCGCGATCGGCGTCGAGGAGCCGTAGGTCCCGAACAGCGCGGTCGCGGCGATCGGGGTCACGGCGCCGCCGATCATGCCGCCCACCTGGTAGGCGATGGAGATCCCGCTGTACCGGAACCGGACGTCGAAGATCTCGGTGAAAAGGCCACCCTGGGCGCCGGCCATGATGCCCTGGACGAGCGCGGCCACGACGAAGGCGAGCAGCGCCAGACCGGTGTCCCCGGTGTTGACCAGCGCGAACATTGGGATCGGCCAGAGCACGGCGGTCAGGGCGCCCAGCGCGTAGACCTTCTTCGAGCCGAAGCGGTCGGCGGCCAGGGCCGCCACGATGATGGTGCCGATCCAGACCAGCGTCGAGGCGAGGATCAGCGTGAGCAGCGTCGTCCGGTTGAAGCCCACCACCGCGGTGCCGTAGGTGAGCATGTAGACGATGACCGTGTAGCCGACCGCCGGCGGGGCGATCGAGGCCAGGCTGGCGAGCACGAGGTTGCGTGGCTGGCGGCGGAACAACTCCGCGACCGGGACCTTGCTGACCGTCTCGTCCTGCTTCACCTGCTCGAACTCCGGTGCGTCCTGCAGCCGGGTGCGGACCAGGAAACCGACGACCACCAGCGCGATGCTGACCAGGAAGGGGATCCGCCAGCCGTAGGACATGAAGTCCTCGTTGGACATGCCCGAGACGGCGAGGAAGGCCAGGTTCGAGGTGAGGACGCCGACCGGCACGCCGAACTGGGCGAAGCTCCCGTAGACCGCACGGCGCCGCGGGGAGGCGTGCTCGGTGGCGATCAGGATCGCGCCGCCCCACTCGCCGCCGACCCCGAAGCCCTGGATCAGACGGAGCGCGACCAGCAGCAGCGGCGCGCCGATGCCGATGGCGGCGTACGTGGGCAGGACACCGATGAGGAACGTCGAGCCGCCGGTCAGCAGCAGGGTGAGGACGAGCATCGACTTTCGGCCGATCCTGTCCCCGTAGTGACCGATGACCGCGGCCCCCAGCGGGCGGGCGATGAAGCCGACGGCGAAGGTCGCGAAGGCGGCGAGCGTGCCGGCCACGCTGGAGAACTCGGGGTAGAAGAGGCTCCCGAACACCAGCGCCGCGGCGGTGCCGAAGATGTAGTAGTCGTACCACTCGATCGACGTGCCGATGAAGCTGGCCGCGAAGATGCCCTTCTTGGACGGGGCACTGGTCGAGCTGGGTGGGGCCACGGTTGCGTACTCCTCTGGACGCCGAAGGGCAGAAGTGCGTGCGACCACGGGGGTGAGGGCGGTCTCACGGCTGTAGGAATGCAAGCCGGTCGGCGACCCGAAGTCCTGAGCGCGCGGGCCTACCCCGGGTCGGTCTTCTGTGGCATCCGGACTACGTCATGTGTCCCGTCCGGTGCTCACCCCAGCGGACGGGTCTCGACCGTGATCGGCACCTCGAGCAGCCGGGGCCCCCGTAGCGACGACGTGCAGGCCAGCGCGGTCGTCAGCTGCTCGGCGCTGGTGATCCGCTCGCCGGGCATGCCGTAGCCGGCAGCGATCTGCACCGCGTCGAGGCCGGGCAGGTCCAGCCCGGGGGCGTCGGCGACCCCCAGCTGCGCGACGAAGCTGCGCAGCGCGCCGTAGCCGCCGTTGCGCAGCACGACGAACGTGATGGGCAGACCGAGCTGTACCGCCGTCCACAGGCCGGCCACGCCGTACTGCAGCGCACCGTCCCCCAGGACGGCGACGACGGGCCGGCGCGGATCGGCCAGCGCCACTCCCACCGCCGCGGGCACCCCGAAGCCCAGCCCACCGGCGGCCGGGAAGAACAGGCTGCGCGGCCGGCGCAGGTCCAGGTGCGCCCAGAACTGCGTCGTGTTCGACGTCGACTCGTTGACCAGGCGGACGTCCGGCGGCAACACCCGGGCCATCTGCGCGAACACGGCGTCGGCGGGGACGGGGGCCGCCTCCGGCGCGGGCACGGCCGGGTGTTCCCGGGACGGGACGACCGCTCGGGCGAGGGCGGCGGGGAGCGCGTCGAGCAGCTGGCCGACGACCGCCGCGACGTCGGCGACCACGGCGTCCCCGAAGGCCGCCCGCGCCGCCGTCCCCGGGTCGGCGCCGACGACGACCAGCTCGGTGCCGGCCGGCAGCCAGGGCCCGGGGCGGTAGGCGTGGTAGCGGAAGACCGGGGCACCGAGGACGAGCACGAGGTCGTGGCCGGCCAGGCGCTCACTGACGCCGGCGATGCTCGGCGGCAGCACGCCCTGCCACAGCGGGTGCCGGGTGGGGAACGGACACCGGGGTGGGGTGGGCGCGGTCCACACCGGGGTCTGCAGCCGTTCGGCCAGCTCGACGACGGGGGCGAAAGAGCGCTCGTCGTCCGCCTCCGGCCCCACCACCAGCGCCGGGGCCGAGGCGCCCTGCAGCCGGCCGGCCAGCTCGGCGACGAGGTCGGGAGTGGCCGCGCCGGCGGCCCGCACCCGCCGCCCCGCCTGGTGCGCCACCTCGTCGGCGTCCACGTCCTGCGCCCAGTCGTCCAGCGGCAGGGACACGAACACCGGGCCGGCCGGCGGCAGCATGGCCAGGTGGAAGGCCTCCGACAACGCCCGCGGTACGTCCTGGGCCCGGGCCGGCTCGAACGCCCACTTGACCTGCGGCTCGGGCAGCCGGGTCATCGCCGGCTCGGCCAGGACGGACCCCAGCCCGATCATCGCGCGCGCCTGCTGCCCCGCGGTCACCACGAGCGGCGTGTGGGAGGCGCGAGCGTTGGCCAGGTTGCCCATCGCGTTGCCCAACCCGGCCGCGGAGTGCAGGTTGACCAGCGCCGCACGGCCCATGGCCTGCGCGTATCCGTCGGCCATCGCCAGGACCGCGCCCTCGTGCAGCCCGAGGACGTACCGGAAGTCCGCCGGGAAACCATCGAGGAAGGGCAGCTCGTTCGAGCCGGGGTTGCCGAAGACGGTGGTGAGGCCCCAGGCGCGGAGCAGGTCGTAGGTGGTCTCGCGAACCGTGGGCACGGCGTTCTCCTCCAGAGATCTTCGAACCCGGCGGCGGACCCCGGCCCGGGCGGCGGGAGCGGACACTAGCCGCCCGGGCACGCCGTCCGAAGGGGGCAGGAGGACAATCGGGGACATCTACGTCAGATGTCGCGGTCCGGCCTTCCGGATCACACCGGGTGCATCAGGTCCGATGCCCCGCGAGCCGAAGCGGCATCCGACCTACCGTGACCGGGCACACGTCACCGGCACACGCACTTGTGCGACCGGTTCTGCGGCCCCTGCGACGACCCCGAGGAACAGACGATGGTGTCTTCAGACCAGCTGCCCGAGATCAGGACCGATCTCTTCATCGACGGTGAGGGGCGCAGCGCCGACGACGCGCTGCAGGTGGTCGACCCGGCCGACGGCGTCTCCGTGGTCGGCTACGCCGCGGCCGCGACCGCCAAGCAGGCCGAGTCCGCCGTCGCCGCGGCACACCGGGCCTTCCCGGCCTGGGCCGCCCGCACCCCGCAGGAGCGGGCCGCGCTGCTGACCGCGGCGCTCGCTCCCCTGGAGGCCGACCGGCCGGCGACCGCGGAGGTGCTCACCCGCGAGAACGGCAAGATCCGGATGGAGTCCTTCATCGACTCCATCGTAGTTCGCGCACCGCTTCGGCCTCGCCGCCGGCCTGGCCGACGAGCTCGACCACGTGACGCACCTGCCGGCACCGCCCTACCGGACCGAGATCTCCTACCTGCCTCTGGGCGTCGTGACGATCATCGTGCCGTTCAACTGGCCGCTGGCGATCCTGGCCGCGTCGCTGCCGCAGGCGCTGCTGGCAGGCAACACCGTCGTGGTGAAGCCGCCGCCCACGGCGCCGCTGGCCACCGTCCGCACCGTGCAGCTCGTGGCGCAGTCGCTGCCCCCGGGCGTGCTCAACGTCGTCACCGGCACCGACGCGGAGATCGGTGCGGCGCTGATCCAGGATGACCGGGTCAAGAAGGTCTGCTTCACCGGCAGCCCCGGCGGGGGCAAGCAGATCATGTCCATGGCCGCCGAGTCCCTGACCCGGGTGGCGCTGGAGCTGGGCGGCAACGACCCGGCGATCGTGCTGGCCGACGCCGACCTCGACCCCGAGGCGCTGCAGCGCCTGTTCACCGGGACCTTCGACTCCACCGGTCAGATCTGCATGGCGACCAAGCGCCTCTACGTGCACCGGTCCCGCTACGACGAGGTGGTCGAGGGCCTGTCCGGGATCCTCTCCGCGACCCAATGCCGCGGAGTTAGCGGTTTGGTGATCAGGTCCAGGAAGTGGCTGGGGTCGGCGTGTCGCTTCCCGGGGCGCGGGGAGTGTGGACGCCGCTCGTCGCGGCGCAAGGCCGTTCGTCCTCGCTGCG
>NZ_JAHDTG010000049.1 GCF_018531475.1 Pseudonocardia mahuensis
TCTGGTGGGACCACCCACTCGCCGTCGGTGGTGTCGGCGCGACCGGCTCGCCGGTCGCGAACGCGCTGGCCCGCGAGGCCGACGTCGTGCTCGGGCTCGGCACCCGCTACAGCGACTTCACCACCGCCTCGCGCACCGCCTTCCAGAACCCGGACGTCCGCTTCGTCAACCTCAACATCGCCGCGTTCGATGCGGCGAAGCACGCCGGCGAGATGCTCGTCGCGGACGCCCGCGCCGGGCTGGAGGCGCTGACCGGGGCGCTTGACGGCTACCGCGTGGAGAACACGTGGAGCACGCACCGCGAGCAGTGGAACCGCGTGGTCGACGAGGCGTTCCATCTCGGGCATCAGCCGCTGCCGGCGCAGACCGAGGTGCTCGGCGCACTGAACGAGGTCATGGACCCACGCGACGTCGTGGTGCAGGCGGCCGGCTCGATGCCCGGTGACCTACAGATGCTGTGGCGCGCAAAGGACGCCAAGCAGTACCACGTCGAGTACGCCTACTCATGCATGGGCTACGAGATCGCCGGGGCGCTGGGGATCAAGATGGCCGCGCCGGATCGCGAGGTCTTCGCCCTGGTCGGCGACGGGTCCTATCTGATGATGGCGCAGGAGATCGTCACCGCGGTGTCGGAGGGGATCAAGCTCAACCTCGTCATCGTGCAGAACCACGGGTTCGCCTCGATCGGCTCGCTGTCGGAGTCGCTCGGCTCCCAGCGCTTCGGCACGAACTACCGCTACCGCGACGCCGGGACCGGGATGCTCGACGGGCCGAAGCTGCCGGTCGATCTCGCCGCCAACGCCGAGAGCCTGGGCGCCGAGGTCATACGCGTGCGCACGATCGACGAGTTCCGGGCCGCGATCGCGCAGTCCCGCGCGTCCGGCCGCACCACCGCGGTGCACATCGAGACCGACCCGCTGGCCCCGGTCCCTTCGTCCGGGAGCTGGTGGGACGTGCCGGTCTCCGAGGTCGCGCAGCTCGAGAGCACGCAACAGGCGCGCAAGACCTACGAGGCGCACAAGGCCGATCAGCGGCCCCTGATCACGCCCAACTCCCAGGAGGGATCGCGTTGAGGACCATCACGCACTGGATCGGCGGCAAGCCGGCGTCCGGGACGTCGACCCGCACCAGCCCGGTCTGGAACCCCGCCACGGGTGCGCAGCAGGCCGAGGTGGCGCTCGCGGGCGTGGCGGACGTCGACGCGGCCGTCCGGACTGCGGCGGCGGCGTTCGAGACGTGGTCGCAGTCGTCGCTGTCGCAGCGGACGAAGACGCTCTTCGCCTTCCGTGAGCTGGTCAACGCACGCACCCAGGAGCTCGCCGAGATCATCTCCGACGAGCACGGCAAGGTCGTGTCCGACGCCCGCGGCGAGGTGCAGCGCGGGCTCGAGGTCGTGGAGTTCGCCTGCGGGATCCCGACCCTGCTCAAGGGCGAGTACTCCGACCAGGTCTCCACCGGCGTCGACGTGTTCTCCTTCCGCGAGCCGCTCGGCGTCTGCGCGGGGATCACCCCGTTCAACTTCCCGATCATGGTGCCGATGTGGATGCACCCGGTCGCGATCGCGTGCGGCAACACGTTCGTACTCAAGCCGAGCGAGCGCGACCCGAGCGTGTCGATGCTCGTCGCGGAGCTGTGGGCCGAGGCCGGCCTGCCCGACGGCGTGTTCAACGTCGTGCACGGCGACAAGGAGGCCGTCGACGCGCTGCTGGACCATCCGGAGGTCGCCGCGGTGTCGTTCGTGGGGTCGACACCGATCGCGCGCTACATCCACGAGCGCGGCAGCGCGGGCGGCAAGCGGGCGCAGGCCCTCGGCGGCGCCAAGAACCACGCGGTCATCCTTCCCGACGCCCCGCTCGACTACGCGTCGGACCACCTCGTCGCCGCCGCGTTCGGATCCGCGGGCGAGCGTTGCATGGCCATCTCCGCCGCCGTCGCCGTCGGCTCCGCCGCCGACGACCTCGTCGCCGCGGTGAGCGAGAAGGCCCGCGCCGTGAAGGTCGGCCCTGGGCGCGACCCGGACAGCGAGATGGGCCCGATCGTCACCAGCGCTGCGCGGGACCGCATCGTCGGCCTCATCGGGTCCGGTGAACAGCAGGGCGCCACGCTCGCGGTCGACGGGCGCGGGCTGTCCGTCCCGGGCCACGAGAACGGTTTCTTCGTCGGCCCCACGGTGATCGACGGCGTCACCATGGGGATGGATGTCTACCGCGAGGAGATCTTCGGCCCGGTGCTGTCGGTCGTGCGGGCCGACTCAGTGGCCGAGGCGATCGCTCTGATCAACGCCAACCCGTTCGGGAACGGCACCGCCGTCTTCACCTCGAGCGGCGAGGCCGCGCGCCGGTTCCAGCGCGGTGTGAACGTCGGGATGATCGGCATCAACGTCCCGATCCCGGTGCCGATGGCCTACTACTCCTTCGGCGGCTGGAAGGACTCGCTGTTCGGCGACAAGCACATCCACGGACCCGAAGGTGTCTCCTTCTACACGCGCGCGAAGGTCGTGACCTCCCGCTGGCCCCGGGTCGAGTCCGCCAGCGGATCCAGTTTTCACTTCCCGACGGCGGTATAGGGGATTTCAGATCGTTACCCCCTCCCAGGGGTAGCGGAGAAGAATGTCCGCCGTTCCATGAAGGTTCGAAGAACGGAAAGTCAATAAGGGATCACTGAAGCGTCGGGGGCGGCCATTCCGGCCAACATCGATCCAGGCACCAGAAAGGACAACGATGTTCAGAATTGGCAAGAGGTCGATCAGCACGGCGGCCGCCCTCGCCTGCGTCGCGCTCGTCGCGGCGGGGTGCAGCAGCCAGGGTGGCGCGCAGGCCACCGGTGGCGGCGGCTCCGACACCGCACCGCTGAAGTTCGCGATGGTCACCCATGCTCCGGCCGGTGACACGTTCTTCGACATCATCCGCAAGGGCGCCGACGCGGCGGCCGCGGAGAGCAACGTCGAGTACACCTACACCAACGACGGCGACCCCACGCGGCAGGCGGTCCTGATCGAGAACGCCGTCAACAGCAGGCCCGACGCGCTGCTGGTCAGCGTGCCGGCGGTGGCCGCGCTCACGCCCGCGATCCAGAAGGCGGTCGCCGCCGGGATCCCGGTCATCGGCTTCAACGCCGGGCGGGAGACCTACCAGGACTGGGGCGCGGTGATGTACTTCGGCCAGGACGAGGCCATCGCCGGCAACGCCGCGGGTGAGCGGCTCAGGTCAGAGGGCGCGGGCAAGGTCCTCTGCGTCATCCAGGCCCAGGGCCAGTCCCAGCTCGAAGCCCGCTGCGACGGCGTCGAGCAGGGCTTCGCCGGCGAGGTCGAGAACATCAACGTCAACGGGACCGACCTCACCTCGGTGCGCTCCACGTTGGAGTCGAAGCTGCGCCAGGACCCGTCGATCACCCACGTGCTGACCCTCGGGGCGCCGTTCGCGCTCACCGCGGTGCAGTCGGTGCAGGACTCCGGCAGCCCGGCGAAGGTCGTCACCTTCGACACGAACCCCGAGCTGGTGGGTGCCATCCAGGCCGGTGACGTGCTGTGGGCGGTCGACCAGCAGCCCTACCTGCAGGGCTACCTGGCCGTGGACTTCGCAGCCCTCTACAAGCGCAACGGCAACGTTCTCGGCGGCGGCAGCGAGGTCCTGACCGGACCGGCGTTCATCGACCAGAGCAACATCGCGCAGGTCGCCGAGTTCGCCCAGGCCGGTACCCGCTAGCCGCAGTCCCGTGGCCACCGACGGCGGCGGCCCCGGGCTCCCGTCCTCGGAGGTTCGCATGAGTCAGACCCTCGACAGACCCCCCACGCCGCCATCGGTGGCCGACGAGCGGCTCGCGCAGAAGTCGCTGGTCGCGCGGCTGCTGGGCCGGCCGGAGATCGGCGCGCTGGTCGGCGCGATCGTCATCTTCGCCCTGTTCTTCATCGTCGCCCCGGCGTTCCGGGATGCCTCGTCACTGGCGACGGTGCTCTACCAGAGCTCGCTGTACGGCATCCCCGCGGTCGGGGTGGCACTGCTGATGATCGGCGGTGAGTTCGACCTGTCGACCGGCGTCGCGGTGACGACCTCGGCGCTGGTCGCGTCGATCACGGCCTTCCAGCTCAGTGTGAACGTGTGGGTCGGCGTCGCGGTCTCGCTGGCCGTCGCGCTCGGCATCGGCGCGCTCAACGGCTACCTGCTCGTGAAGACGAGGCTACCCAGCTTCCTCGTCACCCTGGCCACGTTCTTCATGCTCACCGGGCTCAACCTCGCGGTGACGAAGATCGTGTCCGGTGGGGTGGCGACCCAGGACATCTCCAACATCGACGGCTTCGACGCCGCGGCCGCGTTCTTCGCGTCGGACTTCTCCATCGGCGGCGTCCGCATCCGCATCACGCTGATCTACTGGCTGCTGCTGGTCGCGATCGCGACCTGGGTGCTGCTGCGCACCCGCCTCGGCAACTGGATCTTCGCCGTCGGCGGATCGGCGCCGAGCGCCCGGGCCGTGGGCGTCCCGGTGAACAAGGTGAAGATCGGCCTGTTCATGGCGGTCGGGTTCACGTGCTGGTTCGCCGGCATGCACGTGCTGTTCGCGTTCAACACCGTGCAGTCCGGCCAGGGTGTCGGCAACGAGTTCCTCTACATCATCGCCGCGGTCGTCGGGGGCTGTCTGCTCACCGGCGGGTACGGGTCCGCGATCGGCGCCGCGATCGGCGCGTTCATCTTCGGCATGACCGAGCAGGGCATCGTGCTGGCCGGCTGGGAGGCCGACTGGTTCAAGTTCTTCCTCGGCGCGATGCTGCTGTTCGCCTGCCTGCTCAATGCCTACGTACGCCAACGGGCGGAGACCAAGAAATGACCACCACCGAGACCGGCACGACCGAGACCGGCGCGCGCGTCCCACTGGTCAAGCTGACCGACGCGGGCAAGCACTACGGCAGCATCATCGCGCTGACCGGCATCGACCTCGAGGTGGGCGCGTCGGAGGTGACCTGCGTGCTCGGCGACAACGGCGCCGGCAAGTCCACTCTCATCAAGATCATCGCCGGTCTGCACCAGCACTCCACCGGCACCTACGAGGTGGAGGGCGAGCCGGTCCGCTTCAATTCGCCCCGGGAGGCGCTCGACCGCGGCATCGCCACCGTCTACCAGGACCTCGCCGTGGTCCCGCTGATGCCGGTGTGGCGCAATTTCTTCCTGGGCAACGAGGCCCGCAAGGGCCTGATGCTCGACATCGGCTTCATGAAGTCGACGGCCAAGTCCGAACTACTCGACATGGGCATCGACCTGCGCGACGTCGAGCAGCCCATCGGCACCCTGTCCGGCGGTGAGCGCCAGTGCGTCGCGATCGCCCGCGCCGTCTACTTCGGAGCGAAGGTGCTGATCCTCGACGAGCCGACCGCTGCGCTGGGAGTCAAGCAGTCCGGCGTGGTGCTGAAGTACATCCTGCAGGCCCGCGAGCGCGGCCTCGGGGTCGTCTTCATCACCCACAACCCGCACCACGCCTACCCCGTCGGCGACCGGTTCCTGCTGCTCAAGCGGGGGCGCAGCCTGGGCTACTTCACGAAGGACGAGATCACCCGCGACGAGCTCACCGCGCTGATGGCCGGCGGCGCCGAGCTCGAGGAACTCAGCCACGAGCTGGAGCAGGGTGGTGGCGCGCTGGCGCAGGCGGCGCAGGTCCTCGAGGAAGAGGTCAAGGAGCTGGGGATCACCGGGCAGACCACGGGTGGGCGGGCGTGACAGCGCCCCGCCTGCTGCTGGGCAGCTGTCCCGACTCCTGGGGGGTCTGGTTCGCCGACGACCCGCAGCAGACCCCCTGGGAGCGGTTCCTCGACGAGCTGGCCGAGGTCGGCTACGAGTGGCTCGAGCTCGGGCCGTACGGCTACCTGCCCACGGATCCGAGCCGGCTGCGCGACGAGCTCGCGCGGCGCTCGCTGCGGGTCTCGGGCGGCACGATGCACGGGGAGAGCGGCCTGCACCGTCCCGGTGACTTCCCCGCCATCCTCGACAAGACCCGGAAGGTCGCCGAGCTGACGCAGGCGGTCGGGGCCCGGCACGTCATCTTCGTGCCGGTACCCGGGTACCGGGACGACACGACGGGCGCGTACCTGGAGCCTGCCGAGCTCGACGCCGACGGCTGGACGACGCTGATCGACGCGACGAACGAGCTCGGGAGGATCATCGCCGAGGAGTACGGCGTCGCCCTGCAGCTCCACCCGCACGCCGGCAGCCACGTCGAGACCCAGGAGCAGACCGAGCGCTTCCTGACCGGGACCGACCCGCGCTTCGTCTCGCTGTGCCTGGACACCGGGCACCTCGCGTACCGGCGCGCGGACAACGTCGCGATCATCCGGAAGTACCCGGAGCGCATCGGCTACGTCCACATCAAGCAGATGGACCCGACGATCCTGGAGAAGGCGGAGCGGGAGGACCCGGCGTTCGGCCAGGCCGTCGCGATGGGCGCCAGCTGCGAGCCACCCGCCGGGCTGCCCGACATCCGGTCGATCGTCGAGGCGCTGCGCGGTCTCGACGCGGAGAAGTTCGTGATCGTCGAGCAGGACATGTACCCCACCGCGTTCGACCGGCCCAAGCCGATCGCCGACCGCACGCGCACCTACCTGCGCGGCGCGGGCGTCGGTGGCTGACCGGCAGGACCACCAGGACAGGAGAAGCGGCATGACTGTGCGCGTCGGGGTCATCGGCGTCGGCATGATCGGGCAGGACCACATCCGCAGGCTCACCCGGGTCCTGTCGGGGGCGTGCGTCGTCGCGGTCATCGATGCGGACCTGGAGCGGGCCCGGACGGTGGCCGAAGACCTGCCGGGTGTCCGGGTGCACGAGACCGGTCAGGCCCTCATCGCGGACGACGAGGTCGACGCCGTGGTGGTGACGTCCTGGGGGCCGACCCATGAGGAGTACGTGCTCGCGGGCATCGGGGCGGGCAAGCAGGTCTTCTGCGAGAAACCCCTCGCGACCACCCGGGAGGCCTGCGAGCGGATCATCGACGCGGAGGTCGCCGTGGGCCGCCGGATGGTCATGGTCGGATTCATGCGCCGCTACGACACGGCGTACCGGGCGATGAAGGCGGCGGTGACCAGCGGGGAGATCGGGGCCCCGCTGCTCATGTACGCGGCGCACCGCAACCCGTCGGTCCCGTCGCACTTCACCAGCGACATGATCATCAATGACAGCGTCGTGCACGATATCGACGTCGCCCGCTGGATGCTCGACGACGAGCTCGCCGCGGTCACCGTGCTCAAGCCGAGGCGGAACCGGAAGGCGGCGCCGGGGTTCGCCGACCCGCTCCTGGTGCTGCTGGAGATGGCCGGCGGCGTCCTCGTGACCGTCGAGGCGTCGGTCAACGCGTCCTACGGCTACGACATCCGCGGCGAGGTGGTCGGCGAGGACGGCACGGTCGAGCTCGGGGAGAGCGCCGGCGCGATCGTCAAGCGGGAGGGCCGGTACTCCGGCCGGGTCCCCGCCGACTGGCGGGAGCGCTTCGTGCGCGCCTTCGACGTGGAGTTCCAGGAGTGGCTCGACGCCGTCGCCGCCGGCGGCACGACCGGTCCGAGCGCGTGGGACGGCTATGCGGCCACGGTGGCCACCGACGCCGGCCTGGAGGCACTGCGGACCGGACAGCGGACGGCGGTGTCGATGCGCGAGCGCCCCGACCTCTACAAGCAGCAGTGAGCCTGCCATTGCGGATCGGGGTGCTCGGGGCGGCGCGATCGCGGCCGGCAAGCACGTGCTCAGTGAGAAGCCGTTCGCCGGCAACGCGGAGGAGGCCCGCGAGGTCCGCGACGCCGCGGCGGCCGCCGGGGTCACCGTCGTCGAGGGCTTCCACCACGTGCACCACCCGCTGATGTGCAGGCTGCACGAGGTGGTGGCGTCCGGTGAGCTCGGCGCGCTACGGCGGGTCGAGGCCCGCACCGAGATGCCGGCCGCGCTGAGCTACCGGTCGACGTGGACGACGCGATGGCGACCGCCGAGCTCATCGAGGACGTGTACCGCGCTGCCGGGTTCGCCCCGCGGCCCCGCGGGGCGGCGATCGCGACGGCCGGATGAGTCAGCCGCGGGGCGGGCCCGTCGTCCCGCGCACCACCAGGCGCGGGGCGAGCACCACCTCGTGGTGCCCGGTGCGGCCGCCGTCGAGCCGCTCGACGACGGCGGCGACGGCGTGCTCGGTGAGGCCCCGGGTGTCCTGGCTGACGGTGGTGAGGTCGATGTGCGCGAGCCTCGAGAGCGGGCTGTCGTCGTAGCCGACCACCGACAGTGTGCCGGGTACGTCCACACCGGCCCTGCTGAACGTGTCGAGCAGGCCGACGGCACAGCGGTCGTTGAACGTGACCACCGCGGTCGGCGGCTCCCCGGCGTCGAGCAGGGCCCGGGCGGCCCGCGACCCGGCCTCCTCGGTGTGGTCGCCGGGCACGACCCGGGCATGGCCGGCGAGCCGGGCACGTCGCATGGCGCGCTGGTAGCCGCGCCTGCGGTCGGTCGCGATCGTGCCGGGTCCACCGTCGACGTAGGCGATGTCGCGGTGTCCGAGCTCGGCCAGGTGCGCGACCGCCTGCCCGACACCCTCGTCGTCGGCCACCCGGACGACGTCCAGGCCGGCCGCCGGGAACCGCCGGCCGACGGCCACCACCGGCAGCTGCCGGTCCAGCGCGGCGAGCCGGGGGGCGGGCGTCTCCGGGCCGAGCAGGACGAGCGCCTCGCAGCGGGAGTCGACCAGGGTCTCGATCGCGCGCTGCTCGTCGCGGGTGCGGGTCCGCGTGCTCAGCACCAGGTCGTAGCCGTGCTGCTCGGCGACGTCGTGCACGTCCTCGACGAGCTCGGCGTGGAACGTGCTGCGGACGTCCATCACCACACCGATCAGCCGGCTGCGCCGGCGGGCCAGCAGGCTCGCCGCGCGGTCGGGCCGGTAGCCCAGCCGGGCCGCGGCGTCGAGGACCCGCTCACGGGTCTGCGCGCTCGGGCCCGGCGCCCCGCGCAGGACCAGCGACACCGAGGCCGGCGACAGCCCGACCGCCGCGGCGACGTCCTCCAACCGGGGCCGCCGGCCGCCGGCCGCTCCGTTCCCCTTCGCCTCGTTCAGTGCGACCCACCTCCCCGGGGCCGCAGATCGGCGGCCCGGATGCCTTGACACGCCTTCGGGACGTCTCGGACAGTACTAGTTGTTAAAGCGCTTTAAAGCGCCGCCCGCTCGTCGTCGAGTGCAGGAGGCCTCATGGCCACGGATATCGGCACGGACACCGCAACCGTCGTCTACGACCCCTTCTCCGCCGCCTTCCAGGACGATCCGTTCCCGGTCTACAAGCGACTGCGGGACGAGGCGCCCGTCCACCACTCCGAGGAGTGGGACTTCTGGGCGCTCTCACGCTTCGACGACGTGCGGGCCGCCGCGCGCGACCCCGAGACCTACCTGTCGTTCGAGGGCATCGACATCGACGACACCGCCAAGGACATGAGCGCCCCGGGCTTCCTGCCCGACATCGACAACCCGCGCCACGACCGGCTCCGCAGGATCGTGCAGCGCACGTTCATCCCGCGCACGATCGCCAAGCTCGAGGACGACGTGCGCCGGGTGGTCACCGACCTGGTCGACCGGTTCGCCGGCCGCGGGGAGGCCGACATCGCGCAGGAGCTGTCCTGGCCGATCCCCTACGCGGTGTTCTTCGACCTGCTCGGCCTGCCGACGACGGGCTCGGACCGCGAGAACCTCATCCGCCGGTCGCACGGCCTCAAGGACCGCGAGCCCGACGACCCGCGGCTCACACCCCTCGCCTGGGACGCGCTGCACAACACCAAGGACCACCTCGCCGAGATCCTCATGGAGCGCCGCCGCGACCCGCGGGAGGACCTGCTCACCACGCTGGTCACCGCCGAGGTCGAGGACTTCGGCGGCGCGCCCTACGCGCCGCAGCGCATCACCCGTGACTCCGAGATCGTCGGGCTGGCGTTCGTGCTGTTCATGGCCGGCGTCGAGAGCACCTCCGCGCTGCTGTCCACTGCGTTCCGCGAGCTGGCGCGCCACCCCGACCAGCGCCGCGCGCTCGTGGCCGACCCCGCGAAGATCCCGGCCGCCGTCGAGGAGGCGCTGCGCTACGACGCACCGCTGCAGGTCGCCGGTCGCACCTCGACCCGCGACGTCGAACTGCACGGCGTCACGATCCCGGCCGGGAAGCGAGTCCTCCTCGTCTACGGTGCGGCCAACCGCGACGACCGCCAGTTCGACGACCCGGACCGCTTCGACGTGTTCCGGCCGCAGAAGCGGCACCTGTCCTTCTCCGAGGGCCTGCACGGCTGCCTCGGGGCGCCGCTGGCCCGGCTCGAGGCGAAGGTCGCCCTCGAGGTCGCGCTGCCGCGGCTGGGTGACTACGAGATCTCCGGGCCGCTGCAGCGCTACCGGAGCACCCCGAACATGCACGTCCTCGACCACCTCCCGATCAGCTTCACCCCCACCCGGAGGAGCGCATGACCCCCCTCGCCCACGTCGAGCAGGTGCAGCACCACCGCACCGGCGTCACCGTCGTCGCCAGCGAGTACGAGGCCGACGTCGTCGTCGAGGCCCGCGACGAGACCGCCGAGGACGTCGTGACCCTCACCCTGCGCGAGGTCGGCGACCACCCGCTGCCACGCTGGGAGCCCGGCGCGCACGTCGACCTGCTGCTCGGTCACGGTCTCGCCCGGCAGTACTCGCTGTGCGGCGACCCGGCCGACCACCACGTGTGGCGGTTCGGGATCCTGCGCGAGCCCGGGGGCCGCGGCGGGTCGGCCTACGTCCACGAGAAGCTGCACCCCGGCACGCGGGCGCGGATCCGTGGGCCGCGCAACCACTTCCCGCTCATCGCCTCGCCGCACTACCTGTTCATCGCCGGCGGCATCGGGATCACCCCGATCCTCACCATGGTCGCCGCGGCCGAGGCGGCGGGCGCGGACTGGGAGCTGGTCTACGGCGGCCGCAGGCGGGCGTCGATGGCCTTCCTCGACGAGCTCACGGCCTACGGCGACCGGGTCACCATCGCACCGCAGGACGAGACCGGCCTGCTCGACCTCGACGGCCTGCTCGGGACCTCGCGCGCGGACACCCTCGTCTACTGCTGCGGCCCCGAACCGCTGCTGGCCGCCGTCGAACAGCGGTGCGCGAGCTGGCCGGCGGGCTCGCTGCACGTCGAGCGGTTCACCGCGAAGCCGCTCACCGAGCCGGTGTTGCGCGGGTCCTTCGAGGTCGTGCTCCAGCAGAGCGAGCTGGCCCTCACCGTGCCGCCGGACCGCTCGGTGCTCGAGGTCGTCGAGGACGCCGGCGTCGGCGTGCTGTCGTCGTGCAGCGAGGGCACCTGCGGCACCTGCGAGACGCCCGTGCTGGAGGGCGAGCCCGACCACCGGGACTCCGTGCTCACGCCCGAGGAGCAAGCGGTGAACGACTGCATGATGATCTGCGTGTCGCGGTCCCGCTCGCCGCGACTGGTACTGGACCTGTGATGGCCGCCTCGCCGGGTCGCCTCCTCGGCACCGCCGTGATCGGGGCCGGGATGGCGGGGCGGGCGCACGCCGCCGGGTACCGGGTGGCACCGACGCTGTTCGGTGCAGGACTGCCCGTCGTGCGGCTGGTCGCGATCGCCGACGTCAACGCCGGCTTCGCCGCCGATGCCGCGCGCCGCTACGGCTTCGAGCGCGCCGAGTCGGACTGGAAGGCCGTCGCCACCGCGCCGGACGTCGACGTGGTCAGCGTGGTCGTGGCCAACCCGCTGCACCGCGAGATCGTCGAGGGCCTGCTCGACGCGGGCAAGCACGTGCTGTGCGAGAAGCCGATGGCCCCCACGGTCGCCGACGCCGAGGCGATGGTGGCGGCGGCGCAGGCGTCGGTCCGGGAGGCCGCGGTCGGGTTCAGCTTCCGCCGCTCCCCCGCGATCAGCGCGATCCGCGAGCAGGTGCGCGGTGGCGCGATCGGCAGGCCGCTCGCCTTCGAGGGCCACTACTGGTGCGACTACGGCGTCGACCCCGCACGGCCGATGAGCTGGCGCTACCAGGGCCGGCCCGGTTCGGGTGCGCTGGCCGACATCGGCAGCCATACCGTCGACGTCGCCGAGTTCGTGTGCGGGCCGATCGTCGCGGTCCGCGGTGCGGTGCTGTCCACCGTGGTCACCGAGCGGCCGGTCCCGGTCGGGACGGCCATGGGGCACGCCGCGGTCGAGGTGAGCGACGTGCGCGAGCCCGTGACCAACGACGACCAGGTCGCGTTCACCGCCACCTTCGCCTCGGGCGCCACCGGCACGTTCTCCGCCTCCCGGGTCGCGTTCGGACACCCGAACACCCTCGCCTTCACGGTGCTGGGCGAGCGCGGGGCCGCGACGTTCGATCTCAACCGGCCCGGCGAGTTCGGGGTCGCCGACGACACCGCACCGGACGCGACGCCGGGCTACCGGCAGGTGCTGGTGCGGCCCGGCCACCCCTACGTCAGCGGCGGTTTCGCGATGGACTTCCCGGCCATGGGCCACGGGCAGAACGACTTCTTCGGGCTGCAGGCCCGCGCGTTCCTGGAGCAGGTGGCCGGGATCGAGGGCCTGCCCCGCTGCGCCTCGTTCGCCGAGGGCCTGCACAACCTGCGACTGCTCGACGCCGTCGTCGCGTCCGCTCACGCGGGTGGCGCCGAGGTGGCCGTCACCCCGCTCTAGAGGAGGCTCCGATGCGCCCGTCCCCCTCCGCCGGCCCGACCACCCGGGTCTGGCTCGACCCCGCCGACGCTGACGTCGATGACCTCGCCGCGGTGCTCGCCGCGGGCACCGACCCCCGCGACCACCCGCAGGCGGCGTCGGTCGTCGACGGCGTTCCGGTCTACGACGGCGACGCGCTGCGCGCCGCGGGCGCGTCGCCGCCGGAGCGCCGCGAGCTCGGCGCCGAACTGGTCCGGGCGCTGCTCGACGGGCCCGGGATCGTGGTGCTGGCAGGCGCGTTCGACGACCCGGCCGTCGTCGACCGGACGTCGGCGGTGTTCCACGAGCTGATCGCCTACCAGCACCGCAGCGGCGCCGCCGCCGGCGACCACTTCGCGCCGCCCGGCGCGAACGACCGGGTCTGGAACGCCCTGGAGAAGCTGGCGCTGCGCGACCCGGCGGTGTTCGCCGACTACTACGCCAACGAGGCGATCGCGCTGGTCTGCCAGGCCTGGCTCGGCCCCGGCTACCAGATGACCTCGCAGGTCAACGTGGTCAACCCGGGCGGCCCGGCGCAGAGCCCGCACCGCGACTACCACCTGGGGTTCCAGACCACCGCGGGTGCGGCGCGCTACCCGGCGCACGCGCACCGGCTCTCCCCCGCCCTGACCCTGCAGGGCGCGGTCGCGCACTGCGACATGCCCATGGAGAGCGGCCCGACGCTGTACCTGCCGCACTCGCAGAAGTACCCGCTCGGCTACCTGGTCGCCGAGCGACCGGAGTTCCGCGCCTACTTCGACGCCCACCACGTGCAACTGCCGCTCGCCAAGGGCGACGCGGTGTTCTTCAACCCGGCGCTGCTGCACGCGGCCGGGCACAACCGCTCGGCCGGCATCCGGCGGATGGCGAACCTGCTGCAGGTGTCCTCGGCGTTCGGCCGGGCCATGGAGACCGTCGACCGGGAGACGTGCAGCCTGGCGGTCTTCCCGGAGCTGCGGCGGCTGCGGGCGGCGGGCGCGCCGGCGGGGGCGCTGGGCAACGTCATCGCCGCGAGCGCCGAGGGCTACGCCTTCCCCACCGACCTCGACCGCGACCCACCTGTCGACGGCCTCGCCCCGCCGTCGCAGGCCGACCTGGTGTGGCAGGCGCTGCAGGAGGACCGGACGACCGATCGGCTGCGCACCGCGCTCGCCGAGCAGGCCGCGCGGCGCCGGTCGTGAAGCTCCTCGACGGCCGCGTCGTCCTGGTCAGCGGCGGCACCCAGGGCATCGGTGCGGGTGTGTCCCGGACCGCGGCCCGGGAGGGCGCCGCAGTGGTGCTCACCGGGCGCCGCCCCGCCCCGGGCGAGGCGCTGGCCGCGCAGCTGCTGGAGTTGTTCGACGCGCACGTGGCGGTCAACCTGCGCGGGCCGTTCTTCCTCATGCAGGCCGTCGTCGCGGACATGGTCGGCCGCGGTGCCCCCGGCTCGATCGTCAACGTCATCTCCTCCTCCGAGCTCGGCGGGCAGCGCTACCTGGCGCCCTACGTCGCCGCCAAGGCCGGGCTCGCCGGGCTGACCCGTAACGCCGCGCACGCGCACCGCTTCGACCGGATCCGGATCAACGGCCTCGACATCGGCTGGACCGACACCGAGGGCGAGGAGCTCGTCCAGCGCACGTTCCACGGCGCCGGCGACGACTGGCGCGAGCAGGCCGGCCGCTCGCTGCCGATGGGCCGGCTCGGCCGGGTCGACGAGATCGCCGAGTTCGTCGTGTTCCTGCTGTCGGACCGCAGCGGCGTCGTCACCGGGTCGGTCCTGGACTGGGACCAGAACGTCCTCGGCGGGCTCGGCTGAGCCGCCACCACCCCACTACGAAAGGTCACCCCATGCGTCTCGGCCTCATCGGGCTCGGCCGGATCGGCGCGTTCCACGCGCAGACCCTGTCCGAGCTGCCCGCCGTCGACTCGCTCGTCGTCACCGACACGGTGCCCGCCGTGACCGCCGAGGTCGCCGGGCGGCTCGGCGCCGAACCCGCGGACTCCCCGGAGACGCTGCTGGCCGCCGGCGTCGACGGGGTGCTGATCACGGCCGCGACGAACGCGCACCCGGAACTGCTGCTCGCCGCCGTCGACGCCGGGCTGCCGGTGTTCTGCGAGAAGCCCGTTGCGGGCACGATCACCGAGGCCGTCGACGTGGCCCGGAAGATCGCCGGGCGCGACGACCGCGTGCAGATCGGCTACCCGCGCCGCTTCGACGCCGGGTACGCGGCGGCCCGCGCCGCCGTCGCGAGCGGCGAGCTCGGCTGGCTGCACACCGTGCGGGCGACGACGCTCGATCCCGCTCCCCCGCCGCCGGCCTACGTCGCGGTGTCCGGCGGCATCTTCCGCGACTGCAGCGTGCACGACTTCGACGCGATCCGGTGGGTCACCGGCCGAGAGGTCGTCGAGGTCTACGCGACCGGCAGCAACCGCGGCGACGCCTCGTTCGCCGCGGTCGGCGACGTCGACACCGCCGCCGCCATCCTGATCCTCGACGACGGCACCCGCGCGCTGGTCTCCAACACCCGCTACAACCCGCGCGGCTACGATGTCCGACTCGAACTGCACGGCTCCGCCGACAGCATCGCGGTCGGCCTGGAGGACAGGCTGCCGCTGCGCTCCGTCGAGCCCGGCGCGACGTTCCCGGCGGGCGAGCCGCACCGGTTCTTCATGGATCGGCTGGCGCCGGCGTTCCGCGCCGAGCTGGCCGCGTTCACCGAGGTCGTCGCGGGGAGGCGGCCCTCGCCGTGCACCGTCGCGGACGCGATGAAGGCCGGCTGGATCGCCGAGGCCTCCGCGGTCTCGCTCTCCGAGCACCGCCCGGTGCGGATCGACGAGGTGAAGGCATGACCGGCACTGCACAGGACACCGCCGCGCCGCGCATCGCCGGGGCGCCGATCTCCTGGGGCGTCTGCGAGGTGCCCGGCTGGGGCTACCAGCTGGCCCCGGACCGGGTGCTCGCCGAGATGGGCGAGGTCGGCCTGTTGGCGACCGAGTTCGGGCCCGACGGCTTTCTGCCCCGCGAACCCGCCGCGATGGCCGGCGTGCTCACGCGGCACGGGCTGCAGGCCGTCGGGGGGTTCACCCCGCTGCTGCTGCACGTGCCCGGCCACGATCCGGTGCCCGAGGTCGAGCGGCTCCTGGCGGGCTACGCCGCGTCCGGTGCCACGACGCTCGTGCTGTCCGCCGTCACCGGTGCCGACGGCTACGACGCCCGGCCGGACCTCGACGAGCGGGGCTGGCGCACGCTGCTGTCCAACCTGGACCGGCTGACCGCCGTCGCCGCCGACCGGGGCGTGCGCGCGGTGCTGCACCCGCACGTCGGCACCATGGTCGAGAACGGCGAGGAGGTGCGCCGGGTCCTGGAGGGCTCGCAGATCGCACTGTGCCTGGACACCGGGCACCTGCTCATCGGCGGCACCGACCCGGCCGAACTGACCCGGCAGGCCCCGGAGCGGATCGCCCACACCCATCTCAAGGACGTCGACGCCGGCCTCGCGCGGCAGGTGCAGTCCGGGCGGCGGACCTACACCGAGGCGGTCCGCGCCGGCATGTACCGGCCGCTGGGCACCGGTGACGTCGACGTGCCCGCGATCGTCGGGCACCTGCGGGCCCGGGGTTACGACGGCTGGCACGTCCTGGAGCAGGACACCATCCTCACCGGGGAGCCCACCGGCGACGGGCCGGTCGCCGACGTGCACACCAGCGCCGACCACCTGCGAAGTGTGCTGGCGGCGGCCCCGTGAGCGCGCCGTTCGAGCTGGCAGTCTGCAGCGAGATGGTGTTCCTGGACCTGCCGATCACCGAGCGCGCGCGACGCCTGCACAAGCGCGGTTTCCTCGTCGAGATCTGGGACTGGACCACCAAGGATCTTCACGCCCTGGCCGGCACCGGCGCCGTGTTCTCGTCGATGACCGGCTACGTCCGCGGCGCCCTCACCGATCCCGGCGGCGCCGAGGAGCTGGTGCGCACCGCGACGGAGTCGATCATCGCTGCCGAGCGGCTGGGCTGTCCGAGGCTGAACCTGCACGGCACCGGTCTCGACCCGCGCGGGTTGCCGGTCCGGCCCGCCTACGAGATCACCGGGCCCATGTGGCTCACCGCCTGCCGCACGCTGGCCCGGGTGGCCGAGCTCGGTGAGCGGGCCGGGGTGACCTTCTGCCTGGAGAACCTCAACACCGCCGTCGACCACCCCGGGGTGCCCTTCGCCCGGGCCGCGGACACCCTGGCCCTGGTCGAGGCCGTCGGCAGCCCGCACCTGAAGCTGATGCTCGACCTCTACCACGCCCAGATCGGCGAGGGGAATCTCATCGAGCTGATCCGCCGGGCCGGGCCGGTCATCGGCGAGATCCAGGTCGCCGACGTCCCTGGCCGGTGCGAGCCGGGCACCGGCGAGATCAACTACGTGGCCGTGGCCGCCGCGTTGGCCGCGACCGGGTACCGGGGCGTCGTCGGCCTCGAGGCCTGGGCCGCCGACGGCGACACCGAGCGCGCGCTCGACCGCTTCCAGGCCGCGTTCACACCGGTCCCCGCACTGTCCGGCCTCGCCACAGGAGGATCTTCGTGAAGATCGCGCTCGACCTGCACATGTTCCGCGCGCTGCCGATGACCGAGATGGTCCGCACGGTGGCCGCTACATCCTGAACCCGCCGCCCGGCCATTGCAGGTCTGCATCGGTTGATGGAACGGGCTGGCGGCGTCGCCGGGGTCCGGCCGCAGCGGAGCGCCGAGTTCGCATCGGCGGCGACCGCGAGGGGCATTCGGCCCTTGCCCTCCCCGCCCCGCCTCGGTTGACTCGACGGCCTTCCGGCAGGACGCAGCGAGGTGCAGCCATGGCGGGCGTGCTGGTATGGATCGGGCTCTACCTGTGCGACCGGGACACGGTCCCCGGCGCCGAGCCCGCTGCCTCGTCCCTGTGGCAGCGGGGGCAGACGTGAACCTCGCTGCCCTCCCCCGGCCTGGAGGGCAGGCGCTGCAGCTCGATGAGCTCCAGGCCGAGCGCCTCGATGCGCGCGATGATCTCGTGCAGTTCGGCGCGGTCCGTCACCCGTCCCACCAGCAGCGTCTCGGTGGTTACGACCCTCGCTTCGAGAGGGGCGAGCGCACCCATCAGCGCAGGCGTCAGCCGGCCGGTGATCCGGAAGGCGTACTCGGCGCTCATGTCGTTCTCCTGTCCGTGGGGCTCGGCCCGGCCGCCATGGTCGGAGCATCGGGGTGACCTCGGCTCATGCCCGGAGCATGAGACGCGCCGGCAGCCGCACTCTTGTCGACGACGGGACCGTGTCCGGCGACCCCAAGTACACGGTGCCGCTGGCCGGCCATCTGGTGCCCCGCCCCCGCCTGCACGACCGGTTGACCACCGGTCTCGAGGCCCCCCTCACCCTGGTCGCCGCGCCCGCGGGCTGGGGGAAGACGCTCCTGGCCAGCTCGTGGCTGGCCTGCGGCGGAGCCGGGCGGGCGGCGGCGTGGATCTCGCTGGGCCTCGCGGACGACGACGTGCGGGCCCTCTGGGTGGCGGTCGCGACCGCGCTCGCCCCCGTCGTCGGGGAGCGCGCGGGCGCCCGGCTGCTCCAGGTCGTCGTCGACGACGACCTGGAGCACGTGCCGGGCCAGGTCGCCGCCGCCCTGGCCGAGGACGGCACACCCGTCGTCCTCGTGCTGGACAACCTGCACGAGCTCACCTCGCTCGCCGTCCACGAGAGCCTGCTGCGGCTGGTCCAGCGCCCGCCGGAGGGCGTCCGGTTCGTGGTCACCACGCGCCGCGACCCACCGTGGCCGCTGCACCGGATGCGTCTCGCGGGCATCCTCACCGAGGTCCGGGCCGCGGACCTCGCCTTCCGGCCCGAGGAGACCGCCGCCCTGTTCGGACAGCTTGGGGTGCACCTCGACGACGGGCAGCTCGGCCGCCTCGTCGAGCGGACCGACGGGTGGGCCGCCGGGCTCAGGCTTGCCGCCCTGGAGCTGCAGACCACCGAGGACGCCGCCGCCTTCGTCGACGCGTTCTCCGGCGACGACCACGCGGTCGCCGCCTACCTGCTCAGCGAGGTGATCGACCGGCTGGAGCCGGCGCTGCTGGACTTCCTGGTGCGCGTCAGCATCCTCGACCTCGTCTGCGCCGACCTGGCCGACGCCCTGACCGGCGAGCAGAGCGGTGCGGCCACGTTGGCCGACCTCGCCGCGTCCAACCTGTTCGTCCAGGCCGTCGGGCACAACGGGCGCTGGTACCGGCTGCACCGACTGATCGCCGACGTGCTGCGCACCCGGATCTCCGACCCGCGCACGGTCCGGGACCTCCACCGGCGGGCCGCCGAGTGGTACCGCATGCAGTCGATGCCGCTCGACGCCGTCCGCTACGCCGTGCGCGGCGGCCTGTGGTCGCTGGCGGCGGACCTGGTCGGCCCCCACGTCCTCGCGCTCCTGCTCCGGGGCAGCGCGCGCGAGGTCGACGTGCTGTTGTCCACGGTCCCCCGCGACGCGCTGCTCGGCCGGGCGGAGCTCGCGGCAGCGCTGGCTGCCGCCCGCGTGCTGCAGGGCCTGACCGCCGAGGTCGGGGTACTCGTGGACGCCGCGCGCGCGGGTGCGGACGCCCTCTCCCAGCAGCGCCGCGATCGCGTCCGGGTCGTGGTGGACCTGATCGAGATGGGCTCCGCCCGCTCCCGCGGGGACCTGGCAGCCCTCGCCGCGGCCTGCCGCCGGGTGCCCCACGACCCCCGCGTTCTCGCCGCGCTCGGGCTGACCGGCTGGGACATGGTGCCCCTGCTCGTCCTCAGCAACGCCGGTACCGCCGAGCTCTGGACCGGTGACGTGCTCGAGGCCGAGAAGCACCTGCGCGCCGCGGTCGACGCCAACCGCTGGAGCGGCTTCCTTCGCCCACACCTCAACGCCGAGTCCCAGCTGGCCCTGCTGGAGTGCGCGCGGGGCGACCTCGGCCCGGCCCGGGAGGACGCGCTGGCGACGATCGCCCGGGCCACCGAGCGGGGCTGGGCCCTGACCCCGCAGGCGGTCGCCGCCTACGTCGCACTCGCCCAGGTGGCGCTCGACCAGGACGAGCCTGCCGAGGTCGACCGCTGGCTGCGCAGGATCGGTGAGGTCGAGGCGATCGCACCCGAGCCGCACGTCCGGATGGCTGCCGCCGCGCTGAACGCCGTGCGCCGGGCGGACGCCGGTGACCGCGAGGGCGCGCTCGGGGGGCTGCGCGCGACGACCCTGCGGCTGGGGCGGACCGCCCCTCCCGTCCTCGCCGACCGGCTGCTGCTGGTGGAGGCCGAACTGCTGCGCGGGATGGGCGACCTGCGCCGGGCCGGCGAGGTCCTGGCGGGACTGCGCGGCCCCGCCTCTGCGCACACGGCGCACGCCGTGGCCCGGCTGCACCTGGCCGCGGGCGACGTCACCGCGGCCGAGGACGCGCTGGCGCCGTTCGTGCCCGACGGCGCGACGGCGGTCCGCCAGCAGGTGGACGGCGGCGTCCTGCGCGCGCTCCTCGCCGCCGCCCGTCACGACGAATCGGCCCTGCGACACCTCGAGGACGCGCTGCTCGCGGCCGCCCCACAGGGCATGCGGCGCGCGTTCCTCACCGAGGCGGCGCAGCTGCGCGCTCTGCTCGGCACCCTGATCGCGGCCGGCACGGGCGCGGCGGCCTTCGCCGTGGACCTGCTCGGCAGGATGTCCGGGTCACCGGGCCATGCTCCGGCCGCCCCCGCCGTGCTCGTCGAGGACCTCACCGAGCGCGAACAGGTCGTGCTGCGTTACCTGGCGAGCACCCTGTCCAACGCCGAGATCGCGGCCGAGCTGTACCTGTCGATCAACACGATCAAGACCCACCAGCGGATGATCTACCGCAAGCTGGGCGCCGACGGCCGGCGCGCCGCCGTGCGGCGGGCGCGAGAGCTACGGCTGCTCTGATCCGGTCGTCCGGGTCCGCTACGCGCCTCACCCCGCCGGGATGAGCCGTGTTCACCCCGGTCGCCGGGATTCTCCCGGAGAACGAGCTCGGACGTCCGTCGAACGGAGGCGACATGCTGCCGGTAGCGCGGTCGAAGGCTGCAGTTCCCGGGATCCCGAACCAGTTCCTGCCGCACCCGGAGCTGGCGAGCGCGCTGGATGACAGCGAGACCGCCCGCTCCGTCGTCGGGATCGCCATGCCGCTCGTCCCGCAGGCCAAGATCGCCACGCCGAAGTTACCGCCGGAGTTCGTCGAGCGGGCGGGACTGCGGGCGGCGCTGGCGGACGCGGCGGACCTCGTGCTGGTCTGCGCCCCAGCGGGCTACGGCAAATCGCTGCTCCTGGCGGACTGGGCGCGCTCCTCCACCGATGCGGACACCGCCTGGGTGAGCCTGGACCGCGACGACAACGATCCGCGGCGGCTGTGGACGTCCGTCGTGGCCGCGGTGGCCGGCTGCCCGTCCGTGCCGTCGGCTGGCCGGCGGCACACGCCATGGACCTGGCGACCGGGCGCGCAGCCGGGGTTCCTCGCTGAGCTCGTCGACGCCCTCCAGTCGCTGCCCCGGCCGGTCCGGCTGGTGCTCGACGACCTGCACGAGCTCGTCGACCCGGAAGCCCTGCACGGCATCGAGTTGCTCATGCGGAACCGGCCCGCCGGTATCCAGCTCGTCCTGTCCAGCCGGTTCGATCCTCCGTTGGCCCTCCCCCGGCTGCGCCTCGCGGGCCGGTTGTGGGAGCTGCGAGCCGACCGTATGCGCTTCTCGGGGGCCGAGGCGGCGACGCTGCTGGAGAAGTCGGGCCTGTGCCTCACCCCGGCGCAGGTCGAGGTGCTGTACCACCGGACCGGCGGCTGGGCGGCCGGCCTGCGGCTCGCCGCGCTCGCCGTCGCGCAGACGCCCGACCACGACGGCTTCCTCGACCAGTTCTCGGGTAACGAGCGCTCGGTGGCGGACTACCTGGTCGGGGAGGTGCTCTCCAGGCTGCCGGAGGACACCCTGGAGTTCCTTCGGGTGATCAGCGTCAGCGACCCGATCCCGTCGACGCTCGCGGCCGAGCTGTCCGGCCGCGAGGACGCCGGGAGCCTGCTCGACGGGCTCGAGCACACGACCTCCCTGGTCGCGGCGACGGGGCCACGTCGCGACGTCCACCGCGTGCAGGAGCTCCTGCGGACCTACCTGCTCGCCGACCTCCACCGCCAGGGGCCGAAGCGGGAAGCCGACGTGCACGCGACCGCCGCGCGGTGGTGGGCGGGGCAGGACCGGCCCATCCAGGCGCTCGACCACGGCGTGCAGAGCCGTGATCCCGCGTTGCTGTCCGACCTGCTGCATCGCTTCGCGGTGCAGCTGATACTCACCGGGGATCACGGGGTGCTCCGCCGGGCGCTCGCCTCGGTGGGCGTGCGCGCCACGGCGGCCGATCCGTGGCTGGCCCTGACCTCGGCCCTCACCAACCTCGAGGCGGGCGAGCTGCCTGCGGCGCAGGGCGACCTCCGCCACGCCCGCCGGTACCGGCCGGCCCGGGACGCGGCCGACCTCGCCGTCCTGCGCGCGGCGGCCGAGCAGCTCGGTGCCATCCCTCCGGGCGAGGTCACGCCCCGGTCCGCCATGGCCACGGACAGCAGTGAGCTGCCCGCCGTACCGGAGCTGGAGGCGCTCGCGCACCTGAGCCGGGGCACGGCGCGGCTGCTCGAGCGCGACGACCCGGCAGCGGCGCGCAGCGAGCTCGAGGCCGCGCTGACACTGGCCCGTCGGCACGGCTTCGACTACCTGGCGATGCAATGCCTGGTGCTGCTGAGCGTCGTCGCGGGCACCGCGGGCGACTTCCGCACCATGCGGGCCGCCAGCAACGAGGCTCTCGCCTCTGCGTCCGATCACGGCTGGGAGGCCTCGGCGTGGTCCGCCGCCGCCACCATGATGCTCGCCTACACCGCGCTGTTGCGGGCCGAGCCTGCCGACGCCGAGCGCCTGGCGGCCGAGGGGCTCGCGCTTGGCCGGTGGATGTCGCTACCGACGCTGCGGTTCGGCCTGCGGGCAGTACACGGCGCCGCCGCCTTCGACCGCGGCGACCGGGCGCGCGGGCTGGCCGAGCTGCAGCAGGCCCGCTCGGAGTTCGGCGACCTCCCCGCGGGCCGCGAGCAGATCGCCTCGGCGGCGATGCTCGAGTTCCGTGCCGCCCTGCTGCTCGGGCACTCCGCGGCGGCCCGGACGGTGCAGGGCTGGTTGGCAGATCGCACGGGCGACACCGCAGAGGGGCTCGTCACCCGCGCCTGGGTGGACACCGCCGCCGGCCGGTACGACCACGCCCGCACGATCGTCCGCCCGGTGCTCGACGGCACCTCGGCTGCGCTGCTCCCGCACACGCTGGTGGAGGCGTGGTTGCTGGAGACGACCCTCGCGGTCGCCACCGGGGAGCGGCCCGCCGCCCGCCGCGCGCTGCGAACCGCGCTGGCTGTCGCCGAGCCGCTCGACGCGCTGCGACCGTTCGCCCAGTCCGGGCGCACGGTCCGCGAGCTGCTCGTGCACCAGCACGGCAGCTTCGGGGCCTCGGAGGCGTTCGCCGACCGCGCGCTCGCCGCGGGCAGCCACGGCGGGGACCGGCCGGCATCGGTGCTGAGCGAGCGCGAGCTCACCGTGCTGTCGTTGCTCCCGTCCCTGCTGTCGCTCGACGAGATCGCCGCCGACCTCACCATCTCGGTGAACACGATCAAGACCCACGTCCGCTCGATCTACACCAAACTCGGCGTGAGCAGCCGCCGCACGGCGATCCTCACCGCCCACGAGCACGGCCTGCTCACCAACGGGGCGCGACCGGTCTGACCCGGGCGGACGGTCAGCGCGCCGGGCAGCCCAGCCGGTCGAGAGCATGCGAATCGAGCCGGGCCGGCATGGTGCCCCGAGGGCGCAAGTAGCGGCGGGACACCACGAGCGCCCCGATCGGTGCGCCGATCGCGAGCAGGCCGGTCCACAGCCACAGCGACGCCAGCAGGTCGATGGCCGTGTACAGCTGCGGCGCGTCCGCCGGGGTGAGCACGGTGATCCCGACGTCGTTCGGGATCAGGTCGAGGACCTGTCCGGCGAGCCCGGTGCGGTCCTGCGCGGGCACGAGAGCCTTGGCCTGCCCGAGAGTGAACGTCACCGGCTGCCCGTTCACCAGCTGTGTCTGCGCCGAGGTGAGGGCCGCGGTGATCAGCGTGTCGAACGCGGGCGATGTCAGCACGGTCTGCACGCCCTCGGACACCACGGACCGGGCGCCGTCCTCGATCGCGGGCCGGAAGGTCTGCAGCCGCGGCGGCAGCATCGCCACCGCGTCGACCGCCTTCTGCACGTCCGGGTCGGCCATGACCGTGTCGGTGACGCGGGAGTCGATCCGGGCCTGCACCGCCGGCTCGGCGAGGACCACCTGGGCACCGGAGAGGAAGACCTCGGTGTTGACGGGGCGGAAGGCGTCGCTGAATTATCGATAGAGCTGGCGCTGAAACCGGGCGAGGCGCTGGAGCGCATCGCAACCGAGAACGGACTTGCCGCAGTCGACCTCCTCGAAGTGTGGTTCGCCGCGTAACGACCCCGAGGTCGCACCGGAGTGGGGCCAGCAGGAGCCCTCCCGCAGGCCGGGCGCGCTGACCTGCGGGACGGCGAGATGACACTGCCGCGGGGCTGTCCGGCCGGTGGAGGACCACCGCCCGGGGCGTCAGGTGCTCAGCCCCGGCGCCGGTCGACCCGGCGGGCGGTGCGTCGAGCCGTGCGTCGCGCGACCCTGCGTGATCCGAACATGTCCTACCTCCGTGTGGTCGTCGTGGTCGTCGTGGTCGTTCCGGCCGAACCGGCCCTCCGCGTCACTTCGCCCCGGCCGACGCCGTCTCCAGGGCATGCTGCTCCTTCGCCTCCGCATCGGAGAGCAGCCCGATCTCGACAAGATCCAACGGGCTGATGAACCCATCACTGATACGGAACCCACCAGCCCGGGCAACCGCATCGCGTAACGGAACCGCCCAATGATGCTCGAGCAGCACGAGCGCGGCAGCCGAATCATTCGGGATCTCCGCCAAGACATCCCAGGCCTGCTCATCGGAGAACACACCCACCCCCTCCGCCACCGCCTCGGCCCCGGCCACCGCGCCGGCCTCCATTCCCTCCTCACTCTCGAATCCGAGACCGATCAGAGCACCGATCGTGCTCCCGAGCTCGATCGCCTCGTCCTCGGACAGATTGCTCAGATGCATCACCTCCAGCTCCCCGGCCGCGTCCTTGTAGACCGCCAACGCATCGATCACCCGCACGGTGTCGCTCTCCCGCAACCGCTCCAACTCCGCGATGATCTCACCGTGAAAGTCCGGGTTCTGAAATCCGAGCACAACCAACTGAACAGGCCCGATCGCCATGACTCTTCCCCTTCCCTCGGCACGAACGACCCACCCATGACATACGGTGAAAACCGACAGCGGATCGACCGGACCACCAGCCTCACCACGTTGCCCGTCGGGCGCTTCATCCAGGACGGGTGACCGCCTCGAAACCGTCTCCCGTGGGACCGGACGTCGCCCCACGCACAGAACGCCCCCGCGAGTCGAGGGGGTGTACGGCCCGCAGATCCTGATCGTCACAATCGTCTTCTGATGGCAGGCAGACGACATGATCACGACGCGGGCGGCGACCCGGAGCTCCTGGCCGCCAAGGCCGCGCTGCGCGACGAGGTCTGGACGGCGTTGGCCGAGGGCGGCGTGGCCCGCTTCCCGGGCGCACGTAACCGGATCTCGAACTTCCGGGGCGCGGAGGCGGCCGCGCAGCGGCTGCGCGAGACACCGGAGTGGGAGCGGGCCGGGCACGTGAAGTCGAACCCGGACTCCGCCCAGCTGCCGGTCCGCCAGCGTGCCCTGGAGGACGGCAAGACCCTCTACATGGCCGTACCCAAGCTCGCCGAGCCCGACCCGTTCTTCCTGCTCGACCCCGACCACCTGGCCGATCCCCCGCGCCGGGCCGTGTCCATCTCGAACGCGACCCGGTCGGCCCGCCGCGTCGCGGTCGCCGACCTGAGCCCGGTCGACCTCGTCGTGACCGGTTGCGTCGCGGTCGGCGAGGACGGCGCACGGCTGGGCAAGGGCGGTGGGTTCGCCGACCTGGAGTTCGCGCTGGCGGCAGCGGCCGGGCTGATCGGCCCGGACACCGTCGTCGTGACGACCGTGCACGAGCTGCAGGTCCGGCCGGCGGGCACGATCCCGACCGCGGCGCACGACGCGCCCGTCGACCTGATCGTCACCCCGGAACGGATCATCGACTGCCGCGGCCGGCGCGCCGAGCGGCCCGGCGGCGGGATCCGCTGGTCGGAGCTGACCGAGGAGAAGATCGCCGCGATCCCGCTGCTGCAGAAGCTGCGGGAGGGCACGATGGGCCCATGAGCACCGAGCGCACCGAGATCGTCCTGGTCCGCGGTGACATCACCGAACAGGACGTCGACGCCGTGGTGAACGCGGCGAACTCCACGCTGCTAGGCGGCGGCGGCGTCGACGGCGCGATCCACCGCCGAGGCGGGCCGGAGATCCTCGCCGAGTGCCGCGAGCTGCGCGCCGACCGCTACCCCGATGGGCTGCCCACCGGCCAGGCCGTCGCGACCACCGCCGGGCGGATGCCGGCCCGCTGGGTGATCCACACCGTCGGCCCGGTCTTCGCGACGTCCGAGGACCGCTCGGACCAGCTCGCCTCCTGCTACCGGGAGGCGCTGCGGGTTGCCGACGAGTTGGGGGCGCGGACCGTGGCGTTCCCGGCGATCTCGGCCGGGGTCTACGGCTGGCCGCTGGACGACGCCGCCCGGATCGCCGTCGAGACCGTGCGGGACACCCCGACCTCGGTCGCGCAGGTCCGCTTCGTCGCCTTCGACGCCGACGCCGAGGACGCCTTCGCCCGCGCCCACCGCGGCTGAGCACCGATCCCGCAGGGCCAGCACCGACGCGGGGTTTCGCTCCGCCGGGCCGGGGCCGGGCGCAGCGCGGTGCGCGAGCCTGGGGCCTCGCGGGCCGAGCGGCCCGCGAGGCTGCGGGAGGTGGGCATGGCACGGATCCTGATGGTGCTGTCGGGCAGCGACCACTGGACGCTCTCCGACGGCACCCGGCACCCGACCGGTTACTGGGCCGAGGAGTTCGCGGTACCCCACCGGATGTTCCGCGAGGCGGGCCTCGACGTGCAGATCTGCACCCCGGGCGGGGTCCGGCCGACGGTCGACCAGGTGAGCCTGCGCCCGGATCGGGCCGGCGGGGAGGAACGAGCCGCCGAGCTGCGCAGCTACCTCGAGTCGATCGACGACGAGCTGGCGCACCCGCTGCCGCTGGAGGAAGCCGCCGGCCGCTCCGGCGACCACGACGCCGTGTTCATCCCCGGCGGGCACGCACCGATGGAGGACCTGCCCACGAACGCCGCGCTCGGCAGCGTCCTCACCGACCTGTGGAACAGCCACCGGCTCGTCGCCGCGATCTGCCACGGACCGGCCGGGCTGCTGGCCGGCAACCGGGAGGACGGCAGCTGGCTGTTCGCCGGAAGTCGGCTCACCGCGTTCACCGACGAGGAGGAGCGCCAGGCCGGTCTCGCCGACCGGGCGCCGTGGCTGCTGGAGGACCGGCTGCGCGAGCGCGGCGCGATCTTCGAGGCGGGCCCGCCGTGGCAGCCGCACGTCGTCGTCGACGGCGACCTGCTGACCGGTCAGAACCCGGCGTCGTCGAAGGACGCGGCGAACCGGGTCCTGGAGATGCTGGGAGCGCTGCAGCGCTGAGCTAGACCTCGGGGTAGAACGACGCGAGGTGCAGGTCGAGCTCCATGAGATCGGGGTGTGCGAAGAACGCGTAGTTCCGGTGGTCCACGGGGCAGCGGGGCTGGTGGTGCACCTCGCCGGCCAGCCGGGTCGCACGGCAGTGCCCGCAGGGGACAGGCACCATGGGATAACGGACAGTCACGAAACACTCCTCGGACTTGCACGCGTGCCGGTCGCCGGACAACGGGGAGCCCCCGGAACCCGGCACGCTGGGCGAACGCAGATTACGTAGCGCGACGCCGGCGGATCCAGCACGTGTGCCGGGGGTTACGCCGGCCACGGGTGAGGACGCACAGCTCGGCCGGCACGAGCTGCCCACGGCTCGGCCCTGTCCTGCGAGGCCGAGCCCAGGCCCGCTTCTGGTGCTGACGGGGCGAGGCGTCCCCGCTCCCGGACGGGCAGGATCACCCGACCGGGCCACGAGCAGCCCCGAGACCTGGCACCCGCGGCGACACACGATCTCGGCCGAGGACCGCCGGGCACGGCGATGAACGCCCCCGACCGCTCCGCGGAGGTCGTTGTCATGGAACGCGATCCGAGCTCGACGTCACCACCCCCACCAGGACCGGAGCCGGCCGTGGCGGGCGCTGCTGCCGAGGTGTTGGTGGTGGACCTGCGCCAGGCCTGGCCGGTGTTGCTGGCGCGGGCGGTGTTCGCGGTCGCGCTGGGTCTGCTCGCGCTGATCTGGCCCACGATCACGCTGCTGGTCCTGGCGTGGGCTTTCGGCCTCTACGCCATCCTCGACGGCGTCACCCAGGTCATCGACGGGATCCGACGCCGTGACCGGCCGCGTTGGTGGGTGAGCCTGCTGCTCGGCCTGCTCGGGCTCGCCGCCGGCGTGGTCGCGCTGATCTGGCCCGACATCACCGCGGTGGCCCTGGCCATCGTGGTGGGCATCTGGGCGCTGGTCACCGGGATCATCGAGATCATCAACGCCGTCCGGCAGCGCCGCGAGCGGCGCCGGGTCACGTTGTTGGGACTCGCCGGGCTGCTCTCGGTGGTGGCCGGCGTGCTGATCCTGGTGTGGCCGGCCTCCGGTGCGCTCGCGCTGGCGGTGCTGATCGGCGCGTTCGCCGTGGTGTACGGCATCGTGCTCGCGGCGCTGGCGCTGGCGCTGCGCAGCGCCGCCAACTCCCCGGCCACCGAACCTTCCTCCGCCCCTGCCACACCCTGACCGGCCCTGACAACGGGCTCCATACCCGGCGCGCCGCCAACGGCTTCGTGTCCGGGACCGAGGAGGACCACATGGCAGTCACGGCCACAGCGTTCAAGAACGCCTTGACCGGCACCCCGGTCATCACGATCACCGTCACCGATCGGCGATCGGGGCGGCAGATCTCCCACCCGGTGAACTTCGTCCAGGAAGGTGACGCGCTCTACCTGCTCCCCCTCAGGGGGTCGGACACCGAGTGGTACAAGAACGTGCTGAAGACACCCACGGTCCGGCTCGCCGCGAACGGAGCGGAGTACACCGCGAGGGCGGTTCCGATCACGGACATCGACCGGGTGCGCGAGATCGTCGGCAAGTTCCGGGCAAAATACGGCGATGCGGAGATGACCTACTACTCGACGTTCGATGTGGCGGTCGAGATCCCGCTCACCTGAACCTCGGCAGGCGCTGTGGATCGGGCAGCAGCGGCTCGGTCCGCGGCCGTCGACCAGCTGGAGCTCGGCCCCGGCCCGGCAGCTGACCCCGCTCAGCTCACCGCCGTGCGCCGCCAGGGGTCCTGCTCGGAATCCATCGGCACGATGACGCGGCCCAGCGGCACCAGCGAGACCGGGATCAGCTTCAGGTTCGCGATCGCCAGCGGGATGCCGATGATCGTCACCGCCAGCGCGATCGCCGTGGCCAGATGCGCGAGGGCGAGCCACCAGCCCGCGAAGATGATCCAGATGACGTTGCCGATCGTCGACGGCGCCCCGGCGTCGGCGCGCTTCACCAGCTGGCGGCCGAAGGGCCACAGCGAGAAGTCGGCGATCCGGAACGCCGCCAGGCCGAACGGGATCGTCACGATCAGGATGCAACAGATGATCCCGGCGATCACGTAGGCGAGAGCCAGCCAGATCCCGCAGAGCAGCAGCCAGATGACGTTGAGCAGGGTACGCATGGTCACCGATCCTCCACTGGGAACGCCCCGTCAGCCTGCTCGCCCGGCTCCCTCCGGCGCCTCACCCCCGCCGGGGGAGGCTGCGCCGACCTGTCCTGCCGTGCCGAGCCGGCGCCACCCAGTTGGCCGGGCCAGGTCGACGCCGCCGCGCGCCGGAGCGGGCGAAGGTGGCCAGGACAGCCACACCCCGGAGGGAGTCCGATGTCGCACGAGAGCTTCATCCAGAAGGTCGCCGAGCGCGCCGGACTGTCGCGCATCGAGGCCGAGGCGGTCGCCCACGCGACGATGCGGACGCTCTCCGAACGGTTGACCGGCGGCGAGGCCAGGGACCTGGCCGCTCAGCTCCCGCGGTCGTTCTACGAGGACCTGCTGCCGACGGAGGAGAAGGCCGAGAGCTTCGGGGTCGAGGAGTTCCGGCGTCGCGTCGCGCAGCGGGCCGGCGTGGACCAGGACAAGGCCTCGGCCGGGATCGTCGCCGTGCTCGCCGCGATCCGGGACACCGTGACCGGCAAGGAGTGGCACGACGTGATGAGCCAGCTGGGCAAGGAGTTCGCCCAGCTCGTCGAGACCACCGGTTGACCCGGTCAGGGCCCGATGAGCGCCGGCGATCCCGCCGGAGGGAGGAACCGGTGATGGACTACGAGCGGTTCATGACACTCGTCCAGCAGATGACGAAGCTGGACCGCGCGGCGGCGGAGCGGGCCACCCAGGCCACGCTGACCACGCTGGCCGAGCACCTGTCCAAGACGGAGGCCGCCGATGTCATGGAGCGGCTCCCGCCGGAACTGCAGGGCTACCTGCACACCGACACCGGCCCGCGAGGCTTCAGCCCGGAGGAGTTCGTCCGCCGGATGGCCGAGCGGGGGGGCACCGATCCGGAGACCGCCGAGAGGCACGCCGCAGCCGTGTTCAGCGTGGTGCGCATGGCGGTCGGTCCCGACGAGTTCGCCGACGTCGAAGGGCAGCTGGGCAAGGACTACGCGCCGCTGCTGTCCGGCCGGTCGGTGCTCGACCCGATCGACGCGTTCCTGACCCGGGTGGCCGAGCGCGCCGGGATCACGACCGAGGAGGCCCGCCGCATCACCGAGGCGGTGCTGGAGACGCTCGCGGAGCGGATCGCGCCCGGTGACGCCGACGACCTCGCCAGCTACCTGCCGCTGGCGCTGCACCCGGCGCTGCACCGCGGGAAGATCCATCCGCACCCGCGGATGACGGTGCAGGACTTCGCGTTCCGGGTGGCCGACCGGGCCGAGGTGCCCATCGAGGAGGCCGCCCGGGAGATCCCTGCGGTGTTCACCGTGCTGCGCGAGGACGTCGGCGACGAGTTCTTCGACGTGACCGTGCAGCTGCCCGAGGAGTACCGGCCGCTCATGGGCGTGGCGCGGGCCCATCATCGGACGTGATCCGCAGGTCGGCCAGGGTGACCGGGTCGCCGCACTGCGTGCAGTGCGGGCGGGTGTGGACCTCGTGCTCGCAGCGGGTGTGCACGATCGAGGCCGCGTGCCTGCCGGCCGTGTCGCCGTCGGGCCCGTGGGTCCGGCCCCACTGCAGCACGGCCAGGATCACCGGCACCAGGTCGAGACCCTTGCGGGTCAGCCGGTACCCGCCCCGCGGCCCGTCGCGGTCGAACCGGCTCAGGCCGCCCAGCGCGTCGCGCACGATGAGCAGGGTCCAGCGCTCACCGATCAGCTCCAGCGACCGCGCGATGGGGCAGCTCTGGTCCTTGTACGTCTTTCCCAGTGGCATCCGTGTCGACCGCACTTCGGGTAGGGCGTTCGGCGAGGAACTCGCGCACCAGGGCGATCAGCCGCTCCGGCTGCTCCTCGGGGATGACGGTGCGGCCGGGGACCGTGGGGAAGCGCCCCTGCGGGAGGAGCTCGGCGGGCCGCCGTCCGTGATCCAGCGGGAAGATCCTGTCACCCTCCGCCCACACCACCAGCGCGGGCTTGTCGAACCCGCGCAGGCCCTCGGCCGCCTCGTAGGTGTAGCGGATGTCGACCGCGCGCAGCAGCCGCGCCAGATCCCGCCGGATGCCGGGGTCCCGTCCGGTCGGGCCGAGGAGGAACGCATGATCGCCGGCGGCATCGGCCGGTCGGTCACCCAGCCATAGGCGGTGGGCAGCCGCTGGACGAACGTGGCCTGCGCCGTCCTGGCCACGAACCGCATGAGCACCCGCGACCGCGCCGCCGGTGTCGTTGGCGACGATCGTGACATCGTCGAGGTCGAGCGCGTCGAGCAGGTCGGCGACGATCCGGGCGAGTCCCGGGAGCGACAGGTCGGCGCTCTCCCGCAGTGGACCCGCTCGAATCAGCCGGACCGTGATGCCCCACCTCTTACCGCGGCGCGGCGGCGCGCGACACGGCCCCGGGGAACGAGCGCCGGTGCCCACCTCACCCCTGCGGGGTGATGGGCCCTGTCTCGGGCATCGAGATGATGCCGGGCACCCCGGGTGGCGCCGCCGCACGGGCCTCCGGGAGGTCCCCCATGAACCGGTGGAAGCCGCTGATCGCCCTCGGTGCCGCGCAGTTCCTCGTCGTGCTCGACACCTCGGTCATGAACGTCTCGATCAGCCAGCTCGTCACGGACTTCGACACGACCGTCACCGCGATCCAGGCCGTCATCACCGTCTACACGCTGGTCATGGCCGCGTTCCTGATCACCGGTGGGAAGGTGGGCGACCTGCTCGGGCGGCGCCGGACGTTCGGTATCGGCCTCGTGATCTACGGGGTCGGCTCCGCGCTGACCGCGATCGCCCCGACGCTGGGCGTCCTGGTCCTCGGCTGGTCGATCATCGAGGGACTCGGTGGTGCGCTGGTGCTGCCAGCGCTGGCCGCGCTCGTGGGCGGCAACTACACCGGCCGTGACCGGGCCATCGCCTACGGGGTGATCGGCGGGCTGGCAGGAGCCGGGATCGCGGTCGGCCCGCTGCTCGGTGGCTGGGTCACGACGTACCTGACCTGGCGGCTGGTCTTCGCCGGCGAGGTCGTGGTGGTGATCGCGGTCCTCGCGGTGCTCGGCTGGATCAAGGAGGTGCCCGCCACCGGCCCGCGCCGCGGGTTCGACGTCGTCGGGGCCGCCCTGTCGGTGGTCGGCCTCGCGCTCGTGGTGCTCGGCGTGCTGCAGAGCTCGACGTGGGGCTGGCTGCAACCGCGCAACTCGCCGATCACCATCCTCGGTTTCTCACTGACACCGTTCGTCATCGCGGCGGGGCTCGTGGTGCTCGCGCTGTTCCGCGGCTGGCAGCGGCATCGGGAGGCCCAGGGGCGCGACCCGCTGGTCCGGTGGGAGCTGTTCGACATCCCCCCGCTGCGGTCCTCGCTGTACACGCTGACCGCGCAGAACCTGATCCTGCTGGGCCTGTTCTTCACGATCCCGCTCTACCTGCAGGTGGTGCAGGGCCTCAACGCCTTCGAGACCGGTCTGCGACTGCTCCCGGTGTCGATCACGATGCTGCTGACGTCGATGAGTGCCCCGGCGCTGGGCCGGATCGCGAGTCCCCGGCAGGTGGTCCGCGTCGGGCTGGTCGTGCTCTTCGTCGCGACGCTGTGGCTGACCGCCGCCGTGCGCCCAGAGCTCGACGACGTCTCGTTCGGGTTCGCGATGGCCGTGCTCGGGATCGGGATGGGCCTGCTCGCCGGACAGCTGGGCAATGTCGCCCAGTC
The DNA here is from genome assembly GCF_018531475.1 of Pseudonocardia mahuensis. Taxonomy (GTDB): domain Bacteria; phylum Actinomycetota; class Actinomycetes; order Mycobacteriales; family Pseudonocardiaceae; genus Pseudonocardia. The sequence goes on from NZ_JAHDTG010000049.1 coordinate 33,144, forward strand.
CAGCGTCGGGGAGGCCGACCGCAGCGAGGTCGGCGGCCTCCAGTACACCGCCCAGAACCTCGGCTCCTCGCTCGGGACCGCGCTCATCGGCTCGATCCTCATCACCGCCCTCACCGCCGCCGTCAAGGCGGGGATCGCGGCCGACCCACGGATCTCCGACGCGGTCCGCGCCCAGGTCGGCATCGCGCTCGACGCGGGGATCAGCTTCGTGTCCACCGACCAGGTCCGCGCGGCGCTGACCGCGGCGCAGGTACCGCCGGCCGAGGTCGACGCGCTGGTCAGCGCGTACGCCGAGGCCCAACTGCAGGGGCTCAAGGTCGCGCTGCTCGCGGCCGCGGGGATCGCGCTGCTCAGCTTCTTCGCCACCCGTGGCCTACCGACCACCCGGCCGCTGGCCCCCGAACCCCCGGACACGACGCCGTCGCAGCCGGTGACGACCCCCGCCCGGGGTCAGGACCAAAGTCTCTGATCGCGATTCCGGGCCGGAGCTAGCTTCGGCGACTCGGGGAATTTCGGTGGCCGGAAGCCACCAGAGCGGAAGTGGTGGTCGGCATGCTGCACCTGTCGCCGTCCAAGACGGCGGTGCCGACGCTGCCGACCGGGTTCGTGAGCCGGCCCCGGGTGCTCGCCCTGCTCGACCGTGCCGCCCGGGCGGACGTGATGCTGCTCAGCGCCCCCGCCGGGTTCGGGAAGACGACGGCCCTCGCGGAGTGGGCGCAGACGTCCGACGGCCCGTGCACCCGATGGGCCTGCCTCGACGAGGACGACAACGATCCGGCCCGGCTATGGTCGGTCCTGCTGGCGGCGCTGGCAGGCTGCCCGGGAGTGCCCCCCGACAGCCTGCTGCATCAGGGCGTACCCCGGCGACCGGACCACCGGCCCGAGTTCGTGGCGGACATCGTCCACGCGGTCCGAGCGGTCCCGTCGGACCTGCGGCTGGTGCTGGACGACGTCGACGAGATCGTGGAGCCACGGGCGCTGCACGAGTTGCGGACGCTGCTGCGGCACCGGCCGGCGAACCTGCACATCGTGCTGGCCGCCCGGACCGATCCGCCGCTCTCGCTGCCCAAGCTCCGCCTGGAGGGCCGGTTGTCCGAGCTGCGGGCCGACGAGCTCCGGTTCTCCTGGGCCGAGACCGCCGCGCTGCTCACGGCCGCCGGCCTGGCCGCGCGTCCGGAGCAGGTCGGCACGCTGCACCGGCTGTGTGACGGCTGGGCGGCGGGGCTGCGGATGGCGACGCTGTCGATGCATCAGGCCACCGACGGCGGATCCTTCCTCACCACCTTCGTCGCCGACGACCGGCCGCTGGCCGACTACCTTGTGGGCGAGGTGCTGTCCCGCCTCACGCCCGACGAGCAGCACCTGCTGAGCGTCACCAGTGTCTGTGACGAGCTCCCCCCGGCGCTGGCCGCCGAGCTGACCGGGCGCGACGACGCGGGTGAGCTGCTGGACACGCTCGCCCGGGCGACCTCGCTGGTCGTCCGGGCCCCACCGCAGTCCGACGTGTACCGCACCCGGACGCTGCTGCGGTCCTACCTGCGGGCGCACCTGGAGCGGCAGCGCCCCACCCTCGTCGCCGACCTGCACGGGCGGGCCGCCGACTGGTGGGCCGACCGGGACCAGCCGGTGCGGGCCCTCGAGCACGCCGCCCGCAGCGGTGACGCCGCCTGCCTGCGCCGGATGCTGCACCGGTTCGCCGTGCCGATCATGCTGGCCGGCGACCACCGGCCGCTGCGGCGCGCGCTCGACCAGCTCGCGGACACACCGCCGGCGCAGGACCCGTGGGCGGCACTGGCCTCCGCGCTGGTCCACCTCGAGGAAGGTGAGCTGCCTGCGGCGCAGCACGACCTCCTCGTCGCCGACGCCCGTTGGCCCGACGACGGCCCCGCCGAACTGGCCGTGCTGCGGATCGTCGCCGACTTCGGCGTCGCCGTCTCCTCCGGTGAGCTGAGCCGGGCGAAGGACGCGGCGCAGGAGCTCGACAGCGCCTCGGTCGCCGATCCCGCCGTCGCGGCCCTGGCCCACGCGACCCGGGCCTCGGCCTGCCTGCTGTCGGTCGGCGGCCGCACCGACGTGCGGGCCGAGCTCGCCGCGGCCCTGGAGGTGGCCCGCGCGCGCGGCTTCGGCTACCTCGAGTTGCAGTGCCAGGCCCAGCTCGGCGCCGTCGCCGGCCTGGACGGCGACTACCGGGCGATGGCCGCGGCGGGTGAGGAGGCGGCCGTCCTCGCCGGCACGCACGGCTGGCAGGACTCGGTCTGGTCGCGGGCCGCCCACCTCATGCTCGCCGACGCGGCGCTGCACCGGGCCGAAGCCGCCCTGGCCCACCACCACACCACGCAGGCGCTGGGTGCGGACGGGCCGGCGGGACCTGCGCTGAGCCATGCCGTCGGCGTGGTCCGGGGCGCGGCCCTGTTCGACCTCGGTGAGCAGGCCGCCGGGCTCCGCGAGATGCAACAGGCCCGGCTCGATCTCGGCGTCGTGTTCGTCACCCCCGAGCAGGTCGCCGGTGCGGCGCTGCTCGAACACCGGGCTGCGTTGCTGCTGGGCCACGCCGCCGCCGCGTCGACCGTGCTGAGCTGGCTGACCGAGCGGCTCGGGGTCCCCGGCGAGATCCTGCTCATGCGGGCCTGGATCGACGCCGCCGCCGGGAACCCGGACGCGGCCCGGGAACGGCTGCGCCCGCTGCTCAGCGGCGCCGTCGAACCGCTGGTTCCGCACACGGTCGTCGAGGCCCTGCTGCTGGAGAGCCGGTTGACCGCCGTCACCGGCGAGCGGCCGGACGCCCGGCGGGCCCTGCACGCCGCGCTCGACCGGGCCGAACCGATCGATGCCCTGCGCCCGTTCACCCTCGCCGGGCCCGAGGTGCGCGAACTGCTCGTGCACTCGCTCGGCGGCTTCGGGCCCCTGGAGCCGTTCGCCACCCGCGCGATCGCCGCACACTGGCCCGCCGAGGGCCGGCCGGGAGCGGTACTGCTCAGCGACCGCGAGCTGACGGTGCTGTCGCTGCTGCCCTCGCTGCTCTCGCTCGACGAGATCGCCGCCGACCTCGCCATCTCGATCAACACGGTGAAGTCGCACATCCGGGCCATCTACGCGAAGCTCGGGGTGAGCAGCCGGCGCAGCGCCGTGGTGGCCGCCTACGAACACGGACTGCTGCCGCTCGCGTCACGTTGAACCGCCGGTCCTGTCGGTCTGTCACCGTTCCGCACCCTCGACACCGGCGAGGGGCGGCGTCCGCGGCGGCGGCGCGGCCGGTTCCAGGTCCTCATCCCCGCCCGCTGCCGCGGGCACCGGGGCTCGGCCCCGGCCCGGGGCGCGCACCAGTGCATCGACCCAGGCAGCCCGTGGGTCGGTGTCCACCAGCACAGCCTTGACCAGCAGAGTCATCGGGATGGCCAGCAGGGCGCCGAGCGGGCCGAGCACCCAGGCCCAGAAGATCAGGGCGACGAAGGTCAACGTGGCGGACAGGCCGACCGAGTCGCCGACGAACCGGGGCTGGATCAACGACTGCACGACCATGTTCAGGACGCTGTACATGACGATGACCCACACCATCAGCTGCCAACCGCCGGACAGCAGCGCCAGCAGCGCGGGCGGGATGAGCCCCAGAATGAACCCGACGTTCGGGATGTAGTTCGTGATGAACGCCAGCAGGCCCCACAGCACCGCCAGCGGCACCCCGAGCAGGGCCAGCCCGATGGTGTCGAGCACTGCGACGATGGCGCCGAAGACCGTGGTGACGAGCAGATAGCTGCGGGTCCCGCGGGCGAAGTCCCGGAGCGCGGCGGCGACCGGCGCCCGGTCCGCCGCGATGGCCGCCAGCCGAGCCGAGATGCCGCTGCTCTCGACACTGAGGAACAGCAGCAGCGCCAGCAGGAACACGACGCTCGTCAGCACCCCGCTCAGCCCCGAGAGCAGGGAGCCGACCACACCGGCCAGTTTGCCAAGGTCGGCCGAGCTCACCGTCGCCCTCGCCGTGGCCGGGTCGACCCCCAGCTCGTGCAGCGTGTCGGCGACACCGTTCAGCAGGTTCTGGGCCTGGCTCGCGTAGGTGGGCAGCTCCGTCGCCAGCCGGGCCACCGAGACCACCATGACGAGGACCAGCGCCACGATCACGGCGTAGACGGCCAGCACCAACGTCAGCGTCGACAGCCAGCCCGGCCAGCCGTGCCGCCGCGCCCACGCGTGGACCGGGTTGATCGCGATGACCAGGACCAGCGCCAGGAAGACGGGTCCGACCAGCCAGGCCGTCGCCATCAGGCCGGCGACGGCGACGACCGCGGCGGCCGCACCCAGCAGAATGACCAGCCCGCGCGGTATGGCGGGCAGGGGCGCGGCCGGTGCCGCGTCGCCGACGGCCCCGGGGCCGGGCGTGGACATGGTGGTCATCCGGCGGACGGTAGCGGCGCCAGGTCCCGCCGGGCCTCACCCACGACAGGCGGTCCGGGGGATACCCTGTGTCACAGGTCGCTCTGCGCGGTGAGCCGGCCCGCCGCGATCGCGTCGACGAACCGCCCGTAGTCGCGGTCGTTCTGATCGGCGTAGGCCTGCGCGAAGGTCGCGACCGCCCGGTCGAATGCCTCTCCCCCGCCGAGATAGGCGGCGATGGCGATGCGGTCACCGGACCGCGCGTGCGCCCGCGCCAGCGTCCAGCCGCACAGCTGGCCGTAGGTGCGCAGGCCGGACGGGAGCATCTCGCCGATCTCCACCGACATCTTCCAGTCCCGCAGTTGGCGGACGTAGTAGTCGCGGGTCTTCCCGTCCGGCCCCTCGATGCTCTGCCAGCCCAGGAAGATGTCGCTCGCGGCCTGCATCAACCGCTGACCGGCGACGACCCGGTGCCCGGCGTTGTCGAACTCGCTCGCCCCCAGGAATCCCTCGAGCACCGCCGGGACGGCCTCCTTGACCTGCAGGAACAGCGGGTCCTGCTCGTCTCGGCCGAGCAGCAGCGCGATCCAGCACCGGGTGCCCACGCTGCCCACCCCGACCACCTTGCGCGCCAGGTCCACCGGCCGGTACTGCTCGACGAGGACCCGCCGGTCGTGCTGCAGCGAGTGCCGGTACCCGGCCAGCAGCCCGTAGATCTGCTCCTCCAGCCGGCTGCGCTCCGCCTCGCCGGGGAACAGGTCGGTGACGGGGACGATGAGCGGCGCGTCGGCGACGATCCGGGGCCCGCCGTCCACCTCCGCGGTGAGCTTGGCCATGGCCTGCACGCTGTCGCGGGTCCGGGCCTTCGTCATCTCCTGCGACAGCCGCCGCCGCCCCCGCGGCCGCAGCTGGCTGTCCAGCTGTGCCTGCAGCTGCGCCATGTCCGCCCGGGCGTACCAGACGTCGAGGTGGCGCATGCCGGCGAAGTCGCGCATCGCACGGCGGTAGGCCGCCACGGTGGCCTGCACGACGGAGCGGCGTTCCTTGGTGGCGAGGCCGTTGTCCCGGCCGGCGACCTCCATGCTCGCGGCGAGCCGCTTGACGTCCCACTCCCACGGCCCGGGGAGGGTCTCGTCGAAGTCGTTGAGGTCGAACAGAAGCCGTCGCTCCGGCGAGCCGAACACCCCGAAGTTCGACAGATGTGCGTCCCCGCAGAGCTGGACGACGAGACCCGAGAGCGGCGTGCCCGACAGATCGCTCGCCATCAGCAGCGCCGCACCCCGGTAGAAGGTGAACGGCGACACCGCCATCCGGCCGTAGCGGATCGGCACCAGCTCGGGCACCCGTGCGGCCGACTGGCTCTCCAGCGACGCCACCGGATCGGGCCGGGACGGTCCCGGGTCGAACACCGCGTGGCTGCTGCGGGGCACGGTCGACCGGGCGGCCCGGCCCAAGGCGGCGCGATCGTGCGGAGTCAGGTGTGGCTCGCTCGCGGTCGCGTGAGCCCGCCGTCGGCGGGCGGTCGCCTGCTGGCTCATCCCACGGCTCCTCAGCCTCGTCTGGGCCGGCCACCCTCCCCGACCGACCGCGTCGGCCGCATCATCCGGGCCGGGTGATGGCTCCCGTCCGGCGCGGCGGTCACCCTGTCGGCGGCGGGCGAGGAGGTCGTGATGGGCGCAGCCGGACCGGCCGATCCCCGCGAACTCCTACGCAGCCGCAGCTACGTGCCGCTGCTCGTCCTCGCCGCGATCCTCGGAATCCCGATCTCGGCCGCGGCCTACGCTTTCCTGGCGCTGGTGTCCGCCGGGCAGCACTGGGTGTACACCGCGGTGCCCGGCGCCCTGGATCTCGGCCCGGAACCGCTGTGGTGGCCCGTCGTGCCGTTGCTGGTCGGCGGGGTGCTGGTCGGGCTCGTCATCCGCTACCTGCCCGGCGGGGGTGGGCACTCGCCGGCCGACGGCTTCCACGCCGGCGGCGCGCCGGAGCCGCGCGAGCTGCCCGGTGTCGCGGCGGCCGCCTTCGTGACGCTGGTCGCCGGTGTCGTGCTCGGGCCGGAGGCGCCACTCATCGCGCTGGGCGGTGGGCTCGCGGTGTGCGCGGTGCGGCTTGGCCGGCGGGGCGCGCCGGCACAGGCCACCCAGATCATCGCGTCGGCCGGCAGCTTCGCGTCCATCAGCACGCTGCTGGGATCGCCGCTACTCGGTGCGTTCCTGCTGATGGAGGCGGCCGGGATCGGCGGGGCCACGCTCCAACTCATCCTGCTCCCGGGGCTGCTGGCCGCGGGCATCGGCTCACTGATCTTCATCGGGCTCGGCTCGCTGACCGGGCTGGGGACGTTCTCGCTGGCCCTGCCGGATCTGCCGCCGTTCGCCCACCCCGACGTGTTCACGTTCGGCTGGGCGATCGTCATCGGCGCCGTCGCCGCCGTCGCAGGGACCGGGATCTCCCGGCTGGCCCGGCTGGTCCGCCCGCACATCGAGCGGCGGATCCTGCTGCTCACCCCGGCCGCAGGCCTGTTCGTCGCGGGCTGTGCGGTGCTGTTCGCCGCCGTGACCGGCCACAGCTGGTCGGCCGTCCTGTTCTCCGGGCAGGACCAGCTCGGCCCGCTGATCGCCGAGCACGGCCGCGACACCGTCGGCGCGCTCCTGCTGCTGCTCGCCTGCAAGGGGCTCGCCTACAGCGTGTCGCTGGCGGGCTTCCGCGGTGGCCCGGTGTTCCCGGCGATGTTCCTGGGCGCGGCAGGGGGCATCGCCCTGTCCCACCTGCCCGGGTTGCCGCTCGTAGCCGGCGTGGCCATCGGGATCGGGGCGATGTGCACCGCGATGCTGCGGCTACCACTGACCTCGGTGCTGCTGGCCACGCTGCTGCTCGGGGCCGACGGGCTCGCGGTCATGCCGCTGGTGATCGTCGGGGTCGTCGTCGCGCACGTCGTCACGGCGCGCCTCGCTCCGCCCGAGGGGTCGGCGGTCACGACCCCGGCAGCCCAGACCTCTCCCGGACGGGCTCCTCCCCGGTGAGAACGCCCCGGGCGTCGCCCGGTCGCAACAGCAGGTCCGCGGAATCACCCCGGGCGGATGACGCTGCACCCCGCGTCCAGGCGGATGCTGGCCCGCCGGTGGGCGGCGCGAGGAGGAGTCACATGGCCGGCGACACGGGACCGGGCCGCGGTGACCGCGGGGGCACCGTGGGTACCCCGGCCGGTGTCACCGACCGGCAGCGGGTCGCGGCGGCGGTCGCGCTGCTCGCGGGGCTGGCCACGGTGGTGATCGCCGTCGTCGTGGGGATCGCGCGATTCCCGCAGGGCCTGGGCGTGCTGGGGTGTGTCGCGATCGCGCTGGTGGCGGCGTGGTTCGGCGTCGTGCGACGCGGCTGGCAGCGCATCGTGGGGCTGACCGTGGCGGTGCTCGCCCTCGGCGGTGCCGCGCTACTGCTGATCGCGAACGACGGGTGGCCGTACCTGCTGGTGATCGTCGTGGGTGTCGCGATCTGGCACGCCGCGGCGCGGGCGGCGTTCCGGGTGCACGTGCACCGGCCGGCCGCGACCCCGCCGAGCCGGCCGGTTCTGTTCGTGAACCCGCGATCGGGCGGCGGCAAGGCCACCCAGGTCGGGCTGACCGGTGAGGCCGCGAAGCGCGGGATGCGGACCGTCGAGCTGCACCCCGGCGACGATCTGGAGAAACTCGTCCGCACAGCGGTGTCCGAGGGCGCCGACGGCCTCGCGATGGCCGGAGGGGACGGCTCGCAGGCCATCGTCGCGGCGGTGGCCGCGGAGTACGGACTGCCCTACGCCTGCATACCGGCCGGCACCCGCAACCACTTCGCCCTGGACCTCGGGGTGGACCGCGACGACGTCGTGGGTGCGCTCGGCGCCTTTGTCGACGGGGGCGAGTACGTGGTCGACCTCGGCGTCGTCAACGGGCGGGTGTTCGTCAACAACGTCTCGATGGGGCTCTACGCGGAGGCGGTGCAGAGCGCGGGGTACCGGGACGCGAAGATCCGCACACTGCTCGACACCGCGCCGGCCGTGCTCGGCTCGAGCGGATCGGAACTGGACCTGCGCTGGCGCGGGCCGGACGGGCTGGCGCACCGCTCGGCCGCCGTCATCCTGGTCTCGAACAACCGGTACCGGCTCGGCGGCTCGATCGGGTCGGGCACCCGCCCGCGGATCGACGGCGGGGCACTCGGCGTCGCCGTGGTGCCCGCCGGCGAGGCCGGGTCCGGTGGTGGGCCCGCGCGCTGGTCGCACTGGTCGGCACCGGCGTTCGAGGTCGATTCCGACCATCCGGTCCCGCTCGGCATCGACGGCGAGGCCGTGGTGCTCGACCCGCCGGTGCGGTTCGGGATCCGGCCGCACGTGCTGCGCGTCCGCATCGCGCCACACCATCCCGGTGCCTCGCCGTCGGCGATGCAGCCCGAGGGACCCGGGCAGGGACTGCGGGCCCTGGCCGAGATCGCCGCCGGCCGGGCCCCGGCGGCTCGTGGCCGCGAGGACCACGGCTCCGCGGAGCCGGTGGGGAGCGAGGACGCCGAGGGTGTGGGCTGAGGAGTCGTCATGGCCGCACCTCTCACCGGCATCGTCGCGCCGGGCCACCGGAAGGTGATCTGGTGGACGTTGGTGCGGTCGCTGATCAGCGTCACCGCGCTGGTCGTCGTCTACTACCTACTGCCCCTCGAGCAGACCGCCACCGGGGCGACGCTGGTCCAGCTGCTGATCGGACTGATCCTGGTCGGTGTGTTCGGGGTGTGGCAGATCCGGATGATCGTGCGGGCCAGCTACCCGGCGCTGCGGGCCGTGGAGACCCTCGCCACGGCCGTCCCGCTGTACCTGCTGCTGTTCGCCGCGGGCTACTACCTGCTCGCGCAGACCCAACCGGCGTCCTTCACCCAGTCGCTCACCCGCACCGACACCCTGTACTTCACCGTCACCGTCTTCGCCACCGTCGGGTTCGGCGACATCGCGCCGGTGTCCCAGGTCGCCCGCGTGGTCACGACCGCGCAGATGGTCGCCAACCTGCTCGTCATCGGGCTGCTGCTGCGGGCCGTGCTCGGCGCGGTGCAGGTGGGCCGCAGCCGCCGCGACACCGCCGGCCGGCCGGGGGACGGTCCCGGGCCGGCCGGCGGTGGGTAGATCCTGCGGTCAGGCCTCGGCCTCGGCGAAGGCCATCCGGAGCTGCTGCTCCTGGGCGCCGGACAGGTTGGTGTGCACGAGTTCGGCGTCGGTGCCGCGGAAGGCCTCCAGCACCTTGTCGGTGACGGCGTTCGAGGTCATCGCGAACAGCGCCGACGTCCCCGGCGTGACCTTCTCTCGGACCTCCTTGACGAAGTCGTCGTCGATGCCCACGTCGGACAGCGAACCGGTCAGCGCCCCCACCGCAGCGCCGACGGCGAGACCCAGCAGCGGAACGAAGAAGATCAGCCCGAACAGCAGCCCCCAGAAGCTGCCCCCGAGTGCCCCGACCCCGGCCAGGTTGTGCAGCTGCTCGGTCTTGGGCTTCTTCCGACCCTCCGGCCAGCGCACCACGGCCGCATCGTTGACCTGGATCAGCTCCTCCTTCTGGAGCCGCTCCAGGATGTTCAGGGCGTCGTCCGCTCCCTGAGCCGTCGGGAACTTCCACACCGTCAGGGTGGCCATGCCGTGCCTCCTGCACTCCGCAGCGTCCTGGATCACTCGATGCAGGAACTGTGCTGATCGAGGTGTACGCACGGCATCACCCGCGCGGGATGAGCCCGTCGGACGCCGAACCGTTCGGACTTCTCGACCGGTTCAGCCGCTCGACGAACCGGCGCTGGACGTGACCGACCCGCGAACGGCCCGCACCGTTCGCGGATCGGAGCCAGCCGCCTCCCGACGCGTTCCGTCGGTAACTCAGTAGCCGGCGGCGCCGCTCTTCATCTCGCTGCCGTGCACCGTCAACGCGTAGATCACGAGCACGTCGAGCGCGATGATGATCGTCGACCAGACCGGCTGAGCGGCCAGGAACGCGATGTTGATGACGGCGCTCAGGCCGGCGAGGATGATCGCCACGACGCGCGCCCAGGTCTGGCCCGCGAGCACGCCTGCGCCGGCCAGCACCAGGAAGATGCCCCAGATCAGGTGCAGCCAGCCCCAGCTGTTGTAGCTGACGCTCACCACCAGGCCCGACTCGGGCAGCACGAAGTACGTCTGCCGGAACAGGGCCACGAGTCCGGCGATCCCCTGGAAGATGCCGACCATGATCATCACCACTCCGGCGAAGACGGCCCATCCCGTCCAACCGGTCGGCGCCGAGGCCGGCGACGATGCGGACGTGGCACCGGCGCGCGCCCCGGAGCCCGCCGGCGCGGTTCGTGCGGAATCGGTCATCGGTCCATTCCCCTCTCCGTACCCGCATACCGGTCGCACGACCGGCGGAACCGGGCACGGGGGAAGCCTGCGCCGTCCCGCCGGGCCCGGCCTCACCCGCGGGAGATGAGCGGCCGGACCAGATCGGACAGCGTCGCCGGAGCGCAGTAAGTGCCACCAAGGTCTCCGGTCGCGGCCGCCCGGCGCTGCGCACCGCGGCATGGCGCGCGGTCTGGGGCGCGCTGCGCCACAACCCGGTCTACACCGCCCGCTTCCAGCACCTGACCACCCGCGCCACGAACACACTGCGCCCAGGGCAGGCCCGCGCCGCGATCGCCGCCGCGCTGCTGCGCCAGCTGTTCGTCGTGGTCACCCGCCGGGTGGCCTGGGACCCTGCCATCGCCGCCGGCACCGAGGCCGGGCAGGTCGCGGCCGCGGCTGGTGGCCCGCAGCTTGGCGACCATGCAGAACAGCAGCAGGGAGATGGTCACCTTCTCCCCGCCCGACCACTTGCGCATGCGCTCGACCGACACCCGTTCCAGCGCGAACGTCGTCGACGGCTTGAGCACCCGGGCCTTCCAGTTCCCTTCGCCGACGACCGCGCTGGTCGCCTGCCACAACAGTTCCTGACCGCGCGGGACCTCGACGCCACGCGCGGTCACCACGTCGACGAGCCGCGGCCAGCGGTCGCGCACGACCGCGTCGGCTGTCTCCACCGTGGAGCGCGGGCCGACCTCGAGGAACCGTTGCCCGGCCCAGTCCCCAGCGTCTCGGGCAGCTCGGACAGCGCCTGCGCCCGGGCCAGCGGCTTGAGGGCCTGCCGGACCATCCCGGTCATCGCCGTGATGACGACCGATTTGTGTTCCTCGAGCTCGTCGAGCCGCTCACGCAGGTTGGCCGCACGTCGGGCGAGGCCTCGGCGTCCAGCCCGGCCTGTACGTGTTCGAGGAAACGGTCGTCCTCGGCGATCCGGCTCTCCACGTGCCGCCGGGCACGGGCCAGCCGCTCGGGGAAGTCGACCGACCAGTCGTGCGCACCCACGTCTCGCCGGGTCGCCCCAGCAGTTCGGTCAGCGTCGCCGACATCCCGACGCTCGTGCGTTCGGCCTGCGCCGCCGTCCGCACCGCAGCATCGAAGCGATGGTCGTCGAGCTGGCGCTGGAGGACGTAGGCCAGCGCCCGGTCGGCATCCTCGAGGTCGACGCCGAGACCGTGCAGGAACAGCGTCACCGCCTGGTCGCTCGCGACCAGGACCGGGCCGTACTCGGACTCGCGCAACGACAGCAGCCGGAAGCTGTAGGGCTCGAACCGGGTGTCGCCGTCGGACATCTCGGCGAAGTGGTAGGTGAAGCGGCGCTGCTCGTGGGCGTCGTTGAGCAGGCCCTTCACGACGGCCTGCGCGACGTCGCGCCATTCGCCGGCCCGCTCCTCGTGCGGCTGCATCCGGGCCGCGATCCCGGCGAGCACGTCGAGGACCTCGTCCGGAGTCGCTTCGCGCGCGAACCCCATCGACCCGACGACGACGTCGACCGCCGCGAGCGCGAGCTGGCGCAGGTCGTAGACCTCGTCATCGATGCCGGCGTGTGCGGCGTTGCGGACCAGCCGGGCCACGGGGTCGGTGAGCACGAGCGAACGCCAGCGGGAGCGCGCCGTCGCATCAGCAGCGGGCGACACCACGCCACCACCGCGCGCCGCCGGAACAGAACCTCGCATGACCCTCGACCGCGCGCTGCCGCCCCCGGCGATCCGCACGCGTCGATCGCCACCGGGGAGGGTAGGACACGGTCACGGCGACACCGTGGGAAGACATGGGGGTTCTCCTGCTCGGAAGGGTGGCGGACCGCCACGCACCGCCCGTTCCAGCACCGCCCAGCGGTACCGTCGCTGCGCGGCGAGATCAGGGCCGGGCGGCATCGCCGCCACGACCTCCGGACCGACCTCGCCCGTAGGATTCGAACATACGTACGAACCCCGACAGTTCCGTGCCGGATCCGCGGCGATCGCGGAAGAGACTCGAAAATGTCTGCTCCTGCGAATCCCGAGCCGCCGAGATCCTCGCGTCCTCACTCCTCCTGCTCGTCCCACTCCTGGTCGTAGCGGTCGGCGGCCTCGGTGCGCTCCCGCGCGATCTCCAGTGCACGGGCGGCGGTCGCCTTGTCGGGGTAGGGACCGAGCCGGTCGGCGGCGCGGCAGCCCTCAGCCGGCTCGACCGTGTTGTGCTTGAGGCAGTAGAACCATTGCTCGTCGCTCATGGGTCCAGAGCTTGGCATCGATCACCCCTCGTCGGCAGTGCCGGAGGCCATGGCGGGCCGATCTAGAAGCTGAACCCGATGGCTCGCAGCTGGTCCCGGCCCTCGTCGCTGATCCGGTCCGGGCTCCATGCCGGACGGAACGCCCACCGCACCTCGTAGGCGGCCAGCAACCCGGCCAGCGCGGTGCGGATCTGATCCTCGATGACGCCCGTCAGCGGGCACGCCGGCGAGGTCAGGGTCATGGTCAGGACCGCCGGTTCGGCGTCGAGGTCGATGTCGCGGACGAAGCCGAGGTCGACCACGTTCACCCCGAGGTCGGGGTCGATCACCTCGCGGAGCGCCTCCTCGATGTCGGAGACCATGACCGTCTCCTTGATCACCGTGTCACTCACCGGGCCCATCGCGTGTCTCCCCGCTCGTCGGTCGTGCTCGCAACCGTGTGCCGTGCCGCGTCTGTGCCGGCCCCCGTGACCAGGTGCAGCACCGGGACGCGCAGCTCCACCCAGATCCGCGTGGTCTGCGTCGTGATCCAGGTGGCCAGCCCGTGCACCTGCCGGCGCACCCGGGTGACGGGTTCGCCCGGACCGACCTCGCCCGCGTGCACCACGCACGTCCCGGCCCCCACCCCGAGGTCGCGACGGGCCGCGGCCAGTGCGCCCTGCACCACCCGCGCCACCGGTTCGCACGTCCCGGACCCCGGATGGGTCAGCACGGCCAGGGCCTCGGACGCGGGCAGCCCGATCACCCGGTCCAGCGCACGTTGTGCCACCGCCTCGTCGATCCGGGCCTGGGGCGCCTCGGCGATCACCAGGCCGGGTGCGTTCGAGATCTCCATCCGGTCCTCCTCACCATCGGGTCCGTGCACCCGCTGCATCACGCCCGCGCCGGTCGGCGGAGCAGCCGGCGCAGATCCACCGACTCGTCGCGCAACTGCTCGGCCGGCACCGGGTGCCCGGAGAGCACGAGCCGGCGACCGGCCATCACCTCGGCCCGCCGGTTCAGGCCGAGCACCGACACCACCCGCCCTGCCGACAGCCCGAACCGGACGAACGACCCCTCCTCCGGCCGGCCCCGGATCACCGTCTCGTCCAGGTCGGGCTCCCCGACGCCGCCGTAGCTCTGCAGCGTGTGGTCGTACTGGTCCGACCAGAACCAGTGCGGTTCGTCGAACTCGGCACCCGCGCCCAGCATGTTGCGTGCGGCCACGGCGCCCTGACGAACGGCGCTGTCGTGGTGCTCGACGCGCAGCCGCCCGTACCGGGGGTGGTCGTGGGCGACGACGTCACCGGCCGCGAACACACCCGGTACGCCCGTACGGCAGCCCGCGTCCACGAGCACGCCATCGGCGCACGGCACGCCGGCCGCGGCCCACATCTCGGTGTCGCGGACCAGACCGGCCGCGACAAGCAGGGTCGAGCACTCCAGCGCGCCGCGGTCGGTGTGCACGACCAGCCCGTCGCCGGTCCGTGCCACCGACTCCACCCGCTCCCCGCAGCGCAGGTCGACGCCCGCGGCGCGGTGGATCCCGGCGAACAGCCCACCCAGCTCGGTGCCCAGTGCCCGCTCCAGGGGCGCAGCCGCCATCTCGAGGATCGTCACCTCGACGCCCAGCTTGCGGGCGGTGGCCGCGACCTCGCATCCGACGAACCCGCCGCCCAGGACGACGAGCCGCTCCCCCGGGGTGAGCCGGGACCGCAATGCGTCGGAATCGGCGCGGGTGCGTAGGTGGTGCACCCGGTCCTCGCAGACGTCGCTGAGCCCCGGCAGCCGGCGTGCCTGCCCGCCCGTGGCGATCAGCAGTGCGTCGAAGCCCAGCGTCGCGCCGCCGGAGAGCGTGACCTCCCGCTCCGAGCGGTCCAGCGCGGTCACCCGCGTCCCGGTGAGCAGTTCGACGGCGTTGTCGGCGTACCAGTCCTCGGGGTACACGACGAGCGGGGGCTCCGTCCTGGCCAGCCACTCCTTGGACAGCGGTGGGCGTTCGTAAGGGAGATCCGGCTCGTCACCGACGAGCAGGATCTCCCCGTCGAACCCCTCGCCACGCAGGGTCGAGGCAGCCGACGCTCCGGTCACCCCGCCCCCGACGATGACGAACCGGCGTCGGGTCACGGCGAGCCCAGGTCGACGTGGATCATGCCGTCGTCGACCCGGCACGGGTAGCCCGACAGCGAGCAGGTGGCCGGGTTGCGCCCGGCGCCGCTGCGGGCGTCGAACTCCCACAGGTGCCGGGAGCAGACGATGACCTCACCGTCGAAGTCGCCCTCGTCGAGCGCCCACTGCTGGTGCGGGCAGCGGTTGCGGTAGGCCCGCACGTCACCGTCGACGTTGACCAGCAGCACGCTGGTCCCGTTGACGGTGACGGCGGTCATCTCGCCCTCCCAGAGCTCGTCGAGCTCGAGCGCCGGGACCCACGACGCCACCACGTTCGTCGCCGCTGCATCCATCGTCAGCCGCTCGCCGCCAGGCCGGCGGGCACGATGCCCGCCTTCTCGTGCAGCGCGGCCCGGGCCGCCCGCGCCGAGGCCACGACGTCGTCGACCGATGGCGCACCCGCCGGCGCCGACGCCAGCAGCGAGGCGAGCCCGGCCACCGCGTCGTCCGCCCGCGGCGCCCACTTGTCGATCCACCTGGTGAGTACTCCGACGTTGCCGGGCCGGGCGGCGACGGCGAATGCGCCGAGCGCCGCGCTCCACCGGTCGCGCCGTCGGGCATCGGCGCCCAGCAGGCCGGACAGCAGCCAGCTCAGGTCGTCCGAGTTGGCCTTGGCCACCCGCCCGAACTGGGTGAGCAGCACGTCGTCGAGTGTCGGCAGCAGCACGAGGTTCATCGCGGTGAACGCCTCGGCCCAGTCATAGGCGATCAGGGCGGTCTCGATCGCCTTGCGAGTGCCCTGCCAGGCCGGGTCGTCCTCCCACAGCGCGCGTTCCCGCGTGCCGATGCCGCTCTCGGGCCGCGCGAGCTGCAGCTCGCGGGTCCGGTACGCGGTCCGGGTGACCCGCCGCAGCAGGTCCGCGGTGGTGAACGCCGCCGTGTTGGTGATGTAGGAGGACGGCGCGATGTGCCCGATGTAGGCCTGCACCTGCTGCGCGCCGTGCAACGGGTACCGGGCCGGGGTGAACAGCGACCCGAGCACCCGCACCCACCCGTCGGTGTGCGCGGCATCGGCCCCGATCTCGGCGAACTGGGAGAACAGGCCGTCGACCTTGGTCTCCTCGTCGTTCTGGTGGGCGACGTAGGTCCGGTA
This sequence comes from Pseudonocardia mahuensis, assembly GCF_018531475.1. Taxonomy (GTDB): domain Bacteria; phylum Actinomycetota; class Actinomycetes; order Mycobacteriales; family Pseudonocardiaceae; genus Pseudonocardia. The sequence continues at coordinate 49,326 of NZ_JAHDTG010000049.1, forward strand.
GGTCAGCTGGTCCGGGTCACGGAAGGCGTTCCAGTCGTCGGACGTGAGTGGGGAGTTCTCCCGGTAGGTGAGGAACCACAGGTTCGCCGCCGACGAAGGATTCTGCTCGAAGGCGGACTTGCGGCCCGGTCGCAGCGTCCAGTTGGTCTCGTGCGTCATCACCTCGTACTCGCCGGGCAGCTTCCGGACGTCGCCGAACGCGCTCCAGGTGCGCCGCCGCCGCGGCGCGGGGTCGTCGCTCATCGGGTGGCCCCCTCGCGCTTGGTCGCCCATTCCCAGGAGATCTCCTCGCTCGTCGTGTGGATCCGCCCCGCGAAGGAGGACAACATCGTCTGCAGCGAGCGAAGCTCGAACGCCGGACCGAGGTGGCGCTGTAGCAACGTCTCGGTCACCCGGACCCGGCCCGGGGCCTGCACCCGGATGTAGGAGCCGCGGTCGATCACCTCGATGTCGGAGTCCGGGTTGTCGTCCCGGATGGCACTGATCACGGACTCGACCTCGTCGCACATCCGCAAGACGGGTCCCACCGGCCTGTCCACGAACGCTCCCCTCAGATGTCGTACTCGACGCGGACGTGGTCGAGCGGGTTGATCCCCGCCTGGGCCACGGTGAGATCCGGTCGCAGCCGCCGCCCGTTGTGGAAGACGACCTTGCCGGCGTCCCGGCGCGGGACGCGCTTGCCCTCGGTGTGATGAGCCACCGCCTCGGCGACCTCGGCGATCGTGTTCGCCGTGGTCACCGCGACGAGGATCTGCACGAAGTCCTCGGCGAAGATCGCGTTGATCGGGACGAGCTGCGGCTCGGCCGGGGCCGCGGTGGTCTCTGCGGTCTCGGTGCCGGTCATCAGGCACCGGCCACGGGAACGCGCGGGGTGACGATCCTGTCCTTGTACTCCGCGGCCCACCCGTAGTCCGGGTCGTCGCCCATGACGTCGGGCGTCAGCCCCATGTAGCCGAGGATCCCGCCGACGTCCATCGGCTGGATCTCGCCGGCCAGGAACCGGTCGATCACGGTCGGGTGGTTGAGGTTGTCGCGGTCCTTCCACCAGATCTGCCGGCAGCCGGCCGTGCAGAAGTGGTAGGTGACGCCGTTGTGGGTCAGCAGGTAGTCCCGCACCCGCCACCGGCCGTCGTAGCCGAGGGTGGCGTTGCAGCACGGCAGGTGACACATGCTGCACAGCCAGGGCAGCGTCTCCGGGAGCGTCGCCTCCATGTTGCCGGAGTTGACGTTGTCGATGATGACGTCCCATTTGTCCCCGTACACGGTCTCCCAGTTCGGGTACTTCTCACGCAGCCAGTCCCGCTCGTCGCGCGTGACGCCGGCGGTCGGCTTCCACCACAGTGTGGGGCGCCAATACCACAGGCCCATGTGCAGGGCGTGGTGCCAGGTGTCGAGGCCCTTCATGAACTCGTCCCAGAACCAGGGCTTGCGCAGCCCGTAGTCCTCGATCGTCCGGATGAACTGATCGATGATCCACTCCTCCATGAACTCCCGGTAGGACTGCTTCCGGTGCTCGAGGGGCGTGTAGTAGTCCATCGCGGGCCCGGTCAGCGCCGCGAACGCGCGCGCGGAGCCCCAGAACGCCTTGTCGATGACCCACTGGGCACGGATCGGGTCGTGCTCGACGAGGATCTCCAGCGTCGGGCCGCCCTGCTGGGCGTGCCGGGCCTCGTCGGTCTGGATCGAGCTGATCATGTTGGCGAAGTTGACGTCGCCGGACTCCAGCGCGTCGGCCGACAGCGCCACGAACTGCAGGTTGGTGAAGCCGGTCTCGAAGGTCAGCGGCAGCTGGATGGCCAGGTCCACGACGTTCGGGGTGACCATCATCCCGTCGAACAGGTTGCGCAGCGAGACGGCCACCCAGTCATCGGTGTGGAACATCTTCTGCGTCCAGTCGTACTGCGGGTCCTTGCCGACGAACTCGTGGCCGAAGAACAGCGTGATCTGGCAGTGCCGGATCTCGTCCAGCGCGCCGAAGGCCGCCACGTTCCGCCAGGCGCCGTTGAGCCCGAAGCGGGCCATCTTCAGCTCGGCGAGCGTGGCCTCGTACTCGACCAGGGTGACGCCGCCGAAGTGCATCTTCGTCGACGACTTCCAGCCCTCCGACAGCGTCTCCCACGCCCGGGAGCGCTGCAGTGCCGCCTTGACCGCGTACGCCGAGCCCTCCTTCTCCCGCTGGGTGGCGACGTACTCGGAGTAGGAGACCTTGTAGTCCTCCTCCCAGTTCAGCCACGCCTCGCGGGGCACCTTGCCGGTTCCGGAGTGCCACTCGGGGAACACCGCCTCGTCGTCGACGTAGGCGAAGGTCCAGTCGACGTCACGGACGAAGTGCTGCCATTCCTCGCGCTTCAACAGCGTCACTGCTGTCTCCTAATCGACTTCGAGATGGCCGAGCTGGCGGCTGATGCTGGCGTTGTTCCAGTAGGCGGTGATGGAGTCGATGAGTCCGTCCTCGCCGACGTGGAAGACGAACAGGTGCGGTTCGGCGAACGAGCCGCCGCGGGCGGCCATGTTGACCCAGGCGCTCGCCTGGGTGCCGCCGATCGTCACCTCGACGACGACGTCGCCGGAGGTGTTGGCGCGCACCGTGTGCACGGTGTTCGTCAGGTCCGGGAACGAGGCGATCAGTCCGGTCCAGAGCGTCTTGCCGATGGTGGCGACCTTCCCGTCGCCGCGCACCACCCGCTGGCGGCCCCAGATCTCGACGGGCACGTAGGAGAAGTCCGCGTTGGCGGTGCAGAGCTCGACCATCTCGTCGACCTGCTGGCGGCGGTAGGCGTCGAAGAACGCCTCCACGGTCCTGGCCGCGGTACGCGGCGGACTGGCGAGTGTCATTTGTCCGGTGCCTCCTAGACGATCGCGATCCGGTCGAGCCGCTTGACGGCCAGGCGGCGGAACAGCTGGTTCTCGTCCCAGAAGCCCCGCACGCTGCGGATGAGACCGCCCTCGACCTGCAGCAGCCACGCCTGCCGTACGTCCAGGTGCTTCTCCTGGTTGAGCGCGCCGAGATAGTCCGCGGCCTGGGTGCCCTCCAGCGAGAGCTCGGTGAGCACCACCCCGTCACCGACCTCGACCGTGCGGTGCACGGTGAGCAACAGGTCGGGGAAGGCCGTCACGGTGGCGCTGAAGAACGGCCGCCCGGCCGCGGCCGGGTCCATCGAGGTCTGCCCCGCCGACGGCAGCACCTCGATCTCGGCGTCGGACGCGAGCAGCGCGAACGCGGCGTCGAGGTTACGATCGCCGAGGGAGCGGAAGAAGGCCCTGACGATGCTCGTCGGATCGGTGGCACGGATCTCGTCGGCGCTGGTCATCGAACTGCGTTCCTCCGAGGTCGACAGGCGGTCCCACAGCCGGCGGATCAGCTGGTGCGGTCTCACAGCACCGCGAGGGACTTGAGGACGGCGTCGGCGACGGCGTCCGAGGATCCGGGGTTCTGCCCGGTGACGAGGTTGCGGTCGACGACGACGTGCGACACCCAGGCCGCGGGCGCGTCGTCGAAGATCGCTCCGGCGTTCTTCAGCGCGGTGTCGAGGTACCAGGGCATGCCGAGCTTGCCGACGCGGGTCTGGTCCTCCTCCTCGTCGGTGAAACACGTCAGCCGGTAGCCGTCGAAGAGCCGCTGGCCGTCGTCGCGGCCCCCGCCGGCCAGCAGCGCGGCCGGGCCGTGGCACAGCGTCGCGATGGTCGCCTGCTTGCCCTGCAGGATCTGCAACACGCGGCGCACGTCGGGGTTATCCGCGAGGTCGACCATGGGACCGTGCCCACCGGGGACGAACACGGCGTCGAACTCGGCGATCTCGGCGTCGGTCATCGCCGAGAGGTCGCGGGGCTGCTGGAAGCCGGGGTTGGCCGCGAGCTCGGCGGCGAGCCCGTCGGCGACCTCCTGGCAGGCGGCGTGGTGCGCCGCGACGGCCCGATCGACGTCCTCACGGGACAGCGGCCCGGCCAGGCCGTCCTCGACGAGCACCGCCCCGAGCCGGCGGTCCTGGCGCCACGCGGTGTGCGCGGCCTTCGTGAGAAGATCGCGCGCCTGCTCGCCCGCGAGCCCGGCCTCACCCATCGCGATGAAGATCCGGCGCGCGGCGGCCAGGTCGAGGCCGGTCAGCTGGTGCAGGGTCAGCCGGATGTCGTCGACGTCGGGGGCGAACGTGCGGGTGATCGAGCCGAGGAAGTCGTCGTCGGGATCGGGAATGTGGAAGATCGGCTCCAGGCCGTACGGATCGGCGTGCGGCGCACGCCCGTCCGGAGTCGCCACGACGACGTCCACCCCGGCCGCGGTGAACCGCCGGAACGGCACGGCGGCCTCCTCGGCGAAGTAGCCGGTTTCGTAGGGCGACCCGTCGGCGAGGTTCATCTCGCGGGCGCTGGTGACGAGGTAGAGCAGTCGCGGCATGGGCACTCCCGGGGCTGCGCCGACGGTGTCCGGCGGTGTGATCGGGAACACTAGAAGCGCCGCGAACTGCGGGTTAGCCCCATTCCTGCGGACAATCTGCGGATTCCTGCGATCAGTGCCGGACGGGAGTGGACGGCCTTCGGGCAGCACGATGCGCCCGGGCGCGGGGCGGCCCTCGTGCGGGGGCCTACACCGGCGCTGTCGCGCGGTCGACGCGCAGCGCGACACCGCCGCGCTGCGCGTCGGCGTAGGCCCGCGGGGTGACCCCGAAGTGCCGCTTGAACTCCGTGATGAACGAGGACAGGCTCGCGTACCCGACGGCCTTGGCGACCTCGCTGACGTTCAACGACCCGTCGACGAGCAGCCCGCGGGCCCGGTCCAGGCGCAGCCGCTTGACGAACTGGTAGGGCGACATCCCGGTGACGTCGCGGAACAGGTGCGCGAACGTCGACGGGCTCATGCACACGTGCTCGGCCAGCTCGGCGATCGTGAGCGGCTCGGAGATCCGCTCCGTGACGTAGTGGATGACGTCGGCGACCGGGTTCTTGCCGCTCTCCTCCGCCGCGGCGTCAATCAGCCGCGTGCACTGTTCGGACTGCAGGATCCGGTACACGATCTCCTGCAGGTAGATCGGCGCGAGCACGCGCCGGTCCGAGCCGTTCACCACGGACCTCACGAAGCGCAGCGCCGCGCCGAGCAGGTCCTGGTCCAGCGGCGAGACGTAGGCGTCGGGCGTCGCCCGGGGCACCGGCCGGTGGAACGTCGTGGCCGTCGATCCAGGATGTCCGCGGAGATGCGGCGGACCATCGCCGGGTCGATCTGGAGCACGAAGGACAGGTAGGGCTTCGCCACGCTCCCGGCGAGGATCTCCGCGGTGAAGCGGAGCCCGCGGTTGAGGAGGAGATAGTTGAACGGGTCGTAGAGGTGGCGGACGCCGTCCACCGTGACGGCCTTGCGACCCTGCGCGACGACGCACAGCGACAGCGACCCGACGTCGTCCCACTGCGGGGCCGTCGGAGCGTGGAACCGGTAGAACGTGAGCCCCGGCCACTCGGTCGGGTTCGGCCCGACCGCCGGCGTGCGCTCGGCGAGGGTGGCGATCAGATCGCCCGGGACGAGCCGCTCCTCCGGTGGCAGTTCCACTGCGTTCACATCGACTCCGATCCGTATCGACGTCCGACCGCACACCGGCGGGCACGCGGCGCCGCGCGGAGGCGCTGATGGTGAGGTGCTGCCACGATGTGGACAACGCATTCCTAAGAACGTCCGGCAAATGAGGATCAGCGGAGTCGGCGGGTGGTCGGCCTGGTGGGCCAGCGGTAGAGACTGCGGGCCCGGTTGATCAGACGGCGGATCACGGTGAGCGTGGCGGCGAGGTTGAGGTAGAACTCGACGATGATCTTGCGCTTGTCGGTGGTGCGGCGGAGCTTGCCGTAGCCGTTCATCCAGGAGTGACAGCGTTCC
>NZ_JAHDTG010000050.1 GCF_018531475.1 Pseudonocardia mahuensis
CGGCGCCTCCGACGCCGAGATCGCCGACACCTGGCGCGACGCCATGTGGGGCAAGCTGCCCGGCCACGGCATCAACGACCCCGGCTTCCTGCAGCCGGACCGGCCGATGAGCGCCATCGGCGGCTGATAAGGATGACGGCATGAGCGTTTCCACCACGACCACCGTGACGGTCCGGTACTTCGCGGCGGCCCGGGCGGCGGCCGGCGTCGACTCCGAGTCGGTCGAGGTCGCCGACGGCGCCACCCTCGCCGACCTGCTCGCGGCCGTCCGCGACCGGCACGGCGACGGGCTCGCCCGGGTCCTCGCGCGGTGCAGCTACCTGCTCGACGAGGTCGCGGTCCGCGACCACGGCGTGCGGCCCGCCGCCGGCGCGACGCTCGACGTACTGCCGCCATTCGCGGGCGGCTGAGCGTCCGGGCTCGATCCCCACAGCGCGCTCGCGAGGGCGTGGGCGATCGTCCGCGCCGCCTCGATCCACGCCGTCCTGGTTCCCGCCACGGCCGTGACCAGGTCCGCCAAGGTGTCGGGGGTGTCCACCGTCGCGTGCGGCACGACCGCGGTGACCAGCGCGTCGAGGGTCCGGCAGACCGTCGTCCGGCCCGAGCGGGTCGCGACGGTCCAGCCGCCCGGCACAGCGCGCACGGTCACTCCGCGACTCGCGGCCGTCGCCGTACGGGCGACGGCGGCACGGCGGTGCGGCCCGGCCACGAGCGGCCCGGCCGGATCCGGCGGCGCGCCGCCGCAGGCCCCGCACATCAGGACGTGGCGCGCGGGCGGCGCTTGAGGAAGTCCTGCGCGATGTCGTCGAACGTCGACCAGCGCACGCCCTCGTGGCCCGAGATGTGCTCGATCAGCCGCTCCAGCATGAGTAGCACCTGGGGACGCCCCGAGACATCGGGATGGATGGTGAAGGTGACGACCGCGTAGTCGGACTCGCGGTGGACCCAGTCGAACTGGTCGCGCCACATCTGCTCGATGTGCCGCGGGTTCACGAAGCCGTGGCTGTTCGGGCTGGCCTTGATGAACATCATCGGCGGCAGGTCGTCGAGGTACCAGCTCGCGGGGATCTCGACGAGATCGGTCTCGTGTCCGCGCACGAGCGGCTTCATCCACTCGCGGGCCGGCTTGTCGTAGTCGATCTTGGTCCAGGTGTCGCCGACGCGCACGTAGTACGGCTCGAAATCCCGGTGCATGAGCGAGTGGTCGTAGGTGATGCCGCGCTCGATCAGCAGCTCGTTGGTGACCCGGGAGAACTCCCACCACGGCGCCACGTAACCGGTGGGGCGCTTCCCCGCCCGGTTGGTGATGAGTTCGATGCAGTGGTCGAGGACGTCGGCCTCCTGCTCCCGGCTCATCGCGATCGGGTTCTCGTGGCTGTACCCGTGCACACCGATCTCGTGGCCGGCCGCGACGATCTCGTCGAACTGCTCGGAGAACGTCTCGATCGAGTGGCCCGGCCAGAACCACGTCGACGGCAGGTCGTAGCGCGCGAACAGCTTGTTGAGTCGCCGTACGCCGACCTCGCCCGCGAACATGCCACGCGAGATGTCACCCGGCGAGTCCTCGCCGCCGTAGGAGCCGAGCCAGCCGCCGACGGCGTCCACGTCGACGCCGAACGCAACGAAGATCTCCTTGGCCACGGGATGTCCTCCCCTGTCGGTGGTCGGCCGGTTCCGGGCAAACGCCAGCGACGCCCGGTGTGAACCAGGATGGGCCCACGGTGCCAGAGGTGACGGTCGCCGGCTCGCCGGAGGGTGGCTGACGGTCGGCGCGGGGTCGGCTCGAATTCGCGATCGCAAACAGCTCGGGGATTTCTCCGGGGGTGGGGCGGGATCGTCGGCGCTCGCACGTATGTTCGAATCGTGACAGCGAGTGGGCCGGGCGTGGCAGCTGCGGTGGGGTGGGCGGGGATGTCGCCCGGCCCGGAGCTGGCCGCGCGGTTGTCGTCGCTGGATCCAACCGCGGTGCCCAATGCCGAGGTGGTGGAGATGTTGGCGGCCGCAGGGCGGCAGGTCGCCCACTCCCAGGCGGTGTTCTATGCCGCGATGGCCGAGGTCGGGCGGGCGGTCCCGTTCGCCGGGGATGATGCCGCGGCCGGGGCGGAAGCGACCCGGTTGCCCCGGGCCTCGGAATGGGCCTCCTGCGAGATCGCCGCCGCGTTGACCTACACCGGGCGCCGCGCCGACGCCGAGTTCGCCTTCTGCCAGGTGCTGGTGAGGCGGCTGCCGCTGGTGTGGGACGCCCTGTCGGCCGGAGCGTTGGATGTGATCAAGGCGCGGATGTTCGCAGAGTACCTGGAGGACCTGACCGAGGCGCAGGTCCAGGTGCTCTGCGCGCGGTTCGTAGGACTGGCGGCGGGGTGGACGAGCGGGCAGCTGCGCGCCCGGCTGGGTCGTGCAGTGCAGCACATCGACCGCGATTTCTACCGGCGCCGCTACCAGAAGGGCATCCGGGAACGCGGGATCTCCGGCTGGCTCGCCGCGGACGGCACCGCCACCGTCTCTGCCCACGGCCTGTCCCCGGCAGAAGCCGCGGCCGCGACCGAGCGCCTCGAACACCTGGCCGATGCGATCAAAGCGGCCGGGCATCCAGCGACCATCCATCAGCTTCGGGCGGATCTGATGATGCGCTTGCTGGATGGGCGCTTCGACGGGTTCACCCACGAGCGGATGCTCGCGACGATGCTCGCCGACCCCAGCACGTTCCCCAGCGAGGAGGACCGGCCACGTGCCGGGTCCGGGTCGAGGGCGGGCGCGGGCAACAGGCCCCCGCCGAGCGCAGACCGCGGCAGGGCGTCGGAGCCCGGCAGTTCGTCGGAGCCCGGCCCGCCGGCGAGGGTGCTGGGCGCGCGGTACGGGGTCGAGGTGCGGATCGGCTTGTCCACCCTGCTCGGTCTGGACGAGCACCCCGCGGAGCTGCCCGGGTGGGGCCCGATCCTCGCCGAGGAGGCGCGCGCCCTGGTCGCGTTGCAGGAGGCGGCCGAGTGGCGCTTCGCGGTCACCGACCCGGACGGCTACCTGATCCACGGCGGGCTCACCCGCGCCCGTCCCCACCGCGCCGTACCCACCACCCCGTGCCGGGGCGGGGTCGTGGAGCTCCACATCCCGGCCACCCTGCTCGCCGATCTGGTCACCGGCGCCACCAGCGCCGACGAACAGGTACTCGCCCGGTGGGGACCGGTGATCGCGGCCATCACCCGGCACTACGCCGACCGGGATGCGGCGCAGCGCCGCCTGGACATCCACCCGACCGACCGGTACGCGCGCGCCGCGCTGCGCCGGCACGTGCAGATCCGGGACCGGACGTGCATTTTTCCCGGCTGCCGCCGCCCCGCCCGCAAGACCGAACAGGACCACACTCTCGACCACCGACACGGCGGGTTGACCGTGAGGGCCAACCTGGAGCCGTTGTGCGAGCTGCACCACCTGCTCAAACACGCCGGCGGCTGGCGGTTGGAGCAACCGGAGCCGGGACGGTTCCGCTGGCGCAGCCCCCTCGGGCGGATCTACTGGACCCGCGGTGAACCGATCAGCCCGGATCTGCCCGATCCGATCCCGCGCGGTCCTGGCGAGGCCCCCGACCTGGGCGGCTCCGGGCCGACCGACGAGGGGCCGATCCTCCCGCCGAGACCACGACCCGATCCACCCCCGACACCCCCACCCATCTAGCGGGATCCGAGGGGAGGCCGACAGCCGACTACCCCAGCAACTCCCGATACCCGAGCCACTCTCCCCCGGATGTCCGGACCGTCCCCGCCACCAGCAGCGCGTGGGCCACGGCGCGGCTGACCACGTCGGCCGCCGCAGCCTGCAGCTCGTAGAGCGTCACGGCGTCGGGCGCCGGCCGATCCACGGTGGACAACCCGAAGATCGTGTCACCGTCCATCGTCGTGTGCACCGGGGAGATCGCCCGGGCCAAACCGTCGTGTCCCATGCCGGCCAGCCGCGCGCAGCCGGCCTTGTCGAGGGTCAGGTCGGTCGCGACCACCCCGAGGGTGGTGGCCATGCCGACCTGCCGCGGGCGACGGGCGGCCACGATGGAGCGCAACGTCTCGAGGGCCGAGGGGCCCGGCGTCATCGCCGGGAACTCGCCCTCCATCCCGCAACGTGCGCCGTACAGCTCTCCCGTTCCAGGGTCGACGGCCGACCCGGCGGCGTTGACGACGACCAGGGCAGCGACCGTCCCCCCACCGTCGAGGACCGCGCTGGCCGTCCCGATCCCGCCCTTGAGCCCGCCCGCCACCGCCCCGGTCCCGGCGCCGACGACCCCCTGAGCCACCGGCCCCGCTCCGGGACCCGCGACGGCGTCGTCGTAGGCCTCGGCGCCGAGTGCGGCGTCCGGGCGGGCTCGGATGTTCCCACCCCGGCCGAGATCGAAGATGACCGCCGCGGGCACGATCGGGACGACCGCACCGGGCGCGGCGCCGACGGGAAAGCCGATCCCCGCGTCCTCCAGCCGCCGCATGATGCCGTCGGCCGCGGCCAGCCCGTAGGCGCTGCCGCCGCTGAGGACCACCGCGTGGATCCGCTGGACGCTGTTGCGCGGATCGAGGAGATCGGTCTCCCGGGTGCCCGGCGCCGCGCCGCGTACATCGACCCCGCCGACGGCTCCGCCCTCGGGAGCGAGCACGACGGTGGTACCGCTGAACGCTCCATCGCCGGTCAGCGCAGCATGTCCGACCCGCAGGCCGGGAACGTCGGTCAGGGCGTTGTGAGGTCCGGGGTGCACCGGGCCATCCTCACCCGGCGGCGACGATCAGTCGCCGGGGACCCTGGGCCGGCGACGACCGGGGCGGGGCAGGGGCGACCGCCCCGTCGGCACGACGAGGGCCGGTGACCCGTACGGGTCACCGGCCCTCGTAGCGTCGTCAGGCGATCAGTTCGACCGGCTCCGGCGGATCAGGAAGATGATCAGCAGCACGAGCGCGCCACCGAGAACCGGGGCGAGCCGCTTGATCACCGGCGCGCCGGCGGTGTCGAGCAGGTCGATCGCGTCGACGTCGCTGCGCAGCGGACCGGACGGCGCGGCCGCGACGGGCTTCGGCGCGGCCGGCTGAGCAGCCGCACCGGCGGCCGGGGACGTGGCCGCGCCGTTGGCGCTGGCCGCGGCGGCCGGCTCCTCGGCCTTGCCCTTGTCGGCGAGCTTGTCGGCGAGGCACGACGCGAACTGGCCGATGATCTTGTCGCTGACATCCGAGATGACGCCGCGGCCGAACTGGGCCGGTCGGCCGGTGATCGTCATGTCGGTCACCATCGTGACCTCGGTCTTGTCCGGGCCGTCGGCCTTCATCGTGCCCGTGACCTTGGCGTTGGCGGTGCCGTTGCCCCGGGAGTCACGCCCGGAGGCGTCGATGATCACCTTGTGCGCGGCGTCGTCGCGGTCGACATAGGTGCCCTTGCCCTTGTAGGTCAGCGAGATCGGGCCCAGCTTGACCTTGACCGTGCCCGTGAACGAGTCGTTCTCGTAGGACTCCAGGGTGGCGCCGGGGAAGCACGGCGCAACCGTCTCGGGGTTGTTGAGCGCCGCCCATGCCTCTTCGATCGGCGCCGCAATCGTGAACTTGTTCTCCAGCTGCATCTTTCTTGCCTCCTCGTCGGGGCCGCACCCCGCCGTGGGGCGGAAGTGGGCACAAAGCCGATGGACGCCTGCCCGGGAGCCCGGGCAGGCGTCCATCGTGTGGATCCTCGCGTCAGCCGGCGGCGGCGAGCACCGCCCGGCCGGTGAGCACCCTGGCCAGGTGCTCACGGTAGTCTGCCGCGGCGTCGGCGTCACTGGGGGCTGAAGTGCCCTCGGTCGCATGCTCGGCGGCCGCACGGACGGCGTCCGCGGTGGCTGCCTGCCCGACGAGCGCCTGCTCGACCCCGGTCGCCCGGATCGGCGTGGCACCCATGTTCGCCAGCCCGACCCGGGCCTCCGAGATCGTCCCGCCGTCGACCTTGATCGCGGCCGCCACGGCGACCATCGACCAGGCCTGCGCGGTCCGGTTGAACTTCTCGTAGTGGCTCTTCCAGCCGGTGTAGCGCGGGAACCGGATCTCGGTGAGAATCTCGCCCTCGCCGATCGCCGTGGTGAAGTAGTCCACGAAGAACTCCGACGCCGGCACGGTGCGGCGGCCCGAGGGCCCGGCGATGACGAACTCGGCTCCGAGCGCCAGGGCCACCGCGCCGAGGTCACCCGCGGGGTCGGCGTGCGCGAGGGCGCCACCGAGGGTGCCGCGGTGCCGGACCTGCGGGTCGGCGACGGTCTCGGTCGCCTGACCCAGCAGGGCCACGTGCTGCTTGACGAGGTCGTCGCGCATCACGTCGTGGTGCGCGGTCATCGCGCCGATCGCGATCCGGTCACCGTCCTCGCGGACACCCCGGAGCTCCGGGATGCCGCCGAGGTCGATGATCACCGACGGTGCGGCCAGTCGCAGCCGGAGCACCGGCAGCAGGCTCTGGCCACCGGCGAGGATCTTGGCGTCCTCCCCGCCCTGCTGCAGCGCCGACACCGCGTCCTCGACGGAGGACGGCCGAACGTAGTCGAACTTGGCCGGGATCACTGGACCTCTCCCTGCGGGTTGTTCGGGTCGATGGAGCCCAGCCCGGCACCCGGCGAGTGGGTGTCGATCGGGGTCTCCTGGGTGGAGCGGCCCTGGGCCTCCTGGATGGCACGCCACACCCGTTGTGGCGTGGCCGGCATCTCGACCTCGTTGACGCCGAGGTGGCGCAGCGCGTCGATGACGCCATTCATGATGGCCGGGGTCGAGGCGATGGTGCCCGCCTCGCCGACGCCCTTGACGCCCAGCGGGTTCGAGGTCGCCGGGTTGCTGGAGACGCCGGTGGTGAAGCTCGGCAGGTCGGCGGCCGACGGGAGGGTGTAGTCGACGAACGTGCCGTTGACCAGGGTCCCCTGCTCGTCGTAGTTGGCCTCCTCGAACAGGGCCTGCGCGATGCCCTGGGCCAGGCCACCGTGCACCTGACCCTCGACGATCAGCGGGTTGACCACGGTTCCCACGTCGTCGACGCAGACGTAGTGGCGCAGCTTGACCCGGCCGGTCTCGGTGTCGACCTCCATGGCGGCGAGGTGCGTGCCGTGCGGGAAGGAGAAGTTCTCCGGGTCGAACACGGCGTCGGAGTCCAGGGAGGGCTCCATGTCCTCCGGGTAGTCGTGCGCCATGAACGCGGCGAACGCCAGCTCCTGGATGGCCTTGCCCTTGTCGGTGCCCTTGACCGAGAAGACGCCGTTCGAGAACTCGATGTCGTCCTCGCTCGCCTCCAGCAGGTGAGCGGCGAGCTTCCTCGCCTTGGCGACGACCTTCTCCGCGGCCTTGACGATCGCGATGCCGCCGACGACCAGCGACCGGGAACCGTAGGTGTCCAGGCCCTTCGGCGAGATCTGGGTGTCACCGTGCAGGACCTCGACGTCCTCGAACGGCACGCCCAGCTGGTCGGCGACGATCTGGCTGAACGCCGTCTCGTGCCCCTGGCCGTGCCCCGAGGTACCGGTGATGACCTCGACCTTGCCGGTGGCTAGCATCCGGATGCTGGCGGCCTCCCAGCCGCCCGCGCCGTAGGACAGCGAGCCGAGCACCCGGGACGGGGCGAGGCCGCACATCTCGGTGAAGGTCGAGATGCCGATTCCGAGTTGGACCGGGTCGTTGTTACGGCGCCGCTCCTCCTGCTCGCGCCGCAGGCCGGCGTAGTCGAACAGCTCGGTGGCCTTGGCCGTCGCGGCCTCGTAGTTGCCCGTGTCGTAGGTGAGCCCGCATACCGTGGTGAACGGGAACTCCTCGTGGGAGATCCAGTTCTGCTCGCGCAGCTCCAGCGGGTCGCGCCCGAGCTCGTCGGCGAGCTCGTCCATGATCCGCTCGACGGCGAACGTGGCCTCCGGCCGGCCGGCGCCGCGGTAGGCGTCGGTGAGCGTCTTCGTGGTGAAGACGTTGCGGCAGGTGAACCGGTAGGCCGGGAACTTGTAGATCGAGTTGAACATGAACGCGCCGAGGATCGGCACACCCGGCCCGACGAGGCCGAGGTAGGCACCCATGTCCGCCAGCAGGTGGACGTCGAGGCCGGTGACCGTGCCGTCCTTCTTGGCGGTGATCGTGATGTCCTGGATCTGGTCTCGGCCGTGGTGCGCGGCGAGCAGGGACTCCGACCGGGTCTCGGTCCACTTGACCGGCTTGCCCAGCTTCTGCGCGACGAGCACGCAGAGCATCTCCTCCGGCACGACGCCGATCTTGCCGCCGAAGCCGCCGCCCACGTCGGGGGCGATGACCCGCAGCTTGGACTCCGGGATGCCGGTGGTCACCGTGGTCATGGTGCGCAGGATGTGCGGCACCTGCGTCGACGACCACATGGTGATCTGCTCACCGGTGGGGTCGACGACGACGGAGCGCGGCTCCATGAACGCCGGGATCAGGCGCTGCTGGCGGAACCGGCGCTTGACGACGACCTGGTCCGGGTCGGCCTCGGCGGCTGCGATGGCGTCGGCGACGCTGTTGCCCGTACCCGCTTCGGCGGAGTCGAAGACCCAGGTGGCGCTGACGTTGGTGCCCAGGTCCGGGTGCACCAGGTTGGCGCCGTCGGCGGCCGCGGCCTCCATGTCCAGGACCGGGTCGAGCAGGTCGTAGTCGATCTCGACCAGCTCCACGGCGTCCCTGGCCTCGGCCGCGGTGCGGGCCACGACGACGGCGACGCCCTCACCGGCGAAGTGCACGGTGTTGACGGCGAGCAGCGGACGCTGCGGCGCCTTCTGGTCGGGAGTGATCGGCCAGGCACAGGGCAGGCCGATGGCCTCGGCCCCGAGGTCGGCGGCGGTGTAGACGCCGAACACGCCGGGGGCTGATCTCGCTGCCTCGGTGTCGATGTTCGTGATCGTGGCGTGGGCCAGCGGCGAGCGGACCACCGCGAGGTGCAGGGTGCCGCTCGGCGTGATCGAGTCGGTGTACCGGGTGCGCCCGGTGATCAGGCGCGCGTCCTCCTTGCGGGTGCGCGCGTTGCCGATCTCGTGCGTGGTGGGTTCGGCGGTCGTGGTCATCTAGTTGCCTCCTCCGGCGACCGGTGCCGGGGTCTGCTCGGCGTGCGCGCCGGGCTTCATCTTCTGGGCTGCGCTCTGCACCGCCCGAACGATGTTCTGGTAGCCCGTACAACGGCAGAGGTTGCCCTCGATGCCCTCGCGGACCTCCTGCTCGTCGGGGTCAGGGTTGTCCCCGAGCAGGTCGATCGCGGCCATGATCATGCCAGGAGTGCAGTAGCCGCACTGCAGGCCGTGGCACTCGTTGAAGGCCTCCTGCATCGGGTGCAGCTGGCCGTCGCGGGCCAGGCCCTCGATGGTGGTGACCTCGCCGCCGTCGGCCTGGACCGCCAGCACCGAACACGACTTCACGCTCTGACCGTTCAGATGAACCGTGCACGCACCGCAGTTGCTGGTGTCGCAACCGATGAGGGTCCCGGTCTTGCCCAGGCGTTCTCTCAGATACTGGACCAACAACATGCGGGGCTCGACGTCGTCGGCGTAGTTCACGCCGTCGACGGTGACCCGGACCTGTGCCATGAGTCTCACTCCTCAACCGCGACCACAACGCCGGGCCGCGCAGGACTTCCGGGGACCAACCGGGCGTGACGACGCCACGGCCGGTACCGCGCACGACGTTGTGGCGGCGAGCACATCACACCGCTGATCATCGGGCCGTGCAAGGCGGTCTCGGTGCGCACGATCGCCGCAGCGGACACGACATTCGCGAAACGTCGCGCAAGCGGATCGTCAAATCCGCTCAAGCGGCTCAGATCGGCGAATTGCCCCGCAAAAGCGGTCCGGCTACCCGGAGCAGACCACCCATTCAGACTAACCCTGACGGACGGTGCGGCCCCGACCCCGGGGCGGGGAGCTCGGTTGGTCGGGTCGGAGCGGAGCAATCGTCCTGTCCCGAAGAGCACCCCACCACAGGCCCGCCCCGTACCCCAGATCGTCGAGCCGGTGCGCGAGCACGTAGCCCACCGCGCCCGGCCGCGCGGCCGGATCGCGATCACGGTGCGCCCACCAGTCCCACACGCCTTCGGCGAGGGCGGCCGCCAGCACGGCGCGCCGGAGGCGGGCGGAGAAGAGACAACCGAGCAGCGCCGGCGGCCAGTAGTGCCGGGTGATCGCCGAGGCCGACTGCGCGATCGCCCCGGTCAGGCCGAGTGTGGTGAGCTGCGCGGCGCAGACCCGGGGACGGCGCAGCCGGCCGAGCTTGCGAGACAGCCGCTCCGTCGCGACGGCTCCGATGACGGCAGCCACGGCGGTCGCGGGACGCCGCTGCACCAGCAGCAGCGCGCAGACCGCAGCCGACCACGGCGACAGCACCATGGGCGGGACGGCGCCGACGTGGCGCTGCGCCAGCGGCGCCGCGCCCGTGCCGTAGTAGGCCTTGCGCAGCCACCAGGCACCGAACGCGGAGCGGTGGTCGTGCGCGACCCGCGCCGCGGACTCGTAGCGCATCCGCCACCCGGCGGCGTGCAATCGCAGGACCAGGTCGACGTCCTCCGCCACCTGCATCGCCTCGTCGAAGCCGGCCCCGGCGGCCGCACGCCGCACCAGCATCGCCGCGCTGGGCACGTACGCCACCCGCGACCGTGGGACGACGAGTGCCGGATCCGGGCCCAGGTCGAGCGACGAACGCACCGCCTCGTAGCGGCCGATCCAGCCCCGGACCGGCGGCAGAGCGACGATCCGCGGCGCCGCGAGCCCGACGGCCGGGTCCACGAAGTGGGACAGCAGCGGCTCCAGCCAGCCCGGCTGCGGCACGACGTCGGAGTCGAGGAACGCCACCAGGTCCGTCGTGGCCGCCGCGAGGCCCGCGTTGCGGGCGGCCGCCGGACCGCGGGACCGCTCGTGTCGCAGGACCTGGGCCCCCACCCGGTGCGCCGCCCGGGCCAGCGCCGCCGCATCCGCGGACCCGTCGTCGGCCACGATGACGCCGCCCAGACCGGACGGGAGGGCTGCGAGCAGGCGCGTGAGCGCGGGGACGCGGTCCTTGACCGGGATGACGACGGTGACGTCGGCGGGGGTCGGCCCACCCGGTGAACAGGCGGTGCCGTGGGTGGGATGGGCGAGCCCGGCGTCGAGCAACCTGCGGGCGAGCGCGGCCGACGTCGGGTCCTCGACCGTCAACGGGCCACCACCGGTGAGCAGCGCGCGGGCCGCCGGGGCGAGGTGCATCAGCCGCGGGGGAGCGCCGCCGAGCAGCGCGGCGTCGCCGTCGAGCCACCGGACCCGGCGGTCCAGGACGACCCGGAAGCCATGGGGCAGCCGGGTCGCCGCGGGCCCCGTCGGCGCCTCGTTCACGACCGGCCCCGCCACAGTGCTCGTCACGGCCCGATCCTGACACGCGGTCCGGTGAGCGGATACCGCTGCGCCGGCCACGCGGGGTGGACCAGCAGGTCACGCTTGCTCCGCTCGACGATCAGCAGCGCCGCGACACCGCCGACGTGGCACGCTCTGCGCGTGCCCTCCGAGCCGACCACCGCCGCGGATGTCCCGGTCCTGCCCCGGTACGGCCACCGCTCGCTGGCCGAGGTGCTGCCGGCCCTGCTCGGCGCGCTCGGCGTGCCCGGGTCCGTCACCGGCCCGACGGTCCCGCCGGTGCGGGTGGCCTGTCTGCTGCTCGTCGACGGCCTGGGCTCGGACCTGCTGCGCCGCCACGGCGCGGACGCCCCGTTCCTCGCCGGGCTGACGGACGCCGGTCCGTTGACCGTCGGCTTCCCGTCCAGCACCTCGATCAGCCTGACGACGCTGGGGACGGGGCTGCCGCCGGGCGCGCACGGGATCGTCGGCATCTCCTTCCGTGCCGGCCACGACGAACTGCTGGACTCGCTGCGCTGGGCCACGCACGGCGACCGGGAGCCGGAGGATCTCCGCGAACGGCTGCCGCCCGAGGAGGTACAGCCGATGCCGACGGCGCTGCAGCGCGCCGCCGCCGACGGCGTGCACGTCGCGGTGGTCGCGCCCCGGGCCCAGCGCGGCTCCGGGTTGACGCGGGCGGCGTTGCGCGGCGGGCAGTTCCGGGGGGTGCACGCGCTCGGTGACCTCGCCGCCGAGACGATCGGCGCGCTGACCGGGCCGGGGCGCCGCCTCTGCTACGCCTACCACGCCGACCTCGACACCCTCGGGCACCTGCACGGACCGGGGTCCGAGCCGTGGCGCTGGCAGCTGCGGCAGATCGACCGGCTCGCCGCGACGATCGCCGAGGAGCTCCCCGGTGACGCGGTGCTCGCAGTGACCGGCGATCACGGCATGGTGCGGGTGACCCGCTCCTACGATGCCGACTCCGACGAGCGGCTGCGGCACGGCGTCCGGCTGCTCGGCGGTGACGCGCGGTCGCGGCACGTCTACACCCGGCCGGGTGCCGCGCCGGACGTGCTCGCCACCTGGCGGGCGGTCCTCGGCGACGACGCGTGGGTGGTGCCGCGGGAGGAGGCCGTCGCCGAGGGCTGGTTCGGCCCGCTGGGCGCGCACGTCCCCGAGCGCATCGGCGATGTCGTGGTGGCGCTGCGCGGGACCGCGACGGTGATCCGGTCGGTGGCCGAGCCGCTGCTGTCGCGGTTGCCGGGACAGCACGGCTCGCTCTCGGCGGAGGAGCAGCTGGTGCCGCTGCTGCTCGCGCACCCGACCTGACACCCGCGGGTCAGGGAAGGCGGCCGTCGGAGGTGGGTTGCCACGTGCGGACGGCGGTAGCCAGGGTGTCGGCCATCTCCGCCAGCAACGCCCGGCCCTCTTCCGCCGACGCCCCCGCCGGGTCGCCCAGCACTCCGTTCGGGCTGACGGCGGCCACCCCGCCGGCCCGCATCGCGGGCAGTAGGTCCCGCAGGGGCGCGGTATTGCCCGCGGCCGCCACCTCGGGGCGCACGGCATCGGGGGCGAGCGCGAGCATGAGCGAGGTCTCGGTGCGACCGGCATGCGCGTCACCGGGGGCACCGGGCGCCACGCACGGCACCCAGGCGACGTCGCGGCCCTCGTGACGCAGCTGCTTCACCGCGTCGACCACCGTGCCGACGTTGCCGCCGTGACCGTTGACGAACACCAGCCGCGTGGCCCAGCGGCACGCCGAGCGGCCGAGCTCGACCAGCAGCAGCCGCAGCGCCTCGTGTCCGATGGAGACGGTGCCGGGGAAGCCCTCGTGCTCGCCCGCGGCGCCGTAGGCCACGGCGGGCGCGACGACGAGCGACGGGTCCCGGTCCAGCGCCAGCGCGGCCACCGCGGAAGCGACGGCGACGTCGGTGTGCAGCGGCAGGTGCGGGCCGTGCTGCTCGACCGAACCGACCGGCACGACCAGAGTCCGCCGCGCGGTCCCGCCCAGTTCGGGCGAGGTCAGATCTTCGAGGAGGGGCAACGGATCACGCGTCGGCCAGGTAGCCGTGCCGGCGCAGGTAACCGAGCAGCTCGTCGGCGGCCTGCGCCGGCGAGCCAGGACGGACCACCCGCGGTGGGGTGCGCTCCGCCAGCGCCCCGGTCAGCGCGAGCAACCGCTGCCGCGGGTCTGCGCCCTCCGGCGGTGGCAGCACCCGCGGCCGGGGCCGGTGGGCGCGGGGGGCACCGAACCGCACCCGGCCGTCGTGGGCCACCACGACCTCGGCCACCGGGACCTCCACCCCACGGGCGGCCAGCGTGGCCGGCAGTGACGCGCGGCGCAGCCGAACCGTCGTCGGCTCCACCGAGCACACCGCGGGCAACGGGACGGCCAGGCGCTCGCGGCGCCCGCCGTCCAGTCGCCGGACGGCGCGCAGGCCGTCGCCCTCG
This sequence comes from Pseudonocardia mahuensis, assembly GCF_018531475.1. GTDB lineage: Bacteria > Actinomycetota > Actinomycetes > Mycobacteriales > Pseudonocardiaceae > Pseudonocardia. The sequence continues at coordinate 13,760 of NZ_JAHDTG010000050.1, forward strand.
CGCGAGAGTTCCAGCAGCCCGAGCGCCTGCACCGCACCGAGTTCCTCGGCCAGGTGCGCCGGGGTGGCGCCCGTTCCGCGGTCGGCGGAATGGTCGCCGCACAGCACCAGTTCGGGGCGGCCGAACGCCGCCGTGATCGCGTCGGCCAGCGCGCGGGCGACGCCGGCGCCGTCGTCGGCGGCCGCGGCGAGCGGGTCGCCGGCGTGCAGGTTCACCCGCAGCACCGCGTGGGCACCGACGGCCAGCGCGTCGCGCAGCATCGCGTCGGCAGCGGGTGGCCCGGCCGTGACGGCGACCGCCCGGCCGCCCGTCTCGCTCGCCAGGCGCAGGGCGTACTCCAGCGCCGTGCGGTCGGCCTCGCCGGGCCCGGAGCTGCGGGCGTCGACGCGCACGTGTCCGGTGAGCGGGTCGACGTGGGCGCGGTCGTCGACGAACCGTAGGGCTGCGACGATCAGCGGTCCGGGCTCAGCCATGGCGGAACACCACGCCCTGGCCGCCGTCGGGGTAGCTCCAGCGGATCGCGCCGGCGTTGTTGCAGACGAGGTAGCAGGTGCCGCACTCGAAGCACTGCTCGTAGTTGAACAGGATGCCGCCCTCGGCGGTGGGCACGAACAGGTTGGCCGGGCATGCCGTCACGCAGGCCTGCGTGGTGCAGGAGCGGCAGACCTCGGTGTCGACCTCGATGTGCGCCCGCTCGCCGACGCGGAAGTCCACTGTCGACATCCGGTCGGAGAACGAGACCTCGGCATAGGTCATGGTCAGCCCAATCCTCGGAGTCCGGTCAGCCCGTCGCGGGCCAGGTCGCGCAGCTTCACGCCGTGCTTGCGCGCGTTGCGCCGCAGCAGCGTGCGCAGGCCCGGCTTCGGCGTCGGGTTGGTGACGTCGAACAATCCCTGGACGATGTCGCAGATCATCCCCGGGTACCGCGTCTGCATCCGCTCCGACAGCACGAGGCCGGGGATGTCCCGCAGCTTCTTGTGGTCGGCGAGCACGAAGCTGCCCTCGAGCAGGGTGCGGTAGCCGGCCAGCCCGGCCTTGGACGTGTCGCCGCGGCGCAGCGCGGCCGCGGCGGCCCGCCCGGCGTACATCCCGGAGCCGATCGCGAAGTTGACGCCCTCGAGCCAGATCCCGGCGGCCAGGCACAGCGCGGCGGCGTCGCCGGCGACGAGCAGGCCGTCGCCGATCAGCTGGGGCAGGTGCTTGTAGCCGCCCTCGGGGATCAGGTGCGCGGAGTACTCGACGAGTTCGGCGCCGCGCACGAGCGGCGCGACGGCCGGGTGCGCCTTGAGCTCGGCGACGATGTCCTCCGGGCGGCGCTCGGCCTTGCCCAGCCCGGGCAGTCCGAGCACGACGCCGATCGAGATCGACTCCAGGTTCGTGTAGAGGAAGCCGCCGCCCGGGATGCCGCCGGTGGCGCCGAGCATCTCGATGTCGACACCTTCGCGCCCGCTGACGCCGAACCGCTCGTCGATCACCTCGCGGGGCAGCCGCAGCGTCTCCTTGACCCCCAGCGTCGTGTGCTCGACCTGGTGCGCGGCGTCGTAGAACCCGGCCTGCTTGGCCAGGAACGAGTTCACCCCGTCGCAGGCGATCACGACCCGGGCGCCGAGGTCACCGTCCGGCCGGTCGGTGCGGATCCCGACGGCCGACCCGTCCGGTCCGGTGAGCAGGCCGGTGACCACGGTGGACGGCACGATGACCGCACCCGCCTTCTCGGCCTCGGCGGCGAGCCAGGCGTCGAAGTCGGCACGGTGCGCGGTGGCCCCGTTGTAGGGCGCCTCGCCCCAGGCCTGGCTGCGGAAGTCGACGGTCATCGCCTGGGTCGGCGTCATGATCATCGTCTGCCGGCGGGTGACCCAGCGCTGCACCGGGGCGTGCTCCCACCAGCGCGGGACCAGCTCGTCGAGGATCCGGCCGTAGACGACGCCGCCGTAGACGTTCTTCGAGCCCGGGTACGGCCCGCGCTCGACCAGCGCGACCGAGTGCCCGGCGCGGGCCAGTTCCAGCGCGGCCGCCGAGCCGGCCGGCCCGGCGCCGACGACGATCGCGTCGAAGGTCTGCTGCGGAACCGGGACCCGGACGGCGCGCCCGGCCGGGCCGGCGTGCTGCGGACCGACCCCCGTGCCGGCCCCCTGCGCACCCTCGGTCTGCGGCGCCTGCGGCGCGGTCATCGTTCTCCCTCTTCGGTCGGCAGCAGCCGGTCTGCGAGCTCGCGCAGCAGCGCGGAGGCGTCGGCGACGATGCCCAGGTCGGCCATCGCGGTCATCGGGCAGCTCGGGTCGAGGTTGACGCTCACGATGTGCTCGGGCGTGCCCAGCCCACCGGTGTGCTGCGCGGCGCCCGACACCCCGAACGCGATGTAGAGGTCCGGGTTCACGACGACCCCGGTGGTGCCGATCTGGCGCTGGTAGTCCGCCCAGCCGGCGTCGGTCACGTCCCGGGTGGAGCCGACGCTCGCGCCGAGCGCGGCCGCGACCTGCCCGAGCAGGTCGACCGCCGCCGTCCCCAAAGGCTCGCCACCGCGGGTCAGCCCCGCGCCGGCACCCAGGATGCGAGGCGCCTCCGCGAGGTCGGCCGTCGTCGGGTCGGGTGGCAGCACCTCGAGCACCCGGGCGTCCGGACGCTGCGGCAGATCGAGGTCGACCTCGGTCAGCTCGGGCTCCCCCGGCACGGCGTCGGTGCCGCGGATCCCGGGCTGCAGCGTCGCGACGAACGGGCCGGACACTGTCGCGGTCGTCGCGACCCGGCCACCGAAGCGGATCAGGTCGGCCCCGTGCTCGCGTAGCGCCGTGATCCCGGCGAGCAGCGGGCGGTCGAGCGCGACGGCCAGCCGGGGTGCGAGGTCGCGGCCGTCCGGGGAGGCCGGCAGCAGCAGCGGACCGGCGTCGGCGAGGACGTCCGCCAGCGCGGCGGCCCAGCGGGCGGGGGCGAACGCGCCGGCCTCGGCGAGCCAGGCCCGGCGCAGCGGGGGCAGCTCGGCGGCGGCCTGCTTGGTGCCCGACCCGATCAATAGTGCAACGCCGCCGGCCTCGGCCACGGCCTCGTCGGCGCCCAGCGGCGCGACACCGTCGCGGACGACGACGACGGCGAGCGGGCGCCCGGCGGCCGGGTCGGCTTCCGCGGCCGCATGCGCCGGGCGGGTGAGCGGCCTCGCCGTCGCGTCGGCCATGCCGCCGGTCGTGCTGGTCGCGCCGGGCCCCGGCTGGGCCCCGACCTGCGACGGGTTGGGGGCGCTCACAGCGACACCGCCACGCGGTGGCCCTCGACGACCGCGGCGTGCGCGCGACGCGGCGCCACGCAGTCCCCGGCGCGGTGCACCGGGATCCCGCACCCGCGCAGTGCGTGCCACAACCCGTCCTCGGGCGCCTGCGGGACCGCGCACACCACCCAGTCGTAGGTGGGTTCGAGGTTGGCCCCGACGGTGTGGTGCAGCACCTGCAGCGCGACCCGGCCGTCCGCGGCGGCGGACGCGCCCATGATCACCCGGTCGGTGGTCTGCTTGATCTTCTTGGCGTGCGCCCGCACGTTGAACGTCTCCATGTCGAGCGTGACCCCGAGATCCTGGCCGACGACCATCCCCGGCGTCGCGATCTCGACGTCGCAGCCGCGGTCGGCGAGCAGTTCGGCCACCGACGTCGCCTGATGGAAGCCGAGCTCGTCGAACACCAGCACCGAACCCGACGGCTCGGCGCGACCCTCGAGCACGTCGCGGACGTCGACGACCCGGTCCAGCCCGCCTGCCCACCACGGCGGCGCGGGCCGGGCGCCGGTGGCGAGGACGACGACGTCGGGGCGTTCCCGCTGCACGTGGGCGGCGTCCACCTCGACGCCGGTCCTGATCTCCACGCCGAGCCGCCTGCACTCGGCGAGGAGGTTGCGCACGACGTCGAGGAACTCCGCGCGGCTGGGCACCGAGGCGGCGACGCTCACCTGGCCGCCGGTCTCCTCCGACCGCTCGCACAGGGTCACCCGGTGCCCCTGCTTCGCGGCGGACGCGGCGGCCTGCAGCCCGGCCGGCCCGCCACCGACGACGAGCACCCGGCGCCCCGGGATCGTCGGGGACGGGATCGGCACGGCCTCGCGACCGGTGCGCGGGTTCTCGATGCAGCCCAGCCAGCGGTTGAGCCCCATCCGGCCCACGCACTCCTGGTTGCAGGACAGGCAGGTCCGGATGTCGGTCGCGTGCCCGGCGCGGGCCTTGGCCGCGAAGTCGGGGTCGGCGATCTGCCCGCGGACCACGCCGATCAGGTCGCAGTGGCCCTCTACGAGGGCACGGTCTGCCTGTAAGGGATCTTTGAACCTACCGACGCCTACGACTGGCAACTGGACCGCGCGTCGCATGGCCGACGGGATGAACATCGCGTAGCCCGGCGGGATGTGCATCGACGCCTCGATCATGTACAGCGTCGCGGTGGCCACGCCGATCGAGGTGTTGATGTAGTCGACCTTGCCGGACGCCTCGACCATGCGCGCGACCTCGACGGCCTCGTCGATCGTCGTGCCGCCCTCGATCAGCTCGTCGCCGCAGATCCGGACGCCGAGCGCATGATCCCGGCCGATCGCCTCACGCACCGCGTCGACGATCTCCAACAGGATCCGGGCCCGGTTGGCCAGCGAGCCGCCGTAGTCGTCGGTGCGCTTGTTGGTGGCCGGCGACAGGAACCCGCGGACGATCGAGGAGTGGCTGCACTGCAGCTCGACGCCGTCGAACCCGCCCTGCGCGCAGTGCTCGGCGACCAGCCCGTAGCCGGCGACGATCTCGGCGATCTCGGCGACCGTGACGGCCTTCGGGACCTCGCGGAACATGGGGTCCGGCACCGCTGACGGCGCCCACACCGGCAGCCGGGAGAACATGCCCGACGCCTGGCCGCCGTTGTGGTTGAGCTGGGCGAGGATCGGCACGCCGTGCGCGTGCACCGCCTCGGTGATCTTCTTGTAGCCGGGGACCACGTCGGGGTGGAAGCCGTGGATCAGCTTCTCGTACGGCCAGTCCGTCGGATGGGTCGAGTGCTCCTCGGTGATGATCAGCCCGGCGCCGCCGGCCGCGCGCGCCGCGTAGTAGGCGGCGTGCTGGTCGGTGGGGTGGCCGTCCGCGGCGTAGTTCGTGAGGTGTGCGGAGAAGACGATCCGGTTCCTGAGCGTCAGCGGGCCGAGCCGCAGCGGGGAGAACAGGTGCCGGTAGGCACCGGTGGCGCTCATGGGCGAAGCCCCCGCGAGTGGCGACGGTCGCCACTCACGAGCGCCGAAGGCGCGATCATCGGGTGCCTCCTGTGGTGGTGAGCGGGGCACGGTGTGCGGCGCCGATCGCGAGCGCCGCTCGCCGGCCCTCCAGCACCGCCTCGTGGACGGTCCGCGGTGCGACGCAGTCCCCTGCCCGCGGCAGGTGCGGGCGGGCGGACCAGAGCGTCTCCTCGGGCAGCCGGTGCCCGCAGTCGATCAGGACCGCGCAGTCGATCTCGCGGCGTTCGCCGGTGTAGGTGTCCTCGACCGTGGCCTTCCCCGCGCCGACACCACGCAGCAGCGACCGCAGTTCGCGGGAGACGCCCGCCTGCTGCAGCCGGGTGTTCGCCGCGGCCAGGTCACCGGTCAGCGCGAGCTGGGTGCCGGCGACCTGGTCCTGGGTGATGATCGCGGTCGGCCGGCCGGCCGCGGCGACCTGTTCGGCCACCCCGACGCCGGTCCAGTCGCCGATCGGGTCGTAGACGACGACGGCGCCCTCGGGCAGGCCCGCCAGCGCCTGCTCGGTGGATCCGGCGTCGACGACGGCGCGCTCGAACTCGGCGACGGTCCGGACCTCGACACCGCCGGACACCGGGAACGCCCGGGGACCCGGCCGCGAACCCGTCGCCAGCAGCACCGCGACGCCGTCGCGGGCCGCTGCGTCGAGCCCGGTCTCGTCGATCTCCACACCGGTCTGCACCTCGACCCCCAGGCGGGTCAGTTCGTCGGACCACCACGGGATGAGCAGGCCTATCCGGGCCCGGCCGCCGACCGCCGCGGCAAGCCGCAGCGAGCCGCCGAGCTGCGCCTGCTTCTCCACCAGCCGGACGCGGTGTCCGCGCGAGGCCAGCACCCGCGCCGCCTCCATCCCGGCGGGACCGCCGCCGACCACGAGCACGTCGTGCGGGTGCGCGTCGGTGCCCTCCACCGCCGCGTCCTCGGTCTCGTGCCCGGACCGCGGCTCGGCCTCGTCGGAGACGATGGGGTTGCGGTTGTCGCGCACGGAGCTGCGCTGGTTGGACAGCGTGCAGGGGCGGATCCGCTCCGGCGTGCCGGCCCGGACGAGTGCGACCAGGTTCGGCTCGGCGATCTGTGCCCGGGTCATCTCGACGAGATCGGCCACCCCGGACTCCAGCGCGTCGGCCGCCATGGCGGGGTCGACCACGCTGCCCTGGAACACCACCGGCACCGCGGTCCCGGCGTCGCGCAGCCCGGCCCGGATCCCGGCGCACAGCTCGCGGTTGAAGCCCGGCTCGGTGTGCAGGTCGGGGCGGGTGGACGGCACGGACATACCGGAGCCGCGGACCACGGCCAGGTAGTCGATCGATCCGGCGACCGCGGCCGCCGTCGCCGCGGCGTGCTCGGGGGTGATGCCCGCCCACGGCGCCATCTCGTCACAGCACAGCCGAAGGCCGAGGATCCGGTCGTCGCCCAGGCCGTCCCGGACCGCGGCCAGGACGTCGCGGAGCAGCCGGTCCTTCTCCTCGCCGCCGTAGCCGTCGCCGCGCTGGTTGGTCAGCCCGGAGAGGAACTGCCGCAGGATCGAGTGCTGCCCGGCGTTGATCTCGATGCCGTCGAGGTCGGCCCGGGCCGCGAACCGGGCGGCGTCGCGGAACCCGGCCACCAGCGCGTCGATCTCGGCCTGCTCGACCTCCATCGGGGCCTCGCGGCTGGCCACGTCGGCCACCCGCGACGGCCCCCACAGCGCCTGCTGCCCGAACGCCGAGGAGCCCTGCGCGCCGGCGTGGCCGAGCCCGGCCAGTACCAGCGTGCCGTGCGGGCGGCAGGCCCGGACGACGTCGGCCCAGCCGGCCGCGGCGTCGGCGGCGAGCGGTGCCCGCTCGTAGGGCCAGTCCGAGGGGTGCACCGAGGCCACCTCGGTGACGATCACTCCGGCGCCGCCGGCGGCTCGCCGCGCGTAGTACGCGACGTGCCGGTCGGAGATCTCGCGGCCGCGCGCGAGGTTGGTCTCGTGCGGTCCGAACAGCACCCGGCTGGGTGCCGTCCGGCCGCGCAGGGCGATGGGATCGGTCAGTGACACATCGGTCTCCCACGTCCTTCGGCCATGGCGCGAGCCAGGACGGGGTGGGGACCGGTGCACCGACGACGGTGCGGAGCCATCGGGGGAGTGCTTCTCTTCCGGGTCAGCTGCCGGCGACGGGGACGCGCAGGCCGGAGTCGGTCGGGGACGCGCCGAGACCGGCAAGGGGGCTGGTCTCGCAGGCCCGGTCGGGCCGGCCCATGCCGATGCTCACCGGGACCGGGCCACCCTTGGGCTTGCGCGGCGCGGGCGCCGAGCGGCTGTGGTCCACGTCGGACCTGGGGATCACGGTGGAGCCGTCGCGGGCGGCGAGGGCCTGCTCGCCGAAGCCGCGCACGCACTCCGGGTCCGGGCCGTCGAGCGGCAGGCCGGTGAAGAACTTGGCCGCCATGCAGCCGCCCTGGCACGAGTCGTAGTGCATGCAGCTCTGGCAGGCGCCGCCGGTCTGGGGCTGGCGCAGTTCGGTGAACAGCTCCGAGCTCTCCCACACCTTCTGGAACCCGCCCGGCGAGCGGACGTTGCCGGCCAGGAAGTTCTCGTGGATCGCGAACGGGCAGGCGTAGACGTCGCCGACCGGGTCGATCAGGCACACCACCCGGCCCGCGCCACACAGGTTCAGCCCGGGCAGCGCCTCGCCGTAGGCGGAGAGGTGGAAGAAGGAGTCGCCGGTGAGGACGTTGTCGCCGCGGGCGACCAGCCAGTCGTAGAGCCGGCGCTGCTGCTCCGGGAGCGGGTGCAGCTCGTCCCACACGTCGGCACCGCGCCCGGACGGGCGCAGCCGGGTGATCCGCAGCTGCGCGCCGAACTTGTCGGCGATGGCCTTGAACTCGTCGAGCTGGTCGACGTTCTGCCGGGTCATCACGACGCTGATCTTGGGCTGACCGAAGCCGGCCTCGGCCAGGTTCTCCAGCGCGCGCATCGCCGTGTCGTAGGACCCCGGGCCGCGCACGTGGTCGTTGACGTCGGCGGTCGCGCCGTCGAGGGAGATCTGGATGTCGACGTAGTCGGTGCGGGCCAGCTGGGCGGCGCGCTTCTTGTCGAGCTTGATGCCGTTGGTGGAGAACTTGACCCCGACGTCGTGGTCGATCGAGTAGTCGAGCAGCTCCCAGAAGTCGGGGCGCACGGTCGGCTCGCCGCCGCCGATGTTGATGTAGAAGACCTGCATCCGCTGCAGCTCGTCGATCACCGTCTTGGCCTCGGCGGTCGTCAGCTCGCGGGGGTCGCGCCGGCCCGAGGACGACAGGCAGTGCACGCACGCCAGATTGCAGGCGTAGGTGAGCTCCCAGGTCAGACAGATCGGCGAGTTCAGGCCGTACTGGAAGTGGTCGACCAGCTTCACGTGCACTCCACTGTGGCGGGTCGTGAGAGAACGGCGGTGCCCGTCGGGCACCGCCGCCCGGTCACGGAGCGGGGTTCGGTTCGATGGTCCCGGAGGCGGCCAGACCGGCCAGCGCACGCAGGTAGGCGGGCCGCTGCGACTCCTCGACGTCCGCCGCGGCGATCGCGGAGTGGACGTCGGGGTGGTGTTCGAGGCCCTTGACGACCTCGACCAGCTGCGGCGTCTTGAGGAACGACAGCTTGCGGGTACCGAAGTGGTAGACCAGCGCCCCGAACGGCTCGGGACGCAGGGCCACCTGTGGGCTGCAGCGGTAGGCCGACCCGGGATCGAAGTCCGGGCCCGGGCCGGCCTGTGCCGCGCTCACGGTCTGGGTCCCACCAGTCGTCACAGTGGACGGGTCAGTAGACACCGCACATACCGTCGATCGAGACCTCCTCGACGAGGGTCTCCTCGACGACGGGCTCCTCGTTGGCGGACTCGTGCTTCTCGACCGGCGCCATGGACTCCTCCTACATCGTTGCGGTGGGTGGGCCGAACCATATTGGCACCCGGTGCCAACAATCAATAGGTCCTGTTCGTGGGTGCCGGAATGGTCCCGCCCGATCGGAGGGGTACCACCGTCACGAGACTGCCCGGGTGAACCCGGTGAGCGTGAACCCCGTACCGACCCTGCTGCACCTGTGCACCCCCGACGACTGGGCCGCGGCGCGGGCCGCGGGCGCGCTCGCCCCGCCCTCGCTCGCCGAGGCCGGTTTCGTGCACCTCTCCACCCCCGAGCAGGTGCGGCTGCCCGCCGACCGGCTCTACCACGGTCGCGACGACGTCCTGCTCCTCGCGATCGATCCGGACGCGCTGGCCGCGGCGGGCATCGAGGTCCGCTGGGAGCCCGGCCTGCCCACCGATCCGCCGGAGCTGCGCTTCCCGCATGCCTACGGCGCGGTGCCGGTGACGGCGGTGATCGCGGTGCTGCCCTACCGCCCGCGCCCGGACGGCGGCTTCGACGTGCCTGCAGCCGTGCCGGCCGCAGCGGACACGGCGGCCCGCGCCGCGGCACTCGAGCCCTCGTTGCTGCGCCGGGTCGCGACCCGGGAGGTCCCGGTGCTCGGCGGCGTCGCCGTGCTCACCGCCGCCGTGCCCGGCTCCCACCAGCACAACCAGTTGCTGATCACCGAGGCCGTGTCCGCGGCGGACGTCGCGGCCGAGGCCGACCGGGTCCTCGGCGGCGCGGGCCTCGCCCACCGCCGGGTGCTGCTCACCGGCCGGGCCCGCGCCGCCGCGGCGGGCCTCGGCGAGCGCGGGTGGGGGATCGAGCGGCTCGTGACGATGGCGGCGCCGGCCGGCGACACTGCGAGCGGCCGGGTCGAGCAGGTCGACCTCGAGACGCTGCGCCCGGCCTGGGTCGCGATGTGGCGCCGCGACCTGCCCGGCGTGTCCGACGCGGACCTCGCTGCGCTCGTCGACCGCTACCGGCTCGAGGAACCGGAGATCGACCTGCGGTCCGCGGTGCGCGAGGGCGGCACGGTCGCCTCCTCCTGCCTGCTGAAGATCGACGGCCGGACGGCGCTGCTCGACGCGGTCAGCACCGATCCGGCACACCGCGGGCGCGGCCACGGCGACGTGCTCGTCCGGGACGCCCTGGCCATCGCCGGGCGGGCCGGATGCGATCTCGTCGTGCTCGACGCGGCCGCCGACGACCGGCCCCGGCACTGGTACGCGCGGCGTGGCTTCGCCGAGGTGGGCGAGCGCGCGACGGCGCGCCAGGACACCGCTCCCCCTCCGATCGGGTAGCCGATCGCGCCTCCGACAGGCGCCGCGACGCATGTCACGGCCATGCGGCGTATCCCCTGACCCATCCGGCCCGTGCCGGGCGCACCTGCCCGACCGGACAGTCCTGCCCCGTCCGGCGAACGGTTTCGCTGTGCCGGGGACCACACTGCGCCTACCGTCGGCCACGACCACCCACCTGCACAGAAAGGGCTGCCATGCAGGTCGACGAGCTGTTGAAGCCGTTCCCGATCAAGGAGTTCCACCCGTTCCCGAGGGCGCTGATGGGCCCAGGGTCACACGAGATGATCGGCCCCGAGGCACTCAAGCTGGGCTTCAAGAAGACGCTCGTGATGACCTCGGGCCTTCGCGGCACCGACATCGTCCACAAGATCGTCGAGTCGATGAAGTACCACGGGCTCGAGGTCGTCGTGTACGACAAGGTGGAGTCCAACCCCAAGGACTACAACGTCATGGACGCTGTGGGCCTCTACCAGGAGAACAACTGCGACAGCTTCGTCTCCATCGGCGGGGGCTCGAGCCACGACGCCTGCAAGGGCGCCCGCATCTCGGTGGCCCACGACGGCCGCAACGTCAACGAGTTCGAGGGCTTCAACAAGTCCGAGAACCCGCAGAATCCGCCGCACATCGCGGTCTCCACCACGGCCGGCACCGGCTCGGAGACCTCGTGGGCCTACGTCATCACCGACACCACGACCGATCCGGACAACCCGCACAAGTACGTGGCGTTCGACGACGCGTCGGTGACCTCCCTGGCCATCGACGACCCGGTGCTCTACTACGACTGCCCGATCGACTACACCGCGCAGTGCGGCTTCGACGTGCTCGCGCACGCCTCCGAGCCCTACGTCTCCCGGCTGAACTTCCAGCCGTCGCTGGGCAACGCGCTGCACGCGGTCAAGCTGACCGCGCAGAGCCTGCGCACCGCGGTGTGGAACGGCCAGGACCTGGCCGGCCGCGAGGGCATGATGTACGCGCAGTACATCGCCGCCCAGGCGTTCAACTCCGGCGGCCTCGGGATCATCCACTCGATCTCGCACGCGGTGTCCGCCTTCTACGACACCCACCACGGCCTGAACAACGCCATCGCGCTCCCCCGTGTCTGGGCGTTCAACATGCCGGTCGTCTACGAGCGCTTCGCCGACATCGCCGAGGCGATGGGCGTCGACACCCACGGCATGACCAAGGTGCAGGCCGCCGAGGCCGCGCTCGCCGCCGCGATCCGACTGCTGCGCGACGTGGGCATCCCGGAGCGCTTCATCGACGTCAAGCAGGACACCTACTCGAAGAACCGGCTGGGTCAGGGCCCGACCAAGTTCTACGAGAACGCGCCCACCATCATCGGTGACGCCGCCGACGTGGACCGCATCACCAACCACGTCCTCGGTGACGCGTGCACGCCGGGCAACCCCAAGGAGTGCACCTTCGAGACGGTGCGCCCGGTCGTCGACCACTGCATCAACGGCGACCTGGACGACCTTCTGAGCTGATGCTCACCGTGAGTGGCGAGTGGTGCCCGCGCGCACCACTCGCCACTCACGCGCGTACAGCGCACAATCGACCGCAACGAAGGAGCGCAGCAGTGCCCGAGGCCCCCGCCCCGCTCGAGTCCGACGGTGTCGGCACCGACGCCGTGGCCGCCGTCGACGCCGTCCTCGCGACCGACGAGTTCGAATCCGTGCAGGCCGTCGTCGACGCACTGCGCGAGCAGGGCTACATCGCCGACACCCGGCTGGCCACCACCGTCTTCCTGCTCACCCGGCTGGACAAGCCACTACTGCTCGAGGGCCCTGCCGGGGTGGGCAAGACCGAGCTGGCGAAGATGCTGGCCGCGGCCACGGGCCGCCGGCTGCTGCGATTGCAGTGCTACGAGGGCCAGGACGAGACCAAGGCCCTGTACGAGTGGGACTACGGCAAGCAGCTGCTCTACACCCAGATCCTGCGGGAGAAGATCGGCCAGGTCGTCGCCGACGCCCCCGACCTGCACGAGGCCGTCGAGCGGATCGGCGCGCAGGAGAGCGTGTTCTTCTCCGAGCGCTTCCTCGCCCCGCGTCCGCTGCTGGAGGCGATCCGGTCCCCGGAGCCGGTCGTGCTGCTCATCGACGAGGTCGACCGTGCCGACGAGGCCCTCGAAGCCGTGCTCCTGGAGACCCTCGGCGAGTTCCAGATCTCGGTGCCCGAGGTGGGCACCTTCAGCGCCGACCGGCGCCCGTACGTGCTGCTGACCTCGAACAACACCCGCGACCTCGCCGCCGCGCTCAAGCGCCGCTGCCTGCACCTGTTCCTCGACTACCCCGCCGCCGAGCGGGAGCTCGAGATCGTGAGGTCCAAGAAGACCGGGCTGTCCGACGCGCTGGCCGAGGAGCTGGTGAACGTCGTGCGCGGGCTGCGCGAGCTGGAGCTGCGCAAGGCACCCAGCATCTCCGAGACCATCGACTGGGCCCGCACGCTCGCCGTGCTCGGCGTCGACGAGCTCAACGCGCAGATCCTCTCCGACACCGTCTCGGTGGTCGTCAAGTACGACAAGGACGTCAAGAAGGCACTCGACGCGCTGCCCCGGCTGGTCGACCCGAACGCCGAGGTCCCGGAGGCGCACGGCCACGGGCACGGCCATGGGCACGGTCACTCCGACCACGCGCACGACGACGAGCCGGGTGGGGCCGACGGCCGGGAGGTCCGGGCCGCGAAGGACCAGGCGGGCCGGCACGGGGACGGCGTCTACGGAACCCCGAAGTACGCCAAGGACACGCCAGTCGACGCCCCCGCGAAGGCGCGCAACGTGACGTCGAGTCAGGGCAGCCGCTCGTTCGGGCTGGGCCGCAAGCGGGCGCTGTAGATGGAGGCGAGCATCCACCGGTTCGTCCGGCTGCTGCGCCTGCGCGGCGTGCGGATCTCGGTGTCCGAGGCCGTCGACGCGATGCACTGCGCCGGGCAGCCGGGCATCCTGGCCGACCGGGAGGTGCTCCGGGAGGCGCTGCGCGTCGCGCTGGTCAAGGACCGCCGCGACGACCCGACCTACGACGAGGTGTTCAGCGCGTTCTTCGCCCTGGTCAAGGTCGGCGGGTCCGAACACGGGCACGGACACGGCCACGGACACGGCGACATGTCCGACGAGGGCGCCCTGGAGGACTTCACGCTGTCGGAGGAGCCGAGCGAGACGCCCCAGCAGGGCCACAGCCACGGCAAGCCCGTGGACATCCGGGACTTCTTCGATCCCGAGGACCTCGCGCAGCAGTACAACCTGCACCAGGAGGCCAACAAGATCGACTTGGCTGCGATGACCGAGGAGATCGTCTTCTCGAAAGACAACACGGTCAGCCAGCCGAGTGAGGGCAACCGGGTACAGATCGAGACCGACCGGCTCTCCGGGGCCGGGCTGCCCGGGGACATTTCCACCGCCGGCGGGACCAAGGTCGACGCGGACCTGTCCGTCGCGCAGCAGGAGGCGCTGCTGGGCTGGCTCACCGCGGCCGAGGACGAGGTCGGGAAGGAGGCGGGTACCGAGGACGACGCCGCCGCGCTGCGCCGCCGGCTCTCGGGTGTGCTGGCCAACCTGCCCGAGGCGATCAAGAAACACCTGGAGCGGCTGCTCGAGCTCGAGCAGCGGATCGTCGACGCCGGCCACGAGGACGCCCAGCGGATCGCCGAGGTCGACCGGGCCGGCGAGACCGAGCGGATGCAGCTGGAGGACTCGCTGCGCCGGCTCGCGAAGACCCTGCACGGCGCGTTGACCCACCGCCGCCGGGTGTCCTCCCAGGGCCGGGTCGACTCCGGACGGACGATGCGGCGCAACATGCGCTACGACGGGATCCCGTTCAACCCCGTCACGGTGCGGCGGGCGGAGGACAAGCCCCGGCTCGTGGTGCTGGCCGACGTCTCGCTGTCCGTGCGGGCCACCGCCCGGTTCACCCTGCACCTGGTGCACGGCCTGCAGGACCTGTTCGGCCAGGTGCGCTCGTTCGCGTTCGTGTCCGATCTCGTCGAGATCACCGACCTGTTCGCCGACCACCCGGTGGAGAAGGCGCTCGGGCTCGTGTTCGGCGGTGACCTGCTCGACGTCGACGCGAACTCGCACTACGGGCTCGCCTTCGGGCAGTTCCTCGACGAGCACGGCTCGGCGGTGACCCGGCGGTCGACGGTGCTGGTGCTCGGCGACGGCCGCGGGAACGGCAACGACCCGAACATGGAGGCCTTCATCGAGATCACCCGGCGGGCCCGGAAGACGATCTGGCTCACGCCGGAACCGCGGTACTCGTGGGGCCTGGGGCGCTGCGACCTGCCCGCCTACGCCGAGTACTGCGACCGGGTGCGGGTGGTCCGCGACCTCACCGGCCTGGAGGCCACCTCGAACGAGATGGCCGGGGAGCTGATCGGCCGATGATCGATCTGGATCGCCTCGACAACGACCTGGCCGGCTGGCTGGACCGCACCCTGGTCCGGCGCGGGCTGCTCGCCCCGGCCGCGTTCGAGGACGCGTTCGTCGCCGTGGTGACGTCCACGGCGGTCGACCCCGAGGACGCCTGGCTGGCCTTCTACCGCAACACCATGGCCGCGCTGTGCGGCACCGTCGTCCCGGGCGGGACCAACGCCGAGCTGAAGCCGGTGCACGAACGCGCGGCGGAGCTCACGATCGGCCCGGACGTCGTCGAGCTCGGCTGCTGCTTCGGGTTCCTGTCGCTGCGACTGGCCGCGGCCGGGAATCGGGTGACCGCGGTCGACCTGTCGCCGGGCACGGTCGCGCTGCTGTCCCGGACAGCGCCGCGGCTCGGCGTGGAAGCACAGTGCCTGGACGCGCTCGTCGCCGACGCACGCGCGGTGCCGCGGCCCTCCGGTTGCGCGGACACCGTGCTGGCCGTGCACCTGCTCGAGCACCTGCCCGAGCAGGCCGGCGTGGACGTGCTGGCGGAGATGCTGCGACTGGCCCGGCGCCGGGTCGTCGTCGCCGTGCCGTACGAGGACGAGCCGAACCCGAGCTGGGGCCACGTCCGACGGTTCGACGGGGACGCCCTGGCCGCCCTCGGCGAGCGCAGCGGACGTCCGTACACCGTGACCGAGCACCACGGCGGCTGGCTCGTCATCGACCGCTGATCCCGGACAGGTTCGCCCGGCTGTGTCGGCCCGGCGGGCCGGATCGTCGCTAATGTCGAGCTGCGTGGGCCGGGTCACGGGAACTCTCGCGTTCGTCGCCGCGGTGGCGCTGACCGCCGGCGCACCGCCGCTCGTCTCCGGCCTGGATCCGGCAGGCTTCGACCGCAGCGTCCGCGCCCAGGACGCCGGTGGCTGCCGATACCGGAACGGGCGCACGATTCCTTCGTGGCCGGTGGCATGCTGGCCGCGGGGATGTTCTTCGCCGCCCAGGAAGCCGGCCTCACCACCTGACGAACGCTCCCTCAAACCAACGAGCGGCACTTTCGTTCAATAGGTTTGAACGGAAGTGCCGCTCGTGGGGACGCAGGTGGGCACGAGGCCCCGGGGGTCAGCCGCCGGCGGCGGTGGTGAGCGCCCGCCTGGTGAGCAGCCGGGCCAGGTGGCGCCGGTACTCGCGGGTCGCCGCGGTGTCCGCGGGCGGGTCGGTGGCCTGGTCGGCCAGCGCGGCCGCGTTCTCGATGGACGCCCCGTCGGCCAGTGCCGCCTCGGTGGCCGAGGCGCGCAGCGGCGTTGAGCCCATGTTGACCAGGCCGACCCGGCCGTCGACAACGGCCACGGCGACGATCGCCCAGTCGTTGGACCGGCGGGTGAACTTCTCGTAGGCCCAGCCGGCGTCGCCGGTGCGCGGCACCCGGACCTCGACGAGCAGCTCGTCCGGCTCCTTGACCGAGGAGAACACCCCGGTGTAGAACCCGGTGATCGGCACCTGCCGCTCGCCGCGCGCGCTGCGCAGCACGACGGTGCCGTTCAGCGCGAGCACCGCGGCCGGCAGGTCGGACGCCGGGTCGGAGTGCGCGAGCGAGCCGCCGATCGTGCCGCGATGGCGGACCTGCGGGTCGCCGACGGTGCGGGCGACCGCGGGCAGCAGCGGCACCTCGGTGGCCAGCAGCTCGGAGGCCTCGATGTCCCGGTGCCGGGTACCCGCCCCGATCGCGACCTCGTCACCCTCGACGCGGATGTAGTTGAGCTCGGGCAGCCGTCCGATGTCGACGATCAGCTCGGGGGCGCCGAGGCGCAGCTTCATCACCGGCAGCAGGGAGTGCCCGCCGGCCAGCACCGTGGCGTCCTCGCCGTGCTCGGCGAGCAGCGCCAGGGCGGCGTCGACCGTCTCCGGCCGCTCGTAGTCGAACGCGACGGGAATCATGCGCCCGCCTCTCCGGTCGAGAAGCCGGGAGCGGTGCGCACCGCGTCGCTCTCGGCCTCACGCCTCTGCTCGGCGTCGGGGTCCTGGCCCGCCGCGACGAGCACCGCGCGGACGATGTTGTGGTAGCCCGTGCAGCGGCAGAGGTTGCCCTCGAGCCCCTCCCGCACGTCGCGCTCGGTCGGGTTCGGGTTCTGCTCGACGAGGCTCACCGCCGCCATGACCATGCCCGGGGTGCAGAAGCCGCACTGCAGCCCGTGCTCGGACCGGAACGCCTTGGCCATGGGGTGCAGCTCCCCGCCCTCGGGGGACAGACCCTCGAGCGTGGTGACCGACCGCTGGTCGGTCTGCACCGCGAGCACCGTGCAGGACTTCACCGACTCGCCGTCCACGAGCACCGTGCAGGCGCCGCAGGACGTCGTGTCGCAACCGATGTTGGTGGCCTTCAGGCCGACGTTCTCACGCAGGTAGTGCGCCAGCAGCAGCCGCGGCTCGACATCGGCCGTGGTCGGCTCGCCGTTGACCGTGATCTCTACCTTCACTGTGTTGCCGCTCATTGGGCCCCCTTCAAAGCGGCCTGGATGGCCTCCCACACCCGCAGCGGGGTGGTCGGCATGTCGATGTGGCGCACCCCGAGGTGGGACAGCGCGTCGACGACGGCGCTCTGCACCGCGGGCGTCGCGCCGATCGTTCCGGCCTCGCCGATCCCCTTGGCGCCCAACGGGTTGATCGGGGTCGGGGTGGCCTGGTCCACGAGCTCGAAGCTGGGCAGCTCGGCTGCGGACGGGAAGCCGTAGTCGGCGAACGTCGCGGTCAGCGGGTTGCCCTCGTCGTCGTAGACGACCTCCTCGAGCAGGGCCTGCGAGATGCCCTGCGCGATGCCGCCGTGCCGCTGCCCCTCGGCGAGCAGCGGGTTCACGACCGGGCCCGCGTCGTCGACGGTGACGATCCGCTCGACGGTGACCTTGCCGGACTCGACGTCGACCTCGACGACGGCGACGTGCGCGCCGAACGGGAACGTCGGCTTCTTGCTGTCGAACGTCGTCGACACCGCGAGCTTCTCCTGCTCGGCGAGCTGCGCGAACGTCACGCTCTTCGAGCCGGGCGCGCCCTTGACCACGATGGACGCGTTGTCCTTGTCGACCTCGAGGTCGTCCACATTGGCCTCGAGCAGGTCGGCCGCCCGCTGCTTGGCCAGCTCGACCAGCTCGCCCGCGGCCTGGTACACCGCGACGCCGCCGGTCTGCAGGCTTCGTGACCCCATCGTCCCGCTACCCCGCGGGATGAGGTCGGTGTCGCCGTGCTTGACGGTGATCTTCTCGATCGGGATGCCCAGGTGGTCGCCGGCGAGCATCGCCCACGCGGTCGCGTGGCCCTGGCCGTGCGGCGAGGTGCCGGTCAGCACGGTCACCGTCCCGTCGGGGTGCACCTCGACGGCCGCGTCCTCGGCGAACGCGCCGCCGCCGGTGATCTCGACGTAGGACGAGACGCCGATGCCGAGCTGGCGGGCGTCGCCGCGCTCGCGGCGGGCGGCCTGCTCGGCCCGCAGCTCGGCGTAGCCCGCCGCCTCCTGGGCCCGCTCGATCGCCTTGGCGTACTCGCCGCTGTCGTACTCGACGCCGCCCCTGGTGGTGAACGGGAACTTCTCCGGTGCGACCACGTTGAGCTTGCGGACCTCGGCCGGGTCCATGCCGATCTCGGCGGCGAACAGGTCCATCGCCCGCTCGATCGCCGCGGTCGCCTCCGGGCGGCCTGCTCCCCGGTAGGCGGCGGTGGACGTCGTGGTCGTGACCAGGACGCGCGCTCGCGACTCGACCTTGGGGATGTCGTAGGTGCCGGGCGCCATCATCCGGGTGAACGCCGGCAGGTAGGTGCCCAGCCGGGGGTACGCGCCGGCGTCGGCCAGCACGTCGATCCGGTAGGCCTGGACCTTGCCGTCCCGGTTGCCACCGATCGTGATCGTCTGGAGCTGGGCGCGGCCCTGCACCATCCCGGTCATGTTCTCCGAGCGGCTCTCCGACCAGCGGACGGGCCGGCCCTGGAGCTCGGCCAGGCGCGCGACGAGCGCGAACTCCGGGTCGGCGCCGATCTTGGCCCCGAAGCCGCCGCCCACGTCGGGCAGGATCACGTGGACCGTGTCCTTGTCGACGCCCAGCCAGCCGGCGATCTCGTCGCGGGCGATCTGGGCGTTCTGGCTCGAGCAGAAGATCGTCACGCGCCCGTCGCCGCCCCACGCGGCCGCGGCGGCGCGGGTCTCCAGAGGCGCCGCGGCGAGCCGCTGGTTGACGATCTCGCGGGTCACCACGACGTCGCAGCCGTCGAACAGCGACTCGTCGAAGGCGTCGTCGACACCGAAGCCCAGAGCCGTGTTGGTGCCGGCCTCGGGGAACAGCAGCACCTCGTCGGAAGCCGCGGCCTTCAGGTCGATCACCGCCGGCAGCGGGTCGTAGTCGACCGCGACGAGGTCGGCGGCGTCCTGGCCCTGGTAGCGCTCCTCGGTGAGCACGGCGGCGACCGGCTCCCCGACGAAGCGGACCACGTCGGTGGCCAGCCAGGGGCGGACCATGGCCTTGTTGGCCGCCGGGAACAGCAGCGCCGGCTCGAGGTCGAGATCGGCGCCGGTGAACACCGCGACGACGCCGGGCGCTTCACGGGCACCCTCGACGTCGATGGCGGTGATCCGTGCGTGTGCCAGTGGGGAGCGGACCAACGTGAGGTGCAGTGCACCGGTCAGCCGCTCGTCGGTCAGGTCGTCGGTGTAGGTCGCGCCCCGTGTGAGGAACACCGGATCCTCAACACGGACCACGCGCGTGCCCATGATGCTCATCACGGCTGAGCGTATATCTCCACACGAGTTGGTGCGCCAGTGAGCAATGTCCTGACCTGCATATCAGCCAAGGCTTACCTGACAGCCGGAGGTCCCTACACCAGGTGAGCCCCCAAGGGGAGCCCACCTGGCCGCCTCGTCAGGTGCCGGGCTCCTCGGCCCACCACGCGCGCAGCGCCCACAGCGGCGACACCGGGCCGTGCCCGGCGCCGAGCGGGTAGGAGTGGCGGACCGCCTCGACGATGTAGCGCTTGCCGAACGCGACGGCCTCGGCCGCCGTCATACCCCGGGCCAGGCCCGACGCGATCGCCGCCGCCATGCTGTCCCCACCGCCGTGGGTGTTGCCGGTGTCGAACCGCGGCCCGGGCAGCTCGGTGAACGAGTGCCCGTCGTAGAACAGGTCGACGCAGCAGTCCGTGTCCTCGCGCAGGTGCCCGCCCTTGACCAGCACGTGGCGCGGACCCAGGCCGTGCAGCACCTTCGCCGCCTCGTACTGCGCGGCCCGGTCGTGCACGTCGATGCCGACCAGCAGCCGCACCTCGTCGAGGTTCGGTGTGATCACCGTGGCCCGCGGGAAGAGCAGCGTGCGGAACGCGTCGAGCGCGGAGTCGGCCAGCAACTGGTCGCCGTGCATCGACGCGGCGACCGGGTCGATGACCAGCGGGGTCCGGTGCGCGGCACCGATCCCGTTCTCGTCGCACGCCGCGGCGACCGCCTCGATGATCTCGGCCCCGGCCAGCATCCCGGTCTTCACCGCGTCCAGCCCGATGTCGCCGGCGACGCTCGCGATCTGCGCCGCGACCGTCTCCGGGGGGATCGTGTGCACCCCGGTGACGCCGACGGAGTTCTGCACCGTCACCGCGCACACCGCCAGACAGCCGTGCACGCCGCACGCGGCGAACGTGCGCAGGTCGGCCGCGATGCCGGCGCCACCGCCGGAGTCGGTGCCGGCGATCGTCATCACGCGCGGCGGCGTGACCCCGATCGGCCGCTCGGCGGTCATTCGTTCACCACCGGTAGGTAGACCCGACCGCCCTCGTCGGTGTAGATCTGGCCGCCCGCAGCCGTGAACTCCTGCGCCTTCTCGTCCATCCCCGCCTCGATCGCCTCGACGCTCGTCAGCCCGTGCGCCTCGGCGTAGTCCCGGACGTCCTGGGTGATCTTCATGGAGCAGAACTTCGGCCCGCACATCGAGCAGAAGTGTGCGGTCTTCGCCGGCTCCGCGGGCAGTGTCTCGTCGTGGAAGGACTGCGCGGTGTCCGGGTCCAGCGACAGCCGGAACTGGTCGGCCCAGCGGAACTCGAAGCGGGCCTGGCTCAGCGCGTCGTCGCGGGCCTGCGCCCGCGGGTGCTCCTTGGCCAGGTCGGCGGCGTGCGCGGCGATCTTGTAGGTGATCACGCCGGTCTTCACGTCGTCCCGGTTGGGCAGGCCCAGGTGCTCCTTGGGCGTGACGTAGCAGAGCATCGCGGTGCCGTGCTTCGCGATCGTCGCCGCGCCGATCGCGCTGGTGATGTGGTCGTAGCCGGGCGCGATGTCGGTGGCGAGCGGGCCGAGGGTGTAGAACGGCGCCTCGCCGCACCACTCCTCCTCCAGCCGGACGTTCTCCGCGATCTTGTGCATCGGGATGTGGCCGGGCCCCTCGATCATCACCTGCACATCGCGGGCCCGGGCGATCTCGGTCAGCTCGCCGAGCGTGCGCAGCTCGGCGAGCTGGGCGTCGTCGTTGGCGTCGGCGATGGAGCCCGGGCGCAGGCCGTCACCGAGGGAGAACGTGACGTCGTAGGTGCGCAGGATGTCGCACAGCTCGGCGAAGTGCGTGTACAGGAACGACTCCCGGTGGTGCGCGAGGCACCATGCGGCCATGATCGACCCGCCGCGCGAGACGATCCCGGTGACCCGCTTGGCAGTCAGCGGCACGAAGCGCAGCAGCACGCCGGCGTGCACGGTCATGTAGTCGACGCCCTGCTCGCACTGCTCGATCACGGTGTCGCGGTAGATCTCCCAGGACAGCTTCGCCGGGTCGCCGTCGACCTTCTCCAGGGCCTGGTAGATCGGCACCGTGCCGACCGGGACCGGCGAGTTCCGGATGATCCACTCGCGGGTCTCGTGGATGTCCTTGCCGGTGGACAGGTCCATGACGTTGTCGGCGCCCCAGCGGGTGGCCCACACCATCTTGTCCACCTCCTCCTCGATCGAGGAGGTCACCGCGGAGTTGCCGATGTTGGCGTTGATCTTCACCAGGAACTTCTTGCCGATGATCATCGGCTCGGACTCCGGGTGCCTGCGGTTGGCCGGGATCACCGCCCGGCCGATCGCGACCTCGTGGCGCACGAGCTCGACGTCGACGCCCTCCCGGATCGCGATGAACCGCATCTCCGGGGTGACGATCCCCGCCTTGGCGTACGCGACCTGGGTGACCGCGCCGCCGATCGGCTCGCGCGCGGCGATCCAGGGTGCGCGCAGCTCCGGCAGGCCCGCGCGGACGTCGATGTGCGCGGAGGAGTCGGTGTACGGGCCCGAGGTGTCGTAGACGTCGAAGTGCTCCCCGTTGGTCAGCTCGACCCGGCGGACCGGGACGCGGATGCCGTCCGGGCCGTCGAGATAGGCCTTGTGCGAGCCCTGGATGGGACCGGTGGTGACGGTGGGACGGACGGAACGGTCATGCAAGGACGACACTGCCGTCATCGGACTTCCTCCCTACGCCGGCATTACCCGGACAGGTTCTGCGGTCGGCGGCACCAGCCGCCCTCTCAGCCCGCTGACTTACGAGCTCCCGCGCGTGTTCAGATGTGTGCTGCAGATCTGCTGCAGATCTGTCCTGCCCGCCGACCGTAACCCGGCGCACCGGACCGACGCCAGGGCGTGTGCGCCGATCGCGCTCAAGCCGGGCCCGGACCATAGACCCGGCGCGCGTTGTCCCCGGCGATCATCGCGGCGATGCGGTGGACGTCGGGTTCGGCGGCCTCCCCGGCGCGCCGCCAGCCGTCGAGCACGTCGTGGAGCGCGCGGCGGAACCGCAGCGCCGCGAGGTGGTAGAGCTCGGCCAACCCGAACGCGTCGGAGGAGTAGAGCACCTTGCCGAACGGGGCGATCTCCAGCACCTCGGCGAGCAGCGCGGAGGCCCGCGGGCCGACGTGGGTGGCGGCCAGGCCCACGTCGATGTGGACGTGGCCGAACACGTGCGCGAGCCACGCCGCTTCCCGGTGGTAGGGGTAGCAGTGCAGCAGCATCACCGCGCCACCGGTCGCGGCGGTGGCCCGGCAGAACCCGGTGAGCAGGATCGGGTTCGCCCGGTGCAGGTCCTCGTCGGGATCGCCGAAGCCGGTGTGCAGTTGCAGCGGCCGGCCGGTGTCCACCCCGCACCACAGGACGTGGCGCAGCAGCACCGGGTCGTCCAGCCGGCCGGTCCGGTTCCGCAACCAGCGCCCCGCGGCCGCGCGGACCTCGGCGTCCGTCGGCCGGGCCGGCTCGACGTCGAAGCCGCGGCGGTAGGCCAGCACCGACTTGCACGCGACCGCGGTCCTCGCCCGCGCAGCGACCGCCGCGGCCACCGAGTCGGGGTACTGCGCGGGCCCCACGCCACCCTCGGCGACCTGCTCGGCCACCGTCTCCAGCCGCAGCACCTCGAACGCCGGTACCCCGGCCGCCGCGCTCAGCTCGGCGAGTCCGAGCAGCTCGGCCGAACGGAAACCGGTGTCGACGAGCAACGCGGCGGCCCCGGACGCCGCCAGCAGCCGCCGCGTCACCTCGGCCGGGCCGAGCTCGGCCCGCCGGGCGAGGTAGTCCGGCGCCGGCGCGTGCGGCGGGAGGTCGAGCACCGGTGCGCACCACCGCCGCACCGAGAGCCCGAGCGCGGAGTCGAACGGGTCCGCCCACGACGGCGGCGCCGCGCCCTCGGTGAGCAGGGCGCCGAAGGTGGCCGCGTCCGCCGGCCCGGCCAGCACGCTGTGGCAGTGGTGGTCGATCAGCGCCGGTGACTCGAACCGGTCCACCACCACGGTCAGTGGGTCCATCGGGACGCGGCGACGACGTCGTCGGGCGCCACCCCGGCGAATCGCGCGATCTCCGCGTCGCGGACCGCGACGATGGTGTCCGCCAGCTCCGGGCCGAAGGCCCTCGCCAGTACCGGCTCGCGGCGGAACGCGGCCACCGCGTCCTCCAGGCGCTGCGGCAGCCGGACCACGCCGCGGGCGGACCGCTCGCCGGCCGACCAGCGCGCCGGATCGGCGTACACCGGTTCGGGCAGCCGCGCACCCTGCTCGATGCCGGCGACTCCGCAGGCGAGCAGCCCGGCCACCACCAGGTACGGGTTCGCGCTCTGGTCCATGCACTTCACCTCGACGTTCGCCGCGTCGGCCTGCTCGCCGACCGAACCGGTCACCAGGCGCACCGCGGCCTCCCGGTTCTCCGGCCCCCAGCACGCGTAGACCCCGGCCCAGTGCGAGGGCACCAGCCGCAGGTAGCTGGCCACGCTCGGCGCGGCGACGGCGAGCAGCGCGGGCAGCCGGTCCAGGAGCCCGGCGGTGAAGCCCTCGCCCTCCTTGGTGAGTCCACAGGGTCCGTCGCCGCCGCCGCACAGGTTGCGCCCGGCGCGGTGGATCGACAGGTGCACGTGCCCGCCGTTACCGACCTCGCCGGCGACGACGGTCGGCGCGAACGACACCCGCAGCCCGTGCCGCTGGGCCACCGCCCGGATCGTGGTCCGCACCAGCACGGCGGTGTCGGCCGCCGCGACCGGCGACTCGGGTACGACCGAGACCTCCAACTGGCCGGGGGCGTACTCGGGGTGGAACTGCACGACGGCCACCCCCTGGGCGGCCAGCGCGCGCAGCAGGTCGGCGGCGTAGTCGGACCGCTCGACGAGCCGCGTCATGCCGTAGGCCGGCCCGCTCATCGCCGGCACGAAGCCGGGCCCGGACCCGCCGGCCGCAGCGAGCACCCACTCGACCTCGAACGCCATCCGGGCCGTGAGCCCCGCCGCGGCCAGCCGCTCGGTGAGCCGGGCGGCGACGGCCCGGCTGCACTGCGGGTGCGGTCCGCCCTCCTGGGTCCATCGGTCCACCGGCGCCCACGCCCAGCCCGGCTGGGCGGCCAGCACCACCAGCCGGTCGAGGTCGGGCAGCAGCCGCAGGTCCCCGGTCGGGCCGGCCGAGAAGCGCCCACCGGTGATCGAGTCGTCGGGCAGGAAGAAGTCGAACACCGGCGTGGCCCCCACGCCCCAGGCCGCAGCCCGCGGCAGGGCCGCCGTCGGCACGGCCTTGACGCGGGTGATCCCGCCGTTGTCCACCCATGTCAGCGCCACCGCGACCACGTCGGCGGCAGCCAGCCGCTCGGCGTGCCGCGCGCCCTGCGCGGCCCGCTCGGCCCGTTCCTGCTGCTGCACGCTGCACCGCCCGGCGACGCGTTCCGGCGAACCGATCTCAGGGCGGTCGATGGTGCCAGCTCCCGGGCGCCCGGGTCGAGGGTGCGCTACGCGGCGGCACGCACGCGGAGCAGCCAGGGCAATGCACCCGCCACCAGAAGCACGACCCCGCCGACCGCGGTGACCCCGCCGACCGCCCACACCGCGAACACCCCGACGGCCGCCAGCTCGCCGCCCAGCGACGCCACCGACGTCACGGTCGCCCGGGCCGTCCCGGTGATCCGGTCCTGCAGCCGGACGTCGGCGACGACCAGCACCATCCGGTACAGCCCGTAGAACACGGCGAGGCCGAGCAACCCGGCCGGGTGCGCGACGATCGCCGATGCGGCCAGCGCCGCCGACGCGACGCCGAGGACGAGCGCCAGGCCGGCCGCGGGCAGCCGCGCGCCGGAGCTCGCGAGCGCCGCACCCGCGGCGCCCGCCGGCGGCAGCCCGAGCGCGACGACGGGGACCAGGTCGGTCGGTACCCCCGCGTCGGCGACGAGCAGGGGCACGTACTCCTCCAGCGCGTCGAACCCGGCCAGCACGGCCACCGCCAGCACCGCGCTGCGGAGGCCCGGTTGCGCGGCCACCTCGGCGAGCCCGGCGCGCAGGGTGGGCGGCCGGACCGTGGAGTCGCCGGGGGCGACCTCGTCCACCCGCTCGCGGCCGGGCTCGGGCAGCCGGCTCGCGAGCGCCGCGGCCCCGAGGCAGCAGGCCACGCTGACCCACCCGACCAGCGGGTATCCCCCGGCCCGGAACAGCACCGTGGCCGCAACCGCCGCCGGGATCTGCGCCAGCAGCCCGGCCGCCTCCACCCGGCCGATCACCCGGGCGTAGTGCGACGCCGCGCCGGCCGCGGCCAACCCGTCGTAGACCAGTGCCTGGAACGCGCCCGAGACCAGCGCACCGCCGATGCCCCACACCACGAAGCCGGCCGCGAACCCCGGGAATCCCGGCGCGACCGTCCACAACGCGTGGGCACCGGCCTGCAGCGCCCCGGCGGCCACGAGCACCCCACGCCGGGACCAGCAGTCGGCCACCACGCCGGACGGCACCTCGGCGACGATGCCCACCACCGACCAGACCGCGAACAGCGCGGAGATCTCGGAGCCGGACAGGCCCGTGTCGACGAAGAGCAGCACGTACAGCGGGTACAGCGGAATCGCGTCCGCGAGCAGCGACCAGCCGACGCTGCGCCGGGCGAGCCGGCGGGCGTCAGCCGGGTGACCCGGTCAACCGAAGCCGGGAAGGCGCATACCGCGAGGGTAGGCGGCGTACCGGTCATCCCCGAACCGGTTTTCCCGGCCGCGCCCGAGGCTCGTGGGTCCGTCGAGCCCGGCCACCGCCCGCTCGGCCGTCACCGCCGCGTGCCGGTCCGTGATCGGATGGGCACCACCGGCCGATCCGACACGGGCCGGAGCAGCGTGACGATCACGGGCGGGGAGTGTCATGGGATGGCTGGTGGTGTTTTTCGGCGCGGCCGTGCTGCTCGCGCTCACCCCCGGAGCGAACAACCTCGTCGGTCTGCATCACGGGATGGCCCACGGCGTGGGCCCGTCGCTGCTCGGGCTGCTCGGCCGGTTGCTCGCGTTCGCGCTGATGGTCGCGGCGGTCGCGGCCGGGCTGGCGCAGGTGCTGGCCGCGTCGGGGTACGCGCTGGCGGTCATCAAGTGGATCGGCGTGGCGTACCTGGCGTGGCTGGGCGGGCTGATCCTGTACCGGACGTTTCGGCGCGGCCCGGCCGGCCTGCCCGAGGCCGCCGCCGGGCCGGACGGCGCAGCGGTGCCGCCCGGCGCCCCGCTGGCCGCGGTGCTGCGCAAGGAGTTCCTCGTCGCGATCACCAACCCCAAGGCGATGCTCATCTTCACCGTCTTCATGCCCCAGTTCGTCGACCCCGGGCGGGGGCCGGTCGCCTGGCAGGTGGCCGTACTGGGCCTGGTCTACCTGCTGGCCGAGTTCCTCGCCGGGACCGTCTACATCGGATTCTGCGCCGCCGTGCGGTCGGCGGCCCTGACGGTAGGGGCCCGCCGCAACCTCGACCGGGCGACAGGCGGGGTCCTGCTCGGCATGGCAGGGGCGCTGGCGACCTCACCCACGTGAGCGGGTGAGCTGCGGCCGGCCCGCGGCCGGTGTTGGATGTGATCATGCCTGTGCACGGTGAGTACGAGCCCAGCCCCGAGAAGTGGGTGCGGGACCAGGTCGAGGAGTACGAGAGCTCCGGCGGCACGAAGGGCACGACGCTGCGCGGGATGCCCGTGGTCGTGCTGACGACGAAGGGTGCCAGGTCCGGGAGGCTGCGCAAGTCGCCGCTGATGCGCGTCGAGCACGACGGCGCCTACGCCGCCGTGGCGTCGCTGGGCGGCGCCCCGAAGCACCCGGTCTGGTACCACAACGTCAAGGCCGAGCCGCTGGTCGAGTTGCAGGACGGCACGGAGAAGGGTGACTACGTCGCCCGCGAGGTCACCGGCGAGGAGAAGGCCGCGTGGTGGGAGCGCGCCGTCGCCGCCTACCCCGACTACGCCGACTACCAGCGCAAGACCGACCGGGAGATCCCGGTCTTCGTCCTCGAACCCGCCGCCTGATGTGCCTGTGGGCGGATGACGCCGTTGGAACGGCGTCATCCGCCCACGACCGTCAGGTGTTCTGCAGGGCCCGGATCGGCGGCACGCGGCCGGCGCGCAGCGCCGGGACGACGGCGGCCAGCACGGCCACCGCAACGATCCCCACGACCAGCCCGGTCAGCGTCGGCACCGGGATCGACCAGGGGTCGAAGCCGACGTCGAGCGCCCGGACCCCGAGCAGCCCGTAGCCGGCGCCGATCACCGCGCCGAGCACCGCCGCCGCCGACCCGGCCAGCACCGCCTCCCAGGCCACCATCGCCCGGACCCCGCGCCGGGTCAGCCCCACCGCGCGCAGCAGCCCGGTCTCCCGGGTGCGCTCGGTGATCGAGAGCATCAGGGTGACGCCCACCCCGACGACGGCGACGATCACGGTCATCCCGACCAGCCCGAGCCCGACGGCCCGTGTGGTCGCGACCGTGGACTCGAGCTCGGTACGCATGTCGGCCGCGTAGGTCACGAGCACGCCGGGGCCGGCGCCGATCGTCGCGTCGACAGCGGCCCGGGCGGTCGTGCCGTCGGCCCCGGGGGCGGGGTCGACGAGCAGCTGCCCGTCACCCTCCCGGACCGCGAGCTCCGGCGCGGCCGACAGCCGCTCGGCGAGGGCCGCCAGGTCGGCCGGCTCGGAGGGTACGACGACGACCTCGCTGGGGAAGTCCGCGGCGATCTGCTCCTCGGCGCCGAGCTGTACCGACGCGATCGCGACGAGCAGCGCCGAGGTGAGTCCGACGCCGAGGGTCAGCACCGAGATCGTCGCCGCGGTCCGCCGCGGAACCTGGCCCGCGTTGGCGACCGCCAGCCGGCCCGGTGCCCGGCCGACCGCCGCGATCGCCCGGCCCAGCGTCGCGGCCAGCCCGCCGATGAGCACCGGGCCGACGACCACGAGGGCGGCGAACCCGAGCATCCCGGAAACGGCCAGCACCACGATCGGGAGCCCGGACCCGGCCGAGAGGACACCGGTCACCGCGAGGATCGCGAGCCCGGCCGCGGCCAGCGCGAGCACGCCGGCGAACACGAACCGCCGCGCCCGCCGCGGGGCCCCGGCATCGGTGGTGGCGGCGGCGCCGAGCGCGGCCACCGGCGGGATCCGGCTCGCCGCGACCGCCGGGCCCACCGCGGCGAGCACGGTCGCGACCACCGCTAGCAACACGCAACCCGCCAGCCCGGGCCAGGCGACGACCAGGTCGGGCACGTTCGCCACGCCGCGGGCGCGCAGCACCGCGAGCAGCCCGTAGCCGGCGAGCACGGCCGTGCCGGCCCCGAGCACCCCGGCGACCAGACCGGACAGCGCCGCCTCGGCCAGCACGGCACCGATCAACCCGCGGCGCCGGGCGCCGACACAGCGCAGCAGGGCGAGCTGGGTGCGCCGCTGGGTGAGCACGATCCGGAACGTCGACGCCACCACCACGGCCGCGGCCACGAGCGCGAGACCCGCGAACACCGACACCCCGCCGAGCACCGCCGTCACGGTCTCCGAGGCGTCATCGGCCTCCGCGGTGCGCTGCTCGTCCCCGGTGCGCACGCTCACCCCGTCGAGGCTCGCGCGCATCCGGTCGGCCAGCACCGTGGCGTCGGTGCCGGGCACCGCGGTCACGTCGATCTGCATCAGCCGGCCACCCAGCGCCGCGACGGTGCCCGGCGTCGCGACGAGGGTGTTCAGCCCGCTGTCCCCGATCTCGGCGATGCCGGTCACGGTGAGGGTGACCGCCCGGGCCGCCGCACCGTCGTCGCCGGCCACGGTCAGCCGGGCGCCCGGGCGCAGCCCGGTGCGCTCGGCCGTCGACGCGCCGATCGCGGCCTCGCCGTCAGCGACCGGCAGCCGGCCCTCCAGGGCACCCGGCACCCGGCTCAGCTCACCGGCGAAGGGGTCCGAGGACACGCGCCAGCTCCCCGCTGCGCCCGGGCCACGGACCGTGAGGAAGGAGTTCCACACCCCGAGCGTGGTGCCAGCACCGTCCACAGCGGACACCTGCTTGAGCACCTCGGGTTCGACGGGCCCGCCGACCACGGTCGCGACCGCTGCCGGGGTCTGCACGCTGCCGGCGGTCAGGTGGGCGCGCAGGGTGTCGGCGAGCAGCAGCGTGCCGGCGGCGAAGACGATCGCGACGGTGACCGCGAGCCCGGTGAGCAGCAACCGGCCGGGCCGGCGGCGGGTCTCGGCGAGCAGAGCGGCCGCGGCGGGCGGGATCACGCGCCCACCCCGGCCAGCGCGGCCAGCACCGACTCGGGCCGCGGGTCGGCCAAGGTGCCGGCCAGGCGGCCGTCACGCAGCAGCACGACCTCGTCGGCGAACGACGCGGCGACCGGATCGTGGGTCACCATCACGACCGTGCGGCCCAGCTCGCGCACGGACGCCTGCAGCAGCCCGAGCAGTTCGTGCCCGCTCGCGCTGTCGAGGTTGCCGGTCGGCTCGTCGGCGAACACCACCTCGGGTCGCCCGAGCAGCGCCCGGGCCACCGCGACCCGCTGCTGCTGGCCGCCGGACAGCTCCGCGGGGCGGTGCCGCAACCGGGCGCCGAGCCCGAGCAGCCCGATCAGCTCGGCCCGCCACGCCGGGTCCAGGCGGCGGCCGGCCAGCCGGGCCGGCAGGTCGATGTTCTGCTCGGCCGTCAGCTGCGGCAGCAGGTTGAAGGACTGGAACACGAAGCCGATGCGGTCGCGGCGCAGCGCCGTCAGGCGGGCGTCGCTCAGCCCGCCGAGGTCCGTGCCGCCCAGTAGGACCCGGCCCGACGTGGCGGTGTCCAACCCGGCGAGGCAGTGCATCAGCGTCGACTTGCCGGAGCCGGACGGCCCCATGATGGCGGTGAACCGGGCGGCCGGGATCTGCAGGCTCACGCCGTCCAGCGCGCGGACCGCGGCGTCGCCCCGGCCGTAGACCTTCACCAGGTCCACCGTCGTGGCGGCCGGGGCGGCGTGGGGTCCCGGGATCGTGCTGGTCATCTGTCCTTCTCCTTGCTCCGGGGAGCGATCGGGGGGTCAGTCCTCACGGCCGGGACCGGTGGTCACCGAGCGCAGCAGCGGGCGGCTGGCGGCGGACGCGGCGACCACCAGGGCCACGCCGGCCGCCAGCACCCCGCCGAGCACCGCGAGCCCGGACGGCGAGAACACGTTCACGGCCGATGTGAACGGCGACGCGCACAGCAGGCCGAGCGCGAGTGCGACGCCGACGAGCACGCACAGCGGGAGCACCGTCTCGGCCCGGCGCGCCTTGTCGAGCACCCGCAGCGGGGTCCCGGCCAGCCGCAGCAGCCGCAGCGCCCGGCGCTGGTCGAGCACCCGGGCGGCCGCGGCGGTGCCGGTCGCGGTAGCGGCGACGAGGAACGTCGCGACGAGCACGACGAGCGTGCCGCGGCCCAGGTCCTCGAACAGCACCGTGCCCTCGGTGTCCGCCTCGGCGGCGGTGTACACGAACGAGCCCGGGACGAGCGCGGCCAGTGCGGTGCGCGCCCGGTCCCGGTCGCCCGCATGGGCGGGCAGCACCGGCAACTCGGCGGTGTCGCTGCCGAGCTCGGTGACCGGCCCGACCCGCGCGGGGATCCCCAGCGCCCTCAGCCGATCGGACGCCGCCGCGGCCACCGATTCGGCCTGCGCAGCGGGGGCCCGGACCTGCAGCACCCCGTCGTCGACGCCCACCTGGCCCGCGATGGCGGTGGTGAGCGGGGCCAAGAACCCTGCGACGAACACGGCCAGGGTCAGCCCGGCCAGCGGACGGAACGCGCCCTTCGGGTCGTCGAGCAGCCGGCGCCCGGCGAGCAGCGCCGGCACCGAACGGGCCCGGCCGGCCATCGACCGCCCCAGCAGCCGGACGATCAGCGGCCCGATCAACGAGAGCGCACCGAACAGCGCCAGGATGCCGATGCCGAAGACCGGCCCGGCGACCGCCGACGAGGCGTCCTGGCTCGCTCTGTTGGCGATCCCGAAGACCACGACGCCGCCGACGAGCCCGAGCCACCGGACGAGCCGTGCACCCTGCGGCCGCTGCCGCCGCGCCACCCCGAGCGGGCTGACGACGACCTGGCGCAGCCCGTCGATCGCCGCGCCGGTGGCCATCAGCGCCACCCCGGCGACGATCCCGAGCGACACGAGCGGGGACGGGCGCAGGTCGGCGGCGAACCAGCCGCCGCCGGCGATCGAGATGTGGGCGAGCGCGGGGGCAAGCAGCCACTGCGCCGCGACCCCGACGACGGCCGCGGCGGTCGCCACCGCCGTCACCTCGGTGACCGCGGCCACCGTGATCTGCCGGGTCGACGCGCCGAGCAGCCGCAGCGTGGCCAGCCGCTCGACCCGTCGCGCGGCGGTCAGCCGGGCCGACGCGCCGAGCAGGCTCGCGACCGGGAACACCATGAGCACCACCGCGATGTAGGTGAGCTGCCGGTAGACCTCGGCCGTGTCGGCACCGGTGCTCGGGCGGTCGAAGCCCGCGACCGGCACGACCTGCGAGCTCCCCGCCGCGGTGAGCACCGGGTCGCCCGCGGGACGGCCGACCACGGCGACCAGCTCGTCGGGGCGGATCAGCGCGGCGTCGCCGATGACGCCCGTGGGCCCACGCGCCGGGTAGCGGTCGGCGAGCTGGTCGACGGGCAGGGTGCGCAGCAGCTCGGCCAGCGCGGGTGAGACCCACAGCTCCCCGACCAACGGCATCCGCGGCAGCCCCGGCGGCGGCGCGGCGGCCGGGTCCGGGTCGACGAGGTCGATCTGGGAGATCGTGCGACCGGCGACGTGGTCGGTGCGGGCCCGCAGCAGCGCGATCGGCTCGGTGCCGGCCGCCGCCGCGGCCGGGGTTCGCCACGCGGTGCGGTCCTCGCGGGCGTCGAGCCCGTGCAGCGCGCCGAGCGCGATGGCGAGCAGCGTCGTGGCCACCGCGACGCCCGCGCCGACCAGCCCGGCGGCCGACCAGGCGCGGCGGCCGCCGAGGCGGAGCAGCCGCAGGCTCAGCGCGATCACGCCGGGACCTCGGCGGCGATACGGCCGTCGCGGATGACGACGGTGCGGTGGCAGCGGGCCGCCACCTCGGCGTCGTGGGTGACGACGACCAGCCCGGTGCGGGTACGCGCGACCAGCCCGGTGAGCAACTCGATGGTCTGCCGGCCGGTCTCGGAGTCCAACGCGCCGGTCGGCTCGTCGGCGAACACGACGTCGGGACCGGTGACGAGCGCCCGGGCGATCGCCACCCGCTGCTCCTGCCCGCCGGAGAGCTGACCCGGCCTGCGCTGCTCCAGCCCGGTCAGACCGAGGGGGGTGAACCACTGCGCGGCCCGGTCCACCGCGTCGCGCCGCGACACGCCGCCGAGCAGCAGCGGCAGCGCGACGTTCTCGATCGCCGGGAGCTCCGGCAGCAACTGGCCGAACTGGAACACGAAGCCCAGCCGCTCGCGGCGCAGCTCCGTGCGGCGTGCCTCGGACCACCCGTCGATGCGCTCGCCCGCCAGCCGGATCTCGCCCTCGTCCGGGGCCAGGATCCCCGCCAGGCAGTGCAGCAGCGTCGACTTGCCGGACCCGGACGGCCCCGTCACGGCCACCGCCTCACCGCGGTGCACGGCCAGCCCGGCGTCGGCCAGCACGGTCGTCGCACCGAAGCGCTTGGTCACCCCGCGCCCGTGCAGGACCGGCGGCTCGTCGAGCTGCGGTCCGGTCGGCGTCCCGGGAGCCGCCGGCATGGGCGAGATGGGCAGCGCGGTCACCGGGCACCCCCCGAGTGCGCCCGGTGACCGCGCAGGTTCTCGTTGCTCCGCGTGAGCAGCTCCAGCCACGGCAGCGCCGCCATCACGACGAGCAGCAGCACCCCGACGATCCAGGCGCCGGTGCCGAGCGCCGTTCCGACCATGTTCGTCATGACGATGACGATCTCCGTGGGCGGCGTGCGACCGCTTCGGGCGAAGGATCGATCCGCTCGGCGCGCACTCGTACTTTCGGCCGAGGGCGGACCGCGGATCCGCGGATCTAGGCTGCGGCCGTGCTCCCCCAGCCCCAGCGGATCTCTGGCCTGTCGCGGCGTCTGGGGCTCGTCGCCGAGCTGCTCGCGTACGGGTTCTGGCTGTTCTTCGACACCGCGATGACTTTGTCCGGCCCGGTCCTCGGGGTGCTGACACCCCTGGCGGGTGCGACCGTCGCCGCGCTCGTGCTGCTGCGGCACCGGCGCGGGGTCGATCCGCTGCGGCTGGCCGCCGTCGTCTTCGGGTCGTCGATCGCGATGACCGCGGCCTCCGCGTTCATGGGCCTGCCGGCCATGTCGCTCACCGAGCAGCTCGCCCTCGCGATCATGATGATCACGGCACTGCGCCCGGCGTCGCAGCGGACGGCGATCGCCATCGCCTTCGCCTCCGCCGCCGCCATCGTCGGCTCGGCCTATCTGCGTGGTGACGTCTCCTCCGGCGACAGCGGGCTGATGCCGATGTCCGCGCTGGGCTGGGGCGGGGCACTCGCGATCGGGCTGACGATCCGCGAGGCCGACACCCGGCGGCGCACCCAGCTCGCCGACGCGCGCACCGCCGAGCGGATGGAGCTGGCCCGCGAACTCCACGACGTCGTCGCCCACCACGTGACGGGCATCGTCGTCGCCGCCCAGGCCGCGGGCGTGGTGGCCCGGCGCTCGCCGGACGAGGTCGACCGCGCGCTGGCGGCGATCGAGCACGCGGGGACGGACGCGCTCGCCGCGATGCGCCGGATGGTCGGGGTGCTGCGCGGGCAGGAGGGCACCGACACGTCCGAGGGGGCCCGGACCCCGGGCGCCGACCTGAACGCGATCCCGGCGCTCGTCGAGCGGTTCGACCCGGAGAGGTCGCTGGTGCGGCTGCGCACCGACCCTGGGTTCGCACACACCCTGCTGCCCGCGGGGGTCGCCGCGACCGGCTACCGGGTCGTGCAGGAAGCTCTCACCAACGTCCGCCGGCACGCGACCGAGGCCACGGCGGTGGAGGTCGAGATCCGGATCCGCGAGGGGGCCCTGCTGGTGTCGGTACGCAACGACGGTGTGCGCTCCGGGCCGCCGAGCACCCCGCTGGGCGGCGCCGGTGGGTTCGGGCTCGCCGGGATGGCCGAGCGGGTCGCGGCGCTGGACGGCACGCTGACCGCAGGGCCGACGGGCCCCGGCGTCTGGACCGTCGCCGCGCGACTGCCCCTCGGGGCGCGCGCGTGACGACCCGGGTGCTGCTCGCCGACGACCAGGAGATGGTGCGTACCGGGTTCCGGCTGATCCTGTCCGCCGAGGGCTTCGAGGTCGTCGGCGAGGCCGGGACCGGGGTCGACGCGGTACGGCTGGCCCGGGAGCTCCGCCCGGACGTGGTGCTGATGGACATCCGGATGCCCGAGCTGGACGGGCTGGAGGCGACCCGGCAGCTCGGCACCGACCCGCAGCCACCGCGGATCGTCGTGGTCACCACCTTCGACCTCGACGAGTACGTCTACGGCGCGCTGCGCGCCGGTGCCTGCGGCTTCCTGCTCAAGGACGCCGGGCCGCGGCTGCTCGTGGAGGCGGTACGGGCCGCGGCCGCCGGGGACGCGCTGGTCTCGCCGTCGGTCACCGTGCGGCTGCTCGAGCACCTGGCGCAGCCGGCCCGGCAGGCGGCGACACCCTCCGACCCGCTGTCGCCCCGGGAGCTGGACGTGGTGCGGGCGGTCGCCCGCGGGCGCACCAACGCCGAGATCGCCGCCGAGCTGTTCGTGTCGCTGTCGACGGTCAAGACGCACCTGGCCAACGTGCACACCAAGCTGGCCGCCCGCAACCGGGTCGAGGTCGCGGCGTGGGCGTGGGAGAACGGGCAGGTGCGCTGAGGCGTCAGCCCAGC
This sequence comes from Pseudonocardia mahuensis, assembly GCF_018531475.1. Lineage (GTDB taxonomy): Bacteria > Actinomycetota > Actinomycetes > Mycobacteriales > Pseudonocardiaceae > Pseudonocardia. Next base: position 49,067 of record NZ_JAHDTG010000050.1, read on the forward strand.
TCGGACGGCACCGCGATGACGTCGACCATCGCCCCGTTGCGCAGCACCGTCACCGGCAGCGGCTCCCCGATCGCGTCGCCGAACAGCTGGCGCTGGATGCCCTGCGCGTCCTGCACCGGGTGCCGCCCGACGTCGAGCACGAGATCGCCGGGCCGCAATCCGGCCCGGGCCGCCGGGCTGCCCGCGATCACCTCGACGAGCCGCAACCCGCTGCGCCTGCCGTACCGGTCGGCCACCGTCGCGGGCACCGGCGCCGGGGTGCCGACGACCCCGAGGTAGGCCCGCCGGACCCGGCCGTGGGCCCGCAGCGCGTCGAGGATCCGCAGCGTGGTCGCGTTGACCGGGACGGCCAGCCCGAGCCCGACGCCGGCCACCGCGGTGTTGATCCCGACGAGACGGGCTCGGGCGTCGGCCAGCGCACCACCGGAGTTGCCGGGGTTGAGTGCGGCGTCGGTCTGGATGACGTCCTCCACCACCCGGCCGGCGCGCCCGCTGCGGGTCGGCAGCGAGCGCCCGAGCGCGCTGACCACGCCCGCGGTCACCGAACCGGCCAGCCCCAGCGGGTTGCCGACCGCGACCAGCAGCTGGCCCACGACCAGCTCGTCGGCGTCGCCCAGGCGCACCGGATCCGGCAGGGCCCCGGCCGGCTCGGCGCGCAGCAGGGCGAGGTCCGAGAGCGGATCGACGCCGGCCACCCGCACCGCGACCTCGGAGCCGTCGACGAACTCGGCGCGGCCGCGGTGGGCATCACCCACCACGTGCGCGTTGGTGAGCAGTTCCCCGCCGGCGCTGAACACCACCGCCGATCCGCTGCCCCGGCCCATCCGGACGGCGGCCACTCTGCCGGTGAGTTCCGCGGCGACCGTGCTGACCGTCCGGGAGTACGCATCGAGCTCGTCCATCTCGCCCGCCCTCGCTGTGCTTACACCGTTGCACAGGACGAACGACGGGTACACACGCCGTGTTCCCCGCTCCCTGGACCGGGCGCCTGTCTCAGGCCTCTTCGGCCTGCTGCGTCGCCGGGTCCCAGGACAGCCCCGGGACACCCCAGCCGTTGCGCTTGAGCGTCTTGCGCGCGGCGCGGTCGTGGCGCCCCATCAACCGGTCGACGTAGATGATGCCGTCGAGGTGGTCGGTCTCGTGCTGCAGGCAGCGGGCCAGGAAGCCGCGGCCCTCCACCGACACCGGCTGCCCCTCGATGTCCACCCCGGTCACCCGCGCCCAGTCGGCCCGGCCCGTGGGGAACTGCTCGCCGGGCACCGACAGGCAGCCCTCGTCGTCCTCGTCGGGATCGGGCATTGTCTGCGGCAGTTCCGAGGTCTCCAGCACCGGATTGATCACGACACCGCGCTTGAACTCGCCGGTCGTCTCCTCGGGGCAGTCGTAGACGAACAGCCGCAGATCGACCCCGACCTGGTTGGCCGCGAGCCCGACACCGTGCGCCGCGGCCATCGTCTCGAACATGTCCTCGACGAGCGTGCGGAGCTCGTCGTCGAACACCTCGACCCGCCGGGCGGGCGTGTGCAGGACGGGGTCCCCGATGATGCGGATGGGTCGAACTGTCACATCGGGAGGCTAGCCTCGCCCCGTCCGGAGACGTTGCGTGCCCGGGAATCCGAGGCGGATTCACGCCTCGGAGTGGCGCGTCCCTACCCGGTCGGTGTCGGTCTCGCGTGGTCTAATGGCCGCCGCGAATGACACCTGTGTCATTTCAGATCGTGAGTCAGCGAAGTCCGAGGAGCGTGATGGAGTCCGCCACGGAACCCAGCGGGGTCACCGGCCCCGCCGCCGGCCCGGTCCGGGAGCTCGACCGCCGGGAACGCGAGATTCTCGCATTCGAGGGTCAGTGGTGGAAGTACGCCGGAGCCAAGGAACAGGCCATCCGCGAGCTGTTCGACATGTCGGCCACGCGGTACTACCAGGTGCTCAACGCACTCGTCGACAAGCCCGAGGCCCTCGCCGCCGACCCGCTGCTCGTCAAGCGGCTGCGCCGGCTGCGGGCCAGCCGTCAGCGCACCCGCGCCGCCCGTCGCCTGGGTATCGAGCCGTGGTGACCGTGCGCATCTCCCCACAAATCTCGGGGCTCCCGCCCACCGGGCCCGAACCGGCTCTCCCCCCATCGGCTCGCTGAGTTCTCGGAGGTTGCCGTGACCGCACCCGCCTCGCCCGGGGGATCCTCGCCGCTGCGGATCGGCGGTTTCGCCCTCCTCGGCGTCGGCGTCGTCGCCGGCGTCATCGGGCTCGCCACTCTCGCCACCGGTGGAGACGACGGGTCGTCCACCGCGGCGGCCACCTCCACCGAGGTGTCCGCAACCGCACCGGCCGAGCCCCCCGCGGCCGCCGCCCCAGCGCCTTCCGGCGAGGTGCCGCTGCCGTCGTTCGCGGCCACACCCACCGCGGGGATCGCCGCCCCGCCGAGCACCTCACCGCCGCCGGCCGCCGGGGCCGAGGGCTCCGCCGGGTCCGGTGGCGGGATCGCGGCCCCCCGTGGCGGGGGCGCCCCGGTCGTGCGCGCCCCTATCCGGGTCTACAACAACAGCACGATCACCGGCCTCGCCGCCCGCGCGGCCGACGACTTCCGCAGCTCGGGCTGGGCCGTCGAGTCCGTGGCCAACTACCCGAGCGGGATCATCCCGACCAGCACCGTGTACTACCGGCCGGGAACGAACGAGCTGGCCGCCGCGCAGAGCCTCGCCAACCAGTTCGGCCTGCGGGTCGAGCCCCGTTTCGAGGGGCTCGACGACGCCAGCCCCGGCGTCATTGTCATCGTCACGAACGACTACCAGCGCCGCTGACGTCCGCTCCCCCTACGCGTGCGGCGCACGCGACGGCCGACAGGCCGCGGGACCTGCCGGCCGCCGTGTGTCCGGGGTCAGGACCGCCGGTCGGCGTAGGCCGCCAGCTCCGCCAGCTGCAGTGGGTCCAGTGACGGCGGCACGGCCTTGCGCGCGGCCTCGATGTGCGCCGCGGTCACCTCCGCCGCGTCCAACGACTCCCGCATCGCGGTGAGCGCCGCCTCGCGCAGCACCGCGGCGCAGTCCGCGGCCGAGTACCCGTCCAGTTCGGCACCGAGCGCGTCGAGGTCGACGTCCCCGGCCAGCGGCGTGTTCCGCCCAGCCGCGCGCAGGATCTCGGCGCGCGCCGCCGCGTCCGGCGGGGGCACGTAGACCAGGCGCTCGAGCCGGCCGGGCCGCAGCAGCGCGGGATCGATCAGCTCCGGCCGGTTGGTGGCGCCGACCACGACGACGTCACGCAACGGCTGGGCACCGTCGAGCTCGGTGAGCAGCGCGGCCACCACCCGATCGGCCACCCCGGAGTCGCTCGACTGCCCACGCCGCGGCGCCAGCGCGTCGATCTCATCGAGGAAGACCAGCGCGGGCGCGGCGTCGGCCGCCTTGCGGAACAGCTCCCGGACCGCCCGCTCGGACTCCCCGACGTACTTGTCCAGCAGCTCGGCGCCCTTCACCGACAGCACGTTGAGCTGCCCGGTACCGGCCAGAGCGCGCAGCAGGAACGTCTTGCCGCAGCCGGGTGGACCGTAGATCAGCACGCCGCGCGGCGCGGCGACGCCGAGCCGGGCGAACGAGTCGGGGTACTGCAGCGGCCACAGCACCGCCTCGGTCAGCGCCTGTTTGACCTGGACCATGTCGCCGACCTGGTCCAGTGTGATGCCGCCGGTCTGCAGGGTCTCCGAGGACGACATCGAGATCGGGCGGACCGAGGCCACGGCGTCGAGCAGGTCCTGCTGGTGGATCCGGGGCTGGGAATCGGGTGCGTCCAGCAGCGGCTCGACGTCGTCCGCCAGGTCCGCGGCGGGCGGGTTCGCCGGGAGGCCGTGCCGCAACGCCGCATGCACCGCGGCCTCCCGGCGCACCGCGACGAGATCGGCGGCGACGAACCCGGGGGCCCGCGCGGCGATCGCCGCGAGGTCGACGCCGTCGGCCAGCGGCACCCCCGCGAGCAGCCGGCGCAGCAGCTCGGTGCGCGTGCGGACGTCGGGGAGCGCGAGGCCGAGTTCGCGGTCGGCGAGCTCCGGCCCGCGCAGCCGCGGGTCCACGCCCTCCGGCGCGGCCGTGGTCGCCACCAGCGCGCACCCCGGCGTGGCGATCGCCTCGCACAGCGCGTCGAGGACGAGGGTCGCCACGGGCGGCGGAACGTCCGCGGGCAGCAGCGCGTCGACGTCGGTCAGCAGCAGCACGGTCGGGCGGCCGCCGAGCGCGGCCGAGCGGGCCGCGGTGATCACCTCCTGCACCCGGGCGGACGCCGCCGCGGGCTCCAGCGCGGCCGCGGCCGGCGCGGCCAGCTCGACGACGCCCGCACCGACCGCGGCGGCCGCGCTGCGCACGAGCGTCGCCTTCCCCACCCCCTCCGGGCCGACGACGAGCACGCCCAGCCGCGGTGAGCCGCCCAGCTTGACCAGCAGCTCCGGGCGGCGATGGGTCAGCTCGAGCCACTCGACGAGCCGGCGCGCGGCGTCGGCGTTGCCGACCAGCTCGTCGACGGCGAGGACGGGCTCGGCGGTCGCCGGCGGCGCGGGCGACACGTCCCGCGCCGGCACGGTCCTGGTGCCGGTGGCCGGACGGGAGGCTGGGAGCGGACCGGCCGGCTCACCGGTGGTCGGGCCGTTCTGCCAGCCGACGACGGTCGACGGCTGCACGGCGACGACCCCGGCGGGCTCGGAGCTCACCACGGTGAGCAGCTCGGTGGTCCACCCGTCCCCGACGGCGTTGGCCAGCCGCCGGCGCGCGCCGGGCACGTCGGCGCCCGGTGGTGGCGCGATGTCCTGCGGCAGCAGCGAGACGGCGTCGCCCGCGGTGAGCACCTTTCCCAGCAGTGCGAGACGCGCGGTCTCCGGAGCGAGCGCGGGCTGGGTCAGCCGGGAACCGGCCAGCACCACCCGGCGGGCCGGGACCACCGCAACCGGGGCGACGACCACCGCGGCCCCGTCCGTCAGCCCCGCGTTGGACAGCGTCACGTCGTCGAGGTGGGCCTGGCCGGGCGGGCTGTCCGGCGGGGCGGCGACGACCAGGGCGGCGGTCACCCGGGAACCGGTCAGCGCAACGGTGTCCCAGGATCGCAGGCCGAGCGCGTCGAGGACCTCGGGATGCAGCCGGACCACGCCGCGCCGGGCGTCGGCGGCGGAGGCAGCGAGCCGGGCGACGAGGGTGATGGTGGGGGCGGTCACCCCTGAACGCTATCGGCCACCGGCCACCGGCCACCGGCCACCGGTCCCCGGCCCCCGGCCGACGGCCTCGCTGCATCCGGCAACCGCCGCGGTGGCCGGCGTCCCGGCCCGACCGCGCAGCTGGCAGTGCTGATCGTGCGACACAACGCGCGCAGCGACAGCCGTTCTCCTCCGCCGCGACGCGCTTCGGCGGGGCGCTTCAGCGGCGGCGCAGACCGAGGCGGCGGCGACTGCCCCGCGGCGGCAGCGGGGCGGGACCGGGGGCTGCCGAGTGCCCGTTGCGGCCCCCGAGCCGGTCGTCCGGGCCCAGCCGGCGCACGACCCCCCGGGCCACC
>NZ_JAHDTG010000051.1 GCF_018531475.1 Pseudonocardia mahuensis
GGACCACCGCCCTGCCCGCGCCGCGGGCGCCCCGGCGGGCCGGCCGTCGCCGGGTGCTGGCCAAGGCGACCGCGCTCGCCGCGCTGCTCACCCTGACCGCCGGCGGCGCCACCGCCCTCGCCATGGACAAGACCGTCACGATCAGCGTCGACGGGAAGAACCGCACCGTGCACACCTTCGCGGCCGACGTGGCGGGCGCGCTCGGTTCCGCAGGCCTCGGCGCCGCGCCGCGGGACCGCGTGGAGCCGGCCCTGTCCACCGACCTGTCCGACGGCGACCAGATCATCCTCAGCCGCGCCCGGCCGCTGACCCTCGTCGAGGGTGGCCACGAGCGGAAGGTGTGGACCACGGCCGCGTCGATCGACGAGGCCCTGCGCGGGATGGGCGTCGAGGTCCAGCCGATCCAGATGTCCATGTCCCCGGACACCGAGATCCCGCTGAACGGCCTGCAGCTCGAGCTGCACGTGCCGCGCAACGTGTCGCTCGCCGACGGCACCGGAGCACCGGAGCCGCTGACCACCACGGCCGGCACCGTCGGTGGGCTGCTCGCCGAGCGCGGGGTCGAGCTCGGCCTGGACGACGTCTCGGTGCCCAGCGCCGAGACCCCGCTGAACGAGGGCATGGCCGTCCACGTCGTGCGCAACGGCGTCGGCGAGGTCGTCGAGGTGCGCCAGATCGCCCCGCCCGAGCAGATCATCGAGGACCCGGACCTGCCGCGCGGCAAGCGGCAGGTCGTCGAACCGGGCGCCCCCGGCGAGCAGACCGCGATCATGCGGGTCTACGTGCAGAACGGCCAGGAGGTCCGCCGCGAGCAGGTCCGGGCCGGTTCGAGCACGCCCCCGACCCCTCGGGTGATCAAGGTCGGCACCAACGACGACGAGCCGGAGATCCCGGTGGTCTCCGACGGCTCGCTGTGGGACCGGCTCGCCCGATGCGAGGCCACCGGGAACTGGGCGATCAACACCGGAAACGGCTACTACGGCGGTCTGCAGTTCGACGCCTCGACGTGGCGGGCCTACGGCGGGACCCAGTACGCGCCGCTGCCCCACCAGGCCAGCCGCGAGGAGCAGATCGCGGTCGCCACGCAGGTCCGCGACGACCGCGGCGGCTACGGTGCCTGGCCCGCCTGCGCCCGCAAGCTCGGCCTGCCCCGGTAGGTGCATCCACCGGCACGGGATGATGGGTGGGTGAGTAGCACCCCGGAGACGCTGGCGTCGCGGCTGCTCGGGCCTGCGGAGGTCCGAGCGCTGGCCGAGCGACTGGACCTGCGACCGACCAAGCGGCTCGGGCAGAACTTCGTGCACGACCCGAACACGGTCCGGCGGATCGTGCGGGCGGCCGACCTGACCGCGGACGACGTCGTGGTCGAGGTCGGGCCGGGCCTGGGCTCGCTGACGCTGGCCCTGCTCCCGGCGGTCGCCGCCGTGCACGCCGTGGAGATCGATCCGACGCTCGCGGCGGCGCTGCCCACGACCGTCGCTGATCGGGCGCCCACGCTGGCCCACCGCCTCACCGTGACCACCGCCGACGCGATGCGGGTGCAGGCGGCCGAACTCGCCGCGGCGGGGGCTCCGGAGCCCACCGCGATCGTCGCGAACCTGCCGTACAACGTCGGGGTTCCGGTGTTGCTGCACCTGCTTGCCGAGCTGCCGGGGCTGCGCCGTGGCCTGGTGATGGTGCAGGCGGAGGTGGCCGAGCGGCTCGCCGCCCCGCCGGGCGGCCGCGCCTACGGGGTCCCGAGCGCGAAGCTCGCCTGGTTCGCCGCGTCCCGCCGGGCGGGCCCGGTGCCGCGCGCGGTCTTCTGGCCGGTGCCCAACGTCGACTCCGGGCTGCTGGCCTTCACCCGTCGTGAGCCGCCCACCGGCGCGTCGCGGAAGGACGTCTTCGCCGTCGTCGACGCCGCGTTCGCGCAGCGCCGCAAGGCGTTGCGGTCGGCGCTGTCGGGCTGGGCGGGCTCGCCGGCCGCGGCGGAACAGGCGCTGCGGGCGGCCGGGATCGACCCGCTCGCCCGCGCCGAGCGGCTCGACATCGCCGCGTTCGCCCGGCTCGCCGCCGCCCGCCCGGAGTGACGCCGGGGCCTCCCCCGACCCCCACGAATGGCACTTTCGCTCAATAGGGTTGAACGAACGTGCCGTTCGCGGCAACGTGGCCCAGCGGCGTCGGCCACGCATACGGGCTCCCTGGGTGCGACGCACGTAGGGTTGACAGGTGCTCGCCGCTGTCCCACCCCCGGTCACCGTGCGCGTCCCCGGCAAGGTAAACTTGCATCTGGCCGTCGGCGCGCTGCGCGAGGACGGTTACCACGACCTGGTCACGGTCTTCCACGCCGTGAGCCTGTTCGACGAGGTCACCGTGACGACCGCCGACGATCCCGGCATCGAGGTGCACGGTGAGGGTGTCGCCGAGGTCCCCCTCGATGACACCAACCTCGCCTGGCGGGCCGTCGAGCTGCTGTCCCGGCACGCCGACCGCGACCCGGACGTCCGGGTGGTGCTGCGCAAGGGAATCCCGGTGGCCGGCGGCATGGCCGGCGGCAGCGCTGACGCGGCGGGCGCGCTCGTCGGGCTGTCCGCCCTGTGGAAGCTGGACCTGACCCGCGACGAGCTCTCACGCATGGCCGCCGAGCTCGGCAGCGACGTCACGTTCGCGCTGCACGGCGGCACCGCGGTCGGCACCGGCCGCGGCGAGCAGATTGTGCCGGTGCTGTCCCGGCATCCACAGCACTGGGTGATCGCCCTGCACCGTCAGGGCCTGTCCACCCCCACCGTGTTCCGCGAGCTCGACCGGCTGCGCGGAGACACCGAACCGAAGGAGCGACCCGTCGAACCGGTGCTCGAAGCCCTCGCCTGCGGAGACCCCCGTCAGCTGGCGCTCTCGCTGGGCAACGACCTGCAGGCCGCCGCGGTGAGCATGGCCCCCGACCTGCGCCGCACGCTGCGCGCAGGGGTGAATGCCGGAGCCCTGGCCGGGATCGTCTCCGGCTCCGGGACCAGCTGCGCGTTCCTCTGCTCCAGCGCCGATGCGGCGATCGAGGTCGCCACCGAGCTGGCCGGGGTCGGGGTCTGCCGCACCGTGCGGGTTGCCCACGGCCCCGTGCCCGGCGCCCGCGTCGTCGATCCGCACGAACCGCCGTCCGGCTCCCCGTCCGGTTCCTGGCCGCCGGTGCGTGCCTGATGGCCGGCCAGAAGGGAGCGGGGCAGAACCTCGTCAACCTGGAGTCCGTCACCGCGCACGTCCCAGGGGACGCTTCGCGGGTGCTCCTCGACGCCGTGTCGCTCGGAGTGGAGCGCGGTGAGCGCGTCGGCGTCGTCGGGCTCAACGGCGGCGGCAAGACCACGCTGCTCGACATCCTGTCCGGGCGCCGCGCGCCGCAGGGCGGGCGGGTCAGCCGGCTCGGCGGGCTCCGGCTCGCGCACCTGCTGCAGGGCGACGCGCTGCCCGCCGGGGCCCGGATCCGCGACGTCGTGCTCGCCGAGTGGGAGGGCGCCGCCGACCACGAGTGGGCGTCCGACGCGAAGGTCCGCGACGTGCTCGACGGCCTCGGCATCACCGACCTGGAACGCACGGTGGACGGGCTCTCCGGTGGGGAGAAGCGTCGCGTCGCGCTCGCGGCGACGCTGGTGGGCGACCCGGACCTCGTCGTCCTCGACGAGCCGACCAACCACCTCGACGTCGAGGGCGTCGGCTGGCTGGCGCAGCACCTGCTGGCCCGGCGCTGCGGCGTCGTGGTCGTGACGCACGACCGGTGGTTCCTGGATGTCGTGTGCACCCGGACCTGGGAGGTCGCGAACGGTCGCGTCGAGAGCTACCTCGGCGGCTACGCGGACTGGGTCTACGCCCGTGCCGAGCGCGCCCGGCAGGCCGACGCCGCCGAGGCGCGCCGCCGCAACCTCGCACGCAAGGAGCTGGCCTGGCTGCGCCGCGGCGCCCCGGCCCGGACGTCGAAGCCGCGGTTCCGGATCGAGGCCGCCGAGGCGCTGATCGCCGACGTGCCGCCGCCACGCAACGCCGTCGAACTGCTCGGCTTCGCGACCAACCGGCTCGGCAAGACCGTGCTGGAGCTCGAGGACGCCACTGTGCGGATCGGCTCGCGCGTGCTGCTGGACGAGGTGACCTGGCGACTCGGACCGGGCGACCGGATCGGGATCGTCGGGGCCAACGGCTCGGGCAAGACGACGCTGCTGCGCTCGCTCACCGGGCAGCGCCCGCTCGACGAGGGAAAGCGGGTGCAGGGCTCGACCGTGCAGCTCGCCGAGCTGACCCAGGAGCTCGTCGACCTGCCGAAGGACATGCGGGTGCTCGAGGCGACCGAGGCCATCGCGAAGTACGTGCGTCTGGGGAAGCTGGAGCTGACGGCGTCGTCCGTGCTGGAGCGGCTGGGCTTCCCGGCGTCGCGGCAGTGGACGCCGGTGGGCCAGCTCTCCGGCGGCGAACGGCGGCGGCTGCAGCTCACCCGGCTGCTCATGGCCGAGCCCAACGTGCTGCTGCTCGACGAGCCCACCAACGACCTCGACGTCGACACGCTGTCCAATCTGGAGGACCTGCTCGACGGCTGGCCGGGCACGTTGATCGTCGTCAGCCACGACCGGTACCTGGTGGAGCGGGTGTGCGACACCGTGGTCGCCCTGTTCGGCGACGGGAAGATCACGCACCTGCCCGGCGGGATCGAGGAGTACCTGGCCCGGCGTGCGGCGTCCGGCACCGGATCGCCGCCCACCGCCGCCCCGCGCGTTGCGGCGCCCGCGGCGTCGAACGGCGCCTCCGCCGCCGACCAGCGCGCCGCCCGCAAGGAGGCCGCCCGGCTGGAACGGCGGATGGAGACCCTCGCCGCCAAGGAGGAGAAGCTGCACGCCCAGCTCGCCGCGGCAGCGACCGACCCGACGCGGCTCATGGAGCTGAACGCCGAGCTCAAGTCCGTTGTGGCCGAGCGGGAGGGCGTCGAGCTGGAATGGCTGGTCGCCGCAGAGCTCGCCGAGTCCTGACCCGCGAGTCGGGGTCTGCGCGTGCGCGAGTCGGGGTCGGTGCGCCCCGACCGCGTGGCCCTGGCCGTGCCCTCTCAGCGCGTCAGCTCGTCCAGGAGGAGCGCCTCGGCCAGCACACCCTTGCCGAACATCTCCAGGTGCAGGCTCTCGTCGATCCCGTGCCAGCGGCTCGCCGGGTCGCCGACACCGGTGACCAGCACGGCCGCGCCGGGGAACGTGCGGGCGAACTCGGCGATGAACGGGATCGAGCCGCCGATGCCGGTCTCCACCGCGGCGGTGCCGAAGGCCTCGGAGAACGCGCGACGGGCGGCGTCGTGAGCGGCTCCACTGCTGTCGAGACTGAACGGCTCCGCGATCCCGGTGCCCGGCGTGACGGTGACCTGCGCGCCCCACGGCGCGTGCGACTCCAGGTGCGCGGCCAGTGCCCGCTGCGCGCTGACGGCGTCCTCGCCCGGCGCGATCCGCATGCTGACCATCGCCCGGGCTCGGGGGACGAGCACATTGGACGCCTCGGCGACGCGCGGCGCGTCGATGCCCAGCACCGCGACGGCGGGGGCGTGCCAGGTGCGCTCGGGCAGCGTCCCGGTGCCGATCAGCTCGACCCCGTCGAGCAGCCCGGCGTCGGCGCGGAACGTGGCCTCGTCCAGGTCCGGTGCGTCGGAGTGCCCGTGCACCAGCCCGGGGACCGCCACCGCGCCCTTGGCATCGTGCAGCGAACCCAGCGTCGTGCACAGTGCGGTCAGGGCATCGCCGATCGGGCCGCCGTACACCCCGGAGTGCACCGGGCGTTCGAGCATCGCGACCTCGACGACGACGTCGACGAGCCCGCGCAGGCTCGTGGTGAGCGCCGGGACGTCCACGGCGGGATTCGCGGCGTCGGCGATGACGATGACGTCGGAGGCGAGCAGGTCGCGGTGCTCGGCCAGCAGCGCGGTCAGCGTCGGTGAACCGGACTCCTCCTCGCCCTCGACGAAAAGGGTGACCCCGACGGGCGGGCGGCCCCTGTAGGCGCGCAGCACGGCCAGGTGGGTCATCACCCCGGCCTTGTCGTCGGTGGCGCCACGGCCGTAGAGGCGGCCGTCGCGCTCGGTGGGTTCGAACGGTGGGCTGGTCCAGTGCTGGTCGCCGCCGGTGGGCTGGACGTCGTGGTGAGCGTAGAGCAGCACGGTCGGTTGTCCCGCCGGGGCGGGCCACCGGGCGATCACGGCGGGTGCCCCGCCCTCGGCGGCGACGATCCGCACGCTCGCGGCGCCGGCCCCGCGGGCGAGCTCGGCGACGGCCTCGGCGCTGCGGTGGGTGTCGTCGGCGTGCGCGGGATCGGCCCAGATGCTCGGGATGCGGACCAGTCCTTCCAGATCCGCCCGAGCGGACGGCAGCGCGGCGGTCACGGCGGCGGCGAGGTTCTCACGCGGGTCCGGCACGCCGGGTGATGCTACGCCCGGCGGCGGTGGCCGCCTCCGCGTGCGGCTGCTCTGGGGCCGTATGGCCGGTGGCCCGTAGGCTCGCGCCCATGTCCCGGTTCCTCGCGATGTTGCTGGAGACCGCCGCGCGATCCGATCGCGGCATGACCACGGGGGAGCCGGGCGAACCGGTACGCCGTACCTGGCCGCAGGTGCACGCCACCGCGCTGCGGATGGCAGGGGCGCTGCAGGCCGGTGCCGACGGTGTCCCGGCGCTGCGCCGCGGGGGAGCGGTGGCGGTGCTGGCCGGGGAGCCGGCGTCGATCGGCCCCGCCGCGCAGGCGGTGTGGCTGTCCGGGGGCAGCGTGACGATGCTGCACCAGCCGACGGCGCGGACCGACCTCGTCAGCTGGGCCGCCGACACCGTGACCGTGCTGGAGATGATCGGTGCCGAACTGGTCCTGCTGGGCTCCCCGTTCGACGCGCTGGCCCCGGTCCTCACCGAGCGCGGCATCGCGTTCCGGATGATCGACTCGCTGGCGGACGGCGAGCCCGGGGCGGTGCCGGTGGACGCCGAGATCGCCGCCGAGGACGACACCGTGCTGCTCCAGCTGACCAGCGGCTCGACCGCCGAGCCCAAGGCCGTCCGGATCACCCACCGGAACCTGCACGCGAACATCGCCGCGATGGTCGAGGCCGCACAGCTCGACATCAGCCGTGATGTGATGGTGTCGTGGCTGCCGCTGTTCCACGACATGGGAATGGTCGGGTTCCTGACCGTGCCGATGGTGACGGGGCTGGAGCTGGTCACCGTCACCCCGTCGGGCTTCCTCGCCCGCCCGCTGCTGTGGGCGCAGCTGATCTCGAAGTACCGCGGCACGGTCACGGCCGCGCCGAACTTCGCCTACGCCGTGCTCGGCCGCCAGCTCGCTCGGGCCGAGGAGGGCTCGCTGGACCTCACCAGCTTGCGGTTCGCGCTCAACGGCGCCGAGCCGATCGACCCGGACGCCGTGGACGCCTTCACCGCGGCCGGAGCGCGCTTCGGGCTGAGCCCGGACTGTGTGGTGTGCGCCTACGGGATGGCCGAGACCGCCCTCGGAGTGTCGTTCGCGCCCTGCGACACCGGGTTGCAGGTCGACCACATCGACGCCGAGCAGCTCGAGACGCACCGCAGTGCCGTGCCCGCGAGCTACGGCCCCACCCGCCGGTTCCCGAAGCTGGGCCCGCCGTTGCCGGGCATCGAGGTGCGGGTGGTCGGCGACGACGGAGCGGTGCTGGGCGAGCGGGAGGTCGGGGTGCTCCAGCTGCGCGGCGAATCGGTGACGCCGGGCTACCTGACCGTCGACGGGCCGGTGTCCACGCAGGACGCCGACGGCTGGTTCGACACCGGCGACGAGGGCTACCTGGCGAACGGCGTCGTCGTGGTCTGCGGCCGGCGCAAGGACGTGATCATCATGGGCGGGCGCAACATCTACCCGACCGACATCGAGCGGGCCGCGGCCGAGGCCGACGGGGTGCGTGCGGGCAACGCGGTGGCGGTGCGGCTGGCGGCGGGGGAGGGCCGGCACCGGGAGTCGTTCCTGGTGGCGGTGGAGTCACGACGCTCGGGTGACGACGAGGCCGAGCAGCTCATCCGCAAGGACGTCACGGCGCGGGTGGTGGCGGCCGCCGGCGTGCGCCCCGCCGAGGTCGTGGTGCTCGCACCGGGCAGCCTGCCGAAGACCCCCTCGGGCAAGCTCCGTCGCGCCGCAACGGGCGACCTCCTCGCCGCCCGCTCCTGACGCGCGAGAGGGGCGCCTGCTGCATCCGACGCAGCGAACGCCCCTCTCGCTCGATCAGAGCGTCAGCCCGAGAGGGCGTGGAAGCGGTTCTGTGCCGGCTCCAGGCCCTCGCGCAGCAGCGCCTCGGCGGCGTCGGCAGCCAGGTCGACGGCGAACTCGAGCTCCTTGCGCTCCGCGGCGGAGAACCGCTTGAGCACGTAGTCGGCGGGGTCCTGGCGTCCGGGCGGGCGGCCGATGCCGAACCGCACCCGCAGGTAGTCACGGGTGCCGATGGCCGAGCTGATCGACCGCAGCCCGTTGTGGCCGCCCTCGCCGCCCCCACGCTTGAGCCGGATGACGCCGAAGCCGAGGTCGAGATCGTCGTGGACGACGACGATGTCCTCGGCCGGCACCGAGAAGTACTTCGCCAGCCCGGCGACCGGCCCGCCGGAGACGTTCATGTACGTCCGCGGCTTGGCCAGCACGACCCGCCGCCCGGCCAGCCGGCCCTCGAACACGTCGGCGTTGGACTTGTGCGCCTTGAACCGGCCACCGCCGGCCCGCGCCGCCAGGAGATCGACGACGCCGAAGCCGACGTTGTGCCGGGTCTCAGCGTAGTCGGGCCCGGGATTGCCGAGCCCGACCACCAGAGCAGGGCCCGGCTCCATGGGTCAGCTGTCCGAGGAACCGGACCTGGCGGCCTCGGTGGACGAGGCCTCCTCGACCACGCCGGCGCCCTCGGTGTCGATCTCGGCCTCGAGGTCCTCGGCGGTGGGCGCGCCGACCACGTTGGCGACGAGGTACTCCGGGTCGGTGCGCAGCTCGACGCCGGTGGGCAGCGGCACCTGGCCGGCCAGGATCTGGGTGCCGACCGCGAGGCCCTCGACGGACACCTCGACGCTCTCCGGAATGCTGGAGACGTCGGCCTCGACCTCGATGGTGTTGAGCTCCTGGGTGACCAGGCTGCCGGGCGCGGCGTCGCCGTGGACGATCACCTGGATCTCGACGACGACCTTCTCGCCCCGGTTGATGACCAGGAGGTCGACGTGCTCGATGTACGGGCGGATCGGGTGCACGACCACGGTCTTGGTCAGTGCGAGCTGCGGCGCGCCGCCGGCGATGTTCAGCTCGAGGACCGCGTTGCGGCCCTGCTCACGGACGACGCGAGCGAACTCGAGCGACGGGAGCGCGAGGTGCTGCGGGTCGGTGCCGTGCCCGTAGAGCACAGCGGGGATCTTGCCGGCACGGCGGGCCCGGCGGGCGGCGCCCTTGCCGAACTCGGTGCGGGTCTCGGCGTCGATGCGGGCCTCGGCCACGGTACTTCTCCTCGATCAGGCGTTCTGCGAAAGTGACGCGCGGCGAGGAACCGGTCAAGCCGGCCCGGCGTCGATCACGGCGGGCTCTTGACAAACCCGCCCTCGCCGCGGAACTGAGACGAGGATACGCGACGGCCGTGCGCCGCCCGACGGCCGGGTCCGCACTTGCAGGGCTCCGACCAGCGGTGCCGTGACAGCGAACGGCGTCCGGCTCGGATCGCGGCTACCGGGACCGAGGTTCCCGGTGATCGAGCATCGGCCCGACGCCACCCCACACACCGCGACGGCCCGATCCGGGAAGCCGGATCGGGCCGTCGTGAGCGGTGGTCGGTGCCGTCAGGCGTTGCCGTCGAACAGGCTGGTCACGGACCCGTCATCGAACACCTCGTGGATCGCGCGGGCCACGAGCGGCGCGATCGAGAGCACCGTCATGGCCGGGAACCGCTTCTCGTCGGGGATCGGCAGGGTGTCGGTGAAGATCACCTCGCGGGCCCCGCAGTTCGACAGTCGCTCGGTCGCCGGACCGGAGAGCACACCGTGCGTCGCCGCGACGATCACATCGGCGGCGCCCTCGGCCAGCAGCGCCTCGACCGCCTTGGCCACCGTGCCACCGGTGTCGATCATGTCGTCGATGACGACGCAGGTCCGCCCCTGGATGTCCCCGACGACGCGGTTGGCGACCGCCTCGTTCGGCTTCATCGGGTCGCGGGTCTTGTGGATGAACGCCAGCGGGGTGCCGCCCAGCGAGTCGGCCCAGCGCTCGGCGAGCCGGACCCGGCCGGAGTCGGGGGAGACCACGGCGAGTTCGCGGTCGGAGTAGGTCTTCCTGATGTGGTCGGCGAGCACGGGCAGCGCGAACAGGTGGTCCACCGGGCCGTCGAAGAAGCCCTGGATCTGGGACGTGTGCAGGTCGACCGTCATGATCCGGTCCGCGCCCGCGGTCTTGAACATGTCGGCGATCAGCCGGGCGGAGATGGGCTCGCGGCCGCGGTGCTTCTTGTCCTGCCGGGCGTAGCCCCAGAACGGCATGACCACGGTGATCCGCTTGGCCGAGGCGCGCTTGAGCGCGTCGACCATGATCAGCTGCTCCATGATCGCGTCGTTGATCGGGGCGGAGTGCGACTGCAGCACGAACGCGTCGCAGCCGCGGACGGACTCCTCGAACCGGACGAAGATCTCACCGTTGGCGAAGGAGTACGCCGACTGCGGTGTGATGGTGACGTCCAGCTCCTTGGCCACCTGCTCGGCCAGTTCGGGGTGGGCCCGTCCGGAGAAGAGCATGAGGTTCTTCTTCGGGGTGGCCGACATCGCGCTCACCGTGCTGTGCCTCCTCGGCCGGGGTGTCCGGTCTGGTCCGCTGATTGTGTGCCGGGACCGGGCGCGGGGTCGGACGCCGCCGAGACGTCGGCCTTCTCCGCGGCATCGGCCGCTGGGGTACCCGGACGGTTCTTCCGGACCCATCCTTCGATGGTGCGCTGTGACCCGGCCGACACGGCCAGCGCCCCCGGTGGGACGTCGTTTCGCAGCACGGTGCCGGCTCCGGTGTAGGCACCGTCGCCGACCTGCACCGGAGCGATGAACATGGTGTCCGAACCGGTCCGGACGTGGGATCCGATGACGGTCCGGTGCTTGTTGACGCCGTCGTAGTTGACGAAGACCGACGAGGCGCCGATGTTGCTCATCTCACCGATCGAGGCGTCGCCGACGTAGGTCAGGTGCGGCACCTTGCTGCCCGCGCCGATGTCGGCGTTCTTCACCTCGACGAAGGTGCCGATCTTACCGCCCTCGCCGAGCCGGGCGCCGGGTCGCAGGAAGGCGAACGGGCCGACCGACGAGCGGGGGGCGAGCACCGCGCCGCTCCCGTGCGTGCGGACGACGGTGGCGCCGGCGCCGACCTCGCAGTCGGTCAGGGTGGTGTCCGGCCCGATCCGCGCGCCGGTGCCGACCGCGGTGGCGCCGTGCAGCTGGGTGCCCGGGTGCAGGACGACGTCGGCGTCCAGCTGCACCTGCACGTCGACCCAGGTGCTGGGCGGGTCGACCACGGTCACCCCGGCGAGCATCCAGCGCTCCAGCACGCGCCGGTTGAGCTCCGCGCGGATCTCGGCGAGCTGCACCCGGTCGTTCACTCCGCGGACCAGCCACTCATCGGGGCAGCGGACCGCCCCGACGGTGGCGCCGTCGGCGGCCGCGATGCCGACCAGGTCGGTCAGGTACAGCTCGTTCTGGCTGTTCTCGGTGTCCAGCCTGCCGATGGTCGCGGCGAGGAAGGCGGCGTCGAACGCGTAGACACCGGAGTTGACCTCGGTGATCGCGCGCTGGTCGGGGCCGGCGTCGCGCTGCTCGACGATGCCGGTGACGGAGCCGGCGCGGCGCAGGATGCGCCCGTAGCCGGTCGGGTCGTCCAGCTCGGTGGTCAGCAGCGTCACCGCGGCGCCCACCGCGGTGTGCTCGGTGAGCAGGGCGGCGAGCGTCGTGCTGTCCAGCAGCGGGACGTCACCGCAGCTCACCAGGACCGTGCCGCGCACGTCGGGCGGCAGCGCTGCGAGCCCGGCCCGCACCGCGTCCCCGGTGCCGAGCTGCTGTTCCTGCACCGCGGTCAGCACCGGCCGGGCCAGCTCCTCGCCGAGGCCGGCGACAGCGCTGCCGACCTGCTCGCGGGCGTGCCCGACGACCACCACGAGGTGCTCGGGGTGCAGCGCCGCGGCCGCGTGCACCGCGTGCCCGAGCAGGCTGCGGCCCCCGATGGGGTGCAGCACCTTTGGGACCGCGGAGCGCATCCGGGTCCCCTCCCCGGCGGCCAGCACGATCGCGGCAGCCGGTCGGTTCGTCCCGTTCGGATCCGTCGAAGCGGCGGGCTCGGGAGCTCCGCCGGGTCGATCGGGCCCGCCGTGACGATCGGGCATGGGCCCCACTCCCTGGCTCGTTGCGTCCGCGCATCGACACCCGTCCGTGGAACGGCGGGAGCCGTTCGGCAACGCAGCGGTGACGTGGCGAACTCGGCGTCGGCGACGAAGGGATCCTACGGTGTCCGGAACGCAACCCGTGCCTGCCCTGCGTGGCCCCGGTCGGGCCCGTAACCATCGAGCCGTCCCGTCGTTGATCAGCCCGGTCGAGCAGCTGCGGACGAGGGATTCCGATGGGCAAGCACAGCAAGGTCCGGCGGCCCCGGGTCCGTGCGGCGGTCACCGCCGGTCTGGTGGGCGTCGGAACCCTCGGCTCGGTGGGTGTCGGGCACGCCCAGGGCGCCCCGACCGGGGCCGCGGCGCCGATGGTCGAGGGCACCCCGTGTACCGCTGCGGCCAGTGCGTGCGTCGACCTGGAAGCCAAGCAGGCGTGGCTGATCGACGACGGTCAGGTCGTTCGCGGCCCGGTCCCGATGAGCCCGGGTGGACCGGGTCACGAGACCCCGCGGGGCGACTTCCGCGTCGAGTGGAAGAACAAGAACCACCGCAGCGCCGAGTTCAACAACGCTCCGATGCCGTTCGCGGTCTTCTTCGCCGAAGGTGGCATCGCCTTCCACCAGGGCAACCTGTCGACCCCGTCGGCCGGGTGTGTGCGGCTCGGCGCGGAGGACGCCAGCGCGTTCTACGACTTCCTGCAGGTCGACGACGGGGTGCAGGTGCGCTGACCCGCCTCCCCACCGACCTCGCAGGTTGCTCCGCTCGCCGCAGTGCGCCGACCGGTCGTCTCGCGCATCGTGAGGAGGCGAAGGGTCGGCCCTCTGACGGGGTTGACCACGAGCGAGCAACCGACACAGGAGGACACATGCCCACCCGCACCGCGCGCACGGCCTGGAACGGCACCCTCGAGAAGGGCTCCGGGCAGGTCGAGCTGAGCAGCAGCAAGGTCGGCACCTACGACGTGAGCTTCCCCAAGCGCGCCGCCGACGACGCCGGCGGCACCACGAGCCCCGAGGAGCTCATCGCCGCGGCGCACGCTTCCTGCTACGCCATGCAGCTCTCGGCGTTGATCGGGGAAGCCGGCGGCACGCCCGAGGCGCTGGACGTCACGGCGAACGTGTCCCTGGGGCCGGACCCCCGGGGCGGATTCCGGATCACAGGCATCGAGCTGATCGTCCGCGGTGAGGTCTCCGACCTCGACGCGGCGGGGTTCGAGCAGGCCGCGCAGGCGGCCAAGGAGCAGTGCCCGGTCAGCAAGGCGCTGACCGGAACGACGATCACCCTCGCCGCGGCGCTGGACTGACCGGCCACTGATCTGGCGCAGTCCGGCGTCGTGAGCGAGCAGTCGGGAGAGGAGCAGTCGACGTGAGGCGCACCGGGAACAACCGACCTGGGCCGACACCGCCGCAGCCCTCGGGCGGGCGCTGAGCCCATCCGTGGCCGGGAGCCGGACCGGCCCCGCTCCCGCGGACCACGATCGACGACCACGGGGTGGTCCACCGGACGACGGTGGACCACCCCGTGGTCATGCCGGCACCGGTCAGGCCGGGTAGAACTCGCCGCCGACGTGCCGGTGCACCCACGCCGACCAGCCCGGCACCGCCCAGCCGTGCTCCGCGACGAGGAGCCCGTAGGTCTCCTCGGACAGCAACGCGTAGAGCACCTCGGTCCCGCGGCGCACCCCGAGCCCGTCGGCGAAGCCGGGCTTGGTGGCCAGCTCGGTCACCACGCCCTCGAACGTCGTGAACCGCATCCGCTTGTTCGCGTCGAGCAGTTCGGCCGGCTCGGGGTCGGTGGCGGCGGCCCGCACGGCGGCGTAGAGGGGGTAGAACCGCTCGATGATCTCGGTCGCCCCATCGACGAACACGCCGAGCGCGCGCCGCCCGTCCGGCTCCTGCTGCAGGCGCCGGAACCACTCCCGCTCGATCACCGGGGACGGCTCGTCGTCGCCGGCGATGGTGACGTCGACCGCGGCGGCGAGCACCGCGACCTTGCTGCCGAAGGCCAGGTAGAGCGTCTGCACGGCCACGCCCGCCTCGCCGGCGATGTCGGCCATCGTCGTCTGCAGGTAGCCGTCGCGGACGAACAACGTGGTGGCGGCGGAGACGATGCGCCGCCGGGTGGCCCGGGCCCGTTGCGCCTGCCCCTCCCGTTTCCTGGTGCGTGGCCCCGCCGTCATGACTGTTCCTCTTGACCGCTCCGATGTGACCATAGTCTCATTATGGAACGGCATTACAGCATAGGTGTACACAACGGGCATACAGCGTTGGAGACAGCATGGCCGATCCGATTCAGACGGTGGCCGGGTTCCACCACGTCGGCCTGACCGCCGCGGACGGCGCCGCCGGCGAGGCCCGGTACGAGCGGGACCCGGACGGCAACCAGCTCGATGTGACCTGATCATGACCGCGCCGACGGGAGCCCTCCCGGCGCGGGACGGCCCGCGGCCGATGGTGAGCCACGGCATGCCGCATCGTCAGCTCGACCAGCAGCCGCCCGCGGAGGCGGCGGCGGACCTCGCGCGCCGGATGTTCGACGCCCTGCCGCCCGGCGTGCACGAGGCACCGAGTCGCATCTCCGTGCCGGGCGCCCGGGCGCTCGTACTCGACGACGACGTCCCCACCGGCCCGCCCGCGGCGTTCCTCGTCGGTCGGGAGTATGCCCACCTGCACCCGGCGCCGGACCAGAGCCTGCACCTGACCCTGCCACCGGACGCCCACGACACGGTCGTCGCGGCGGGCTGGGTGGAGCCGCACCCCGCCGTCGTGGCCGGCCAGGTGTCCGCGGGCGCGGTCATGGTCTACGCGCCACGCACCACCGCCGAGGTGGACGTCGTCCTCGGCCTGCTCGACCTGTCTCACCGCTACGCCACGACACCGGAATCAGGAGGCGCGCGCTGATCGACGCCCACCTCGCTGCGCAGGCCGCACCGACCCCGGCCTGAGGCCGGTCGAACGCTCCCGGGTGCCGGGCGGAGGGGGCCCGGCACCCGGGCCGCGATGCGCGGGCCGACTCGGTCGGTCGCCCGCTGGGCCGGGTCCGGTGGGGCATCACCGGACCCGGCCAGTGCTCAGCGCACCCGGTCGAGGACGCCCGCCGGCGCGTCGGGCATGGGGAGCATCGGCCGGTGCGACGACGGAAGCCGCTGCACGTGGCCGGTCGCCGCGGTCGGCGCCGGCCCGGCCCGGCAAGGAATGTGATGCGGCACACATCGGGGGCAATCGACCACCCGGTCGCCCGCGTACCGGGCGGGACGGGCGCGTTACGGCGGGGCCGCGTAGGCCACGGCGAGCGGCTGCTCCGCCGCCAGGATTCGAACCTGGACCATCGGAACCAAAATCCGAGGTGCTGCCGTTACACCACGGCGGACAGGCCTCCATCCTGGCATGCCGGTGATTGCGGTCCCGCATCGCCGCCGCTCGGCAGCGACACTGCGGTGATCGTTCGTGGGGCGTTCGCCACTCGATGTGTGGGGCCTGGTGCTGCGCGCTGCGCGTCGGCTCGCTTACTCTCCGGGAGGTGCGGTCCGGTCGAGCGCACCGTCGCACCGACTGTGTTCCCCGAGTCACGAGGTGACCCTGCAATGCCCGCCGAGGCCGCTGTCCCCGCCACCCCTCCGATCCCCTCCGGTACCGGCGCCCCAACGGCGCCGGCGGGAGTCAAGCCGTTGTTCGGTGTGGACCGCGCCAACTGGCAGCAGGGCCTGGTCTGGGCCTTCGTGATCGTCCCGATGCTCGCCCTGGTCGCCACGGTTCCCGTGGTCTGGGGGTGGGGGCTGGGCTGGCACGACGTGGTCATCGCGGCGGTCTTCTACGTCATCGGCATCCTGGGCGTCACCGTCGGCTACCACCGGCACTTCACGCACAAGTCGTTCAAGGCCCGGCCGTGGCTGCGCGTGATGCTTGCGATCAGCGGGTCGCTCGCGATCCAGGGCTCGGTGCTGGCGTGGGTGGCCGATCACCGGCGGCACCACGCGTTCTCCGACAAGGAGGGCGACCCGCATTCGCCGTGGCGGTACGGGACCTCGCCGGTCGCCGTGGCCAAGGGCTTCTTCTGGGCGCACATCGGGTGGCTGTTCGACCGGCGCAAGTCGAACTACGAACGGTTCATTCCCGACCTGCTCGCCGACCGCGCGGTGCGCCGGGTGAGCAAGCTGTTCGGGCTCTGGGTCGCGATCAGTCTGATCCTTCCCGCCGTGCTCGGCGGACTGATCACCTGGTCCTGGGCCGGCGCGGTGACCGGCTTCTTCTGGGGCGGACTGGTCCGGATGGGGCTGCTGCACCACGTCACCTGGTCGATCAACTCGATCTGCCACATGGTGGGTGAGCGGCCCTTCCGCTCCCGCGACCGGTCGCGCAACTTCTGGCCGCTGGCGATCCTGTCCATGGGCGAGTCCTGGCACAACCTGCACCACGCCGATCCCACCTGCGCGCGCCACGGCGTGCTGCGGGGGCAGATCGACATCTCCGCCCGGGTGATCTGGCTGTTCGAGCGCTTCGGGTGGGCGCACGAGGTGCGCTGGCCGACGACGCAGCGGCTGACCCGCCTCCGAGCCCGCTGACGTCCGGAATGTACGAAATACCCCGCAATGATCACTGATGCTCTGTGTGGGAACACGTAACGCCCCGATTGATCAGTGCGAATGGCGTGGAGTGGGCGGAGATGCGGCTCGCCGGACTGTGCGCGAGCTGGTGAACACCAGGGTCGGCGCTGCCCAGTTCGTGGAACACCCGCCGGGTCGTGATGTCGGACTGCCCGGCCGTGTACTGGAGGGGTCGGGTGACCGTGGCGGACCGCGCGATGCAGAGTGTGCAGACTCCACCGACCTCGAATGCGGTGCCGGCCTGCCGGCTCTGCGGATCCGTGGGGCTGCGGAGCTTCCTCGATCTCGGCGCCACCCCGCCGTGCGAGCCGTTCCTGCCAGCCGAGGCGCTGGACCGCCCGGAGGTGACGTACCCGCTGCACCTGCGGGTCTGTGATCGGTGCCTGCTCGGGCAGTTGCCGCCGTTGATCGCCCCTGAGGAGACGTTCACCGAGTACGCCCATTTCTCCTCGTTCTCCACCTCATGGGCGCAGCATGCGGAGAAGTTCGTGAGTGGAGCGGTGGAGCGCCTCGGACTGGGATCCGACGCGTTCATCGTGGAGGTGGCCAGCAACGACGGGTACCTGCTGCAGCACGTTGTGGCGCGTGGTGTCCGATGCCTGGGTATCGAGCCGTCGGTGAACGTCGGTACAGCGGCGCGCGAGAAGGGCGTCCCGACGCTCACCGCGTTCCTCACCCCGGAGGCTGTCCGTGACGTGCTCGCGGCCGAGGAGGCCGCCGGGCTGCACACCGCGGAGGGCCACGACGGGTTCGCCGAGGCCGTCTCGCGGGTCCGCGAGGATCTCGTGGCCTTCCTGATCGATGCACGCCGAGAGGGCAGGAAGGTCGTCGGCTATGGTGCGCCGGGCAAGGGCTGCTCAACTACTGCGGCATCCGGCCCGACCTGCTCGCGTACACCGTCGACCGGAACCCCTGCAAGCACGGTCGCTTCAGCCCGGGAACACGTGTTCCGGTGCCGGCCCCCGAGCGGATCGCCGCGGATCGCCCGGACTACGTGGTCATCCTGCCCTGGAATCTGCGCACCGAGCTCGTCGAGCAGCTCTCCTACGTGCGTGGGTGGGGCGGGCGGCCGGTCTCCCCATCCCGACGCTCGAGGTGGTCTGACACTTGTTCCTGCGCGGCTGTGCCGATTCGTCGGCTGCTCTGTCGCCGGACCGTGCGGTCGGGAAATTTCGGACACCATTCCGTCGGCGCGCTGCCTGCGGTGCTGCCGCAGCCGATGTCCGATGTCCGTGTCCGATGTCACCGACGCCTATGACGACGACAACCGAACTACGCCGCAGCAGGTGCACCCGCGTTCCTCGAGCTACTGCTGAGCGAGGAACGGAGAACTCGTCGAGACCGCGAGTGCGGTGCTGGCGAACGAAGGTCGAATACCGGATAAGGTTCTATCGGCACGGGCGCTCGTGGCAACCCGCCGACGCCGTCATGGAGCGCACCTTGTTGGAGGCCGGCCACCAGGGCGGCACCTGGTCGGGCTCGCTGTCGGCGCCTCCAGGCCGGGATCCGCTGGAGATCGCAATTGCGGTGCTGAACAAGGTTGATCAGGAGAGGTAGGCGTGCCCGCTACGTCCTCGACACCATGCTGAGCCTGCTGCCGGAGCGGCTCGACCGAATGATGGTGCTCGGCGCGCATTGCGACGACATCGCGATCGGAGCAGGTGGCTCGCTGCTCGAGCTGTGCCGGTCTCATCCCGGTGTCCGCGTGTCGGCCCTCGTGCTGACCGGCGGAGGGTCGCTGCGCGAGGAGGAGGAGCGAGCGGCGCTGGCCGCGTTCTGTCCGGGCGCGCAGCTCGAGGTCGCGGTGCTCGACCTGCCCGACGGCCGGGTGCCTATTCGCTGGGAGCGGGCCAAGCAGGCGCTCGAGGATCTACGCGCGCTCGGCGAGCCGGATCTGATCTTCGCGCCTTCCCCGCACGACGCTCACCAGGATCACCGCACTCTCGCGGAAATGGTGCCAACCGTGTTCCGTGATCATTTGACACTGGGCTACGAGATTCTCAAGTGGGACGGTGACCTGGCCCAGCCTTCGGTATATCTTCCGCTCGCCGAGCCGGTGCTGCGCGAGAAGATCGCGAAATTGCACGAGCACTACGGTTCCCAACGGGACCGCAGCTGGTTCGACGCCGAGTCGTTCGCCGGCTTGGCCCGGATTCGGGGTGTGCAGTGCCGCGCCCGCTACGCCGAAGCCTTCCATGTGGCCAAATTGATGCTCGGGATGGCGCCGTTGGCCGGGGTGGACCCGGTCGACTGATCAGAGGGGACTCCTCCAGTGCGTGTTCTGCTGACCGGACACCAGGGCTACCTGGGAACGCTGATGGCCCCCGTTCTCACTGCCGCCGGGCACGATGTGGTCGGTCTGGACAGCGGTCTGTTCGCCGACTGCGTGCTGGGCTCGCTCGACGCTCCGGACGTCCCGGGTCTGGCGATCGACCTACGCGATGTGACCTCGGGGCAACTGATGGGCTTCGACGCCGTCGTGCACCTGGCGGCACCGTCGAACGACCCGCTCGGCTCGCTGTCCCCGGAGAGCACCTACGACATCAACCACTACGCGTCGACGAGGCTCGCGCGGCTGGCGAAGGACGCAGGGGCCCGCGCTTCGTCTACGCCTCAACCTGCGCGATGTACGGCGCGCAGCCCGGCGACGACGTGGTCGACGAGGACGCGCCGCTCAAGCCGGTGACCCCGTACACGACCTCCAAGGTGCGTGTCGAGGACGATCTGGCCGAGCTGGCCGACAGCGACTTCGTGCCGATCTCGCTACGTAACGCGACCGCGTTCGGGTTCTCCCCGCGACTGCGCGCCAACATCGTGCTGAACAACCTGGCCGCGCCCGCGGACACGGTGCGGGCAAAGGCGTTCAACGTCGGAACCGAGAAGAACAACCGGACCGTTGCCGAGATCGCACAGGCCGTGGTCGATGCCGTCCCGGGCTCGGAGTTGCTGATCACCGGCGAGGCCGGGCCCGACCCGCGGTCCTACCGGGTCGACTTCTCCAGGGTCCGCAAGGCGCTCGACTTCGAAGCACCTTGGACGGAGCGAGGCGCGTAACCGGTTGAGTATCAGCCGGCTGACGGGCTTCGGCACAGGTACCGGGCCCACCCGGATCAGGCCGGGTCGATCCGCAGCACGACGTCGTCGGTGCCGTTCGAGCTCGTGACGAACAGCGCCCCGTCCGGACCGCTGCGCACGGCACGCAGCCGCCCGAAGGTGTCGTCGAGCGCGGTCGGCACGCCCATTGATGCGACCGTCCCGTCCGCTCCGATGTTCATGAGCAGCAGCTTGCTGCCGCGCAGCGCCGCCACCGCCAACGTCCCGTCCAGGTCACCCCACTGCGGCCCGGAGAGGAACGCCGCGCCGCAGATGGCCTCGACGGGCCGCCCGGAGCTCCAGACCGCCGGCACCGCATCCGGGTAGCGGATCAGGTCGGTCATCGGCACGGACTCGTCGTAGCCACCGACGCTGCCGCCCTGCGCCGGGTCCCAGCCGTAGTTGCCCCCGGCCCGCAGCCGGTTCACCTCGTCGTCGGTGCTCGGGCCGTGCTCGGCGGTGTAGACCTCGCCGGTCCCCGGCTGGACCGCGACGCCCTGCACGTTGCGGTGCCCGTAGGTCCAGATCAGCCGCTGCGCCGGGTCGGCGGCGTCGGCGAACGGGTTGCCCGCGACCGGCCCACCGGTCGTCAGGTCCACTCGCAGCACCTTGCCGCCGAGCGAGGTGAGGTCCTGCGCGATGGCGCCACGCGCGGTGTCACCCGTGCCGACCAGCAGCGCACCGTCGGTGGCCAGCGTGGGCCGGCAACCGGAGTGCCGCCCCGACGGGTTGACGGGCAGCCCGCCGACCAGTGGGTCGACCACCCGGGCCGCCGACCGGGCGTCGTGCGCGAGCTGCCAGGTGACCAGCCGGACGTCGACCGCGTTCCCGTTCTCGGTGTGGGTCTGGCACGTCGTGAACCGGCGGCTCTGCGCGAAGTCGGGGTGCACGACGAGCCCCATCAGGCCGCCCTCGCCCTGGGCCAGCAGATCGCCGAAGTCGGCGGCCACCGGCGTCACGGTCGCCCCGGGGGCGGTCCCGGACAGCAGGGCGAACTGCCCGTCACGCTGGCTCACGAGCACCTGTCCGTCGGGCAGGAAACCCAGGTCCCAGGGATGCGACAGGCCGGAGACGACCGTGCTGACCCGCAGTTGCGGGGTGTCGGTCCGCACCGGCACGGTCTCGGCGCCGCTCGCCGCGGGTGCCGACCCGGCGCCGCCGCCGGCCACGGAAGCGGGGTCTGCGGAGCAGCCCGACAGGGCGAACGCGAGCACCGTGGCGCTCATGGCGTTCACGATCGACGTGATCCGGCGTCGTCCCGACCGCTGCATGGCCCACATCTTCCAGGCTTCGTCGTAAGAGTGCAGTGTGTCCGTTCGGCGGGGATCCGGCGTCGCCGCCACCTGCGGTCGGAGCGGCTCGATACCGTCTGGCCTCATGTCCCCCAGCTACCTCCGCTTCCCCCACCTGCACGCCGACTCGGTCGTCTTCGTGGCCGAGGACGACGTCTGGTCGGCGCCGCTGTCCGGCGGACGGGCCTACCGGCTGACCGCTGACGCGGTGCCCGCGGCCAACCCGCGACTGTCCCCCGACGGTGCCCGGGTCGCGTGGACGTCCTGGCGGGAGGGCGCGCCCGAGGTGTTCGTCGCCGACGTGGAGGGGGGCGGCGCGCGCCGGCTCACCTACTGGGGCGACCCGCGGACCCGGACGGTGGGCTGGACCGCCGACGGCGAGGTGCTCGCGGTGACTGCGGCAGGCCAGGCGTCGGCCCGCCGGACCTGGGCGCACGCGGTCCCCGCGGCCGGCGGGGCGCCCCGCCGGCTGGACTTCGGGCCGGTGTCGGATCTGGCGCTGGCCCCGGACGGCGGGCCCGCGGTACTGCTCGGCACGACGATGTCGCGCGACATGGCCTGGTGGAAGCGCTACCGCGGGGGCACCGCGGGCAAGCTGTGGTGGGACCCGGCCGGGTCGGGGGAGTTCACCCGGCTCGCGGCGGAACTGAACGGCCAGCTCGACTCCCCGATGCTGGTCGGAGACCGGATCGCGTTCCTGTCCGACCACGAGGGCTGGGGCAACCTCTACTCGCTGCCGCTCGACGGAGACCTGACCGGGCTGCGCCGGCACACCGACCACGGAGCGGAGGGCGCGCCGGCGTTCTACGCCCGGCACGCGGCCACCGACGGCAGCCGGGTGATCTACGAGTCGGCGGGCGAGCTGTGGGTGGTCGACGACCTCGGCGACGAGGCCGCCGCGCAACCGCGCGGGCTCGACGTCCGCCTCGGCGGGCCGCGCACCGCGCGGGAGCCGCGGCGCATCGACACCGCACGCTGGCTGGCCCGTGCCGTGCCGGACCGCTCCGGCCGGACCAGCATCGCCCAGGTCCGGGGCACCGTGCACCGGCTGACCCACCGTGACGGGCCGGCCCGGACGCTGCTCGCCGAGCCCGGGGTCCGCGCCCGGCTCGCCCAGCCGCTCGGCGAGGACCGGGCGGTGTGGATCGACGACGCCGAGGGCGAGGACGCGGTCGCCATCGCTGCGATCGACCCGCACGCCGACGGTGCCGGCGTCACGGGGCCGGTCCGCCACGGCGCCGGCGAGATCGGCCGGGTGCTCGAGCTCGCCGCCGCGCCCGACGGGACCACCGTCGCGCTGGCCACCCACGACGGGCGGCTGCTCGTCCTGGACACCGCGACGGGGGCGCTGCGCGAGCTCGCCCGCGGTGCCGACGGCGAGGTGTCGGGTCTGAGCTACTCCCCGGACAGCGCCTGGCTGGCCTATGCCGACCCGGCCGAGGCCGGGCTGAGCCGCATCATGATGGTGCGGATCGCCGACGACATCCTCGTCGAGGTGACCGAGCCCCGGTTCGTCGACACCCACCCTGTCTTCACCGCCGACGGCAAGTACCTGGCCTTCCTGTCGCTGCGTAGCTTCGACCCGATCTACGACCAGCACTCGTTCGACCTGACTTTCCCGGCGTCGTGGCGGCCGTTCCTGGTGCCGCTGGCCGCCCGCACCCCCTCGCCGTTCGGTGCCAGCCCGGACGGGCGGCCGACCTCGGCCGCCGACGAGGGCCCGGAGGACCTGCCGGCCGCCGACGACGACGCAGCCCCCGGGGAGCCCACCGACGAGGCGGACGCCGCGGAGACGGCGAAGTCGGTCACGGACAAGAAGGACAGGAGGTCCGACGCCCCGCCGGAGGTCGTCGTCGACATCGAGGGACTGGCTGCGCGGGTCGTGCCGGTGCCCGTGTCCGAGGGCCGCTACAGCGGGCTCGGCGCCGGTAAGGACTGCCTGCTGTGGTTCCGCTCGCCGGTCTCCGGGATCCTCGGTGAGAGCCGCGCGATCACCGGCGAGAAGTGGCCGCGGCCGGTGCTGGAACGCTACGACCTGAAGCGCCGCAAGCTCGATGTGATCGCCGACCCGGTCAGCGCCTACGAGGTCAGCGGCGACGGCATCCGGCTGGTGGTCCGCGACGGCTGCACCCTGCGGGTGCTGCGCACCGACCGCTCCGGCTCCGGGGCACCCGGCGAGTCCGACGCCGACGAGTTCGAGATCGACACCCGGCGGATCACCGTCACGGTGGACCCGACGGCCGAGTGGCGCCAGATGTTCGACGAGACCGGCCGGCTGATGCGCGACCATTTCTGGGTCGCGGACATGGCCGACGTGGACTGGGCCGCCGAGCTCGACCGCTACCGGCCGCTGGTCGACGCCGTCGGCAGCCACGACGACCTGGTCGACCTGCTGTGGGAACTGCACGGCGAGCTCGGGTCCTCGCACGCCTACGTGATCGGCGGCGGGTCGAACGGCGACGCGTCGGGGCGGCCCGGTCAGCTCGGAGCCGACCTGGAGCCCGACGGGCAGGGGCACTGGCGGGTGGCGCGGGTACTGCCGCCGGAGACGTCGGCGCCGCGGGCGCGCAGCCCGCTGGCCGGGCCGGGGGTCGACGTCCGGGAGGGCGACCTGATCCTGGAGGTCGCCGGACAGCCGGTCGACCCGGAGCTGGGGCCGGCGCCGTTGCTGGTTGGGGCGGCCGAACAGCTCGTCGAGCTCACGGTGCGGTCGGGTGACGAGGTCCGCCGGGTGGTGGTCCGGCCGTTGTCCGACGATCTGGCGCTGCGCTACCAGGACTGGGTGGCGGGGCGGCGGGCGTTCGTCGCGGAGCGCTCGGGCGGGCGGCTGGGCTACCTGCACGTGCCCGACATGGTGGCGAGCGGCTGGGCCCAGCTGCACCGCGACCTCGGCCGCGAGACCCGGCGCGAGGGCCTGATCGTCGACGTCCGGGGCAACAGCGGTGGGCACACGTCGCAGCTGGTGATCGAGAAGCTGGCCCGCAAGGTGATCGGCTGGGACGTGGTGCGCCACCGGCAGCCCGAGACCTACCCCGGTGATGCCCCGCGGGGCCCGGTGGTCGCGCTGGCCGACGAGCACTCCGGCTCCGACGGCGACATCGTCACCGCCGCGTTCAAGCGGATGGGCATCGGGCCGGTCGTCGGGGTCCGGACGTGGGGCGGGGTGATCGGCATCGACAGCCGCTACGGGCTCGTCGACGGCACCCGGGTGACCCAGCCGCGCTACTCGTTCTGGTTCGACGACCTGGCCTGGGACGTGGAGAACCACGGCGTCGAGCCCGACATCGAGGTCGTGATCACCCCGCAGGACTGGGTGGCCGGGCGTGACCCGCAGCTGGAGACCGCGGTCGGCCTGGCGCTCGCCGCGCTGGAGGAGCGGCCCGCGGTGCGCCCGCCGGACCCGGCGACCCGGCCGTCGCGGCGCCGCCCGGTGCTGCCGCCGCGACCCTGATCCGCACACCCGCCACCGCGTGCCGGCCCCGCGAGTCGGGGCCGGTCTTGCGCCGGCGGGCAGCCCGGTGGATGTCCGCCGTCCGGCGTATCGTGGAGGCAGCGACCCCACCGGGCCCTTCGTCCCGGGCAGGGGTCTGTCCGCATGCGCTCCATCTCCCAAGGGGTATCCCGACGTGGCCACTCGCCCGCCCGTCCTGTCCGGTCTGCTCCGCTCCGCCCTGACCGATCCCGGCCTGCGTTCGGTGACCGATGCCGCCCGGGCCGCCGGTTCGGTGGCCGACCGGTCCGAGGTACCCGCCGTGCGGGTCGAGGGGCCCGCTGCCCTGCGGCCCGTACTGGCCACCGCGCTGGCCACCCCCTCGGCGCAGGGCGGTGCCGAGCGCACCGTGCTGGCCGTCACCGCCACCGACCGGGAGGCCGAGGACCTCGGCGCCGCGGCCGCCGACCTGATCGGGCCCGACGCCGTCGCCGTGCTGCCGTCCTGGGAGACGCTGCCGCACGAGCGGCTGTCCCCGCGCCCGGACACGGTCGGCCGCCGGCTCACGATCTTCCGCCGGCTGAGCACGCAGGACGACAGCCTGCGCGTTGTCGTCACCGCGGCCCGCAGCCTGATCCAGCCGATCGCACCGGGCCTGGGCACCCTCGACCCGATCCGGTTGCGCGTCGGCGAGGAGCACGACTTCGACCGGTTGCTGGAGCGGCTGGTCGAGCTGGCCTACACCCGGGTCGAGATGGTGACCACGCGCGGCGAGTTCGCGGTGCGCGGTGGCATCGTCGACATCTTCCCGCCGACCGCCGACCACCCGGTGCGCGTCGAGTTCTGGGGCGACGAGGTGAGCGAGATCCGTGCCTTCGCGGTCGCCGACCAGCGCTCGGTCGAGGCCGTCGAGGAGATCGTCGCGCCGGCCT
Source organism: Pseudonocardia mahuensis (assembly GCF_018531475.1). Taxonomy (GTDB): domain Bacteria; phylum Actinomycetota; class Actinomycetes; order Mycobacteriales; family Pseudonocardiaceae; genus Pseudonocardia. Next base: position 25,709 of record NZ_JAHDTG010000051.1, read on the forward strand.
GCCGGGAGTTGCTGCTCACCGAGCCGGTCCGGCAGCGCGCCGCCGAGCTGGCCCGCGAGCACGAGAACAACCCGCAGCTGCGTGAGCTGCTGTCCCATCTCGCCGAGGGCATCCCGTCCGAGGGCATGGAGTCGCTGGTCCCGGCGCTGGTCGGGGGCGAGCTGGAGCTGCTCACCGATCTGTTGCCGGCCGGTGCGCTGGTGCTGCTGGCAGATCCCGAGCGCATCCGCACCCGCAGCCACGACCTGGTGCGCACCGGGCAGGAGTTCCTGGAGGCGTCCTGGCTGGCCGCCGGTACCGGCGGGCAGGCGCCCATCGACATCGGTGCCTCGGCCTATCGCGACCTGGGTGACGCCCTGGAGCATGCGACCGCGTCCGGTCGCCCGATCGTCTCGCTGAGCCCGCTGCTCAGCGGGGCCGACGAGGCGCTGGTCCCGGCCGTGCACGAGGTCGAGTCCTACCGCGGTGACACCGACCGGGCGCTGGTCGACCTGCGCGCACACACCGCGGCCGGCGGCGCGGCGCTGCTGGTCGTCGCAGGACACGGCACCGCCGAACGGTCACTGGAGCAGCTGCGCGAGGCCGATGTGCCCGCCCGGCTGGTCGAGGAGCTGCCCGAACCGCCCGAGACGGGTGTGGTCACGGTGACCTGCGGACGGGTCGCGGACGGGTTCACCGCCGACGCGATCGGCCTCGTCGTGCTCAGCGAGGCCGACCTGACCGGCAGCCGCGCCGTCGGCGGCGAGACCCGCAAGATGCCGGCGCGCCGGCGCAACGCCGTCGACCTCGTGACCCTGCAGCCCGGTGACTTCGTCGTGCACAACCAGCACGGCATCGGCAGGTTCGTCGAGATGCGCCACCGGGAGGTTCAGGGAGCGACGCGTGAGTACCTGGTGCTGGAGTACGCGTCCAGCAAGCGCGGGCAGCCTGCCGACCGGCTGTTCGTGCCCACCGACGCGCTCGACGAGGTCAGCCGCTACGTGGGCGGCGAGCGGCCGACGCTGAACAAGCTCGGCGGTGCGGACTGGTCCAAGACGAAGGGTCGCGCGCGCAAGGCCGTCCGCGACATCGCGGCCGGGCTCGTGCAGCTCTACGCGGCGCGCCAGTCGGCGCCCGGGCACGCGTTCGGGCCGGACACGCCGTGGCAGCGCGAGCTCGAGGACGCGTTCCCCTACACCGAGACGCCCGACCAGCTCGCCGCGATCAACGAGGTCAAGGCGGACATGCAGCGCCCGGCCCCGATGGACCGCGTGATCTCCGGTGACGTCGGCTTCGGCAAGACCGAGATCGCGGTCCGGGCGGCGTTCAAGGCGGTGCAGGACGGCAAGCAGGTCGCGGTGCTGGTGCCCACGACGCTGCTGGCCACCCAGCACCTGCAGACGTTCGCCGACCGGATGCGTGCGTTCCCGGTGACCGTCAAGGGGCTGTCGCGGTTCACCGACCCGGGCGAGGCGAAGGAGACGATCAAGGGCCTGGCCGAGGGCACCGTCGACGTCGTCGTCGGCACGCACCGGCTGCTGCAGAACGGGGTGCGCTGGAAGGACCTCGGGCTGGTGATCGTCGACGAGGAGCAGCGTTTCGGCGTCGAGCACAAGGAGCACATCACGGCGCTGCGCACGCACGTCGACGTGCTCACCCTCTCCGCCACACCGATCCCGCGGACGCTGGAGATGAGCCTCGCCGGGATCCGCGAGATGTCGACGATCGCGACCCCGCCGGAGGACCGGCACCCCACGCTCACCTATGTCGGTGGCTACGACGAGAAGCAGGTCGCCGCGTCGATCCGCCGCGAGCTGCTGCGCGACGGCCAGGTGTTCTACGTGCACAACCGGGTGTCGAGCATCGACAGGGCGGCGAAGAGGATCCAGGAGCTCGTTCCCGAGGCGCGGATCGCGGTCGCGCACGGTCAGATGAACGAGGACGTGCTGGAGCGCACCGTCAACGGGTTCTGGCACCGTGAGTTCGACGTGCTGGTCTGCACCACGATCGTCGAGAACGGGCTGGACATCTCCAACGCCAACACGCTGATCGTCGAGCGTTCGGACACCCTGGGTCTCTCCCAGCTGCACCAGCTGCGCGGCCGGGTCGGCCGTGGCCGCGAGCGCGGGTACGCCTACTTCCTGTTCCCGCCGGAGCACCCGCTCACCGAGACCGCGCACGACCGGCTCGCCACCATCGCCCAGCATTCCGAGCTCGGGTCGGGCGCGGCGGTCGCGATGAAGGACCTGGAGATCCGCGGCGCCGGCAGCATCCTCGGCGCCGAGCAGTCCGGGCATATCGCCGGCGTCGGGTTCGACCTGTACATCCGGCTCGTCGGCGAGGCCGTCGCGGCGTTCCGGAGGCAGGCCGGCTCGGAGGCGCCCGAGGAGGAGCAGCTCGCCGAGGTGCGGGTGGACCTGCCGGTCGACGCGCATGTGCCCCACGACTACGTGACGGGCGAGCGGCTGCGCCTCGAGGTCTACCGCAAGATCGCCGAGGCGGGAGACCAGGCGGCGCTGGACGCCATCGTCGAGGAGCTGATCGACCGCTACGGCGAGCCGCCGACCCCGGTGCGGAACCTGCTCGCCGTCGCCGCGTTCCGGCAGACCTGCCGGGCGCTGGGCATCTCCGAGGTCGCGGCGGCCGGGAACCTGATCCGGGTCGGCCCGGTCGAGCTGGCCGACTCCGCCCAGATGCGGTTCAAGCGGCTGCACCCGAAGGGCACCTACAAGCCGGCCGCGCGGCTGATCACCGTGCCCAAGCCGGTGGAGGGTGGCCGGATCGGTGGCGCCCCGCTGCGCGACGTGGGGCTGCTGGAGTGGGTGACGAAGCTGCTGGGCGACCTGGTGGCGCCCGCGAAGGTGCCGGCCGCGGCGTCGGCAGGGGAGTAGGTGGGGCCCGGCCGCGGCGCTGAGCCGCCGCGGCCACTGCGCCCATCTTCTGATGTCCGCACACCGTCGGAGCTGTGTGAGGACACCGGAAACATGTGCGCAGCCGGTTCAGACGGCGCGAAAGGCCCGGCGGATCGGGCGCCGGCCGTAACGCCGTCGCCGCTGCGGCGAGGACTCGGTAATGACACGTGCGCCGCTCCCGACTCCCGGGACCGGGGCCTCCTCCGATTCAGAGGCCCGATGACCGTCGTCCCCCCGCCGCCCGGTGCCGGGCGGGTACCGGTTCGGCCGACAGCAACCCCACTCCCAGTGGCTCTACGACGAGCCCTCGTCGTGCGCGTCGAGAGCTGACCGCCGTGGCGCCGGGCGAGGGGCCGGCGCCACGGCCGCCTCTCGGAGGCCAGGTCGGCGGGCCCCGCGGGGGCCGGGCCCCCCGCGCCCGCGCCGCCCAGCGTGAGAGGGTAAGGCTCGTGCGCAGGCAGCTGGGGCGCGTGGCGGTGGCCGTTGCGGTCGTCGGCGCGGTGGTGAGCGGGTGTGGCAGCGGGCCGAGCCAGGTCGGCTCCGCGGTGATCGTCGGCGCGGACGCCGTCCCGCTGGACCGGGTGCAGTCCCAGCTCGACGTCGCGCTCGCCAAGACCGAAGCCGTGTCCCAGCTGGCCGCGCGGGGGGTGGGCACCGACGACATCGCCCGCGACGTGGTGACCCGCGCCGTCGTCCACGACCTGCTGGCGCGCACCGCCGCGACCGAGGGCGTCGTCGTTTCCGACGCCCAGGTCGACGCCGAGCTGGCCGCGAGTGGCGGGGCGGACGTCGCCGTGCAGTCGTCGCTGTACGACCTGCCGGCGTTGCGCGAGCGGATCCGTGACGAGCTCGTCGCCGCCGAGCTGGCCCGGCGCTACGTCGACCGGCTGGCCGTCACCGTGGACGTCGCCGCCGCGACGTCGCGGGAGGAAGCCGAGGCCAAGGCCCGCGCGATCGCGGCGGGGGGTGCCGCGGCGGACGCGGTCTTCGCCGAGAACGCCCAGCGCGACCTTCAGTTCCGCGCCGCCAGCGACCCCGAGGCGGCGGCGATGGCGTTCTTCGGCACCACCGCCGGGCGGGTCGTGGTGTTCCAGCCCGCGCCGCAGCAGAGCGGCTGGATCGTGCTGCGCGTGGTCGAGCGCCGCACCGACGCGCCGCCCGCCGGCCCACCGGCCGCCAGCCAGATCGACCAGGCCACCCTGGTGAGGATCGGGGAGCGGCTGCTGCAGCCGCTGGCCGACGAGATCGGCGTCAGGGTGAATCCGCGCTACGGCGTGTGGGACCCGATCCGGTTGCGGGTCGTGGCCGAGGGCGAGGAGGCCGGCATGATCCTGGCCCCGCCGTCGGCCGGTTGAGCGCCGAGGTGCCCCGCACCGTCGTCATTCTCCCGTCGCGGCTCGGCGCCGTCCTGCCCGCCGCCGCGCTCCCCGTGCTGCGCACCGCTCCGGTCGTGTTCGCCGCCGCGGACGTGCCCGCCGAGGTCGCGGCCGCGGCGGGTGCGCAACGGCTGGACGGCCCGCTGCCCGCGGACGCCGTGCTGCTCACCAGCGATCCCGCGCACCCGGTCGTCGCCGATGCCGACGAGGTGGTGACGACGCCGGAGCCGGCCGGTGCGGCACTGCTCGACGCGGTGGCGGTGATGGACCGGCTGCGCTCGCCGGGCGGGTGCCCGTGGGACGCCGAGCAGACCCACGCATCGCTGCTGCAGTACCTGGTCGAGGAGGCCTACGAGCTGTACCAGGCGATCGAGGACGGTGACCGGGAGGCGCTCCGCGAGGAGCTCGGCGACGTCCTGCTGCAGGTGCTGTTCCACTCCCGGGTCGCCACCGAGGGCACCGACGGCGAGCCGTTCGACATCGACAACGTCGCCGACGAGCTGGTCGCCAAGCTCGTCGGCCGCCACCCGCACGTGTTCGCGGGCACCGAGCGCATCGACACCGCCGAGCGCCAGCAGCACCGCTGGGAGGAGCTCAAGCGCGTGGAGAAGCAGCGGGAGTCCAGCGTGGACGGTGTTCCGCTCGGGCAGCCCGCGGTCGCGTTGGCCGCGAAGCTGACCAGCCGCACCGCCCGGGCCGGGCTGCCCGCCGACCTGCTGCCGGCCGGCCCGGCCGTGGGGGAGCAGCTGTTCGCCCTCGCCGCGCAGGCGAAGCTGGCGGGCATCGACCCCGAGGCGGAGCTGCGCCGCACGGCGCGGCGGTTCGCCGAGACCGTCCGGGACGCCGAACGCGCCGCCCGCGACGCCGGGCACGACCCGCATGCGCTCGACGCCGAGACCTGGCACGAACACTGGCCCGCGAGTCGCGGTGATTCCGCGCGCGAGTCGGGGTAGGTCCGCCCTCAGAGCACTCTCAGCCGCCACCCGTACGGTGGAGGAGTGCGACCGTTGACGATCATCTCCGGCCTGCTCGCCGCGGTCGTACTCCTCGGGATCGCCGTGGTGATCGCCGGGAACCTCGTCGGTGGCGGCGAGTCCCGCCGCGGAGACGGGCTGGCCCCGGCACGCGTCGACCGCGACACGCCGGTGGCGCAGGGCGCCCCGCTGGCCGAGACGGTCGATCTCGCCACCTGGTCCAGCGCCGTCGCCGAGCGGACGACCGTCCCCACCCGGGCGTTGCAGGCCTACGCCGCCGCCGAGCTCGCCCAGCGGGCCGCGACCCCGGACTGCCGGCTGTCCTGGACGACGCTCGCCGGCATCGGCCGTGTCGAGTCCGACCACGGCCGGCTCGGCCGTGCCGACCTCGATGTCGACGGGGTGGTCCGGCCGTCGATCATCGGAATCCCGCTGGACGGCTCCGCCGACGTCGCCGAGATCCTCGACACCGACGGCGGCCGGCTCGACGGCGACACGACCTACGACCGCGCGGTCGGCCCGATGCAGTTCCTGCCCTCGACGTGGGCCCGCTTCGGCGCGGACGGCAACGGCGACGGCGTCGCCGACCCCCAGCAGATCGACGACGCCGCCCGCGCGGCCGCGGCCTACCTGTGCGCCGGGGGACGCGACACTGCCAGCGGCGAGGGCTGGTGGGACGGGGTGCTCACCTACAACCGCTCGGTGAACTACGCCCGCCTGGTCTGGGCGGCCGCCGACCGCTACGCCGGCGCGACGGCCGCCCTCTGAGCGCCGCGGGTCAGGACTCCAGCAGGGCCTGGCCCCAGTAACTGCCGGGGCCGAGGCCGGGCGGGCAGGCGAACACCGCCGGCCCCGTGTGCTCCAGGTACTCCATTATGACGTCGTTGTTCGACAACGTCCGCTGCATCGGCACGAACCGCCTCGCCGGATCGCGGACGAACGCGATGAAGAACGGGCCCGCGTCGAGGCGGCCCTGCCCGTCGGTGCCGTCGACGAAGTTGTACCCGCGGCGCAGGATCTTGACCCCGCCCAGGCTCTCGGCGGAGGCCAGCCGGATGTGCGCCGCGGTGGCGATGACCGGCGGTGAGCTGCACCCGGGAATTCGGGAGTGACACCCACGTGTCCCACAACGCGCGGGAAGGGGCATTTTGCAGCAGAGGGCCCTTTGAGGCTGATCGTCCGGGTCCCCCGGGAGCTGTGGCGTCCCGTCAGGCCGGTTCGGCCCGGTCGACGGCGATCCGTGCCAGCACCTCGCCGAGGGCTTCCTGGTACTCCGGGCGCGGGTCCATCGCGGCGGCCATCTTCAGCTGGGCCAGCGCCTCGGCGAGACGGTTCTGCCGCTGCAACGCCTTGCCCAGGGCGAACCGTGCATAATGGTCGGCCGGGTCCAGCTCCAGCACCTTCACGAACGCCTCCTCGGCGCGGTTGAGCTGCGCGGAGTTGAGGTAGGCGCGTCCCGCCAGCAGCTGCACCGACGCGTGGTTGGGCTGGCTGTCGAGCACCGGGAGCAGGGCCTGCAGGGCATCGAGCGGGCGCCGGTCGGCCAGCAGCATCTCCGCACGGCGAAATGACTCGAAGACGTTGTTCGACCCAGGCTGGCTCGTCATGGTCGTTCCTACGTTAGGTGCCCGGCGGAAGATCTGCGAGGGGTTGACATGGCTGCGGCCCGGTGTGCTGTGTGATCCCTGGGTGATCCCCGCCGGATCTCGTGGGTTCCTGCACGGCACCGACACTCGCGGCGGTTACCCTGGCGCACCGGATCTTCAGATCAGACGCTGGACGGGAGCACTGGTGGCGGTCATCGAGCAGGTCGGGGCACGCGAGATCCTCGATTCGCGGGGCAACCCGACGGTCGAGGTCGAGGTCGCGCTGGACGACGGGACGTTGGCCCGGGCGGCCGTCCCCTCCGGCGCGTCGACCGGTGAGCACGAAGCGGTCGAACTGCGCGACGCGGACCCGGCGCGCTATCTCGGCAAGGGTGTGGAGAAGGCCGTCGCTGCAGTCCTCGACGAGATCGGTCCCGAGCTGACCGGCATGGAGGCGGTCGACCAGCGGTTGGTCGACCAGCGACTCGTCGACCTGGACGGCACCCCGGACAAGTCCCGGCTCGGCGCCAACGCGCTGCTCGGGGTGTCCCTGGCGGTGGCCAAGGCGGCGGCGGAGTCGTCCGGTCTGGAGCTGTTCCGCTACGTCGGCGGGCCGAACGCGCACGTGCTGCCGGTGCCGATGATGAACATCCTCAACGGTGGCGCGCACGCCGACACGTCCGTCGACGTGCAGGAGTTCATGATCGCCCCGATCGGTGCGGAGTCGTTCCGCGAGGCGGTCCGCTGGGGCGCCGAGGTCTACCACTCGCTGAAGTCGGTGCTGAAGAGCCGTGGCCTGGCCACCGGACTGGGTGACGAGGGCGGCTTCGCGCCCGACCTGGAGGGCGGCACCAAGGCGGCGCTCGACCTCATCGCGGTGGCCGTCGAGAAGGCCGGGTTCGTCCTGGGGCGCGACATCGTCCTCGCGCTGGACGTCGCCGCCACTGAGTTCTACTCCGGCGGCAAGTACCACTACGAGGGCAAGGAGCTCAGCTCCACCGACCTCGCCAAGATCTACGCCGAGCTCGTCGAGACCTACCCGCTGGTGTCGATCGAGGACCCGCTGGCCGAGGACGACTGGGACGGCTGGGTCGCGCTCACCGAGGCGCTCGGGGACAAGGTGCAGCTCGTGGGAGACGACCTGTTCGTCACGAACCCGGAGCGGCTCGAGGACGGCATCGCCCGCGGGGCCGCCAATGCGCTGCTGGTCAAGGTCAACCAGATCGGCACGCTGTCGGAGACCCTCGACGCGGTGACCCTGGCTCACTCCTGCGGTTACCGCAGCATGATGAGCCACCGCTCCGGCGAGACCGAGGACACCACGATCGCCGATCTCGCGGTGGCCACCGGCTGCGGCCAGATCAAGACCGGCGCGCCGGCCCGGTCCGAGCGGGTCGCCAAGTACAACCAGCTGCTGCGCATCGAGGAGGCACTCGGCGACGCCGCGCGCTACGCCGGCGAGCTGGCCTTCCCGCGCTACTCGGTGTCCCAGTCCGAGAGCTGAACCCGTGGCGGTGACCGAGGAGCGCTCGAGGACCCGGGGTGACCGGGTCCGGGCGGGTCGTGGCACGGCCCGCCCGCGCGCCTCGGGCACGGCGCGGCGCAACCGGGAGCCGCAGCTGACCCGGACGCGCTCGCGTGCCAGTGGGATGGTCGCCGCGACGACGGGGCTGCTCGGCCTGTCGTCGACGCGGCGCGCCGCGGTGCTCGCGGTCGTGGTCTGCGCGCTGGCGCTGACGGTGGCCGTGCCGCTGCGCAACTTCGTTGCGCAGCGGCAGGAGCTGGCCGAGGTCTCCGAGCAGCAGCGCGTCCTGGCCGCCCAGGTCGACGAGCTGACGCGGCAGCGCGCGCAACTGTCCGACCCGGAGCAGGTTGTCGCGGACGCCCGGTCCCGGCTCGGGTACGTCCGGCCGGGTGAGGTGCCCTACGTGGTGCAGTTGCCCCCGCCGCCCGACACCGGGCCGGCGCTCGATCCGTTCGACGGCGTGCCCTGGTACCAGCGGCTGTGGCATGAGGTCGGAGAGGGACCACGATGAACGCCCCGACCCCGGAGCCGGCCCCGGGCATCTCCGACGACGATGCCGCGGCTGTGGCCGCACAGCTCGGTCGCCGCCCCCGAGCGGTCCGCCAGGTGGCACACCGGTGCGCGTGCGGGTTGCCGTCAGTGGTGCAGACGGCGCCACGGCTCGACGACGGTACGCCGTTCCCGACGCTCTACTACCTGACCTGTTCGCGGCTCGCGGCGCGGCTCAGCACGCTGGAGGCCGAGGGCCGGATGCGTGAGATGACCGACCGGCTGGCGGAAGACCCGGAGCTCGCCGCGGCGTACCGGCGGGCGCACGAGTCGTACCTCGCCGAGCGCAACGCGATCGAGTCGCTGGGTACCGACGTCAGCGCCGGCGGCATGCCCGACCGGGTCAAGTGCCTGCACGTGCACGCCGCGCACGCGCTGGCCGTCGGCCCGGGGGTGAACCCGTTCGGCGACGAGGCCCTGGACGAGGTCGGGGAGTGGTGGGCGGCAGGCCCCTGCGCCTCCTGCGCCCCCACCCCGTAACCGGCGAGACCCCGCACTCTCGCCTGTTACGACGACGGCGCCGGGGAGATCCGGTCCAGGAGGGCTCGGGAGTGGGCTTCGGCCGGGAGGGTCCCCGCCGTGCGCCACGGGCCGTCGGGCAGGAAGCGCGACGACACGAACGCCGACGACACCTCCACCGGAGCGTGCCGCAGCAGCAGTGAGCCCTGCAGGCACAGCGCCAGCATCTCGGCCAGCCGGCGCGCCCGCCGCTCCTCCCGTGCCCGCAGTTCGGTGCGCAGCTCGCGGACGGCGCGGTCGAACCACGTGTCGGTGCCGGCGGCGGCGTCGATCTCGGCCAGCACGGCCTCCACCGAGTCGGGCTCGCGGGTCACGGCGCGCAGCGCGTCGAGGGCGGTGACATTGCCGGAGCCCTCCCAGATCGAGTTGAGCGGTGCCTCCCGGTACAGCCGCGGCAACCCGGAGTCCTCGACGTAACCGTTGCCGCCCAGGCACTCCAGGGCCTCGGCCACCACGGCCGGGGCCCGCTTGCACACCAGGTACTTCGACGCCGGCAGCGCGAGGCGCAGCAGGTCCCGTTCACCCCGGTCGGCTGCACCGGCCAGCCGCAGCGCCAGCGACGTCGCCGCCTCCGACTCCAGGGCCAGGTCGGCGATCACGGCCTGCATCAGCGGCGCATCGGCCAGCCGGGTCCCGAACGCGCTGCGGTGGGCGACGTGGTGGGCGGCTTCGGTGAGCGCGGCCCGGATCGTCGACGCGGAGCCGAGCACACAGTCGAGCCGGGTCATCGACACCATCTCGATGATCGTCGCGACGCCCCGGCCCTCCTCGCCGAGCCGCCAGCCCGTCGCCCCGTCGTACTCGAGCTCGGCCGACGCGTTCGAGCGGTTGCCCAGCTTGTCCTTGAGCCGCTGCAGCCGGATGGGGTTGCGCGTCCCGTCCGGCAGCACCCTCGGCAGCACGAAGCAGGTCAGCCCGCCCGGCGCCTGGGCCAGGGTGAGGAACAGGTCGTTCATCGGCGCGGAGGTGAACCACTTGTGCCCGACGAGCTGGTAGGTGCCTTCCGAGGACGACCCGATGGGCGTGGCGACCGTCGCGCCGGAGCGGACGTCCGAGCCGCCCTGCTTCTCGGTCATGGACATGCCGGCGAGCAGGCCGGTCTTCGTGTCGGGGCGGGCGAGCCCCGGCTGGTAGTGCCGTGACAGCAGGCCCGGCTCGAAGCGCGCGGCCAGTTCCGGGTCGTGGCGCAGCGCCGGCACCGATGCGTAGGTCATTGAGATCGGGCAGCAGTGCCCCTGCTCGAGCTGACCCATCAGGTAGAAACCCGCCGCTCGGGCGACGTGTGCACCGGACCCGGGCTCGGCCTGCCAGGGCGCCGCGTGCAGCCCCCAGCCGACCGAGATCTCCATCAACCGGTGCCAGGACGGGTGGAACTCGACTTCGTCGATGCGGTGCCCGTAGCGGTCGTGCGTGCGCAGGACCGGCGAGTTCTCGTTCGCCAGCCGGGCGTCCTCCCGCGCCGCCGCCGATCCGGCGATGCGGCCCAGCTCGCGCAGGTAGGCGAGCGCGTCGCCGGCGCCCTCGCGGCGCACCGCGTCGACGAGCGCGGGGTCGCAGGCCGTCGGGTCGAAACCGGAGAGCGGGGGGGCCTGGTTGGTGACCTCGTGGGTGCCCAGGTCGGTGCCGGCGGGCGGGGCGACCGGGCGCGGTCGTGCGGGGGCTCCGTTGACCGGCGGTGCGGCGGGGGGTCTCGCGGTCCCGGACGGGCGCGTTGCCGGCTCGACGGCCCGCCCATCGGAGGACTCGGAGGAACTGCCGTTCTGCTTGGGGAGCCCGACCGGCGCGGCCGCGACGGCCTCGGTCTGCTCCGTGCCCTGCGGGCGCCGCTCGACCACGCGCCGAGGGTAACCGCGGGAGGGCCGATCGGTGGGGAGTCGTAGCCGTGCCGTGACAGGCCGGAGCGGGCCGCGACCGCCCGCGTACCGTTGCGGCGGACTCGATCTCGATTCCCATGACCGACAAGGAGAGCGCATGTCGCGGGTGGCCGCCATCGACTGCGGAACCAACTCGATCCGTCTGCTCGTCGCCGACGTGATGAGGAGCTCGGTGCCGTCGCCGGGTTCGCTCGCCCTGCGCGACGTGCACCGGGAGATGCGCATCGTCCGGCTCGGCAAGGGCGTCGACGCGACCGGCGTGCTCGCCGCGGACGCCCTGGAGCGCACCCGCGTCGCCCTCGCGGACTACACCGCCGTGCTGCGCCGCAAGGGTGCCGAGAAGGTCCGCATGGTCGCCACGTCGGCGACCCGGGACGCGTCGAACCGCGAAGACTTCTTCGGCATGGTCCGCGAGACCCTGGGCATCGACGCCGAGGTGATCTCCGGTGACGAGGAGGCCGGGTTGTCGTTCGTCGGTGCGGTCGGGGACCTGGAGCCCGAGGACGGCCCCTTCGTGATCGCCGATGTCGGGGGTGGCTCGACCGAGCTGGTCGTCGGCTCGGTGGTCGACGGCGCGGCGACGGTGCACGCCGCGCACTCGGTCGACGTCGGCTCCGTGCGGCTCACCGAGCGGTGCCTGCCGGGCGACCCGCCGGGGCAGGGCGACGTCGACAAGGCCCGGGAGGTCGCGGCCGGCATCCTTGCCGACGCGTTCGCCGCCGTCCCGCTGGACGGGGTGAAGACCTGGGTCGGGGTGGCGGGCACCATCACCACTCTGTCCGGCATCGCCCAGGACCTGCCCGCCTACGACCCCGACGCCGTGCACCTGTCCCGGCTCTCCCGCGACGACCTGCACCGGGTGGCCCGCGACCTGCTGGGCATGCCCCGCGCGGAGCGGGAGAAGCTCGGCGCACTGCATCCCGGCCGGGTCGATGTGATCGGCGCCGGCGCGCTCATCGTCGACGTGCTGGCAGAGGAGTTGCACGCACGCGCCGGTATCGACCAGCTCGTCGTCAGCGAGCACGACATCCTCGACGGCATCGCCCGCTCGATCGCCTGACCATGCCGCCCCGTAGGCCCCGCAGCATCCCGGAACTCGACGCCGCCGTCGCCGGCTGCCGGGCCTGCCCGCGGCTCGTCGCCTGGCGGGAGCAGGTGGCGGTGGAGAAGCGGGCCGCGTTCCGCGACCAGGAGTACTGGGGACGCCCGGTGCCCGGCTTCGGCCCGGCCGACGCGTCACTGCTGATCGTGGGCCTGGCCCCGGCCGCGCACGGGGCGAACCGCACCGGCCGGATGTTCACCGGTGACCGGTCCGGCGACGTTCTCTACGCGGCGCTGCACGCCGTCGGGCTCGCGAACCAGCCGACGGCCGTGCACGCGCACGACGGGCTGGCGTTGCGCGGCACCAGGATCACCGCGCCGGTGCATTGCGCCCCACCGGCCAACAAGCCGACGCCCGCCGAGCGCGACAACTGCCGCGGCTGGCTGCTGGCTGAGCTCGCGCTGCTGGCGCCCACCGTCCGCGCCGTGGTCGTGCTCGGCGCGTTCGGCTGGCAGGCGCTGCTGCCGGTGCTGGCTGAGTCGGGCTGGGCGGTGCCGCGTCCGCGGCCCCACTTCGGGCACGGCGCACACGTGCAGCTGGCGCCGGCCACAACCGGCCGCGAGCCGCTGCACCTGTTCGGCAGCTACCACGTCAGCCAGCAGAACACCTTCACCGGCCGGCTGACCCCCGCGATGCTGGAGGACGTGCTGCGCGCTGCTGCGCACCGTGCCGGGCTCACCGGTGGTGGAGGTCACCTCTGACGGCCCGGGTTCCCGATTTCAAGGTGTGTCCCACCACGAATCGGTACCGCGATTGGGGTGAACAACGTCGACGGTGGGAACATGAGAGGCATGGCGGGCAACACCAGGATCCTCGTGGTCGGCGGCGGTTACGTCGGCATGTACACGGCCCTGCAGCTGCAGAAGAAGCTGCGTCGCGGTGAGGCGTCGGTCACCGTGATCGACCCGCAGTCCCACATGACGTACCAACCCTTCCTGCCCGAGGCCGCGGCCGGCTCCATCGAGCCGCGCCACGTCGTGGTGCCGCTGCGCCGGGTGCTGCGCAAGTGCCACCACCTCACCGGCCGGGTCACCGAGATCAACCACGCCCGTCGCGAGGTCACCGCCGAGCTCGCGGCCGGGCACGTCACGAAGATCGGTTACGACATCCTGGTCGTCGCCCCGGGGTCGGTCGCACGGGTCCTGCCGGTGCCCGGCCTCGCCGAGCGCGGCATCTCGTTCAAGACCGTCGGTGAGGCCATCTACCTGCGCAACCATGTGTTGTCGCGGCTGGATGCGGCGTCCACCACGACCGACGCGGTACTGCGCCGACGGCTGCTGACCTTCCTCGTCGTCGGCGGTGGGTACGCGGGCATCGAGGCGCTGGCCGAGCTGGCCGACATGGCCCGTTACGCGAGCCGGTACTACGAGAACATCCACCGCGAGGACATCCGCTGGGTGCTCGTCGAGGCGGCCAACCGGATCATGCCCGAGGTCGGCCCCAAGATGGGCCGCTACACCGTCGAGCGGCTGCTCGACGCCGACATCGAGGTCAACCTCGACACCCGTGTGCTGTCCATGGAGGGCGGCCACGTCAAGCTCGACGACGGCACCGAGTTCGACACCGACACCATCATCTGGACCGCCGGCGTCAAGCCGAACCCGATGCTGGAGAACACCGACCTGCCTCGCGACGAGCGCGGCCGGGTCAAGTGCACCGCTGCCCTGCAGGTCGTCGGAATGCCCGACGTGTGGAGCGCGGGCGACTGCGCCGCGGTGCCCGACCTGTCCAAGGAGGACCCGAACGCCACGACCAGCCCGTCCGCGCAGCACGCGGTGCGTCAGGCCAAGGTGCTCGGTGACAACGTCGTCGCCTACCTGCGGGGCAAGACGCTCAAGCAGTACAAGCACTCCTACGCCGGGTCGGTGGCCAGCCTCGGGCTCTACAAGGGCGTTGCGGAGATCTACGGCATCAAGCTGCGCGGCATCGTCGCGTGGTTCATGCACCGCACCTACCACGTGAGCCGGATGCCCACGTGGAACCGCCGGATCCGGATCGTCTTCGACTGGACCGGTGCGCTGCTGCTGGGCCGTGAGGTCGTCGCCCTCGGCCAGATCCACGACCCGCGCGCCGAGTTCAGCCGGGTCGCGGGCAACCCGACGCCGCCTGGACTGCCGGTGCACGAGGTGCGGGCCAACACGACGCACGCGGCCGGCGCCCGGCCGAGCGCCTGAGCGCGCCGGGGCGCACCGACCGGGCCGTAGGCTGGCCGCGCGCCCCCGTAGCCCAATCGGCAGAGGCAGGCCCCTTAAAAGGGTCACAGTGTGGGTTCGAATCCCACCGGGGGCACCCACCTCGACCCGCCCCGATGCTGCTCTGAGCTGCACGAACGAACGATGAGCGGCGTGCGGCCTGCCCGGTGATGTCCGAGCGGCACCCGTGATCTCCGGCCGGCTGTGCCCGATAGGCGCCCTGTTCCACGCTCTCGAGCCGGCCACGGGGGCGCTTGCGATCCGCTGCCGAGCTGCGTGCTCCTGGCCCGCGATCAAGGCGTTGGCTCCGGCGGCACGCGGCCGGCTACGCCGGCCCCTTCGGCTCGTGCACTCCTGCCTCCGGGCCGTGCCGGCGGGTCCGTTTGCACCGAACACGAACCCACCGAGAAGCTCGTTGATCACGGGGCGAGCCGGATCCACAACTGCCAAGGACGGAGTGCTCGGACTCCGCCCGGACCCGGGCGACCGCCTCGGCAGGTTGTCGTGGGAGGACATCGCCGCCACGCACATGCCGGACCCGTTGACATGCAGCCTTCAGGATGCCTATGTTTTCAGGCAGCCGAATGGCTGCCTATTCGAGGTGACGTGAGATGGACGCGGTGTTCAGGGCGCTGGCCGATGCCAGCCGCCGCCGGCTGCTCGACAGCTTGAATATCCGCAACGGGCAGAGCCTGCGCGAGCTGTGCGCCGGGCAGGACATGGCCCGACAGTCCGTCAGCAAGCACCTCGCAGTGTTGGCGGCGGCCGACCTGGTGACCACGGTGTGGCGGGGCCGGGAGAAGTTGCACTACCTCAACGCCGCGCCGATCAACGCCATCGCCGAGCGCTGGATCAACCAGTACGACCGCGAGCGAGTGCGCGCGCTCGGCGACCTGACCAGAGCATTGGAGCAGGAACCCATGGGCAATCCTGAGTTCGTCTACGCGACCTACATCAACACCACGCCGGAACGGCTCTGGCAGGCGCTGACCGATCCGGCCTTCACCCGTCGCTACTGGGGCGGCGTCGCCCTGGAGTCCGACTGGCAGGTGGGCTCGCCGGTGAAGTGGCAGGATGCGCCCGGCGAGAGGGTCAAGGACCTCGGCCAGGTGGTGCTCGAAGCCGACCCGTACCGCCGGTTGTCCTACAGCTGGCACAGCTTCCAACCGGAGCATGCAGAGCACTTCGGCTGGAGCGAGGAGCACTTCGCCAGGCTGGTCCAGGAGAAGCGATCCAAGGTGACTTTCGAGATCGAGCCGTATGGTTCCGCCGTCCGGCTCACGGTGACCCACGACGACTTCGAGCCCGACAGCCAGATGTACAAGGCCATCAGCGGCCAACTCGATGGCAGCGGCGGTTGGCCGGAGCTCCTCGCGAACCTCAAGACCCTGCTCGAAACCGGCGAAACCCTGCCCGGCCCCGACCATGAGGGATGACGCGCCGACGGACGTCGGGCCATGTACGCCCACCGGATACAGGCCGCACCAGAGACGGTGAGAACCGTCAGTCAGCGCGCTCTCGAACTTTGCTGACGGTTCGTCACGTCCACGGTGATACCGCGGATGTGCTCGGGTTCGCCGTCCAGGCCGGGTATCGGGCGACCAGCGGAGCGCAGCCGGCGGGCGCGGCCGTCGGGCCGTTGGATGCGGAACTCGTCGCTGTAGGGCTCGGCCCCGGCCAGGCTCGCGCGCAACTCGCGGTCGACCCGCTGTCGGTCGCCGGGATGCACCCGCTGCAGGAACGCCTGGTAAGGCGACGGTCCGTCGTCGGCGTGGGCGAAGACCTCGAGCAGCTTCTCGGAGAGGATGAACAGGTCGGAGGGGATGTGCCACTCCCAGGATCCGACGTCCACTCGCTCGTCGTCCCGGCCGCCGGCGAGGGCGACGGCGATGGTGTAGAACAGCTGCTCCTGCGGGATCGCCTTGGTGTTCCACCGGGTCCACCGGTAGTGGCCGTCCCGGCCGAGCATGCGCACCTCGGATCCGAGGCGGGCGCTGATGGCGCCTGCCATCAGCTGTTCGCCGGACTCGACCAGACCAGGCCGGTCGTCGGGGTGGACGAACTCCCAGTACGGCACGGACATCAGCTCGTCAGGGGACTACCCGAGCAGCTCCTGATACGCCGGGTTGACCAGCGTGAAGTACCCGTCGTAGTTCCCCACGCCCATCAGCGCCAGCGACAGCTCCCAGAACCGGACGAGGTGCTCGGCGCTCAGCGTGCCGGTCGTCCCGCGCGCGGCTGGGCCGCTGTTCGGATCGCCGTTACCGTCAGCCATCTTCACTCCTCGGTGGGACGAGCGCGGTTCGAGGCGGGAGGTCGCCCATTGTGTCCCTGGCCCGGCTCCGGCTGATACCTGTTCGGGCCACATCAGGGCTCCTGCCATCGCGACGCCGCGAGGAGCTGCCAGACCCGGACCGCGACGCGCAGGGGCTGCCAGGTGTCGGGGTCGCGGATGTCGTGGTCGGTGAGCTCGCGGACCAACTGCAGCCGGAAGCGCAGCGTGCTGCGGTGGACGCTCAGCTCGTGCGCCGCCCGGGCGAGATCCCCGTCGTGGTCGAGGTAGACCGACAGCGTCGTGAGCAGCTCGGTGCCGTGTTCGGCGTCGTGGTCCGGCAATGGGTCGAGCCAGTGCCGGGCGAACGCGTCGGCGTCGGCGTTGCTGGTGGATGCGGCCAGGACCACCTCGATGCCCAGCTCGTCGTAGACGGTGACACCGTTCGGGGTCGCCGACGCCAGCCGGATGGTCAAGGCGCGGAACGCCTCGCGCGAGGAGCGGCGTACCTCGGCCGGATGGGACAACGGGCCGCCGACGCCGATCGCCACCACCGCCGTGGGCAGGAGCCGGCTCACCTCCGTCCACAACCGGGGCCGCGCCGTCTCACCCAAGAGTCGGGCGACCAGGATCACCGCTCCCGCGCGCCTGCTCAGCAGGTGCCCCATCCGCCGAGCCTCGGCGGCCAGCTCCACCGCGCGGCTCAGGACGACGTCCGCATCGCCGGCTCCGTACTGGGCTGCCGCGACCCGGTGAACTTGTTGCAGGTCGTGTCCAAGTTCCCGCGCGCGGCCGATGGCGCTGTCGCTGTCGGTCCAAGCAACAAGGGTGTCGACCAATGCGCGGCGCCTGCGGCGCATATCCAGCTCGTCGTCGGTCACGATGCCGCCTGACATTCACACGAGCGAATGGACACCGTACCGCCCGCTCGCCTGCTCGGCCGGGCCGAATGTGCGCAGTGCCGGCTGCGGCGCCGCCTTCGGGGGCGCGCGGGGCCATCGGCCACAGGTCGCAGTCTCGCCCCCGGGGTCTCCGGGGGCCGGCCCCAGATGTTCATGTTCGCTGATCGGAGGTGTTGATCTGGCCGGCACACCGTCCGATGAACGTCATCTCCCGAGACCGCACGATCTCGGCCATGGCGTGCGCCTCACACGGTGCCTACACCGATGACGACTTCCCTCGGGCGTGGCCTTCTGTCATGTAGCGGATGGCCGCGGGGGTCTCGCTCAGCGGGTAGGTCCTGTCGACGACCGGGGTCACCGCGCCGGACTCGATGAGTTCGGTGAGAACGATCAGATCCTCCGCGTTCTCCGAGTTGACGAGCGTGCGCAGCTTCTGGCCGACGAACGGGGACAGCATGGCCGCCCGGAGCAGACGATCGATGCCGCCGAGCCACGTCCGCCCGTCTCCGACCCGACGATGACCAGCGTCCCGCGGGGGTGAGGGCGCGCCGGAGGTGTGTCAGCGAACGGTGCCCACCGGTGTCGAGGATGACGTCGTACCGCTGCGTTCCGTCGACGTCGTCGAGCGTGTAGTCGATGACGTGGTCGGCGCCGATGGATCGGCCCATGTCCACCTTCGTCGTGCTGCACACACCGGTGACCTCCGCCCCGACCGCCTTGGCGATCTGCACGGCGAACGTCCCAACGCCTCCCGATGCACCGATGACCAGCGGGCTGTACCTGCCCACGGTCACGAACACCTTGCAGGGCCGTGAGGGCCGAGACGATGACGACCGCCGCCTGCTCGAAGGTGAGGTTCGTCGGCTTGGGCGCGAGGTCCTCGCCGAGCAACTCCAGACCGCACTGAACAGCCGGGTGATCATCGAACAGGCCAAGGGCGTCCTCGCCGAACGCGGCCGGCTCGACCTGGCCCGTACCTTCGACTGCTCCGCGGCCACGCTCGGTCCACCAACCAGCGGCTCAGCGACGTCGCCCGCAGCGTCGTCGACGGCACCACCACCCCCGACGCCCTGCTCCGGCCCACCCGCGATCCCTCCCGGCCGTAGCCGGAGGCCGGTTCCGTGCCGGATGTAGGCAGTGCTCCCTGGGCCGTCCTGGTCATCGGGGCCAGCAGCGCGCACTCCAGCGCTACGCTGGCCCCGCGTCGTCGCTCGGCGCGGAGGGAGTCTCGGCCATGCCGTTTCGCCTCATCCAGGACATGGACCTTGTCTTCGGCGGGGAGTAGCCGCGACGAAGATCATGAGCCCTCGGTGGCGGACGGCGATCCGAACCACCCACCCCACGGCCGGCAGACGGGGCGGAGGCCGGCGGTTCTGCTGGCCCCGCCTACTACCGCTCCGAATCGCTGCACCGGGCATGGGGTCGCCGTACCCAGCTGGCCAATGCGTACTACGCGCAGGTGGGCATCGTGGAGCCCAACCAGCGTGCTCGTTACCTCCAGGAGGTCCATGATGATCTGGATCTCCCCGACGACGTCAGCCTGGCAGACATCGGGGTGCTCCGGGTCAACGTGCCGACTGAACGCGACAAGGTGATCAGGGAAGTGCTCGACAGCGCCATGGAGTGACGCCGGTCCCCGGCTGCCGGCGCCGTCACGGACCATCCCGTCGCAGCTGGTGGCCGCGCAGTGGCATCGCTACCGGTCATCGTCGCGTTGCTCACCCTCATCGCGCTCGTGGTCGGGGGGCTCGTCCCCATCGGCTTCGGTATGTACATCGGCGTGCTGGCCCACCGCGGACGCTCTCGCCGTCGCCGACCCGGCTACCGCTCGGCTCTCGACCGCGACGATGGCATCGCCTGCGACACATGATCCCTGCCACGACGTGCGGATTGACGCTGCTGACCAGCAAGACAGTCTCAAGATCTGATCTTGGGGGAGTGCGGTGGTCCGGTACGGCTCGCCTCCCGCCTCAGAAGTTCCCGCGCCTGGCCTGCTCGCGCTCGATGGCCTGGAACAGCGCCTGGAAGTTGCCCTTGCCGAAGCCGAGCGAGCCGTGCCGCTCGATGAACTCGAAGAACACGGTGGGCCGGTCGCCGATCGGCTTGGTGAAGATCTGCAGCAGGTAGCCGTCCTCGTCGCGGTCGACGAGGATCCCCCGCGAGGCCAGCTCCTCGATCGGCACGCGGACCTCCCCGATGCGGGCGCGCAGCGCCGAGTCGGAGTAGTAGGACTCCGGGGTGTGGAGGAACTCCACTCCCTTGGCCCGCAGCACGTCGACGGTGCTGAGGATGTCGTTTGTGGCCAGCGCCAGGTGCTGGGCGCCGGGCCCTGCGTAGAAGTCGAGGTACTCGTCGATCTGCGAGCGCTTCTTGGCGATCGCCGGCTCGTTGAGCGGGAACTTGATGCGGTGGTTGCCGCTGGCGACCACCTTGCTCATCAGCGCCGAGTAGTCGGTGGCGATGTCCTCGCCGACGAACTCGGCCATGTTCGTGAAACCCATGGCCCGGTTGTAGAAGTCCACCCACTCGTCCATCCGGCCCAGTTCCACATTGCCCACCACGTGGTCGAGGGCCTGGAAGATCCGCGTGGGCTCGCCCGCGGGCTTGGCGTAGGTCGACGTGCGGGCGACGTAACCGGGCAGGTAGGGGCCGGTGTAGCGGGAGCGGTCGACGAGGGTGTGCCGCGTCTCGCCGTACGTGGCGATCGCGGCGCTGCGCACCGTGCCGTGCTCGTCGCCGGCGTCGTGCGGTTCCTCCACGACGGTCGCGCCCTGCGCCCGGGCGTGGGAGATGCAGCGATCCACGTCCGGGACCTCGAGTGCGATGTCGACGATCCCGTCGCCGTGGCGGCGGTGGTGGTCCAGCAGAGGGCTGGCCGGGTCGACCCCGCCCTTGAGCACGAACCGGATGGCGCCCGAGCGCAGCACGTACGCGTGGTGGTCGTGGTTGCCCGTCTCCGGCCCGGAGTACGCGACCAGGTCCATGCCGAAGACCACCTGGAAGAACAGCGCGGCCTGGGTGGCGTTGCCGACCGACCACACGACGGCGTCCCAGCCGGTCACCGGGAACGGGTCGCCCTCGGCGTCGTACTCCACGAGCCCGACGAGCTGGCAGAGCTGGTCGAGGTCGAGGTCCGCCAGTCGCTCCTGGCTGGTGAGGGTCTGGTCGATGCTCATCGGGTCGGCCTCCTCGGGCTCGACTGCAGGGCGGTCGAACACCAGGACAGCTCGTCGGCGATGTGCTGCGCCAGAGCGTACTCTTCAGGTGGCAGACGTGATCAGATTGTCGGGAGTTGATCGCTCACAGCTGTACAGTCTGACCAGATTCCTGAAGGGCGGCCCGGATGGATCAGAGGCAATCGATCGATGCGCTCGACATCGATCTGCTCC
This sequence comes from Pseudonocardia mahuensis, assembly GCF_018531475.1. GTDB lineage: Bacteria > Actinomycetota > Actinomycetes > Mycobacteriales > Pseudonocardiaceae > Pseudonocardia. The sequence goes on from NZ_JAHDTG010000051.1 coordinate 46,860, forward strand.
GTGCGCTGCGCGACGCTCCGCGGGCCGGTGTCCTCGACCTGTCCCGGACGCTGCGCGTCGCGCGGGGAACCGTGCAGGCCCGGCTGGACCGGATGGAGCGCACCGGGATCATCACCGGCTACGGGCCCGACATCGACGTGGTCGCCGCCGGCTTCCCGGTTCAGGCCTTCGTGACCCTGGAGATCGCGCAGGGTGCACTGGAGGACGTGGCCACCGAGCTCGCGGCACTGCCGGCTGTACTGGAGGCGTACGCGACGACCGGGTCGTCGGACGTGCTGTGCAGGCTCGCGGCGGCGTCACACGAGGACCTGCAGGACACGCTGCTGAGGCTGAACCGCTCGCCGAGCATCGCGCGCTCGACGAGTGTGGTCGTGCTGTCGGTGGTGGTGGCGCCGCGGAAGCTGCCGTTGCTGGAGAAGCGCCCGCGCAGCGGCCCACGGCGCGCCCCGGCCTACCGGGACGCGCCGTGAACCGCCACTGGTCAGCGGGCGACGGGGTCGCTGTTCACCGGCGGTCGGTGAAGCGGATGTCGAGGGCGCGCAGGTAGGTCTGCAGGCCGGCGTCCTGCACCGGCACGAGGTGCGCGTCGGCGCCCGAGGTGTTGACATGCGCGTGCCACTTGCCGGGCGGGGTGACGAAGGCTCCACCGGGTTCCCAGTCCACCCGCTGCGGCTCGACGATGTCGCCGCGGTGGTCGAGCCGGTCACCGAGCAGGGTGTAGCAGCCGGGCCGGCAGTCCAGGATGAGGTCCAGCGCGACGGACTGGTGGCGGTGCGGGCGCTGCACCTGGTCGGCCGGCAGCAGCCCGAACATCGCCCACAGGACGTGGGTGATGGTGAGGGTCTGCTCCTCCTCGGCGTTGGCGAGCAGCACGCTCACCCGGTTCTTCTCGTTCGCTCCGGGACGCTCGGCGATCTGCTGCAGCTCGGACACCGCCTGGCTGCGCGCGAACTTGGTTGGCCGGAACCGCGGTCGGGTGGCGGTCGCGCCGAGGTGGCGCAGGAGCGGCTCGTCGGTCACCCAGTACTACAGGGCGGCGTCGGAATCGGCGTGGTGGGCGCTGTCGCTCCCGGCGGGCAGGGTCAGGAAATCGCCCTTCTCCCAGCGCACGGCGCGTCCGTTCACCCGGGACCATCCGCGGCCGCGCAGGACGTAGTACAGCTCCGAGGTCGCGTTGGGCGCGGTCTGCAGGGACTCGCCCTCGCGGATCCGCAGGAAGCTCGCCAGCAGGCCGGGGCTCGTCGCGGGGCCCGAGTCGATGCCCAGGTGTGACGCCAGGTCGAGCGGCACGGCTCGGGTCGGCCCGTCGGCGTAGAGCTCGGCGCCGAACCGCTCGGCCGGGACCGGGGTGATCATCCCGGTCGCGAGCGGGTTCGCCGCCTTCGTGTACTCGAAGTACCGCGCATCATCGGCCCACTCCTCGAACGGGCCCTCGAACCCGTACCGCGACACATCGACGGCCGGCGCGGGCACCGTCGGGTCCAGGTCGTGCGTCAACGGATGTTCAGTGGTGGCCATCGCGACTCCTTAGATACAACTTGCATCTAAGTCGGTACCGTAGGGTTCGATCCGGCGGACGGGCAACGGACGGTTCACATGACGCGCGACACGGTGCCAGCGAAGGACCGGGCGTACCGGTACACGAAGGACGGCGTTCTGGAGGGCCGCTTCGCCGGGGGCGAACTGATCAGCGAGGGCCAGGTCGCCGACGCGCTGCAGATGAGCCGTACACCGGTGCGGGAGGCGTTCCTCCGGCTCGAGGCCGAGGGGCTGCTCCGGCTGTTCCCCAAGCGCGGCGCCCTCGTCGTGCCCGTTTCACCGCAGGAGGTCGACGCCGTCCTGGAAGCGCGGGAACTCGTCGAGGGCCACGCGATGGCCAAGATCCTGCTCCGGCCCCCGGCCGTCCGGATGGCGGCCGTCGAACGGCTCCGCGATCTGCTGGCAGAGCAGACCGGTGCGCTGGAGGCCGGTGACGAGCGGGTCTTCGTCGACGCCGACCGGCGGTTCCACAGCGTGATCGTCGGTGAGGCGGGCAATCCCATCCTGCTCGACCTGTACGAGTCGCTGCGCGATCGCCAGCTTCGCATGGGCCTGGGGGCCCTCGGCAGAGATCCGAACCGTGCACGCGAGATCGTCGAGCAGCATGCCTGCCTGGTGGCGCTGATCGAGAGCGGCGACGGTGCCGGGTTCCGGTCCGTCCTGCTCGGGCATCTGGACGGCACCCGTTCCGCACTGCTCGGGGGGAGCCGACCCGGCTGACGCTGAGGGTGGTGCGTCGTCGCTCACCAAAACCCGGGGAGGCGACCTGACGAACTGCCCGAGAGCAGCGCGCTCCGCGGGGCCTCAGCGGGTTGCGAGCTCACGACGGGCCACGGCGTCGCGGTGGACCTCGTCCGGTCCGTCGGCCAGGCGCAGGTAGCGGGCCTGGGCCCAGAGCATGGTCAGGGGCAGGTCCTGGCTGACGCCGGCTCCGCCGTGCACCTGGATGGCCTTGTCGATGATCCATTCCGCTGTGCCGGGAGCGGCGATCTTGATGGCGCTGATCTCGGTGCGGGCGGCCTTGGCGCCGACGGTATCCATCATCCAGGCGGCCTTGAGGGTGAGCAGCCGCAGTTGCTCGATCCGGACCCGGGATTCGGCGATCCAGTGCCGGATGATCCCCTGGTCGGCCAGCGGTTTGCCGAATGCGATCCTGCGGTGGGCGCGGTCGCACATGAGTCCGAGTGCGCGTTCGGCCATTCCGATCAGCCGCATGCAGTGGTGGATGCGCCCGGGTCCGAGACGCGCCTGGGCGAGCGCGAAGCCGCCACCGGGCTCACCGAGCAGATTGGCCGCGGGGACCCGCGCGCCGTCGAAGACGATCTCGGCGTGTCCGCCGTGGGCGCCGTCGTCGAAGCCGAAGACGTCCGTGCCGCGCAGGACGTGCACTCCCGGGGTGTCCCGCGGGACCAGCACGATGGACTGCCGGCGGTGGGCGGGGGCGTCGGGATCGGTCACGCCCATGACGATGAGCAGCCGGCACTGCGGGGCCAGGGCGCCGGTGGACCACCACTTGCGGCCGGTGATGGTGTACCCGTCGCCGTCGGGGGTGATGCGGGTGCTGATGTTGGTGGCGTCGGAGCTGGCGACGTCGGGTTCGGTCATGCAGAACGCGGACCGGATCCGGGCGTCGAGCAGCGGCTCGAGCCAGTCCTGGCGCTGTTGCTCGGTCGCCGCGATGGCCAGCAGTTCCATGTTCCCGGTGTCGGGGGCGGCGCAGTTCAGCGCTTCGGGGGCGATGAGCGGGCTGCGGCCGGTGATCTCGGCGAGCGGGGCGTACTGGGCGTGGCTGAGCCCGGGCCCGTAGCGGGGGTCGGGCAGGAACAGGTTCCACAGCCCGCGGCGGCGGGCCTCGCGGCTGAGCTCGGCCACGACCGGTGGCCGGTCCCACCGGTTCTCCGCGGCCGCGACCTGTTCGTGGAACACCGGCTCGGCGGGGTAGACGTGGCTGTCCATGAACTCGAGCAACTGGTCGCGCAGGTGCTCGGTCTTCGGGTCGGGGGTGAAGTCCATCAGTCCTCCAGGCAGGCGTGGCCGCGCTCGATGAGGTGCGGGACCAGGCCGCCGATGCGGTCGAAGCCGGCGCCGACGGTCTCGCCGCGGGTGTGTCGGTAGTGGATGCCCTCGCAGATCACGGCGAGCTTGTAGTGGGCGAAGCCCAGGTACCAGGGCAGCGGGGTGAGATCGGTTCCGGTGCCGGCGGTGTAGCGGTCGAGCAGCCGGGCGCGGCGCGGGAACGCCGGGTGGTCGCCGGGGGTGGCCGCGATGACGGTCTCCAGGCCGCTGGTCCCGTCCCAGAACATGATCGTGGCGGCGAGGTCGGTGAGGGGGTCACCGAGGGTGGACATCTCCCAGTCGAGGACTGCGAGCACCCGTGCCGGATCGTGGGCGTCGATGATGACGTTGTCGAGCCGGTAGTCGCCGTGCACCACGGTGGAGGGCGCTTGGGGCGGGGTGGTGGCGGCGAGGCGGCCCCCGAGCCGGTCGAATCCGGCAATCTCCCGGGAGCGCGACGCGTCGAGTTGGGCGCGCCACCGGCGCAGCTGCCGGTCGAGGTAGCCGGTGGGTCGTCCGAAGTCGGAGAGGCCGACGGCGGCGGGGTCGGTGGTGTGCAGCGCGACGAGGGCGTCGACGAGGGCATCAGCGATCTTCGCGGCCGTGTCGGGGGAGCACGCGGCGAGCTGGTCGTCGTCGCGGTAGACGACACCGTCGACGTGCTCCATCAGGTAGAACGGCGCGCCGATGACATCGGTGTCGTCGCAGCGGGCCACGGTGCGCGGCACCGGGACCCGCGAGCCGGCCAGCGCGCTGAGCACCCGGTACTCCCGGCTCATGTCGTGCGCGGTGGCCAGCACGTGGCCGAGCGGGGGCCGGCGCAGCACCCAGCGATGGGCATCGTCGGCGACGAGATAGGTCAGGTTCGAGCGCCCGCCGGCGAGTAGCCGGCCGTGCAACGGGCCGGCCGGGTGGGCGCTGGTGTCGGGCAGCGTCCGCAGGTAGCGCGCGAGGGCGGCGAGGTCGAGTCCGGGCAGGCCGGTGGCCGCGGGGACCGTGCCGGAGCCCGGGGCTCCGGCACGGCCCGCGTGCGGGACAGCACTCACGTCGTACGGCTCACTTCGCCGGCGGGAGAATGCGGCGCTCGATGAGGACCCGCAGCCAGTGCCGGAAGGACTCCTCGGTGTCCCAGGTCTCGGTGAACCCGGCCTGCTTGATCTTCACGGTGCTGACGAACGCGGGCGGCGGTGGCTCCTCGGCGCCGTAGGCCATGCAGAAGTCGGCGTAGTAGTGCGACTCCCCGAGGATGTCGGTGATGCTGTTCTGCCGCAGCCCGTGCTTGGCGACGATCTTGTCCCACACGTCGGCCTTGGACGGCAGGTACTCACCCAGCGATACCGGCTCGTCCGGTCCGAGCTCCACGCCGAGCTCCTCGGCGAAAGCCGGCCACAGGTCACGCCAGGCGAACACCTCGCCGTTGGTGAGGTTGAAGTGCTGGCCGGCGGCGGCGGGCGCCTCGGCGGCCCAGCGGATCGCCCCTGCGACGAGGCGGCAGTCCACGGCCTCCCACACGTAGGGGATCCCGCCGGGGAACCCGAAGGGACGGCCCTCCTCCTTGCAGATCGCCGCGTAGACGCCGATGACCGGGGGCAGGTTCATCACTACGCCGGTGTTCGGGCCGACGATCAGCTGCGGGCGGAAGATCGTGAAGTCGAAGCCCTTGGCCGCGGACTTCTCCTTGATGTAGTCCTCCTGCAGCCAGTAGAAGTTCGCGTGGTCGTCGCGCGGGAACCGCTCGCGCGCCGGCACCGGCATCGGGTGCAGGTGGATGCCGTAGGCCTTGGTGCCCTGCAGCAGGCTCACGTGCTCGAGGTCCGCGACGTCGGCGAGGGGCTCGATCAGGTTGCGCAGCATGGCCAGGTTGGTGTCCATCTGGTCCTGCTCGGTCCAGCCCGCGATCAGCCCCGGCTTCTCGTAGACCGCGGTGTAGACCACGTGCGTGACCTGGGACAGCTCGCTCACCGCGTCTCGGCAGGCGGCCTGGTCCTGCAGATCGACCGGCAGGTGCTGGAAGGGCTTGTCGCTGAACACCTCGGGCCGGCGGCGGGAGACCGCGATGACCTCCCAGCCGTCGTCGAGGAACTTGTCGACCGTCGCGGCGCCGACCAGACCGCTGGCCCCGGCGATGAGAACGGTGTTCGCCATTGCGCTCTTCTCTCCTGTGAGTGGGCGTGGTGAACCGCGGCGCCGGCCGGATGGCCGGCGCCGTTTTGCTAATCGGGCGCGTGGAGCTAATTGCGTGCGCGGAGTTCGCGGCGCAGGAGCTTGCCGGTGACGGTCTTGGGGATGTCGTCGAGGATCTCGACCTGCCGCGGGTACTTGTAGGCGGCCATCCGCTCCTTGGCGAACGCGATCAGATCGTCGGGTGTGGTCGTCTTGCCGGGGCGCAGGCTGACGTAGGCCTTGACGGTCTCGCCGCGGTAGGAGTCGGGCACCCCGACCACAGCCGCCTCCCGGACCGCGTCGTGCTCGTAGAGCACGTCCTCGACCTCACGCGGCCAGACCTTGTAACCACCCGCGTTGATCTGGTCCTTCTTGCGGTCGACGATGTAGAACCAGCCGTCGGCGTCCATGTAGCCGACGTCGCCGGTGTGCAGCGCCCCGTCGGGCAGCGCCTTCGCGCTCTCCTCGGGCTTGTTCCAGTACCCGGTCACGACCTGGGGGCCTGCGGTGACCAGCTCGCCGATCTCGCCGGGCGGCAGGTCCTTGCCCTCGTCGTCGACGATCCGGACGACCGTGTTGTAGATCGGCACCCCGACCGACAGCGCCCCGGAGGCCGGATCAACCGGCGCCTCGCTGCCGAGCGGGACGGCGTGCGAAGGCGATGTGGTCTCGGTGAGCCCGTAGATGTTGTGGATGTAGTGCCCGAAGGTGTCCTGGAACGCCGTGACCGTGCTCGGCGGGATCGGCGCCCCACCGGAGTAGATCTTGGTCAGGCTCGCCAGCGCGTCCTTGTCGGCGTTGGGCGCGTTCATCAGCGCGATGAACACCGTGATCGAGCCGACGGTGAAGGTCGCCTGCTCGGCCTGGACGGTCTCGATGGTCACCGCGGGGTCCAGCCGGTACATCAGCACCAGCGGGGCCCCGGCGAGCAGCGAGATGGCGATATGGCCGACCAGCCCGGTGATGTGGAACAGCGGTGCGATACCGAGGACCACATCGTCCGGGCCGATGCCGATCCAGTCCCGGTAGGTTTGGGCGTTGAACACCACGTTGCGATGTGTGGTCATGGCGCCCTTGGGTGGGCCGGTGGTCCCCGAGGTGTAGGTCAGGAACGCGACGTCGTCAGGCCTCAGCGACACACGGGGCGGGGCCTGGCCGCGGAAGCGGCCCAGCAACTCGGCCATGTCGTGGGTGCCCGCGCACGGGATGCGCTCGACACCGGCGAAGATCCGCTCGTCGTTGCGGGTCTGGTACTCCAGCTCCGAGGTGGTGATCACCGTGCGGACGTCGGTGTTCGGCACGACCTTGCTGGCAACGTCGCGGTACAGGCTCTGCAGGGTGACCAGCACCGTCGCGCCCGAGTCGGCCAGGAGCTGTTCGAGCTCGCGCTCCTTGTTCATCGGGTTGATCGAGACCGCGATGCCGCCGGCCTTCCAGGTGCCGATCTGAGCGATGACGAACTGCGGCACGTTCTGGGCGTAGATCGCCACCCGCTCCCCGACGCCGAAGCCGGCGTCGGCCAGGCCCGCGGCGAACGCATCGGTCAGCTCGTCGAGCTCACCCAGGGTGATCCGGCCGTCGAAGTACCGGATGATGTCCGACTCCGGGGACCGGGCCACCGACGCACGGAACATCTCCAGCGCATTGTCGAACTCGACCGTGATCTCGGCGGGCTGCCCGGATGCGTACCGGGCCAGCCAGACCTTGTCGTCGTAGGCGCTCATCGGCTCAGCGGATGGCGATCGGGTTGACCGGTGCGCCGGTGCCCTTGACGACCTTGAGCGGCGCGGCGGCGTAGAGGAAGCTCCAGCGCCCGTCGGCGGCGCACGCGTCGGCCAGATCGTCGAGCCAGGCGATCTCGGTCAGGGTGACGCCGAGGT
>NZ_JAHDTG010000052.1 GCF_018531475.1 Pseudonocardia mahuensis
GAACTACGGTGAGCATGGGTCGTGCCCTTCCGACCAGCGTTGCCGCGCCGGTCTTGCTTGAGAGCCTTCAAGATCACCGGAAGGGTACGACCCCTCCACGGTCATCCACAGGTCTCAAGCATTGCTCGCGCCGGACGCCAAGGAGCGGATCCGGGAGCTCTATGGGCCGGAGTTCCTCATCGAGCGCCCGCTGTTGCGGGCGATCCGGTCGGCGCGGGCGCCGGTACTGCTGATCGACGAGCTGGACCGCGCGGACGACGAGTTCGAGGGCTTCCTGCTCGAGTTGCTGTCGGACTACACCGTGACGGTGCCGGAGCTGGGCACGCTGCGCGCGGCTTCCACGCCGATGGTGATCATCACCTCCAATCGGACTCGGGAGCTGCACGATGCGCTGCGCCGGCGGTGCTGCTTCCAGTGGCTCGACGTTCCGGGCCCTGACCGCGAGGAACGGATCATCCGGTTGCGCGCCCCGCATGTGCCAGCCGCGCTGGCCAGCTCCGTCGCGGTTGCCACCGCACGGATCCGAACTTTCGAGCTGCTCAAGCCGCCGGGCGCCGCGGAGGCGATCGACTGGGCGAACGCGCTGGCGGTGCTCGGTGCCGACGCGGTCACCTCGCGCGCGGCGCAGGAGACCCTGGGCTGGTTGCTGAAGAACCGCGACGACGTCGAGCGGGTGCGCGCTGCGCTCCCGGAGGTCGTCGTTGAGTGACATGCTCGGCCGACTCGTCGGGTTCTGCGACGTGCTGCGCGCCGAGGGAGTGGTGATCAGCACCAGCCAGGCACTCGTTTACTGCGCCGGCGCCGCGCGGCTGCCTCCGGAGGACCTCTACCACGTCGGCATGGCGACCTTGATCAACCGTGGCGCGGACGGCGAGGTTTACCGGCGCGTGTTCAAGCGCTATTGGTCCGATGACGAACGCCGCGCCCGCGCGATGACGGTCCCGCCGGTCGCGCCCCTTCCCATTCCGGACGGGGCCCCTCTGCAGGGCGAGCAGGGCACCGACGGCGAGGACGCGGACGTGCTGGTCGCGAGCTTTGCGGAGAACCTGCGGCAGAAGAGCTTCGCACTGATGTCCGACGAGGAGCTCGAGCGGGTGGCCCGGCTGATGCGCACCCTGGCGCTGTCCCCGCCGCTCCGGCGGACCCGGCGGCGCCAACCGGCGCGACGCGGGCAGCTGGACTGGCGGGCCACCATGCGCCGCTCGGTCCGCACCGGAGGCGAGCCCGTCCGTCGGCAGTCCTACGGTCGGCGCAGCGTGCCTCGGCGGGTGCTGCTGTTCCTGGACGTGTCGAAGTCGATGTCGGCCTACTCCCGGGGGCTGCTGTGTTTCGCCCATGCCGTGCTCAAGGGTCAGCCGCGGTGGGAGGTCTTCTGCTTCAGCACGAGGTTGACCCGGCTCACCCCGGCGCTGCGCGCCGGTCCGGTCAACGCGGCGCTCGAGCAGGCGGCGAAGGACGCCCACGGCTGGGACGGCGGCACCCGGATCGGCGATTCGCTGCACAGTTTCCTCATCGAGCACGGGCAAGGCTCGCTCGCCCGGGGCGCCGTGGTGCTGATTTGTTCGGACGGGCTCGATGTGGGTGAACCAGAGGTGCTAGGCGCCGCGCTCGAACGGCTGCACCGACTGGCACACAGCGTGACCTGGTTAAACCCGATGAAGGAAACGAGGGGCTACGAACCGACCGCGGGCGGAATGCGCGCCGCATTGAGGCACGTCGACATGTTCGCGAGCGGACACAGCTTGGCCAGCCTGGCGGAAATCATCGACAAGATCGCCAGTTCACATGCCGACCGAAGAGGCCGAGAAAAGGAGGGCATCGGTTTGGATCGGGACAGCCAGCTTCGGCGGTGACCCGCCGTGGACTCAAAATCGCTACCAGGAGGTACACGAGCATGAAGCCTTCAAGCTTTAAATACGCTGTACCCTCATCGATCGAGGAAGCCGTCGACCTTCTTGCCCAACACGGGGATGAAGCCAAGGTACTGGCCGGCGGGCAGAGCCTGGTCCCGCTGATGAACATGCGGCTGGCCCGGCCATCGATACTGGTCGACATCGCCGAGGTGGCCGACCTCAAGGAGATCTCGGCCAACGGCGCGCTGTCGATCGGGGCGGCCGCCGCGCAGGGCGCAGTGATGGACTCGGACGACGTGCGGGCAGTCGCCCCGATCATCGCCGAGGCGATGGGCTACGTCGGACATGCGGCGATCCGCAATCGCGGGACGCTGGGCGGGAGCGCCGCACACGCCGATCCGGCCGCCGAGGCCCCGGCCGTGCTTCTGGCGCTGGACGCCACGATGGTCGCGGTCGGCCCCATGGGCCGGCGGGAGATCAGCGCGGAGGACTTCTTCGTCTCCACGTTCACCACCTCACTCGAACCCGACGAGTTACTCACCGAGGTCCGGGTGCCCCGCCCTCCTACGGGCGCGCGCAGCGCGTTCCTCGAGGTGGCTCGCCGGCACGGCGACTTCGCGCTGGTGGGCGCCGCGATCGTGGCCGACGTCGGCGCAGACGACGTCTGCACCGCGATCCGGATCGCGCTCAGCGGCGTGGCCGGCACGCCGATCCGGCTGGCCGAGGTCGAGTCCCTCGTGGTCGGCCGCCGTATCTCGGAGGTCCTCGATGAAGCCGGGGGGCTCGCCTCGGACTTCATCGATCCGGGCGCGGATTTCCATGCGTCCGCGAAGTACCGCAAGCAGGTCGCGGGCGTGCTCGTCAGCAGGGGCCTTGGCGAACTGGTGAACCGGGAGACTGTCCGATGAACGATCGCGTGAACACGGTCGAGGCGTCCGCCGAAGCGCGGCTCGTCCAGCTGCGGGTGAACGGCGAGGACGTGCAGGGGGCAGCGGAACCCCGCATGCTGCTGGCGGACTTCATTCGGCACGTCATCGGGCTCAAGGGCACCCACGTCGGATGCGAGCAGGGTTCCTGCGGCGCTTGCACGATTCGACTGAACGGCAAGATAGTTCGCTCCTGCATCATGTTCGCGGTGCAGGCGAACGGGGCCGAGATCGAGACGGTGGAGAACCTGGCGAACGGCGCCGAGCTGCACCCGATTCAGGAGTCCTATCGGGAGAAGCACGGGCTGCAGTGTGGATTCTGCACACCGGGGCTGTTGATGGCGACCCAGTCGCTGCTGGAGGAGAACCCGAAACCGTCCGAGCAGGACGTCCGCGAATACCTGTCGGGGAACATCTGCCGGTGCACGGGTTATGTCGGTGTAGTGGCGGCAGTTATGGACGCCGCCGACAAGCTGTCGTCGAACTCTCGATGATCCGACCACCGCAACGAGGTAAGGTCAAGTGACTCAGCAAAGCTCCGCCGACCAGAACAATCGCTCTCGTCCCGCCAAATACGTGGGCTCGAAGGTATTGCGGGCCGAGGATCCGCGATACCTGACCGGACGGGCCAAATACACCGACGACGTGGACGTGCCCGGTGCACTGCATGCCGCGTTCGTCCGTAGCACCCATCCGCACGCCTTCATCCGGTCCATCAACACCAGTAGGGCCCTGGAGGTCGAGGGAGTCTTCGGGGTCTACACGCAGACCGAGGTGGAGACGGTGCTGGACCAGCTGGTGACCACGCTGCCCCGACCCGAGGTCAAGACCGTCACCCGCCAGGTTCTCGACTCGCACAAGGTGACTTACGTCGGGCAGCCGATCGCGGTTGTGCTCGCCACGTCCCGCTACGTGGCGGAGGACGCCGCGGAGGAGGTCGAGGTCGACTACGACCCGTTGCCCCCGGTGCTCGACGCCGAGGCGGCGCTGCAACCCGGCGCCCCGGTGTTGCGCCCGGAGATCCCGGACAACAACTTCGCGCACATCGAGTTCCAGCGCGGCGACATCGACAAGGCGTTCCGCGAGGCCGACCACGTCTTCTCCAAGCGGTTCCACCAGGGCTGCTACCACGCGGCACCGCTGGAGCTGCGCGGTGTCGTGGCGGACTACGACCCGGCCTCCGGTGACCTGACCGTCTGGAGCTCCTCGCAGAACCCGCACCTGTTCCGGTCCCTACTGGCCGGCCCGCTGGGCATGCAGGAGAGCAAGATCCGCTGGATCGCCGACAACGTCGGCGGCGGTTTCGGCATGAAGGCGCATTTCTTCGACGAGGACGCCATCATCCCGGCGCTGTCCAAGTTGGTGGGCCGGCCGGTCAAGTGGATCGAGGACCGCTACGAGAACCTCGTCGCCTGCGAGCGATCGAAGGAAACCATCATCTACCTCGACATGGCGGTGCGCGCGGACGGAACGTTCCTCGCGTTCCGCGGGCGCTACATCGGCGTCGGCGGGGCGTGACCGCCGCACCCGTGGACGAACGCGATCGACCCGTTCACTGCGGCGTCGCTGCTCCCGAGTCTGTACGACATCGATGCGGTCGCCTACGAGGTGGACACAGCGCTGACCAACCACACCCCGGCCGGCGCGTACCGCGGAGTGGGCTGGACCCCTGGACACAACGCCCGTGAGATCATGATAGACGAGATCGCCCGTGAGCTGGGGATGGATCCCGTTGAGTTGCGGCTCAAGAACTGCATTCCCGATGCGCCCTACGTGTCGGCGACCGGCATGAACTACGACGGCGGCAGCTACCGGGCGGCGATCCACAAGACGATGGAGATGCTCGACTACACCAAGCTCAGGGCCGAGCAGGCCGAGCTGCGCAAGCAGGGCCGCTACATCGGGATCGGGGTCAGCCCCTATGTCGAGCCCACCGCGTGGGGGTCTGCCATGGCCGGGAAGAACGGCTTCCCCGTCACCTACTACGACTCGGCGCGCGTGATCGTGGAGCTGGACGGCACGATCACCGTGACTACCGGGCTCCACAACCACGGGCAGGCCCACGAGACGACCCTGGCCCAGGTGGCCGCGGACGCGCTCGGGGTGCGCCTGGAGGACGTCCGGTACCGCTCGAACGACACCGCGATGACGCCCTACGGCTCCGGCACGTTCGCCAGCCGGTGCGCAGTCGTCGGCGGCGGATCAATCCTGCGCGCCGGCCGCGATGTCAAGGAGCAACTCGTCCGGATGGCCGCGCACATGATGGAAGTGAACCCCAACGACGTCGATCTCTACGACGGGCGGGCGACGGTGAAGGGCATCCCGGAGAAGTCGGTCACCGTCGCGGAGATCGCGGCCTTCGCCCACCTCGGGGGCATGAACCGGCCTGACGACGTCGCCCCGGAACTGACCGCGACCCGAGCCTACGACCCGGACGAGACCTACAGCAACGGCTCCATCGTCGCGGTGGTGGAGGTCGACCCGGAGACCGGCCACGTCGAGATCAAGAAGATCGTCTGCTGTGAGGACTGCGGCGTGATGCTCAACCCAATGGTCGTGGCCGGGCAGATGCACGGCGCGATCGCGCAGGGCATCGGCGGCGCGATGTATGAGGAGCTGGCCTACAACGAAGAGGGCCAGCCGCAGGCCAGCACGCTGATGGACTACTTGTACCCGTCCACCACCGAGGTGCCGGACATCGACATCGCGCACCTGGAGACGCCATCGCCGAACACCGAGGGCGGCATCAAGGGGATGGGCGAGTCCGGCAACATCGCCGCGGGTGCGGCGGTGGTCAACGCGATCGCCGACGCGGTGAGTGCGTTCGGCCCGGTGGAGATCGCCAAGACGCCGGTGGGCCCCAACGAGGTGCTGGAGCTCATCGACGCGGCCCGCTCGGGCACCGCGATCCCGGCGTGAGCGGGCGCGTGCGCAGCGAGTGAGACCAACTCCGCGCACGGTATTGGGGCGGGCGGCAGCCAGGGTGGCTGCTGCCCGTCCAGCGGGCACAGCGGCATCCTTCCTGGTGGCCCTGAAGCAGGTGTTCGTCGGGCGGGACCGCGCCTGCACGACATGGTTTGGACCGGACACGCGGCTCGCTGAGGTCGCCGAGCGGTGGTTCGGCGGCGCACAGGCCGAGATCGGGGACAAGTCCCGATCATGGCGCGACCATACTGCCACTATCTCGACTGGCACATCCTCCTCGGGATCGGTGCGCTGCGCCTCCGGGAGACCACCGTGTCGCGGCTCGGCGATTGCGTCTCGGCGGTCCTCGACCGCAGCGGAGTAGGTGTGGCCAAGGCCTGCCACGGTCCGCCGCGACCTGCCCGACCTCACCCGGTTCCTCGTCACCGAGGTCCGGATCGGGGAGGCGATCGCCGTCGGCTGGGACACCATCGACATGGAGCGTGCACTATTCGAGATCGACTACAAGATCCTGCGGATGAAAGGCGTGGGTCTGCAGCGGGGTGCGGCGGACGAACTCCGACGCAGGGCACCGGACGCTGCCGCTACCCCTCTTTGCCATCAAGATGCTGGAACCCGGTTGGCCGGCTGGGGGGTGGCGCCCCGCTCTTCCCCGATGCGCTCGGCGGGTGGCGCGACACGTCGAACCTCTCGCGCGAACTGCGCGAGGCTCGTGGCTCCGGCGAGTTCTCCTGGGGGACGAGCCACGTTCTCCGCAAGACCTGCGCGACGATCCTCGACGAGGGGAACCTGTCCGCCCGCCAGCTCGGGCACGCCAAGGTATCGATGACCAGGACAGCTACCTGGGTTGCCGGCTCACCGGTCGCAGGACGGCGCAGGCACTCGACGCGGCCATGAGCGACCTGCTGGAGTGAAAGTCATGCCAAAGTCATGTCCGCATCTTAGATGATGATCTTCGCGAGGCCCTGACCTGGGGGGAAGCTCCTCCGACTGGACTCGAACCAGTAACCCTGCGATTAACAGTCGCATGCTCTGCCAATTGAGCTACGGAGGACCGTCTGGCTGCGGGCGGGGGTTCCGCTCGCTGGCCTGCAAACCATAGCGCACCCCCGGAGCGGGTTTCGCAGCCCCCCACCGATCACCGTTCCCCTCCCCGGGGTCCGCGCTCGGAGGCCGGTTGGGGCAGGATGAGCCGATCACGGACGACCGGGAGGCGACATGCTGAAGTTCCTGTTGGGTGCGGCCGCCGGCTACGTGTTGGGAGCCCGCGCCGGCCACGAACGCTACGAGCAGCTCGTCCGGACCTACCACCGGGTTGCCGACCACCCGGCCGTTCAGGGCGCCGCGGGCATCGTCCGGGCGCGCATCGAGGAGGTCGTGAACGGCGGCCGGCACACCCAGGAGCCGACGAGCAACGGGCGCGCGCGCTGACCGCTCGCCGGACCACGCGAACGGCGCCGCTGAGGGCGGTTCAGCGGAACCGCCCTCAGCTCTTCCGGGCCACCGCGAAGATGCGCCGGAACGGGAACCAGGTCGCGCCGTCGGCGCCCGCCGGGTAGGCCGCACGCAGCCGCGGCGCCAGCTCGGCGCGGAACGCCGCCCAGCACGCGTCGTCGAGGGCGTCGCGGACGGGCCGCAGCGCCGTCGACGTGATCCACGCCAGCACCGGATCGTCGCCGGTGAGGCGTTGCACGTACGTGGTCTCCCAGACGTCGACGCTCGCTCCCGTGCCCGCCAGCAGGCCGGCGTACGCCGGCGGCGTGGGGACCGGTCTCTCGCCGTGGTCGGGAACGGAGCCCTGCCACCGCGGCTCGGCGAGCAGCTCGCGGACGAGCGCGTGCGAGGGCGCGTCGAAATTGCCGGGTACCTGCATCGCGAACCAGGCCCCGTCGGGTAGCGCGGCGATCCAGCGCGGCAGGAGCTCGGGGTGGCTGGGCACCCAGTGCAGCACGGCGTTGGTCACGACCACGTCGGTGTCGGGACCGGGCATCCAGTCGACGACGTCGCGCAGCTCCGCCGCGACCCCGCGCCCACGTGCCGCGGCGACCATCTCCGGCGACGAGTCGAGCGCCTCGACGGTCGCCTCCGGCCAGCGCGCCGCGAGCACACCGGTCAGGTGCCCCGGCCCACACCCCAGATCGACGACGCGGCGCGGCGCGGTCGCCCCGACCCGTGCAAGCAGGTCGCGGAAGGGGCGGGCGCGGTGGTCGTCGAAATCGAGATACCGCGACGGGTCCCAGGTCGTGCCGCTCACCGGGCGAGCTTGCGTGACACGTCGGTGGCCACCTGGCGCACCACGGCCTCGTCGGTCCCCGGGTCGGCCCGCACCTGCAGCACGATCCCGTCGCGGCCCGGCACCTTGCGCTGCAGGAACCAGGCGCCGCCGCCCGGCAGGTCACGGTGGTGCCGCGAGCGGATGGAGCCGGTGACCCGCTCGTGCACGACCTGCGGCACCCGGCCCGGTTCGGCGAGCCGCAGCCGGCGCGCCGGACGGTCGATGATCAGCACGGCACCGCCGGCGTCGCCCGACTCCTCGGCCTCGACCAGCACGATCGTGCCGTCCTTCCAGGTCGCCTTGCTGATCAGGTGCCAGCCGACCCGCCGCGGCTCCGACCCGGGCAGCCAGACACCCCACGACGTGACCACCATGTGCCCGCCGCCGGCCATCTCTCCGACCGCGAGCACACGCTCGTCGGCCTCGAGCCGCGCGCCGAACCCGTCCGGCAGCTCGTCGCGGCCGGTCAGCCGGGCGAGCACCGACGATAGCCAGCTCACGGGCCCTCCTCGCCGGAGCTCGCGAGCTCGCTCACGAGACCGCTCCCATCGCCTTGTCCCGCAACGCGATCCGGTACTGCTCCAGCGGGACGAGGTCACCGAACAACTGGTGGTATGCATCGGCCTCCTCCAGCGGGTTCGTGCGCTGCAGCCGCGACTTGAGTTCAGCCACCTGCCCCTCGACGAGCGCCAGCCGGACGCCGGCGACGATGCTGGCCACGTACCGCGCCTCGTCGGTGTTCTTGCGCGGCAGCTCGAGCGGCTCGACGGCCAGCTCGCTCACCAGTCCGCGCACGTCCGGTGTGCACTGCTCGACAACGGCCTCCAGCCAGGCCTGGCCCTGCAGCCCACTGCACGCCCCGCCGGCGGCCTGCACCGCACGGTGCACCCCGGCGAACGACGGGTGCGTGAACGCCTGCTCGGGCAGCTCGTCGTAGGCCGGGCCGGCGATCGCGGGGACCTGCAGCGCAGCCTTGATCGCCTCGCGCTGCAGGTGCAGCCGGGGGTCGTCGCGGGCGGGTGGGGCGGGCGCCTCACGGCGGGGAGATCCGCCGCGGACCCGCTCGGCCGGCGCCCCGGCACTCTCGCGCACCCGGCGCACGACCATGGCGATGTCGTCCCAGCTGGTCCAGCCCGCGAGCCGGCGCGCGTACTCGTCGCGCAGGTCCTCACGGCGGATCCGGGCCACCACCGGCACCGTGCGCTGCAGCGCCGCGACCCGGCCCTCGGCGGTGTCCAGGTCGTAGTCGCGCAGCATCGAGCGGATCGCGAACTCGAACAGCGGCTCCCGGCGGGCGACGAGGTCGCGGACCGCGGTGTCGCCGGAGCCCTGCCGCAGCTCGCACGGGTCCTGCCCGTCCGGGGCGATGGAGACGAAGGTCTGCGCAGCGAAGGACTGGTCACCCTCGAACGCCTTGAGCGCCGCCGCCTGCCCGGCCGCGTCGCCGTCGAAGGTGTAGATGACCTCGCCGAGGTCGAACGAGTCGTCGCCGATGAGCCGGCGGATCACGCTGATGTGCTCGGCGCCGAAGGCCGTGCCACAGGACGCGACGGCGGTGGGCACGCCCGCGAGGTGCATGGCCATCACGTCGGTGTAGCCCTCGACGACGACGACCTGGCGGCGCTTGGCGATCTCCCGCTTGGCCAGGTCGAGTCCGAACAGGACGTGGGTCTTGCGGTAGACCGGCGTATCGGTGGTGTTGAGGTACTTGGCCTCGATCTGATCGTCGTCGAAGAGCCGGCGGGCACCGAAACCGACGACGTCGCCGCCGAGGTCACGGATCGGCCACAGCAGCCGGCGGTGGAAGCGGTCGATCGGGCCCCGGCGGCCTTCCTTCGAGAGCCCGGCCTTCATCAGCTCGTCGAGGGAGAACCCGGCGGCGAGAAGGTGCTTGGTGAGCGTGTCCCAGCCGGCCGGGGCGAACCCGCAGCCGAACTGCTGCGCCGCGGCGGAGTCGAAGCCGCGGTTGGTGAGGAACTGGATCGCGGGCGCCGCCTCGGGGGTGCGCAGCTGTGCGGCGTAGAACTCGGCGGCCTTCTTGTTCGCCTCGAGCAGCCGTGATCGGGTACCGCGGTCACGCTGCACGGAGCTGCCGCCGCCGGTGTACGTGAGCCGGAAGCCGATCCGGTCGGCGAGCCGTTCGACGGCCTCGACGAAACCGACGACCTCGATCTTCATCACGAAGTCGATGACGCTGCCGCCCTCGCCGCAGCCGAAGCAGTGGAACGTGCCGTGCGTCGGCCGGACGTTGAAGGACGGGGTCTTCTCGTCGTGGAACGGGCACAGGCCCTTGAGCGAACCGGCCCCGGCCCGGCGCAGCGCCACGTACTCGCCGATGACCTCGTCGATGCGGGTGCGGTCGCGGACCTCGGCGATGTCGCTGTCCCTGATCCGCCCGGCCACGGGCCTGAGTCTAAGCGCGCGGATCGCAGGTGCCCGCCGCGGCGGCCGTCTCGGTCGCCGATCGGGCAGCGGGTGCGGTGACCGGCTGCGGGCCGACGATCAGTGCGTGGCCGGTGTCGACGTCTCGTCGGTCGACGGGCGCCGCTGCGCCGGGATGAACCCCGCCGTGGACGGGTTCGCGGGAGGAGTGGCGGACGACGCGGCCCCGGACCGCCGCTGGTGCGGCAGCAGCGGCGCCGTCGCCATGATCAGGAGGAGCAGGATCCCCGCGCTGCCACCGAGCACGAACATCAGATCCGAGAACGTCGCCATGTCCATGACTCTGCTCAACTCGCCTGTGCATTACATCGGCCGGAGGTATGGATCCGCGCCGCGGCATCGGCCATCAGGCCGATGTGACGACCCGACGCGCCATGACGTCGTACGGTCGCCGGGTGGCGGACGCGGTGGACTTCGAGCAGCATCGGGCCCATCTGATCGGGGTCGGGTACCGGCTCACCGGCAGCCTCGCCGACGCCGAGGACGCCGTCCAGGAGGCGTGGCTGCGCCTCGCCGCACGCGACGGCGCCACGCGGGACGGGATCCGGGAGCTGCGCGCCTGGCTGACCACCGTCGTCGCCCGGGTGTGCCTGGACCGGTTGCGGTCGGCCGCCGTGCGCCGCGAGCACTACGTCGGGCCGTGGCTGCCCGAACCCCTCGTCACCGCGCCGGAGTCCGACGACCCGGCGGCCGCCGTGGTCCGCGACGAGGGCATCCGGATGGCCGCGATGGTCGTGCTGGAGCGGCTCAGCCCGCCCCAGCGGGTGGCCTTCGTGCTGCACGAGGCGCTCGCGGTGCCGTTCGCCGAGATCGCCGCGGTGCTCGACTGCCCGGAACCGACGGCCCGGCAGCATGCCGCCCGGGCCCGCCGGATCGTGGCCGAGGCCGACCCGCCCCGGCGCGCGCCGACCGCTCAGCAACGGGCCGTGCTCGCCGCCTTCGCCGACGCGGTGGCCCGGGCCGACGGAAAGGCTCTGGTCGGCCTGCTGCACCCCGATGCGGTTTGGGTCAGCGACAGCGGCGGCCGGGCGAAGGCGGCCCGGCGCGCGATCGTCGGCGCGGACAAGGTCGTGCGCCTGCTGCTCGGCCTGCTCCGCACGTACGGCGCCGAGCTCACCGCGGGCTGGACCGCGGTCGAGGTCAACGGCGAGCTCGGCTTCCACATCCCGGCCACGGCGGCCGGCCCGGCGACGGTGACCGTGCTGTCGGTGAGCGACGGCCGGATCGCCGCGATCTATCAGGTCGTCAACCCGGACAAGCTCCGCCGGCTGTGACCAACACGGCGGGGCCGGCGGCGTGTCGCTCACCCCGCCGCGTGCCCGGACTGGCCATGATCCGGCGGTGCGTGCAGTCGGTGGTGCCCGGGTCCTTCAATCACTCATGGCGGCGGTGCTCGTCGTCGTCCTCGGCTCGGGATGCGCGGCCTTCCCCGACGGTTTCCCCATCGACCTGGTGGACGCCGGGGCGGCCACGCCGACGGCCACCGGTGACGCCGCGGAGACCCTCGCCACACTGCCCGTGAAGGGCCGCGCGCCGAAGACGGGCTACGCCCGGGAGCAGTTCGGCCAGCGCTGGGCCGACGTCGACCGCGACGGCTGCGACCAGCGCAACCAGGTGCTGGCCCGGGACATGACCGAGGAGACGTTTCGGCCCGGAACCCGCGACTGCATCGTGCTCACCGGGACCCTCGACGACCCCTACACCGGCAACGTCATCGCGTTCACCCGCGGCCAGGACACGAGCAACGAGGTGCAGATCGACCACGTCGTCGCGCTGTCCAACGCCTGGCAGACCGGCGCCCAGCAGCTCGACGAGCCCACCCGGGAGCGGCTGGGCAACGATCCGCTGAACCTGCTGGCCGTCGACGGCCCGACCAACGGTCGCAAGGGGGACGGTGACGCCGCGACCTGGCTGCCCCCGCAGCGCGGTTACTGGTGCACCTACGTCGCCCGGCAGGTGGCGGTGAAGGCCAAGTACCGGCTGTGGGTGACCGCCGCGGAGCGCGACGCGATCGCCGGCATCCTGGAGCGCTGCCCGGGCGAGCCGCTGCCGGCCGACACCTCGGTCGCACCGGCGCAGGCCGCCTGAGTCCCGGCGCAGACCGCGCGTCACGCACCGGGACCGGCTGTGATCGTCGAGCCTGGTCGACGTGGCGTCACGCCGGGTTCGCGTGCCGGGTCCTGACCGGACGCCGGCACGCCGGACTCACATCCGGACCCGGCAGGCCGCGTCGAAGCCCTGGTCGGTGATGCCCAGCGCATGGTTGAACCGGGCGCGCATGTTCTCCAGCGCGATCGCGTTCGTCAGCTCGACCAGCCCGGCCCGACCCAACTCGGCCTCGAGCTCGGCGACCTGGGCGTCGGTCACTGTCGTCGGCAGGGCGGTCATGGCGTCGGCGTAGGCCAGTGCGAGCCGTTCGACCGGCTCGTAATATGGGCTCGTCGGGTACTCGTCGATGTGCGCCAGGCGCTCGACGTCGAGGCCGTCGAGGCGCTGCAGCATCGTCCCGAAGTCGACGCACCACGAGCAGCCGACGACCGTGGCGACCCGGTACACGGCGAGCTCGCGCAGCCGTGCAGGCAGCACCGTCGAGGCCGCCTGGTAGCCGAGCTCGGCGACGATCCCCGCCCAGAACAGCCGCCGGTGGTGCCGCGCGACCGCGACCGGTTCGGGCACCGCCCCGAAGCGGCGCCGGGCCATCCGGTACACCAGCCGGCCGACCACCCCGGCCTCACGCGCCGGTACCGCGGCAATGCGTCCCATCTCGTCCTCCTCGATCGCTGGCGAAGACCTCGTCACCAGGTGGACGAGACGGGCGGACGATTCGTGACATTGTGTGGCCTGCATGCCCGGTGGGCTCGTCAGCGGCGATCGCCGCCGCAACGGGCGTCATCCACTCACGAGCGGCGCAGCCGCATCGTCCAGGCGACGGCCTGCTGGTCGGTGAGCACCGCGATCTGATCGACCACCACCCGCAGCCGGTCGGCGTCGTCGGTGGCCGCAATCCAGTCCTCCGCACGCACCGGATCCAGTGTGTCCGGGGCCCCGGCCAGCAGCGCGGCGGCCAGCTCGGCGAGCAGCTCGCGCTGCCGGGCCTGCATCGCGAGCCGCTCCGGGTCACTCATGACGTACCGCAACGCGACCGCCTTGAGCAGCGCCACCTCCGCCGCTGCCCGCGGCGGCACCACGAGGTCGGCCGCATACCGCCGCAGCGGCCCGTCGCCGTGGGTGTCCAGGGTCGCGTCGGTCGCCGCACGCACGAACCGCCCGACGAGCTCGCTGGTCAGCCGCTTGAGCGCCACGTGTGCGCGGCCCGGCGCGGACGGCGCGTGGAAGCCGCGAACGGCATCGACCACGGGCAGCGCGAGCAGTTCGGCCGCGGCCTCGTCGAGGGCTCCCTGATCGGCGGCGAAGTGCTCGACGGCGAGCGCCGCCAGCGCCGCCCGCTCCCCCGGCGAGCCGAGCGCGGCCAGGTCGATGCGACCGGCGAGGATGCCGTCCTCGACGTCGTGCACCGAGTAGGCCACGTCGTCGGACCAGTCCATGATCTGCGCCTCGAGGCTGCAGCGACCCTCCGGGGCACCCTCGCGCATCCAGTCGAACACCGCCCGGTCGGCGTCGTACACGCCGAACTTGCGGGTGTCCCCGCGGCGGCCCCACGGGTACTTGCACGACGCATCGAGCGTCGCCCGGGTCAGGTTCAGCCCGCCCGCTCCCGCGCCGTGCCCGACCTTGGGCTCGAGCCGGGTGAGGATCCGCAGCGTCTGGGCGTTGCCCTCGAACCCGCCGCACGCCGCTCCGATCTCGTCGAGCGCGCGCTCCCCGTTGTGCCCGAACGGCGGGTGGCCGATGTCGTGCGCCAGCCCCGCGGTGTCGACGACGTCGGGGTCGCAGCCCAGCTCCTCGGCGATGCCGCGGCCGATCTGCGCGACCTCCAGCGAGTGCGTCAGCCGGGTCCGCGGGATACCCGTGACCTCCGCCCCCTCCCCCGGCCCGACCACCTGCGTCTTGCCGGCGAGCCGGCGCAGCGCCGCCGAGTGCAGCACCCGGGCCCGGTCCCGGGCGAACGGGCTGCGCCGCTCGGCCCGCCCGCGGGAGCCCTGCACGGAGCCCTTCGGGGGCTCGGGCAGCAGCCGGGCCCGGTCGTGCTCGGAGTAGCCCGCGGCCGTCCCCGACCCGGCCGTGCCCGTCGAGACCGTCATGGGCTCAACCCAGCCCCGTGGTCTCGGTCTCCGGCGAGGCGCCCACCAGCCGGTAGTACAGCAGCGCACCCGTCTCGCGGAAGATGTAGCGCGCCTGCGTCTCCCGGGTCTGCACGACCGGGCCCCGGCGGGTCGGCGAGGTCCAGGCCTCGAGCCCACTGTCCTCCGCCATCGTGCGGGCCCGCAGCGAGTGCCACGGGTCGCTGACGATCAGCGTGGTGCTCCAGCCGTCCTGCTGAGCGCGGGCTGCGACGGCATGCATGCTGCCGAGGGTGTCGGAGCCTTCCCCCACCGCGATGACCGCGCTCGCCGGCACCCCGCGGTCGATGAGGTAGCGGCGCCCCGCCTCCGCCTCGGTGTACTCGTCGCCGGCCCGGCTGCCGCCCACCGTGACGATTCGGGGGGCCAGCCCCTCCTCGTACAGCGAGAGGGCGTGCCGCAACCGGGCGGCGAACACCGGGCTGGGGTCCCCGTCGTACTGCGCGGCACCGAGCACGAGCACGGCGTCGACCGCACGGTCGCCGTCCACCCGCGCGGTCTGCCAGACCCGGAACGCGGTGCCGCCGACGATGAGCGCCACGACCAGCAGGGTGCCGACCAGCAGCCGCGCCCCCCAGCGCACCCGGGGACGGCCGTGTTCCCGGGTATCGGCAACGCCGAGATCGGCGGTGTCGGTCGGGTCCTCACGGTCGTACAGCGGGACGGTCGGGGTCGTGTCGTCGATCGCAGGGCGTCGGCGCGGCGAGTGCGAGCGCCGGGAACCGGCCGGGGGCGCGCTCACCCCCCGATCCGGCCCTCGGCATCGACCAGTGCGGACGCGCTGCGGCCGGAGCGGGCCGCGATGACCTGGGCGACGATCGACACTGCCGTCTCGGCCGGCGTCCGGGCGCCGAGGTCGAGCCCGACGGGGCCGTGGATCGAGTCGATCTCGTCGGCGGTCAGGCCGGCGCCGAGCAGCCGCTCGCGACGGGCGGCCTGGGTGCGCCGCGAGCCGAGCGCGCCGATGAACCCGCGGCCGCGGCGGACCCCGTCGATCAGCATCGCGTCGAAGGACGGGGCGTGGTCGAGCAGCACGACCACGTCGGTGTCGGAGAAGTCGGCGACGGCGGCACGCGCCTCGTCGAGTTCGGTGACCCGCCGACCGCTCCAGCCCAGCAGCGCGGCCTGCGCGAGCAGCGCATCGCCGATCGAGCCCGAGCCGACCACCAGCACCGACGGCACCGGCACCCACAGGTCGAGCAGCACGTCGGTGCCGGCGGCGGTGATCCGCTCGGTCGCGGTGGCGCCGCGGCACAGTGACTGCCGCGCGGCGTGGGCGGCCGCGGTGTCGACGTCCGCGTCACCGAGCGAGCCGTGCACCTGCTCCAGCTCCGGTCCCGCGAGGACGAGCACCGCCGCACCGTCGGCGGTGGACAGCAGCGCGGCCGGGACACCCCGTTCGAGGGCCTCGCCCAGCGCGGCGGCCTCGGCGGCCGGGAGCGGGTGCCCGAGCAGGGTCGCCCCGCCGGAACAGGCCAGCCCGGCGGCGACGGCAGGCGCCTCGGCGACGTGCGCGTCGCGGGTCTGCGGGCCGGTCGTGGCGGCGACCGCGAGCGGGACGGCGGTGGCGTCCAGGGCGCCGAGATAGAGCAGCCCGGCGGTGGACCCGGACGCGGTGCCCGCGAGCAGCTGGCCGGGCTCGACGGTGCCGAACCCGTGCCGCTCGAGCACCCGCACGACCCCGATCGGCACCCCGGCTGCGCTGTCGCCGGCCCAGCGCCGCAGCGCGGCCCCGAGCTCGCGCCGGGGATCCGACGACGGGGCGGATGGCGGCACGGTCGCGGTGGTCACATCGGCCAGGGTAGCGATGCGCCGGGCGAGCGGACGGCACGGTCGCCGGGCGCGTCCGCCGCCGGCGCCGAGGCGGTCGTACCGTTCGGATGGCGCCGGTGAACCACCCATCGCGTGTTCGCCCCGCCCCCATCGCGGCCGGGGCCGGGCGACAGTACTGTGACAGGTGTCCGATTCCGCCGGGAACTTCGGTGGTCTCCGCGACGTCGTACTGGGTGCCCGCGCGACCGCGGGCCCGCATGCCGGCCCTCGAACAGACAGGACCATGGACCCCTCTCGAAGTACCGGCAGCGTCGCCGACCGACGCTGCATTCCCCTATCTGATCCCGCCGCCACTTCGGCGGCCCCCCGATGACCACCGTCTTGAGCATCCTGCTCGGCGTTCTGGTGGTCGTCGCCATCACCGCCCTGACCGGCTACTTCGTGGCCCAGGAATTCGGCTACATGGCCGTCGACCGGTCGCGGCTCAAGGCCCGCGCCGCCGCCGGTGACGCCGGCGCGGAGCGCGCCCTGGGCATCACCCGGCGCACCTCCTTCATGCTCTCCGGCGCCCAGCTGGGCATCACCGTCACCGGTCTGCTCGTCGGTTACGTCGCCGAGCCGCTGATCGGCAACGGCATCGGCGAGCTGCTCGGTGGCGTCGGCGTGCCGACCGGCGTCGGTGTGGCCGTCGGCACCGTGCTCGCGCTGCTGTTCGCCACCGTCGTGCAGATGGTCTTCGGCGAGCTGTTCCCGAAGAACCTCGCGATCGCCCGGCCCGAGCCGGTGGCCCGCGCGCTGGCCCTGTCCACCGCGATCTACCTCAAGCTGTTCGGCTGGCTGATCTGGCTGTTCGACCGGGCCTCGGTGCTGCTGCTCAAGGCGCTGCGCATCGAGCCGGTGCACGACGTCGAGCACGCCGCCACCCCGCGCGACCTCGAGGCGATCATCGACGAGTCCCGCGACAGCGGTGACCTGCCCGAGCACCTGTCCACGCTGCTCGACCGGGTGCTGGACTTCAACGACCGGACCGCGCGCGCCGCGATGATCCCCCGCCCGCGGGTGGCCTCGGTCTCCGCCGGAGAGTCGGTCAGCCACCTGGTCGAGGTGATGGCGTCCGGGCACTCGCGGCTCCCGGTGCTCGACAACGGCGCCGACGACGTGGTCGGCGTGATCTGCCTGCGCGACGTGCTCGCGCTGGAGGGCCGCGACCTCGACGCCGTCCTGGTCTCCGAGGTGATGCGCGAGGCCGTGCTGGTCCCGGCGTCCCTGCCGCTGCCCGCCGTGCTGCACCAGTTGCGCGAGGCCGACGACGAGTTCGCCTGCGTGGTCGACGAGTACGGCGGCCTGGCCGGCGTTATCACCATGGAGGACATCGCCGAGGAGCTGGTCGGCGAGATCACCGACGAACACGACCCGGAGGGCGAGGACGAGGCCACGATCGGCGACGGCACCTGGACCGTCCCCGGCACGCTGCACATCGACGAGGTGGAGCGGCTGCTCGACCACGACCTGCCCGACGGCGACTACCAGACCGTCGGTGGGCTGGTGATCTCCGAGCTGCAGCGGCTGCCCGAGCCGGGCGACACGGTGACCGTCACCCTGCCCCGGCCCTCCGGGACCGACGAGGACGAGCCGGACCGCGTGCTGGCCGTGACGGTGCAGACCGTCGACCGCCGGGTGCCCGAGACCCTTCAACTCGCCTGGGCCGAGGCGCCCGCCGGGCAGTCCGCCGGGAAGTCCGCGGAGCCCGAGGCCGCGACCACCGAGGAGGCGCGCGCATGAGCACGACCGCCATCGTCGTCTCCATCGGCCTGATCGCGCTGAGCGCGTTCTTCGTCGCCATCGAGTTCGCCCTCGTCGCGGCCCGCCGCTACCGGCTGGAGGAGGCCGCTGAGACCAGCCCCTCGGCCCGTGCGGCGCTACGCAGCGCTCGCGACCTGTCGCTGCTGCTGGCCGGCTCGCAGCTGGGCATCACGCTGTGCACGCTAGGTCTCGGCGCCGTGGCCAAGCCCGCGGTCGACCAGGCCCTGGAACCGGTGCTGGAGGGCTGGGGCCTGCCCACCGCGACCGCGAGCGTCATCGCGTTCGTGCTGTCGCTGATCGTGGTGACGTTCCTGCACCTGGTCGTCGGAGAGATGGCCCCGAAGTCCTGGGCGATCTCGCACCCGGAGCGCTCGGCCACGATGCTCGCGCTGCCGATGCGTGGCTTCATGTGGCTCACCCGGCCGCTGCTCGTCGCGCTGAACGGGATGGCGAACCGGTGCCTGCGCAAGGTCGGCGTCGAGCCCGTCGACGAGGTCGGCGCCGGGCGCAACTCGGAGGACCTGCGCGAGCTGGTGAACCACTCCGCGAGAGCCGGCGCCCTCGACGAGGAGCGCCGCGACCAGCTGGTCACCGCGATGGAGCTGGACAGCGCCCCGCTGCGGGAGCTGGTCCGGTCCGAGCTGGCCGGCGTCTCCTCCGGCGACGGCGTGCAGCGGATCCGCGAGGTGTCCCGGCAGAGCGGGCACCTGCGGCTGGTCGTGCGTGACGGCGACCTCCCGGTCGGCGTGGTGCACGTCCGCGACACCCTGACCCGCTCACCGGAGACCACCGCCGCCGATCTGATGCGACCGGTGCTCACCCTCCCCGGCGACGAGGGCGCGTACGACGCACTGAGCATCATGCGCGAGCAGCGCAGCCACCTCGCGCTCGTGGAGTCGGAGGGCCGGCTGCTGGGGCTGATCACGATGCAGGACCTGCTGGACCGGCTGATGCCGGCCGAACCGGAACCGGCCGGAGCCTGATCCGCGCCGGGCGGCGCGTCTGCTTTCACTGGCTGGAAGAGGCGTTGCCGCCCGGGTCCCCGGCTCGGTGGACTGCGCAGTCGCCCGCCGCAGCGGGCTGCGCTCCCACCCCCCGGAGGTCATCGATGACAGCCCCACCCACCCTCGTCCTCGTCCACGGCGCCTGGCACGGCCCGTGGTGCTGGGACCGGCTCGTTGACGAACTCACCGGGGTCGAGGTCCGCACGGTCGCGCTGCCGTCCGTCGGGCCGGACCCCGCCGCGCTCGGCGACCTCTACGCCGACGCCGAGGCCGTCCGGTCCGTGGTCGCGGGCATCGACGGCCCCGTGGTGGTCTGTGCGCACTCCTACGGCGGCGCTCCCGTGACCGAGGGCGTGGCCGGCCTCGGCAACGTTGCGGGGCTGGTCTACCTGTGCGCGTTCCAGCTCGACGTCGGCGACTCGCTGGCCAGCACCGTCGGCGGCGCCCCGCCGGACTGGTGGGACGTGCACGCGGCCGAGGGCTACGTCGACGCGCTGCGCCCCCGGGAGATCTTCTACGCCGACGTCGACGAGGCGACCGCGCGGGCGTCGATCGCGCAGCTGGGCCACCAGTCGATCGTCGCGCTCGGGCAGCCGCTGACCAAGGCGGCGTGGCGGACGGTGCCGAGCACCTACGTGGTGTGCGACCAGGACAACGCGATCCCGGTGGTCGCCCAGGAGGCGATGGCGCAGCGCTCGAAGCGGGTGCTGCGGCTACCGGCCTCGCACTCCCCGTTCCTGTCCCGCCCGACCGAGCTGGCGAAGATCCTCCGGGCCGAACTGTCCGCCGCCACGCCCTGACCGACCCTCCCTCCCCCGTATGTCACGAACGGCACTTTCGTTCAATAGGTTTGAACGAAAGTGCCGTTCGTGGCGATCGGGGTGGGGCCAGGCGCAGCGGCCGGGGCCCGAGGTCAGGCGCCGAGGAGGCGGGCGGCGAGGTAGCCCTCGACCTGGTCGAGAGCCACGCGCTCCTGCGCCATCGTGTCGCGCTCCCGGATCGTCACGGCCTGGTCGGTGAGCGTGTCGAAGTCGACCGTGATCGCGAACGGGGTGCCGATCTCGTCCTGGCGCCGGTAGCGCCGGCCGATCGCACCGGCGTCGTCGAAGTCGACGTTCCAGTTCTTGCGCAGCTGCGCCGCGAGGTCACGCGCCTTCGGCGACAGGTCGGCGTTGCGCGACAGCGGCAGCACCGCGGCCTTCACCGGCGCGAGCCGCCGGTCCAGCCGCAGCACGACACGCTTGTCGACCCCGCCCTTGGCGTTGGGTGCCTCGTCCTCGGTGTAGGCCTCGATGAGGAACGCCATCATCGAGCGTCCGACGCCGGCTGCCGGCTCGATCACGTACGGCCGGTAGCGCGTGCCGGTGGCCTGGTCGTAGAACGACAGGTCGACGCCGGAGTGGTTCGAGTGCGTGGTCAGGTCGAAGTCGGTGCGGTTCGCGATGCCCTCGAGCTCGCCCCACTCCTGCCCGGTGAAACCGAAGCGGTACTCGATGTCGACCGTGCGCTTCGAGTAGTGGGACAGCTTGTCCTTGGGGTGCTCGTAGTGGCGCAGGTTCTCCTTCGCGATCCCCAGGTCCGTGTACCACTTCGTGCGCTCGTCGATCCAGTACTGGTGCAGTTCCTCGTCGGTGCCCGGCTCGACGAAGTACTCCATCTCCATCTGCTCGAACTCGCGGGTGCGGAAGATGAAGTTGCCGGGCGTGATCTCGTTGCGGAAGCTCTTGCCCATCTGGCCGATGCCGAACGGGGGCTTGCGCCGCGACGTGGTCTGCACGTTCAGGAAGTTGACGAAGATGCCCTGCGCGGTCTCCGGGCGCAGGTAGTGCAGGCCGTCCTCGGACTCGACCGGGCCGAGGTGGGTCTTGAGCATCATGTTGAACTCGCGCGGCTCGGTGTACTGGCCACGGGTGCCGCAGTTCGGGCACGGGATCTCGGACAGGTCGCCCTCGGCGACGTCCTTGCCGGTGCGCTCGTTGTACTCCTCGACGAGCTGGTCGGCGCGGAACCGCTTGTGGCAGCTCTGGCACTCCACCAGCGGGTCGTGGAACGCGTTGACGTGCCCGGAGGCGACCCACACCTGGCGGGGCAGGATCACCGACGAGTCGAGGCCGACGACGTCCTCACGGCCGGTGACCATCGAGCGCCACCACTGCCGCTTGATGTTCTCCTTCAGCTCGACGCCGAGGGGCCCGTAGTCCCACGCCGACCGCGTACCGCCGTAGATCTCGCCGGAGGCGAAGACGAATCCGCGGCGCTTCGCGAGCGCGACGATGGTCTCGATCTTTGCGGAACTCGGCTTGCTGGCCACGGAGGTACTCCTGAAACGGTGTCAGCGGGTGTCAGCGGGTGATGCGCGGGCGGCGGCGCTGACAGCGAACACGTGACCGCCCCTGTTCAGGTTAGCCGTCGGGGATGGATCGACCGGTCGCGGGCTCGATCCCCGGCGAGCAGGCTCTCGTGCTCGCGCACGGCGCCGCCCTCACCGCTGAACAACGTCTCGAACCCCGCGGGTTCTTCCGTCAGCGCCTCGGACAGCAGCGGGACGACGTGCTCCCGCACCGGAAACGGCGACAGCGCCCGCCGGTAGGCGTCGACGGAGATGAACCGGACCACGAGCACCCAGCGCTGCGGGTCGTCCACCGCCCGTCCGAGCTCGCCGCCACGGCACCCCGCGGCCGACGTCAGCAGCTCCAGGGCGCGGCGGGCGCGGGCGGCGAACACGGGCGCCTCGGCGGACGTCACGGCGAAACGGCAGACGAGCAGCACGACCCGACAATGTAGACGCGCCTACGATGGGGGCGCGGCCGGCAGTGTCGGGCTTCAGGGGGCGTGGCCGCCGCCCCTGAGGGATGGGAACGACGATGTCGATCACCGACGGCACGCACACCGAGGAGCACGTGCACTCCGAGGAGCGCGCCGCCGCCGCCCCGGCTCCGGTTCGCACCCCGCGCACCCTGGCCGCGGCCGGGGATCTGCTGCGGGCGCTCGCCGCGCCGGTTCGGATCGCGATCGTGCTGCAGCTGCTGGAGTCCTCACGGTGCGTGCACGACCTGGTCGACGCTCTCGGCGTCACCCAGCCGCTGATCAGCCAGCACCTGCGGGTGCTGAAGTCCGCCGGCGTGGTCCACGGCGAGCGGCAGGGTCGCGAAGTGGTGTACTCACTCGTGGACGACCATCTCGCCCACATCGTCGTCGATGCGGTGGCCCACGCGGAGGAGACTGGATGACGGACACCCAACCAGCGACGAACCGCGTCCTGCGGGCCACCCGGCAGCGCGCCGCGGTGTCCTCGCTGCTCGACCGCCTCGACGACTTCCGCTCCGCCCAGGAGATCCACGAGGAGCTGCGCCGAACCGGTGAGGGCATCGGCCTGACCACCGTCTACCGGACCCTGCAGGCGCTGGCCGACGGTGGCGAGGTCGACGTGCTGCGCACCGGCAGCGGCGAGGCGGTCTATCGCCGCTGCGAGTCGGCCGACCACCACCACCACCTCGTGTGCCGCAGCTGCGGGCGGGCGGTGGAGATCGAGGGCCCCGCGGTGGAGTCGTGGGCCCAGCGCGTCGCCGACGAGCACGGTTTCACCGAGCTCAGCCACACCGTCGAGATCTTCGGCCTGTGCCGCGACTGCGCGGCAGCACGCAGCTGACCGGCTCTGCCGCCACTCACCGACCCGTCTCATAACGAGATCGCCGCCGTCCCCGTGCGCCGCTAACCTGCGGCCGACGCACGCGAGGAAGCGGGGTTGGTCGTGACCGACACAGGTGACACGAGTCAGACGAACCGCAGCGGAAACGCTGCCGCGATGGCGGCGCCGAGTTCGGTCCGCGCGCTCGACACCCCGGAGTCCGGTGAGCTCGCGCAGCTCGCGGCGGTGTTCGAGGATCTGCAATACGTGCTGCGCTGCTGCGAGCACCTCGTCACGGCCCTCGGCTCCCCCGACGCGGGCCCGGTCCGGGTCGACACGGACACCGCGCTCGTCGAGGCGCTCTGGACCGGGGCGCTGATCGGGTACGTCCGCTGCTTCTCGGGACGCACGAAGGTGCTCAGCGAGGACGACCTCGCGGCGCTGAAGCTCGACGGCGACGTCGGCGAGTTCCACGGCATGCTCAAGAAGCTGCGCGACCACTACGCGTCGCGGCACGTCAACCCGCGCGAGGCGTTCACCATCGGCGCCGCGCAGTCGAACGACGGTTCACCGACCGGGGTCGCGGTGATCTCCGCGCCCCGGCCGATCGTCGACGACACGACGGTCCGGCTGCTCGGGCGCGTCGCCTACGGCCTGAGCGGGCTGGTCGACGCGCGGATGCAGGAGGCCCAGAACCGCGTGCTCGGTGCAGCCCGGCAGATGACCCCGGTACAGCTGAGCACGTTGCCCCTGGTGCACCTGAGCGAGGACCCGGCCGGCTGATCCCTTGCCGGATAGGGCGTTCACCCGGTTGGATGCAGCCGTGGAGTTCCGGGTCGACGGCCTGATCATGGTGCTGGACGGCGCGGTACTGGAGGTCTTCGGCCGCGCGGTGGACGGCAGCCGCCGGTTCCACCGGGACCAGGTGGGCATGCGGGTCTGGCCGCAGCCCGGCGGGCTCTACCGGGTGCAGATCGGGCTCGCGGGCGCCCGCGGGCCCGAGGCCGCCGTCGCCCTCGAGCTCGACACCGCGCAGTACGACGCGTTCCAGCAGTTCATGGAGCGGCTGCAGACCGCCCCCTGAGCTACCCGGTCGTCTACCCGGTGAACTCCGCCCGCACCGTCGACGCGTTGCTCACCACGAGCATCAGCAGCGTGCCCATCGCCTGCTCCTCCAGCCCCACGGCGGGGAAGGCGTAGCGCAGGGTGACGTCCCAGCCGTGCTTGCCCCGCACGGCGCCGAGGGTGCCGAACAGCCCCTCGCCGGCCCGCAGGCCGACCCGGCAGGGCAGGTCCTCCTGCTCCAGAGGCAGGTCCCACGCCACGACGCAGGTCAGGTTCAGCACCGGCAGACCCTCGGCCAGCTCGAGCCCCTGCAGCACGCAGAGGACGTCGCCGTGGCGGAAGGTGATCGCTCCGTCGGGGTCGACGTTCACCTCGAGGTAGCGCTCGAGCGCCCGGCGGGCGGTGTCGAGCATCTCCGGGGTGGCGTCCTGCTCGCTCACGACGCGGCCCCGCCCGAGCTCGGCGTGTCCAGCGCGCCACCGAACCGGCGGTCGCGGCGGGCGTAGATCTCGACGGCCTCCCAGATGTGCCGGCGGTCGAAATCGGGGAACAGCGTGTCCAGGAAGACCATCTCCGCATAGGCCGACTGCCAGAGCAGGAAGTTCGACGTGCGCTGCTCGCCGGAGCTGCGCACGAACAGGTCGACGTCGGGCATGTCCGGCTCGTCGAGGTACTTCGCGATCAGCTTCTCGTCGATCTTGTCCGGCTTGATCTTGCCGGCCGCGACGAGCCGGCCGATCTCGCGGACCGCGTCGGCGATCTCTGCGCGCCCGCCGTAGTTGACGCACATGGTCAGGTTGAGCACGTCGTTGTTCCGGGTCTTCTCCTCGGCGATCTCCAGCTCGCGGATCACACTGCGCCACAGCCGCGGACGCCGCCCGGCCCAGCGCACCCGCACGCCCATCGCATGCATCTCGTCGACCCGGCGGCGGATGACGTCGCGGTTGAAGCCCATCAGGAAGCGCACCTCGTCGGGGTTGCGCTTCCAGTTCTCCGTGGAGAACGCGTACGCCGAGAGCCAGCGCACCCCGAGGTCGATGCATCCGCGCGCGACGTCCATCAGCGACGCCTCGCCGCGGCGATGCCCCTCGATCCGCGGCAGGCCGCGGGCGTTGGCCCACCGGCCGTTGCCGTCCATCACCAGGGCGATGTGGTTCGGCACCAGCTCGGGCGGGATCGCCGGCGGCCGGGCACCCGACGGGTGCGGTGCGGGTGGCTGGAAGGAGGACACGGCCCCCCACCCTACGGACGGTGCGTCGACCGGTGGTGAGCGGCCGGCGCGGCCCGGTCAGCCCCGGCCGTCGGCCGGGACGGGCTCCGGCCGGGCGGTGTCCGGCTCCGGGCCCGGCGGCGCCGACGAGGGCAGCGCAGGCGACGGAGCCGCCCGCCGCTCCACCAGCGGCAGCGATCGCAGCTGCCGCTCCAGGTGCCACTGCAGGTGCGCCGCGACCAGCCCGCTGGTGTCGCGCCGGGTCGCCGAGCCCGCCGCGTCGGCCACCTCCCAGTCGCCGTGCAGCAGCGCGTCGAGCAGCGCGAACGTCTCCGGCGACGGGGTGACCGACCCGGGCGGGCGGCAGCGGGGGCACACCGCTCCCCCACCGGCGACGCTGAACGCACGGTGCGGGCCGGGCTCCGCGCACCGCGCACACTCGGTGATCGCCGGCGCCCAGCCGGCATGGGTCATCGCACGCAGCAGGAACGCGTCGAGCACCAGCGAGGGATCACGCTCGCGGCCGGCCAGAGCCCGGACCGCCCCGACCAGCAGCAGGTACACCCGCAGGGCCGGCT
Organism: Pseudonocardia mahuensis; assembly: GCF_018531475.1. GTDB lineage: Bacteria > Actinomycetota > Actinomycetes > Mycobacteriales > Pseudonocardiaceae > Pseudonocardia. Next base: position 25,724 of record NZ_JAHDTG010000052.1, read on the forward strand.
CGCCCTCCTCCGACACCAGCCGGTCGGCGGTCTCGAGAATCGCGCAGCCCGCGGTGTAGCGCGGGTAGTCACCGATCACCCCCGCGCCGAACGCGTCGACGGTCTGCGCCTGCGTGATCACGTCGAGCGTGCGGCCGGTGTAGCACTGCACGTCGACGTGGTTGAACGGCTCCAGCCGGGCGCCCCACCGGGAACGGGTGCGGCGCACCCCCTTGGCCACCGCACGGATCTTGCCGTGTCGGCGGGTCAGCAACGTGACGATCCGGTCGGCCTCGCCCAGCTTCTGCACGCGCAGCACCACGCCAGTGTCGCGGTACAGGTTCACGGCAGCAGCCTACGCGGCTCCGCCGGCCGGTCAGAAGCCGAGCTTGCGGAGCTGGCGCGGGTCGCGCTGCCAGTCCTTGGCCACCGTGACGTGCAGGTCGAGGTAGATCCTCGTCCCGAGCAGCGCCTCGATCTGCCGGCGCGCCGCGGTACCCACGGCGCGCAGCCGCTCACCACCCTTGCCGATCACGATGCCCTTCTGGCTCTGCCGCTCCACGTAGACCGTGGCGTGCACGTCGAGCATGTCGTCGCGGCCCTCGCGCGGGATCATCTCCTGCACCACGACGGCGATGGAGTGCGGCAGCTCGTCGCGCACCCCCTCGAGCGCGGCTTCCCGGATCAGCTCGGCGACGAGCGTCTCCTCCGGCTCGTCGGTCAGCTCGCCGTCCGGGTACAGCGGCGGGCCCTCCGGCAGCCGGGCCACCAGCAGATCGGACAGCAGCTCGACCTGGAAGCCGTCGACGGCCGACACCGGGACGACCTCGACGAAGTCCATCAGCCCGCTCAGCTCGGTGAGCCGCTGCACGACCTGCTCGGGCTTCGCCAGGTCGGTCTTGGTGACGACCCCGATCACCGGGGTGCGCCCGGCGACCGACTTGAGTTCGTTGACGATGAACTCGTCACCGCGGCCCACCGGCACGTCCGCCGGCACGCAGAACCCGATCACGTCGACTTCGGCCCAGGTCTCGCGGACCAGGTCGTTGAGCCGGCTGCCGAGCAGCGTGCGCGGCTTGTGCAGCCCCGGGGTGTCGACCACGACGAGCTGGGCGTCGGCCCGGTGCAGGATGCCGCGGATCGCGTGCCGGGTGGTCTGCGGACGGCTCGACGTGATCGCGATCTTCGATCCGATCAGGGCGTTGGTCAGCGTGGACTTGCCGGCGTTCGGCCGCCCGACGAAGCAGGCGAATCCGGACCGGTGATCGTCGGGGACCTGTGCGAAGCCGGTCATGCCGACCTTCCTCGTGAGCGGTGATCGTGACTGTGGCGACGGTTGCCGCTCACAGGGGGGCCAGCCGTTCGCCGGTCAGCCGGGTCAGGATCTCCCGGCCGATGGGCAGCGCGGCCGTGGCGGCCGGCGACGGCGCGTTGAGCACGTGCAGCACGGAGCCGGGTCCGGTGCCCTGGTCGACGAACAGGAAGTCGTCGACGAGCGAGCCGTCGGGGCGGACCGCCTGCGCGCGGACGCCCGCGCCGACCGGTTCGAGGTCGACCGCGCGCACGTCGGGCAGCATCCGCTGGATCTGCGTGGCCATGGCCTCCCTCGACAACGACCGGTGCACCTCGCCCAGCCCGTGTCGCCAGTGCCGGCGGGCCAGCCGCAGCGTGCCCGGGTAGGTCAGCGAGCGCGCCAGCTCCCTGGGCCTCACCGTGCCCCACGAATATCCCTCACGGGCCAGCGCGAGCACCGCGTTCGGGCCCGCGTGCACGTGCCCGTCGACCCCGCGGGTGGCGTGCACGCCCAGGAACGGGAACGCCGGGTCGGGCACCGGGTAGATCAGGCCCCGGACCAGCTCGTCGGCGGGCGCCCGGAGCCCGGAGTACTCACCGCGGAACGGCACGATCCGGACATCCGGGTCGGCGCCGGATGCCGCGGCGAGCTCGTCGGAACGCAGCCCGGCGCACACGACGGCCTGCGAGCCGAGCAGGTCGCCGCCGTCGGTCCGCACCACCACGTCGTCGGTCCGCCGGACCAGCCGGTGCACCGACCTGCCCGTGTGGATCTCGCCGCCGTCCTTGACCACGAGTTCGCCGAGCTTCTCGGCGATCAGCCGGTAGTCGCAGACGCCGGTGGACGGCACGTGCAGCGCGGCGATCCCGCGGACGTGCGGCTCGCGCCGGCGCATCCCGGCCCGATCGAACTCGTGCGCCTCGACCCCGTTGGCCTTCCCCCGGCGGGCCAGCTCCGCCATCCGCGGCAGCTCCCCGGGGTCGGTGGCGACGACGAGCTTGCCGCTGACGCGGTGCGGCAGGTCGTGCTCGCGGCAGAACGCGACGGTCTCGGCACAACCGGCCACCGCGAGCCGCGCCTTGAGCCCGCCCGGGGTGTAGTAGAGCCCGGAGTGGATGACGTTCGAGTTGTGGCCGCTCTGGTGGTCGGCGAGGCGCGGCTCGCGCTCGACCACGGCGACGGACCGGCCCGTGCGGACCACGGCGTGCGCGGTGGCCAGCCCGACGATCCCGCCGCCGACCACGACGACGTCGAACCGCGGGGTGGGCGGCAGGGCCGCCGCCGGACCGCTCGGACGGGTCATGCGGACGGTTCGGCGCTGAGGATCTCGAGGACGGTGCCGGCGGCGTCCGCGACGAGGACGGCCGCACCCGGGGCGAGCTCGCGGACGGCGGCCAGCGAGGCGGCGTCGACCTCCCCCGCACCGGTGACGACGGCGGCGGCCTCGAGCCCGGGGGCTCCGCTGGACACCGCGGCGGCCACGGCGGCCTGCAACGCGGTGAGCTGCAGGGACGGCAGCGCGACGGTGGCGGCGGTGTAGGTGCGCCCGTCGGTGTCGCGGACGGCGGCGCCCTCGGCGGCCCCGGTCCGGGCCCGTGAGGAGCGGGCCAGGGTCACGATCTTCCCGTCTTCAGGGTCGAGAGCCTCGGGGTCGAGGTCACCGTTGGGCGTGCCGGACATCTGTTCCTCCCCGACGGGTGGCGCCGTCGCCGGCACCCGGCCCGTTCTGCTCTGCGTCCTCCGCGGGCCGCGCCGCGGTCTCGTCGGTGCTGTCGGTGCCATCGGTGCTGTCGGCGTTCTCGGAACCGTCGGCGCTACCGGTGCGATCAGGGCCGTCGGCGTCGGTGCTGTCGGCGCCGGTGTCGATCGGGCTGACCAGGACCGAGGTGATCCGGATCCGCCCGCGGGCGTCCTTGCCGCCCTCCGCCAGCAGGTGCAGCCCGGCCACCTCGACCTCGGCGCCCGGCAGCGGCACCCGGCCCAGCCGCTGGGCCAGCAGCCCGCCGACGGTGTCGACGTCCGCGGCGGCCAGCGCCTCGGCCAGCTCGTCCTCGAGCCCCGAGTCGGGTTCCCCGGTGCCGAACAGCGCCCCGAAATCCTCGACCGGGAGCCGGGCGGCGACCCGCAGCCTGCCACCGTCCAGCTCCTGGACCGGGGGCACCTCCTCGGAGTCGTACTCGTCGGTGATCTCGCCGACGATCTCCTCGAGGATGTCCTCGATCGTGACGACGCCGGCGGTGCCGCCGTACTCGTCGACCACGATGGCCATGTGGTTGCGGGTGCGCTGCATCTCCTTGAGCAGCTCGTCGACGCGCTTGCTGTCGGGCACGAACACCGCCGGGCGCATGACGTCGGCGAGCGACGCGCTCCCGCGGTCGGAGTGCAGGGCGCCGACCAGGTCCTTGAGATAGGCGACGCCGACGATGTCGTCGATGCCCTCGCCGAGCACGGGCAGCCGGGAGTAGCCGCTCTTCAGGGCGAGCCGCAGCACCTTCTCCACGGGGGTGTCCCGCTCGACCCAGATGACGTCGGGTCTCGGCACCATGACCTCGCGGACCAGCGTGTCGCCCAGCTCGAACACCGAGTGGATCATCTGCCGCTCGTCCTCGTCGACGACCCCCCGGGTGCTCGCCATGTCGACGAGCTCACGCAGCTCGACCTCGGAGGAGAAGGGACCCTCCCGGAAACCGGGGCCGGGGGTGATCGCGTTACCGACCAGGATGAGCAGCTTGGTCAGCGGCGAGAGCAACGTCGCGAGCGCGCGGATGGGGGCGGCGATCAGCATGCCGATCCGGTAGGGGTGCTGGCGGCCGAGCGTGCGTGGCCCGACGCCGATCAGCACGTAGCTGACCACCACCATGATCACCGCCGCCAGCAGGACGCCCAGCCACGGCGGGTCGATCATGCGGCCGAGCGCGACGGCGAGCAGCACCGTCGCCACGGTCTCGGCGGCCAGCCGGAGCAGCAACAACAGGTTGACGTGCCGCGGGCGGTCCGCCGCCACCGCGGCCAGCGCCCGCGCCCCGGGCCGCCCGACCCGGACCAGCGCCTCGACCCGGGCCCGGGATACCGAGTTCAGCGCCGCGTCCGCCGCGGCGAACACGCCGGCGAGCGGTATCAGCAGCACGGCGATCACGATCATCGTGACGGTGGTGCTCATCGCCTCAGTCGTCCTCGAGACCGACGGTGCCGAGCACGTGCGAGTCGCTGCGGTGCTGGGCCTCGCGGGCCGCGGCCTGCGCACGGCTGGTGTGCCAGTCGGCGAGCAGCTTGTTCTGCAGGCCGAACATCTCCCGCTCCTGCTCGGGCTCGCCGTGGTCGTAGCCGAGCAGGTGCAGCACGCCGTGCACGGTGAGCAGGTACAGCTCGTCGGCGAGCCCGTGCCCTGCCTTGCGGGCCTGGTCCTTGGCGAACGCCGGGCAGAGCACGACGTCGCCGAGGAGTGCGGGCCCGATGTCGGGGGCATCCGGTCGGCGGCTGTCCTCGGCCAGCTCGTCCATCGGGAAGGCCATCACGTCGGTCGGCCCCGGCTCGTCCATCCAGCGCTCGTGCAGCTCGGTCATCACCTCCGTGGTGACCGCGGTGATCGCCAGCTCGACGGCCGGGCTCACCCCCATCGCGTCCAGCGCGTACCGCGCCACGGACACGATCAGCGACTCGTCGACGGCGACGCCGGACTCGTTGCAGACCTCGATGCTCACGCTGGGAACCCCTGAACCGATGAACGACAGCCTGACGCTGTTGACCAGCACCGAGGGTAGTCGGCCCGCGGTCGCACCCGAGCAGCGCGTGTGCGTGCCGAGCAGCCCGTGGGCGCGCCGGCCGACGATCGATCCGAGCGGCACCGCCGTCGGGTCGGCCCCGGTGCCCCGCTCGGAACGTCCACCCGCGTCGGCAGCCGCCGGGGCCGCACAGCTCAGCGCCGGCGTGAGCGCCGCGCCTGCTCCGGACCGGTGCGCGGGGCACTCGCGAGCCCACGTCGCTCGTTGCCTGCGTCCCAGCGCGCGTAGGCATCGACGATGTCGCTCACCAGCCGGTGTCGCACCACGTCGGTACTGGTCAGCTGGGCGAAGTGCACGTCGTCGACGCCGTCGAGGATGTCGCGCACCACGTTCAGCCCGGAGCGCACCCCGCCCGGCAGGTCGATCTGCGTGATGTCGCCGGTCACCACGATCTTCGAGCCGAAGCCGAGCCGGGTGAGGAACATCTTCATCTGCTCGGGCGTGGTGTTCTGCGCCTCGTCGAGGATGATGAACGCGTCGTTGAGGGTGCGGCCGCGCATGTAGGCCAGTGGCGCGACCTCGATCGTGCCGGCCGCCATCAGCTTCGGGATGGACTCCGGGTCGATCATGTCGTGCAGCGCGTCGTAGAGCGGGCGCAGGTACGGGTCGATCTTCTCGTAGAGCGTGCCGGGCAGGTACCCGAGCCGCTCCCCCGCCTCGACGGCCGGGCGGGTGAGGATGATCCGGTTGACCATCTTGGCCTGCAGCGCCTGCACGGCCTTGGCCATCGCAAGGTACGTCTTGCCGGTACCAGCCGGGCCGATGCCGAAGACGATCGTGTGGGCGTCGATCGAGTCGACGTAGCGCTTCTGGTTGAGCGTCTTCGGGCGGATGGTCTTGCCGCGCCGGGACAGGATGTCCAGGCTCAGCACCTCCGCGGGCGACTCACCCCGCAGCGCCGCGGCCGCCGGGTCGGCGCCGGAGAGCATCTCGACGGTGCGCCGCACGGTGTCCTTGCCGACCTGCTGGCCCCGCTCGGCCAGCGTGATCAGCTCGGTGAACACGCGCTCGGCGAAGGCGACCTCGGCCGGGTCACCGGAGAGCGTCAGCTCGTTGCCGCGCACGTGCACATCGGCGTCGAGAAGATCCTCGGCCGTGCGCAGACTCTCGTCACGAGAGCCGAGCAGGGCGAGCAGGGCGGTGTCCGGTACTGCCATCCGGGACTGGACGGGGTCCGGCTCGATACCCGTCACGGCCCCGCCTCGCCGACGCTCGCCGGCGTCGTGCCCGAGGTCCCCGGGGTCGATGTGTCGGACGATGACCTCGCAAGCTCGGTCAAGTTGTCTGCCGCCTGCCTTCTGCTGCTCTGCTCACGCCGCCGGTCCTGCGGCGGCCTGTCGGACGCGCCCGATGTTACCGGCTGGCACCGACAACCTGCCGCCTCTTTCGGCCCGGGCGACCCGCCCGGGTGGGCCCGCGACGGGGCCGACGGCCGGGCGAGCGGGCGCTGCGGCACCCGGGCGATCACCGGCGCGTCAGCGGATCAGCTTCTGCACCTCGCGGAACCGGGGATGGGTGCTGTCGGCCAGCCACTCGAACAGCACCATCTCGGTGGTGACGATCTCCGCGCCGTGCGTGCGGGCCCGCTCGATCGCCGCGACCCGGCTGGCCGGGGCACGCGAGCCGATCGCGTCGGCGACCAGTACGACCCGGTGCCCGGCGGCACGCAACCCGAGCACGGTCTGCAGCACGCACACGTGGGCCTCGCAGCCGGCCACCACGATCTCCTCACGCCCGGGCGGCAGCAGCGTGGCGAACCCCGGCTCCGCGGTCGCCCCGAACGCGGTCTTGGGCAGTACCAGCTGCGGATACCCGGCGACCTCGGGGACGGTCGGGCCGAGCCCGTCCGGATTCTGCTCGGTCGCGGCGACCGGCACCTCCAGCAGCCCGGCCCCCTCGGCCAGCCGCACGACGTTCGCCACGACCGCGTCCCCATCGGCGATGGCGGGCATGAGCCGCTGCTGCAGATCGACGAGCAACAGCACCGACCCGGCGGCGGAGATCAGCATGCGCCACACCGTATCCGCATTCAGCAGCCGGGTCAGTGACCCAGGAAGGCCTCCGACAGCCACCAGGAGCCGTTGTCCGACGCGATCTTGGCGTCGACCAGCAGCGGGGCGGTGCGGGGGCCGGCGACCCAGTCGGCGACGCCCTTCAGGTCCCCGGGGGCACGCACCGTGACGGCCTCGAAGCCGAAACCGCGGCCGATCGCCGCGATGTCGGTCTCCGGGAACCGCACCGTCTCCAGGTCGGCGCCGACGAAGTGGTGCACCTCGGCGCCGTAGCCACGGTCGTCGTACACCACGACGACCATCGGGATCCCGAGCCGGACCACCGTCTCCAGCTCCGAGACCCCCATCAGGGCGCCGCCGTCGCCCAGCGCGGCCACGGCGAGCCGGTCTGGCCGGGCCAGCGCCGCGCCGATCGCGGTGGCCAGCCCCAGCCCGATGGACTGGAAGCCCTGGGTGAAGCAGAACCCGAACTCGTCCGGCACCGAGAGATAGGCGCTCGGGTAGCCCATGAAGTTGCCCGAATCGACCGCGACGACGCGCTCGGCCGGCAGCACGTCGTCGAGTCCGGCGGAGAGCGTCCGCGGGTCGATTCCGTCCGGGCCGGTGAGGTCGTCGTACCCGACGTCGTGCCACCGCACCCGCGCGTCGATCTCGGAGCGGACGGCGTCCGTGCGGTAGCCGGTCGCCGTGTGTGAGCCCACTGCGGCGAGCACGTCGGTCGCGGTCGCCGCGACGTCACCGAGCACCCCGAGGTCGACCGGCCGGTTCGCGCCGATCGCGTCCGGGTCCAGGTCGACCTGCACCACCCGGGCGTCGGCACCGATGAGCCGACCGTGCCGCATCGTCCACATGTTCAGCGCGCAGCCCCAGCCCACGACGAGGTCCGCGCCGGTGATCAGCTCGGCGGCCAGCGGGGAGGCGAACCCGCCGGAGATCCCCAACGACCACGGGTCGTCGTGGAAGAGTCCGGCCGCCACGGCGGACGTGGCCAGCAGGGCGCCCGACGCCTCGGCCAGCGCCCGCAGCTCCTCCCGCGCGCCCCGGGCGCCACGGCCCGCGACGAACACCGGGCGTTGCGCCGAACCGAGAAGCTCGGCGAGCGCGGCCACCGCGTCGGCTGCCGGCCGCCCGGCCGCGAGTGCCGGCACCGCCGGGACCACCACATCGGCGGGCGCCTCCATCGCCTGCACGTCCAGAGGCAGGTTCAGCACCACGGTCCGGCGCTGCTGCACCGCGGTGCGGTAGGCCCGCACCGTGTCGGCGACCGCGCTGGCGGGCGAGTGCACCCGCTCCGCAACCGCACCGACGGCACTCACCAGCGCGTCCTGGTCGATCCGGAAGTTCGAGCGCACCGCGGCCCCGCCGGTGTCGGCGGCGAGCACGATCAGCGGGGTGCAGCTCTTGGCCGCCTCGGTGATCCCGGTCATCGCGTTGGTCAGCCCGCAGCCCTGGTGCACCGACAGCACCGCCGGGCGCCCGCTCATCCGCGCGTACGCGTCGGCCATCGTCGCCGCGCCACCCTCGTGCCGGGCCGCGACGAATCCGACGCCGCCGGCCCGCAGCGCGTTCGTGACGTGGAAGTTGCCACTGCCGACGACGCCGAACGCCTGCCCGACGCCCAGTTCGGCGAGCGTGCGACCGACCAGATCCGCGACGTTCACGACTCCACCAGCGCCAGCACCCGCGTCGGGCTCCCCGACCCGCCGACGATCGGCAGCGGCCCCGCGATCACCACCGCACCGGTCGTGGGCAGCCGGGAGAGGTTCTGCAGCTGCGTCAGCCCGTACTTACCCGCGCCGAGCAGGAACGAGTGGCACGGGAACGGCGGGTCGAACGAGTGCGCGCCACCCGCGTCGGTGCCGACGGTCTCCACCCCGACACCCAGCACCGGCGTCTGTTCGGCCAGCCAGCGCGCGCACTCGACCGAGATCCCCGGGGTGTGCGGGCCGTTCTCGTCGTGCCCGGAAGAATCGACACCGAGGAACTGCGCCGCATCCTCGCTGCGGGCGTCCCAGCCGGTGCGGTAGAGCAGCCAGCCGCCGTCCGGCAGCGGGCCGTGCTCGGCCTCCCACGCCCGGACATGGGAGATCTCCAGCAGGAAGTCGGGGTCCTTCGCCGACTCCGCGGCGAAGTCGAGCACCACCGCGGGCGCGACGAGGCGGTCCGCCGGCACCTGCGAGATGTCCTCGCCGTCCCGGCCGGTCACCCAGTGCACCGGCGCGTCGAAGTGCGTCCCGGTGTGCTCGCCGGTGTGGATGTCGTTCCAGTACCACGCCGGGCCGCGGTCGTCGTAGCGGCTGATCTCCTCCAGGCGCAGCGGGATCGTGTTCGCGAACGGCTCCGGCAGCCGCAGGATCGGCGTGCCGGGGTGCAGCGGCGCGGTGAGGTCGACGACCTCGACACGACGAGAGCGGAGCGCCTCGAGCAGGTCCTGCAGCACGGACATCGCATCTCCCACGGTTCGCGGACTCCCGACCGGCACAGCATCGCCCACCCCGTGCGCTCCCGGCCATCCACCGGTCAGTCCAGCAGGCGCTCCACCACGTCGCGGCAGGCCGTCCAGGCGCCGGTGTCCGGCTTGATCACGGCGAAGTGGTCGGTCCCGGGCAGCTCGACGAGTTCGGCCAGGTCCCCCGCCACCCGCGCGGCCGCGACGAACCGTTCGCTCTGCCGCAGCGGCACGTTCCGGTCCTCGGTCCCGTGCACGCACACCACGGGGACCCCCATCGGCACCCGCGCGGCCGGCGAACCGAGGGCGTACCGGTCCGGGACCGCGGACGGTGACCCACCCAGCAGGTCCTCGACCGCGCCCGCGCCCACCCCCCGTTCGGCGGCATCGACGAGGTCGAGCACCCCCGCCTGGCTGACGACGCCGCGCAACCGCACCCGCGGGCCGGCGCCGGGCGCCCCGGCCGGTAGGCCCGGCCGGACGGCCAGCCAGGCGCCCAGGTGCCCGCCGGCCGAGTGGCCGAGTGCGACGACCCGGTCGAGGTCGAGCCCGGCGGTGGCCTGCTGCCCCTCCCCTGCCAGCAGGTCGACCGCCGCGGCGACGTCGTCGAAGGTGGCGGGCCAGCCACCGCCCCCACCGACCCGGCGGTACTCGATGTTCCACACCGCGAGCCCCGTGCCAGCCAGGTCGGTGGCCAGCGGCCGGCCCAGCTCGAGCCCGTAGGTCCGGCGCCAGAATCCGCCGTGCACGATCACGACGACGCCGCGCACGGGCCCGCCGCCCGGGGGCAGCATGAGCTCGCCGAACTGGCTCGGATGATCGCCGTAGGTCAGCCGCACCGGTGCCGGACCGCCGGACCGCGCGCGAGGGCCGACCGCACAGGCGGCCGCCGCCGGCAACCCGCCGGCGGCCGAGCCCAGCGAGACCAAGCGCCGGCGGCTCACGGAGAAGATCATGACACGTCTTCGGGGAGAACGCCGATCTGGTTGCCACGTCGCGGCGGACGTGGGGGGACACCCACCGCGACGTGGCGCCGCCGGACGAGGGGGACTCCCCGGCGGCCCAGCGGATGCGAACATCCGTGGCCTGATCTGGTCGCACAGGGCGACCTAACCCAGGGGAGGATAGCCGTATCGGATCCGAGGTGGTTGCGGAGTCACCCGGATGACGGCTGCGTGCCGGACGCGTCCGTCCGGTTGGCCCAGCGCCCGGTCAGAGCCCCGAGTGCGCCCAGCGCCACGGCCGCCGCGGTGGACGCACGCAGCACCTCCGGCCCGAGTCGCACCGCGCGGGCACCGGCCGCGACGAGCTCGGCGATCTCGGCCTCGGAGACGCCGCCCTCGGGGCCGACGACCAGCAGCAGGTCCCCGTCCGCGGGCAGCTCGCCGTCCGCGGCCAGCTCACCGAGCCCGACCGTCGCCCCCTCGTGCAGCACCAGGGCGCGGTCCACCTCGGCGACCCGGCGGGCCAGCGCCGCCGTCGTGACGGGTTCGGAGACCTCCGGCACCCACGCCCGGCGGGCCTGCTTGGCGGCCTCACGTACCGTGCTGCGCCAGCGCGCGAGCGCCTTGTCCCCGCGCGGCCCGGTCTCCCACTTCGCGACGCAGCGCGCGGCCCGCCACGGCAGGACCCCGTCCACCCCGGCCTCGGTGGCCGTCTCCACGGCCAGCTCCCCGCGGTCGCCCTTGATCAACGCCTGCGCGAGCAGCACCCGGGGCGCGGGCGGGTCGAGCCGGCGCCGCTCGGTGACCTGCAGCGACAGCGAGTCCCGGCCGACGGCCTCGACGACCGCGCGGGCCAGCCCGCCACGGCCGTCGGCCAGCAGGACCTCCTCGCCCGCGCGCAGCCGCTTGACCGTGGCGGCGTGCCGCCCTTCCGGGCCCGTGAGCTCCGTGGCCATGCCGGCCGCGGGCAGCGGGTCGGGTCCGTCGACCAGGAACAGCGGTGCCGTACTCACTGCCCGATCATCGCAGGACCGTCCGCACGGCCGGCTCAGCGCCCGCCGAAGGAGTCGCGCAGCCGGGAGAACAGCCCGTGCCCGTTGCGGCCGCCGACCGCCAGGTCCGGCTGCTCCTCGCCGCGCAGCACGGCGAGCTGGCGGAGCAGCTCCGTCTGCTCCTTGGTGAGATTCGTCGGCACCGTGACGTCGACGTGCACCATCAGATCGCCCTGACCGTCGACCCGCCCGGTCGAGCGCAGCCGCGGCATCCCCTTGCCACGCAGTGTGCGCACGGTGCCGGACTGGGTACCGGGCTCCACGTGCAGCTCCTCGGTGCCGTTCAGCGTCGGCAGCGGCAGCGTGGTGCCGAGCGCGGCCGCCGTCATCGGCAGCGCGACGGTGCAGTGCAGGTCGGCGCCGTCGCGGGTGAAGACCTCGTGCGGGACCTCCTCCACCTCGACGTACAGGTCGCCGGCCGGGCCGCCGCCGGAGCCGACCTCGCCCTGCCCGGCCAGCCGCACCCGCATGCCGTCGGCGACACCCGCGGGGATCCGCACACCGACCGTGCGCCGCGAGCGGACCCGCCCGTCACCCGCGCACTGCCGGCACGGCTCGGGGATGATCTCTCCGAAACCGCGGCAGGTCGGGCACGGCCGCGACGTGACGACCTGGCCGAGGAACGAGCGCTGCACGCTCTGCACCTCGCCGCGACCACCGCAGATGTCGCACACGGTCGGCGCGCTGCCCGGGGCACAGCCCGAGCCGGTGCACTCCGAGCAGACCACCGCGGTGTCCACGGCGAGGTCGCGCTGCACACCTGTGGCGCACTCCTCCAGCGTCAGCTGCATCCGGATCAGCGCGTCGGCACCCGGTTGCACACGGCTGCGCGGGCCGCGGCCCCGGCCACCCCCGGTGCCGCCGAAGAAGGCGTCCATGATGTCGCCGAAGCCGAACGCGCTGAACGGGTCGGCGCCACCGGCACCGCCGCCACGCCCGTTGTCCAGCGGGTCGCCGCCGAGGTCGACGATGCGCCGCTTCTCCGGGTCGGTCAAGACCTCGTATGCCGTGCTGACCTCCCGGAAGCGCTCCTGCGCCGCCGGGTCCGAGTTGACGTCGGGATGCAGCTCCCGGGCCAGCCTGCGGTACGCCCGCTTGATCTCATCGGGGCCGGCACCACTCTCGACGCCCAGGATCCCGTAGTAGTCCCGTGCCACCCTTGCGTTCCCCATGATCCTTCAGCTCGGTGTTGCTCGTCGTTTGCTCGTCGTCGCTCGTCGGTCCCGACCGGCGCGCGGCTCAGCGCCCGGCCAGGATCTCACCCACGTACCGGGCGACCGCATGCACCGCCGCGATCGTGCCCGGGTAGTCCATCCGGGTCGGGCCGACCACGCCTATCCCGCCCAGCACCGTGCCGGCGCCGTAGCCGATGGAGACCACCGACGTGGCCCGCATCTCCTCGACCTCGTTCTCCTCACCGATCCGCACGGTGACCAGGCCCGGGTCCTGCGCCGCGGCCAGCAGTTTGAGCACCACGACCTGCTCCTCCAGCGCCTCCAGCACCTGGCGCAGCGAGCCCGGGAAGTCGGCCACGTTGCGGGTCAGGTTCGCGGTGCCTCCCAGGACCAGGCGCTCCTCCGGGTGCTCGACGAGGGTCTCGATGAGCACCGTGGACAGCGTGGTGACGACATTTCGCAGCTCGACCGGCACCTTCTCCGGCAGCTCGGCGACCGCCGCCGACGCCGCGGCCAACGGCCGGCCGCCCAGCGCGCCGTTGATCAAGGCGCGGAGCGTGGCGACGTCGTCGTCGGACAGGACCTCACCGAGGTCGACCACCCGCTGGTCCACCCGGCCGCTGTCGGTGATCAGCACCAGCATCAGCCGGGCCGGTGTCAGCGAGACGACCTCGAGGTGCCGGACGGTCGACCGGGTCAGAGTCGGGTACTGCACGACGGCGACCTGCCGCGTCAGCTGAGCCAGCAGGCGGACGCTGCGGCGCAGCACGTCGTCCAGATCGACCGCGCCTTCCAGGAAGGCCTGCACGGCCCGTCGCTCGGCGCCCGACAGCGGCTTGACCTGCGTCAGCCGGTCGACGAACGCGCGGTACCCCTTGTCGGTGGGGACCCGGCCCGCACTCGTGTGCGGCTGGGCGATCAGGCCGTCCTCCTCGAGCACGGCCATGTCGTTGCGGACCGTCGCGCTGGAGACCCCCAGGTTGTGCCGATCCACGATCGCCCGTGAGCCCACGGGCTCGTGGGTGGACACGTAGTCGGCGACGATCGCCTGCAGCACCGCGAACCGGCGCTCATCGGCGTTCACCGCCCACCTCCTTGACCGTCACAGCTCATGTCTTCCCGTCCAGTCTAGGCGCTGGCCGGGCAACGCGACCGGCGCGCGACGGTGATCCGGGGTGCGACCCCGGCGGATCCCGCCGCGCGGAGGGACCGATCTGAGCACACCACGGCGACCCCGGCCCTGTGGCATCGTCGGATGACGTGGTCGCCGCGCACCGATTCAGCCGGCGGTGGCTGCTGGTCGCCGCCGGAGGCGCCACGCTCGTCGGGCTCGGCGTGGCGCGCGACGCGCTGCCGGCCGGCGCGGGCGCCGCCGACCGGACACCCGAACAGTGGCGCGCCCGGCTGGTCGGTTCCGCGGCGCAACCCTACGTCGGCTATGCGCGCAGCAGCGGCCGGCTGGGCCTGCCCGATCTTCCCCAGCTCGAGCAGGCGTCGGCGCTGCTCACCTCGACCACCAGGATCCGGGCGTTCGTCGCGGGCCCGCACCGCTGGCGGGTCGACGAGCTCACCCCGGCCGGTGAGCGGGACACCTACCGGCTCGGTGACGTCGAGGTCGTCTGGGACTTCGGCGCCAACCAGCTGACCCGCGTCGTCGGTGCGACGCCGGTGCGGCTGCCCCGCGCCGCCGATCTGCTTCCGCCGGAGCTGGCCCGCCGCCTCGTCGGGCTCGCACCGGGCGACCCGGTGTCCGCCCTGCCCGCTCGGCGGATCGCGGGCCGCAGCGCCGCCGGACTGCGGGTGACCCCCCTCGACCCGGACACCACCGTCGGGCGGGTCGACGTCTGGGTCGAGCCGTCGAGCGGGTTGCCCCTGCGGGTGGAGGTCGGCGGGCACGACGACCCCGCCCCCGTGCTCGTCACCGAGTTCCGGGAGATCGACCTGAGGCCGCCCGCCCCTGACGTGCTCGTCCCCGCCGTCCCTCCCGGCGCCGGCGCGGTCCGCGTCGAGGCCGCCGGCCTCACCGGTGCGCTGCGGGTGCTCGGCGCCGCCCCGCTCCCGGACCGGCTGGCCGGACGCGACCGGGTGCGGCTGCCCGGCCCCGGGGGTTCCGACGATCTCCCCGGCGTCGGTCTCTACGGCACCGGGCTGGCCGGGTTCGCGCTGATCCCGCTGCCCCGTCGCGTCGCGCGGCGGGCGCTCGACGGAGCGACCGGTGCCGGTGGGGTACCCGTGGTGCTCCCGGACGGGGCCGCGGTCCGGCTGGGCACGCCGCTGCTGTCGGTCGTGATCCACGGCGGTGCGGGACGCCGCCGGGGCGGGGTGCTGCTCGTCGGCACCGTGGCCCCGGCGGTGCTGGAGCAGGCGGTGCGCGAGCTGCCGGTCAGGAGGCGCGCATGAGCACGTCCGACATGATCGCCACGGACGGACTCACCAAGCGGTTCGGCCGGGTGACCGGCGTCGACTCCGTCGACCTGCGGGTCCCCGCGGGCGTCCGGTTCGGGCTGCTCGGCCCGAACGGCTCGGGGAAGACGACGTTGGTCCGGATGCTGCTCGGTCTGGTGCACCCGACGTCCGGGTCGATGGAGATGCTCGGCCGGGCCATGCCGCGGCACGCCGCGCAGGTGCTGCCGCTGGTCGGCGCGCTGGTGGAGAGTCCCGCCGCCTGGGGGCACCTGTCCGGGCGCGCGAACCTGCGGCTGCTCGACGCGGCCGGCCCCGGCGGGCTGAGGCGCCTGCGGCGCGACCGCAGGGCCCGGGTCGAGCAGGCGATGGAGCGCGTGGGCCTGGCCGGCATCGACCGCCGGCCGGTGCGCGCCTACTCACTCGGCATGCGGCAACGGCTGGGCATCGCCGCCGCGCTGCTGCGGGCCCCGCGGCTGCTGCTGCTCGACGAGCCGACGAACGGGCTCGACCCTCGCGGGATCAACGAGATGCGCGCCCTGTTCACCGAGCTGAACGACGCCGGCACCACGGTCGTGCTCTCCAGCCACCTGCTGAGCGAGGTCGAGGCGCTGTGCACCCGGGTCGGGGTGATGGACGCCGGACGCCTGGTGCTCAGCCAGGACCTGGACGTGCTTCGGGCGCCGACCGGGCGCGTCCTGCTGCGCACCCCGGACCCCGCCACTGCGGTGATGCTGCTCGACGGTCGGGTCGAGGGTCGCTCCGGGGACGCCCTCACCGTCCGGCACGACGACCCGGCCGCGCTCAACGCGCAACTGGTCGCGAACGGGGTGCGGGTGAGCGCACTGCAGGCGCAGCGTCGCTCCCTGGAGCAGGTGGTGCTGGAGCTGACCGGCGCGGGCGCGGGCCGGGTGCGCTGGACCGGCCCCGGCCGGGAGGTGCGGCGGTGATCGGGGTCGAGCTGCGGCTGATGCTGCGCCGGCGCCGGGTGTGGCTGTGCTGGGCGCTGCTCTGCGCACTGCCGGCGCTCGTGGCGGTGCTGCTGGCGGCCACCCGGCTGGCGCCGCCACCGGGCCGCGGCGGGGCGTTCCTGTCGGCGGTGGTGAACAACGGTCAGCTGTTCCCGGCGGCGGCGCTCGCGCTGGTGCTGCCGGTCTTCCTGCCGATCACGGTGGCGATCGTGGCGGGCGACGCGGTGGCCGGCGAGGCCTCGGCCGGCACCCTGCGCTACCTGCTGGTGCGGCCGGTCGGGCGACTGCGGCTGCTGGCCGCGAAGCTCGTCTCGGTGGCGGCATTCGTGCTGCTCGCGGTGCTGTTCGTGACGGTGACGTCGTACGCCGTGGGGGTCGCGACGTTCGGCTTCGGCCCGGAGACGGCACTCGGCGGGGACGGGGGTGTCGCGTCGCTGTCCGGAGCGGTGCTGACCCCGTTCGACCTGGTCGTGCGCACGGCGGCCACCATCGGCTACCTCGCGCTGTGCATGCTGGCCCTCGGCGCCGTCGGGTTGTTCTTCTCGACGCTGACCGACTCCCCGCTGGCGGCCGCGCTCGGCGTGCTCGCGCTGGTCGTGGCCAGCGCGGCGCTGCAGCCGCTGGACGCTGCGGCGGCGATCGAGCCGTTCCTGCCCACGGCGCACTGGCTGGCCTGGATCGACCTCTACCGCGCCCCGATCCCGACCGACGACCTGCGCGCGGGCGTCGAGGTCCAGCTCGGGTACGTGCTCGTCGCGTTCGGGGCGGCGTGGGCGAACTTCGCGACCAAGGACATCACCAGCTGACCCGGCTACGCTCGATCCGTCGGCCACGGCATCCCGGAGGCGCGATGGCGACGCTGGAGTTCGACGAGGAAGCGGCCCGCCAGGTGGACCGCACGTACGCGACCCCGGACGTGGTCGCGCAGCGGGCCGAGGTGCTGGCCCGGCTCGCGCCGCGACCCGGTGAACGGGTGCTCGACGTCGGATCGGGGCCCGGGTACCTGGTAGGGGCGCTCGCCGACGCGGTGGGCGCGAGCGGGACGGTGCACGGGCTCGACCCGAGCGGGCCGATGAACGTCCTGGCGAGCGCCCGCAACGCCGAGCGCGCGTGGGTGCACATCGATGCCGGCGACGCGGCAGCACTGCCGTACCCCGACGCGACGTTCGACGCCGGCGTCTCCACGCAGGTCTACGAGTACGTCTCCGACATCCCCGGCGCGCTGGCCGAACTGCGCCGCGTGCTGCGGCCGGGCGGGCGCGCGCTGATCCTGGACACCGACTGGGACTCCCTGGTCTGGAATGTGGCCGACCGCGAGCGGCACGCGCGGATCCTCTCCGCCTGGGAGGAGCACCTGGTCTACCCGTACCTGCCACGCAGGCTGGCGCGACTGCTGGGAGAGGCGGGGTTCCGCGTCACGCAGCAACGGGTGCTCCCGCTGTTCAACCCGGCCCTGACCCCGGACGCGTTCAGCGCGAACCTCATGGAGCTCATCGCGTCGTTCGTCGTGGACCGGCAGGGACTGACCCGCGCCGACGCCGATGACTGGCTCGCCGACCTGCAGGCCCGGGGCGACGACGGCGAGTACTTCTTCAGCATCAACCGTTACCTGTTCCTCGCCGTTGCCACATAGCAGTCACCCCCGGACGACAGCCGCGGCCGCGACTGGACACCACCCGCGCCGTGGCGTGCTCGAACTCGGCCCGGCGCGTCGGCTCACGACCGGGGCATCACCACCTGTATCTCACCGTCACGAGCTGAACGGGACCGATGCCGCCGCCGGCTCAGATGCCGGCCGCCCGCAGCGACGAGCAGTCCCCCGGCCCGGCACCCACCAGCGGTCCGGCCGACACCGCCCGCAGCACCAGCCCGGTGACGACCGGGTCGGTGGGGAGCGTCGAGTGGTCCACCCGCACGCCCGCGCACACCGACTGCACCGGGACGTTGACCGCGCCGTCGAGCCGCGCAGTGTCCGGGGGCGTCACGGTCTCGTCGTCGGCCGTCCACACCGAGAGCCAGGGCAGCGCGGCACCCACGCGGGCCCGGTCCAGCTCGGTCAGCTCCGCGCTGCCGGGCACGAGCTGGCGGCAGGCGAGGGGGCACGCGTCCGGGCTCAGCGCCGCCCCGGCGGCAGCCACGTCCGTCCCGTGCAGCGGCGCCCCCAGTGTGACGACGCGGCGGGCCTTCGACGCGCCGTCCTCGCGCGCCACCCACAACCCGGCCACGACACCGCCGGCCGAGTAACCGATCACGTCGACCGACGGTGCGCCCGCGCCCAGCGCCGCGTCGACGGCGGCGTCGAGGACCTCGACCTGTGCGGACAGGTCTCCGGTGCCGTCACCGGCCAGGGTCAGGACCTGCGCGGACCGCCCTGTCGCCTCGACCCGGCCGGCCAGGGTGAGCAGCCCGTCCCGCCCGCCGCCGTACCCGGGCACGAGCAGCACCGCGCCGGGCACGTCCTGGGCCGGCCGCGCCGACGGCGCCACCGTCGGCCCCGGCGAGTCGAGCACCCGAACCGCGACGATGACCGCGGCCATGAGCACGACGGCCGTGAGGACGAGGACGAGCATCCGGCGCCGGGGGTTCACGGCATGCCCACTCCGACGCGGGAAAACCCCGACTCGCCCACGTGGAGACCGCGACTCGCGCGCCCGGAAACCCCGACTCGCGGGATCATCCGGGGGCTCCGGCCAGGAGGTCCTGGACCACGCCATCGGCGAGGAGGCGGCCTCGTCTGGTCAGGACCGCGCGGCCGGTGGCCAGCCCAGCGGCGTCGAGCAACCCCTCGGCGCCCGCCCGGGACGCGGCCACTCGGCCGGCGTCGTCGAGCAGCGCCAGCGGGAGCCCGGTCGCGAGGCGCAGTTGCAGCATGACGCGCTCGGTGGCGCGCTCCCCCGCCGTCAACTCCTCCCGGCCGCCCTCCGGCGACTCCCCCGCACCGAGCAGCGCCGCGTAGCGCGCCGGGTGCTTGACGTTCCACCAGCGGACCCCGTCGAGGTGGCTGTGCGCCCCGGGGCCGGCACCCCACCAGTCGCCGTCGAGCCAGTAACCGAGGTTGTGCCGGCAGGCCGCCGCGTCGGATCGCGCCCAGTTCGACACCTCGTACCAGACGAACCCGGCGCCGGCGAGGACGTCGTCGATCAGCTCGTAGCGCTCCGCGGCCACGTCGTCGTCCGGCGCGGGGAGCTCGCCGCGGGAGACCCGCCGGGCCAGCGCGGTTCCGTCCTCGACGATCAGGGAGTAGGCGGACACGTGATCGACCCCGGCGGAGAGCGCGGCGTCCAGGGAGGAGCGCAGGTCGTCGGCGGTCTCCCCCGGCGTCGCGTAGATCAGGTCCAGGTTGACGTGTTCGATCCCGGCCGCCCGGGCCTCCCGCGCCGCGGCGACCGCCCGGCCCGGGGTGTGCCGGCGATCCAGCACCCGCAGCACGTGCGGGGCGGCGGACTGCATGCCGAGCGAGACCCGGGTGAAGCCGGCCTCCGCGAGCCCGGCGAAGAACTCCGGTGAGGTGGACTCGGGGTTGGACTCGGTGGTCACCTCGGCGCCGTCGGCGAGCCCGAACTCGGACCGGATCGTGCCGAGCACCTGCCCGAGACGCTCCGCCCCGAGCAGCGACGGCGTGCCGCCCCCGACGAACACGGTGTCGACCGCCCGCGGCCCGACCGTGCGGGCGGCCAGCGCCAGCTCACGGCGCAGCGCCTCGAGCCAGCCGTCGGGCGAGGCGCCGGATCCGTCCAGCTCGGACGGGGTGTATGTGTTGAAGTCGCAGTAGCCGCAGCGCGCCGCGCAGAACGGCACGTGGACGTAGATCCCGAACGGGGGCCGGGACGGCGGGACAGCGGGAGGCACGACATCCCAGTGTGCCAGCTATCGAACGTCGACCTCCCCGCGCAGCTCACCCCGCCCGCCGGCCACCGTCAGGACGATCCCGGCGAACAGGTCGCCGCGCATCCGGCGCCGCAGGTCGGTCACGACCCGAGATCATCGATCTGCATGCGGGGAATGCACGCAATGACCGGGACGGCCGGGGGCGTTCGGGAGAACTCGTGCCCTGTGAGTCGCCTCCCACCATCCGGTCCGCGGTAGCCGATCCCCCGATCGCGTGGCACCATCGACGGGTGCCTGCGCTGAGTCTGCGTCTCGTGGCCCGACGCCACGTCGACCTCCTGCGGATCAGCAGCGCGCTCTGTCGGCCGGTTGCCTGACCCGCGCCGTACCCGTCTCACCGACTGACGATCCGGCGCCGGGCCTCCCGGCCGCGGGTTGATCCTGCGCGTCGCGGCGTGCCCGGCCGCGACCCGGGAGCCCGAATTGCCCCCCACCACCACGCCCAAGCGCAAGCGCGGCGAAGGCCAATGGAAGCTCGGCCACCGTGAGCCGCTCAACCCCAACGAGCGGTTCAAGAAGGACGACGACGGCCTCAACGTCCGCGCGCGCATCGAGAACATCTACTCCAAGCAGGGGTTCGACTCGATCGACCCGTCCGACCTGCGCGGCCGGATGCGCTGGTGGGGTCTCTACACCCAGCGCAAGCCCGGGATCGACGGCGGCCGCACCGCGGCGCTGGAGCCCGAGGAGCTCGACGACGAGTACTTCATGCTCCGGGTGCGCATCGACGGCGGGGCGCTGACCACCGAGCAGCTGCTCGCGATCGGTGAGGTCTCGCAGGCCTACGCGCGCGACACCGCCGACGTCACCGACCGGCAGAACATCCAGTACCACTGGATCCGGATCGAGGACATGCCCGCGATCTGGGAGAAGCTCGAGAGCCTCGGCCTGCTCACCACGGAGGCCTGCGGCGACACCCCGCGCGTCATCCTCGGCTCCCCCGTCGCCGGGATCTCCGCCGACGAGAAGCTCGACCCGGAGCCGGCGATCCGGGAGATCCTCGACCGCTACATCGGCAGTCCCGAGTTCTCGAACCTGCCGCGCAAGTTCAAGACCGCGATCTCGTGGCAGCAGGACGTCGCCCACGAGGTCAACGACGTCTCCTTCATCGGCGTGGAACACCCCGAGCACGGGCCGGGCTTCGACGTGTGGGTCGGCGGCGGGCTCTCGACCAACCCGAAGATCGCGCAGCGGCTCGGCGCCTGGGTCCCGCTGGACGAGGTGTCCGACGTCTGGGCCGGGATCATCTCGGTGTTCCGCGACTACGGCTACCGCCGGCTGCGCCACCGGGCCCGGATCAAGTTCCTGGTCGCCGACTGGGGCGCGGAGGAGTTCCGCCGCGTGCTCGAGGACGAGTACCTCAGCCGCAAGCTGATCGACGGACCCGCGCCCGTGACACCCGATCGGCCCGTCGACCACATCGGCGTGCACCGCCAGACCGACGGCCGCAACTACATCGGGGTCGCCCCGGCGTCCGGCCGGGTCTCCGGTTCGACGCTGATCGCGCTGGCGAAGGCCGTCGAGGCGGCCGGGTCGCGGCGGGTGCGGCTGACCCCGCAGCAGAAGATCGTCGTGCTCGACGTGCCCGACGATCAGGTCGAGCCGCTGAAGGCGGAGCTCGCGGCCCTGGGCCTGCAGGCCGAGCCCTCGCCGTGGCGGCGGGCGACGATGGCCTGCACCGGCATCGAGTTCTGCAAGCTCGCGATCGTCGAGACCAAGGAGCGGGCGATCCGGCTGGTCGAGGAGCTCGAGCAGCGCCTCGCCGACATCCAGGACTCGCTCGAGGTGCCGGTCTCGATCCACCTCAACGGCTGCCCGAACTCGTGCGCCCGCACCCAGGTCGCCGACATCGGGCTCAAGGGTCAGATCGTCACCGACGCCCACGGCAACCAGGTCGAGGGCTTCCAGGTGCACCTGGGCGGCGGGCTCGGCCTCGACGCCGGTTTCGGCCGCAAGCTCCGCGGGCTCAAGGTCACCAGCGCCGAGCTGGGCGACTACGTGGATCGGGTCGTCCGCCGCTACGCCGAGGCGCGCGAGCCGGGCGAGCGGTTCGCCCAGTGGGTGGTCCGCGCGGACGAAGCCGATCTCAAGTGACGAGCTCTCACATGGTGGGAGGCACGCGATGACCGAGCGTGCCGTGCCCTTCTACTGCCCGTACTGCGGCGAGGAGGACCTGCGCCCCGCCGAGCAGACCGAGAAGGTCCCGCACGGGGCGTGGTACTGCGCGAGCTGCATGCGCACCTTCGTCTGCCGCTTCATCGGGCTCGGAGTACCGGAGGTGACGCGATGACCGTGTCAGCGGAGACAGAGCCCACGCAAGGGCCCACCGAGCATGCACGGCTCGCCGACCTGCGCGCGGTGGCCGAGCGCGGAGCGAGCGAGCTGGGCCCGGACGCCACGGCCGAGCAGCTGCTCGCGTGGACCGCCGAGGTCTTCGGCGACCGGTTCATCGTGGCGTCGAACATGCAGGACGCCGTGCTGGTCGACCTGGCCGCGAAGGCCAAGCCGGGTGTCGACATCCTGTTCCTGGAGACGGGCTACCACTTTGCCGAGACCATCGGCACCCGCGACGCGGTCGGTGCGGTCCACGACGTGAGGATCGTCAACGCACTGCCCGACCTGACGGTGGCGGAGCAGGACGCCGCGGAGGGCAAGGACCTGTTCGCCCGCGAACCGGACCGCTGCTGCCACCTGCGCAAGGTCGTCCCGCTGCAGCGGACGCTGGCCGGCTACGACGCGTGGGTCACGGGCGTGCGCCGGGTCGAGGCCCCGACGCGGGCGAACACGCCGTTGATCCAGTTCGACTCCAAGCACGGGCTGGTGAAGGTCAACCCGTTGGCCGCGTGGAGCGACGAGGACATGGACGCCTACATCGACGAGCACAACGTGCTCGTCAACCCGCTCGTGCCGGCCGGCTACCCGTCCATCGGCTGCGCGCCGTGCACGGTCAAGCCCGCGCCCGGGGCCGACCCCCGATCGGGCCGCTGGGCCGGCCGGGCGAAGACCGAGTGCGGTCTGCACGCATGACGATCGCCGGCGGATTCGCAGCACGCTCTGGAGGACACGCATGACCGCCCCTGCGCTGGACGCGCTCGAGGCACTGGAATCGGAAGCGATCCACATCTTCCGCGAGGTGGCGGGTGAGTTCGACCGCCCGGTGATCCTGTTCTCCGGCGGCAAGGACTCCACGCTGCTGGTGCACCTCGCGGTCAAGGCGTTCGCGCCGGCGCCGGTGCCGTTCCCGCTGCTGCACGTGGACACCGGGCACAACTACCCCGAGGTCATCGCGTTCCGCGACAGCCTCGTGGAGCGGCTCGGGCTGCGCCTCGAGGTCGCCCACGTGCAGGACTGGATCGACGACGGCCGGCTCGTCGAGCGCGCCGACGGCACCCGCAACCCGTTGCAGACCCAGCCGCTGCTCGACTCGATCGTCGAGCACCGCTTCGACGCCGTGTTCGGCGGCGGGCGCCGCGACGAGGAGCGGGCCCGGGCCAAGGAGCGGATCATCAGCCTGCGCGACGCGTTCGGCCGGTGGGACCCGCGCAAGCAGCGCCCGGAGCTGTGGAACCTCTACAACGGCCGGCACGCCCCGGGTGAGCACGTCCGGGTGTTCCCGATCTCGAACTGGACCGAGCTCGACGTGTGGCGCTACATCCAGCGCGAGAACATCGAGCTGCCGTCGATCTACTACGCGCACCAGCGCGAGGTGTTCCGCCGCGACGGGATGTGGCTCGCCGAGGGGCCGTGGGGCGGCCCGCGCGGCAACGAGGCGCTCGAGCTCAAGACCGTCCGGTACCGCACCGTCGGCGACGGTTCGTGCACCGGCGCCGTCGAGTCGACGGCGACCACATTGGACGAGGTGATCGCCGAGGTGACGGCCTCCCGGCTGACCGAGCGTGGCGCCACCCGGGCCGACGACCGGCTGTCGGAGGCCGCCATGGAGGACCGCAAGCGTGAGGGGTACTTCTAAGTGAGCCGCGATCTGCTGCGCTTCGCCACCGCGGGAAGCGTCGACGACGGCAAGTCCACTCTGGTGGGCAGGCTGCTGTACGACACCAAGTCGGTGCTGGCCGACCAGATCGAGGCCGTCCAGCGCGCCTCGGTCGACAAGGGACTGTCCACTCCCGACCTCTCGCTGCTGGTCGACGGCCTGCGCGCGGAGCGCGAGCAGGGCATCACCATCGACGTCGCGTACCGCTACTTCTCCACGCCGGTGCGTGAGTTCGTCCTCGCCGACACCCCCGGCCACGTGCAGTACACGCGCAACACGGTCACCGGGGCGTCCACCGCGGAGCTCGCCGTGCTGCTGGTCGACGCCCGGCACGGCGTCGTCGAGCAGACCCGTCGGCACGCCGCAGTGCTCGCCCTGCTGCGCGTCCCCCGGCTGGTGCTGGCCATCAACAAGATCGACCTGGTCGACTACGACGAGGCCGTCCTTCAGGCCATCGCCAAGGACTTCGCCGGGCTCGCCCGCTCGCTCGGCTTCGCCGACGACGCGGTGTTCACCATTCCGCTCTCCGCGCTGGTGGGCGACAACGTGGTGGAACGCAGCGAGCGCACGCCCTGGTACGACGGCCCGACGCTGCTCGGCCACCTGGAGTCGGTGCCCGTCACCGGCCCCGAGGTCGACGCGCCGTTCCGGATGCCGGTGCAGTACGTGATCCGTCCGCGGACCGGTGCCGATGCGCGCTCCGCCGGCGCTACGCGCGGTGCCGATGCGCGCTCCGCCGGCGCTACGCGCGGTGCCGATGCGCGCTCCGCCGGCGCTACGCGCGGTGCCGATGCGCGCTCCGCCGGCGCTACGCGCGGTGCCGATGCGCGCTCCGCCGGCGCTACGCGCGGTGCCGATGCG
>NZ_JAHDTG010000053.1 GCF_018531475.1 Pseudonocardia mahuensis
ATGCGCGCTCCGCCGGCGCTACGCGCGGTGCCGATGCGCGCTCCGCCGGCGCTACGCGCGGTGCCGATGCGCGCTCCGCCGGCGCTACGCGCGGTGCCGATGCGCGCTCCGCCGGCGCTACGCGCGGCGACCTGCACGACTACCGCGGCTACGCGGGCCAGGTGTCGGCGGGCACCGTCCGCCCGGGCGACGAGGTCGTCGTGCTGCCATCGGGCCGGCGCAGCACCGTCGCCTCGGTCGAGACCGCCGACGGCCCGCTGACGGCGGCGAGTGCGGGGCGCAGCGTCACCGTGCTGCTCGACGACGACATCGACATCTCCCGCGGGGACGTCCTCGCCGCCGTCGAGGGCCAGCCCCGGGTGACCGACGAGCTCGACGCCACGCTGTGCTGGCTGGCCGAGAAGCCACTGCGCCCCGGCGCCCGGCTGCTGCTCAAGCACGGCACCCGCACCACCCAGGTCATCGTCGGCGCGGTCACCGACCGCCTCGACACCGACACCTTCACGCTCTCCACCCCGGAGCAGCTGGAGATCAACGACATCGGGCGGGTCGCGCTGCGCACGGCCGACCCGCTGCCCGTCGACGACTACGCCGATGTGCGGGCCACCGGGAGCTTCCTGCTGATCGACCCGCCGACCGGCAACACGCTGGCCGCCGGCCTCGTCGGCAGCCCGCTGGTGCTCGTCGACCTGCCCGGCGAGACCACGCACACCCCCGGCCCCTAACCACCACCACAGAGGAACCACCGATGTCCCGGCGCCGCGTCGCATTCCCCGCCACGGAGCAGCCCGTCCTGGTGGCCGTGGCCCACGGCAGCCGGGACGGTCGTTCCGCGGCCACGATGGCCGCACTGGTCGACGTGGCGCGCGCCCGGGCTCCGCACCTGGACGTACGGCTGTCGTTCCTCGACTTCAACGCTCCCCGGCTGCCCGATGTCCTGGGCGGCCTGGGGGCGGGGTCCGCGGCGGTGGTGCCGCTGCTGCTCGGCTCGGCCTACCACGCGCGCGTCGACATCCCGGCCGCCGTGGACGCCGCCACCCGCCGGCTGCCCCGGCTCGAGGTCACGGTGTCCGATGTAGTGGGCTGTGCCCCTGTGAGTGGCGGGTCGCGATCTGGCACCACTCGTTACTCACGAGGCCGCAGCCCCCTGCTCGACGTGGCGTGGGCGCGGCTGCGCGAGGCCGGCGCTGATCCGGACGATCCCGGGCTCGGGGTCGTCCTCGCAGCGGCCGGCTCCTCGAACCCCGACGCCAACGCCGTCGTCGCCGACCTCGCCGCCGGCCGCTCCCTGACCGTTCCGGCTTTCGCCGCCGCGGCCGAGCCCCACGTCACCACCGCCATCGCCGAGCTCCGCAGCCATGGCGCCCGCCGGATCGCGGTCGCGCCCTGGTTCCTCGCGCCCGGGCGGCTGCTCGACCGGGTCCGGAACCTCGCCCGCACGGCCGATCCCGACGTCGTGCTGGCCGAGCCGCTGGGCGCCGCCCCCGCGGTCGCCGATGCGCTGCTCGACCGATACCACGCGGCGACCCGAACCCTGATCGGCACGGGACAGGTCCATGCCGCGGGCTGATCGACCCGAGCCCTGTGTGCCGTCGGCGGCACTGATGTCGGACCTCGAGCGGTTCTGGCCGTCCCGGCGGGCCGACGACTTCGACGAGGACTGATCACTCCCGCTCGTCGAAGACCCGATCGTCCCTGGAGTACCCGGAGTCGTCATGCCCACGCTCGTCCTGCTCGCCCTCGCCGGCTTCGGCGCCCAGCTCGTCGACGGAGCGCTGGGGATGGGCTACGGGGTCACCTCCACGACCCTGCTGCTGATCGCCGGGCTCAGCCCGGCCGCGGCCAGCGCGTCGGTGCACTTCGCCAAGATCGGCACGGCGTTGGCCTCCGGGTACGCGCACTGGCGGTTCGGCAACGTCGACTGGAAGCTGGTCGGGCGGCTCGGTGTCCCTGGCGCGATCGGGGCGATGCTGGGCGCGCTCCTGCTGTCCCTGCTGTCCGCGCGGGCCGCCGCCCCGCTGATGGCCGGGCTGTTGATCGCGATCGGGGCGTTCATCCTGATCAAGTACGCGGTCCGGCCGCCCCGGGAGGCGACCGCGCGGACCTCCCCGCACGGCCGCCGGTTCCTCACCCCGCTCGGCTTCGTCGGCGGCTTCGTCGACGCCACCGGTGGAGGCGGGTGGGGCCCGGTGTCCACCGCGTCGCTGCTCACCGCGGGGCGCATCGCTCCGCGCACCGTGATCGGGTCCGTGAGCACGTCGGAGTTCCTGGTGACCGTCGCGGCCAGCCTCGGGTTCGTGATCGGGCTGGGTCACGCCGGCATCGACTGGCTCGCGGTCGCGGCCCTGCTGGTGGGCGGCATGCTCGCCGCCCCGCTGGCCGCGTGGCTGGTCACCAGGCTGCCCGCCGCGGTGCTGGGCACCGCTGTGGGCGGCCTGATCGTGCTGACAAACGCCCGCACCATGTTCGCCGCCGTCGGGGTGTCGGGCACCCCGAGATTGGTCGCCTACGCGGTGATCGCCATGGTCTGGCTGGTTCTCGTCGGGATGGCGGTCCGCCGGGTCCGCGCGGCGCGCCGTTCCGAGCCGGCGGACGAACCCGCCGTGGAGGAGCTGTCTTCGGTGAGACGGAACTCTGCTGACTAGGGCCTGTCCTGCGGATCTTCGCGGAGCCAGAGGATGATGGCGGCGATGAGGATCTCGGCGCGGTAGTAGGCGGCGCGTTTGGCGTAGCGGGTGGCCAGGTCGCGGAACTGCTTGAGCCGGTTGAAGCAGCGCTCCACCACGTTGCGGCCGGCGTAGAGTCCGGCGTCGAAGGCTGGCGGCCGGCCCCCGCGGGAGCCCTTCGCGTGCCGGCGGCGGATCTGGTCGCGGCGCTGCGGGCTGGTGAACGCGATCCCGCGGGCACGCAGCGCGGCCCGCGTCGAGGGGTGGGAGTAGGCCTTGTCGGCCAGCACCCGCTCGGGTCGTTTCCGCGGCCGGCCGCGACCGTCCCGGCCGACCGAGACCTGGTCGAGCAGCGGGAGCAGTTGCGGGTTGTCCCCGGCCTGGCCCGGGGTCAGCACGCACGCCATCGGCAGCCCGCGCCCGTCCACCGCGAGATGAATCTTGCTGGTCAGCCCGCCGCGGGACCGGCCGAGCGCTTCGCCCTCGACGGCGAGCCGCTCGATCCACCCGGTGGTGGTGCCCCTTTTTTCCGGGCCCCCGCGCTGTGCTGGTGGGCCCGCACCGAACTGGAGTCGATGCTGAAGGTCCACTCCACGTTCCCGACCGCGTCGTCTTTGACGATGACCTGGTCCAGGATCCGGTCCCAGGTGCCGTCCGCGGTCCACCTCCGCAGCCGCTCGTGGGCGGTCTTCCAGGGCCCGTACCGCTCGGGCAGGTCCCGCCACGGCGCGCCGGTGCGCAGCTTCCACAAGACCGCGTTGATCACCTGTCGATGGTCACGCCAGCGCCCTCCGCGGCCCCCGCCCGCGGGTAGCAGCGGTTCGATCCGAGCCCACGCCGAATCGGTCAACTCACCACGTCCCACCACGACAGGTAGCAACGACAACAGACCCTCACAACATCCGCAGGACAGGCCCTAGTAGTACTTTGTTACGTGTGTCGCTACCGTTGATCCGGCTTGCCGTGTGATCTTGTCAGGTTCGTGACGCCGGAGGAGATGGACCAGGTCCGGCCGCGGCTGGTGGGGTTCGCCGCGGAGATGCTCGGTGGGCTGGCTCGGTTGGACCAGCGGGCCAAGGGTGAGCTGTATCTGCGCGGGTTGCTGCTG
>NZ_JAHDTG010000054.1 GCF_018531475.1 Pseudonocardia mahuensis
TGTTCGGAAGGGATAACCGCTGAAGGCATCTAAGCGGGAAGCTCGTTCCAAGATGAGGTCTCCCACCACCTTGCGTGGTTAAGGCCCCCAGCAGACCACTGGGTTGATAGGCCAGAGATGGAAGCCCTGTGAGGGGTGGAGTTGACTGGTACTAATAGGCCGAGGGCTTGCCATAACAAGTTGTTTGCATCCACTGTGCGACCCTGAGCACACGATCATGTGTGGTCGGGGTGCGGAACGTGTGTTGTTCGCATCCACATTGCGCCACTGTCACCGGTGCCGTGTCCTCGGTTGAGGGGGCGGCGGGGTGGGTGGACAAGTTGATAGTGTTGTCGGTGGTCATGGCGGAGGGGTAACGCCCGGTCCCATCCCGAACCCGGAAGCTAAGCCCTCCAGCGCCGATGGTACTGCACCCGCCAGGGTGTGGGAGAGTAGGTCGCCGCCGACATCAAACGTGAATGGGTGTGGCCCTCTGCGAGAAATCGCAGAGGGCCACACCCATTTGTCATGTCGTGAGGAGTTGAACCTTCTCGGTCACGTTGCACTCCGTGTGTCATGGCCGGCGGTCGACGCGACGGCTGAAGGCGTCGATGTCACAGTGCGGGCGGTCACCCGGCTGGCCATCGACCGGTTGCGGCGGGAGGTTGCGCGGCGGGAGACGTATGTGGGCCCACGGCTGCCCGAACCGCTGCTCACCGGGCCGGACGTTGCGAATCGGGTGGCCTCGTCGAGGCCTGCAAGCGGGGCGACCTCGCCGAGATCAACGGCGGCCCGGAACGCTCGACGGTGCTGCTGATCTCCCGGGCAGGCGGCAACGTCCGGCGTCCCGGAATCGGTCGGGCTTCAGTGAGACGTCGCAACCAGACTGATCAGGCACGGTCGTCGGCACCCACGGCGTCGCCGACGCTCGTGAAGCCGTCGGCCCGCAGCAGCACGGCGAGCTCGCGGTCGATCCGGGCCGGCCATCGGGCGCCGCCGTAGACGAACCCGGTGTACGCCTGCACGAGTGACGCCCCGGCGCGGATCCGCTGGTAGGCGTCCCGGGCCGTCTCGATGCCCCCCACTGAGACGATCGTCATCGACGGACCCATGCGGGCCCGCAACCGGCGGACGACCGCGAGCGCCGACGGCGCCAGCGGCCGCCCCGAGAGGCCCCCCGCCCCGATCTCCGCGAGCGTCGCCGCGGGCGTCGCGAGTCCCTCGCGCGACGTCGTCGTGTTGGTGGCAACCACCCCGTCCAGGCCCAACCGGACCGCCATGTCCGCGACGGCGTCGATGTCCTGGTCGGCCAGATCGGTCGTGATCTTCACCAGCAGCGGGACCCGGCGCTCGGGAACCGCACGCACCAGAGCGTCACGGACCGCGGCCAGCAACGGCTCGAGTACCTCGACCTGCTGCAGGTCGCGCAGCCCTGGGGTGTTGGGCGAGCTGACGTTGACCACGAGGTAGTCGGCCGACGGGCCGAGGATCGTCGTGCTGCGCACGTAGTCGTCGATCGCCTCGTCAGGAGTCGCGACCTTGCTCTTGCCGATGTTGACGCCGATGACGGACCTCTCTCCGTTCGTGGCGCGCAGGCGGCGCAGCCGCCGCCCGACCACCTCGGCCCCGGAGTTGTTGAACCCCATCCGGTTCACCAGCGCCCGGTCCTCCGGGAGCCGGAACAGCCGGGGCCGGGGATTGCCGGGCTGCGGACGCGCCGTGACGGTCCCGATCTCCACGAAGTCGAACCCGAGCCGCGTCAGCGCACGGGCGCCCTCGGCGTCCTTGTCGAACCCGGCGGCGAGACCGAGCGGGCCGGGGAACTCGATGCCCATCACCCGGGTGCGCAGCACGGGGTCACGTGGACCGGTCACCGCGGCCCACAGCCGTCCGAGCGCGGCGGGCCCGGCCGCGAGCCGGATCAGCCCGAACCCGAGCCGGTGTGCGAGCTCGGCAGGAGTGCGTCGGAACACCAGACGGAAGAGCAGGTCGTACATGTGTCCCATCTTCGTCGGCGGCCCTGCACCGGCCTGCGGTCAGGGTCCGCCGAACATCTTGAGCTGGTCGAGCAGGCGGCGATCCCGCTTGGTCGGGCGGCCGGCACCGCGGTCGCGGCGGGCGACCGGGATGGTGGTCTCCGGGGTCACGACGGGGGTGTTGTCGATGTAGCAGCGCACCGCCTCGGGCGCCCCGACCCGCTTCTCGATCACCCGGGCGACCTCGACGATCCGGGTGGTGTCGTGCACGCGAGCCCGGACCGTGTCGCCGACGCGCACCGGGGTCGCCGGCTTGGCGGGTTTGTCGTTGACCCGGACGTGGCCACCGCGGCACGCGGCCGCGGCGTCGGCACGGGTCTTCGTCAACCGGACCGACCACAACCAGCGGTCCAGGCGAGTGGACTCCATCAGTCGATGATGGCGGACGGCACCGACATCCCGCAGGTCAGTAGTGGATGACGCCGGGGGTGCCGCCGCCTGCCGCGATCGCGTCCCCGTTGATCGCGACGCTTCGCGGCGACGCCAGGAACGTCACCACGTCGGCCACCTCCTCGGCGGTGATCAGCCGCCCGACGGTGGTGGTCGCGTCCAGCTGGGCCTGCGCCTCGCCCTCGGTGACGCCCTGCGCGCCGGCCCGGGCGGTGATCATGCCGGGGGTCCGTTCGGTCACGGTGAGTCCCGGGTGGACCACGGTGACGTTGACGCCGCGTGGTCCGAGCTCCTGCGCGAGCGCCCCGGTCATTGCCGCGACCGCGACGTTGCGCACCGACCCGACCAGCGAGACCGACTTGCGCGCGTTGAGCCCACTGATGTTGATGATGCGACCCCAGCCCTGCTCGAGCATGTACGGGGCCGCGGCGCGGGCACAGCGCAGGTAACCCAGGAGCTTCGTCTCCAACTCGACGCGCAGGTCGTCGTCGGCGAGCTCGGCGAGGCCGGGCACGGGACCGGCGCCGGCGGGCCGGGCTGCGGCGTTGACCAGGATGTCGATGCCGCCCAACTGCTCGGCCGCCGCCTGCACCATGGTGCGCACGGAGGCGTCGTCGGAGGTGTCGGCGACCAGGGCGATCGCTCGGCGGCCGTGCCGGGACACCTGCGCCGCCGCCTTCTCCAGCGCCTCGGCGGTGCGGGCGACGAGCGCGACGTCGACCCCTTCGGCGGCCAGCGCGTGGGCGACCGCGAGCCCGATCCCGCGGCTCCCTCCGGTGACCACCGCTCGCCTGCCGGTCAGCTGCAGATCCATGCCGATCACTCTGCTCCCTGCCGGCGGTGGCCGCAGCGAGGGGCCGGTTGCTCGCGCAGGGCGATCAGGTGCCCGCAGCGCCGGCCGGGATCGTAAGCCCGGGTGACCGGGCGCGCGCCGCGAGGGGCTGGTTGCACGTGCCGGGTGACCAGCCCCCGCCGCGCCCGTAGGGTGCCGCAGTGGCCGCTGCGTTCGACTCCGTGGTGCTCGTGTTCAACCCGCACAGCACCGGTGACGCCGAGCGGCTCGCCGGCGAGTTGCGCGACGAACTCGCCGTACGCGCGCCCGGCCTGCCGGTCGACCTGCGGCCCACCGGCTACGCGGGGCACGCCCGGGAGATCGCCCGCGAGGCCGCCGCGACGGGCCGGCCGCTGATCGTCTCGGTGAGCGGGGACGGCGGGTACAACGAGGTCGTCGACGGCGTCATGCAGGCCCCCGGCACCGGCGCGGTCTGCGCGGTGCTCGCGGCGGGCAACGCCAACGACCACCGCCGCGTCACCCGGGAACGCTCCCTCGTCGAGTCCATCGTGGCCGGCGACCTGCGCCGGATGGACCTGCTGCGGCTCACCGTCGGCGCGGGCCCGGACGCGACCGTGCACCACGCCCACTCCTACATCGGCCTGGGGCTCACCCCGGTCGTGGCCGTCGAGCTGGAGAAGGGGCGTAAGGGGTCGCTGGGCGAGATCGTCACCACCGTCCGGACGTTCTCCCGGTTCCGGCCCTTCGAGATCGAGCTCGCGGA
This sequence comes from Pseudonocardia mahuensis, assembly GCF_018531475.1. Lineage (GTDB taxonomy): Bacteria > Actinomycetota > Actinomycetes > Mycobacteriales > Pseudonocardiaceae > Pseudonocardia. Next base: position 3,962 of record NZ_JAHDTG010000054.1, read on the forward strand.
CGGCGATCGGCGCAGCATCGACAGCCTCGTGCTCGCCAACATCCCGGAGATGGCCAAGTACGCGACGCTCAGCGAGGACAGCCGCCCGGACGACGGCCGGTTCGAGGTCGTCATGCTGGCGCACACGGCGAAGTGGCGGGTGCTGGGCACCGCGCTGCGGGCCGCCCTGCGCGGGCTCGGTCCGCAGCCCAGCGTGCGGGAGTACCGGTTCCGCACGGTGAGTCCGCTGCCGTTGCAGATCGACGGCGAAGTCATGAACCTGGACGCGGGCACCCCGGTGGTCGTCGAGATCGCGGCCGGTGCGCTGACGACGGTCGTCTGACCCGTCCCGGCCGTGCTCCCCGGGCCGGTGCGATCGCCGGCGGCGAGATGCTCGGGTCGACGCCGGCGCTGCTCCGACCGGCGCTCACCCCTGCGCGAGGCGGTGCAGGCCCTCGATCGCCAGCGCGTAGCCCTGGACGCCGAACCCGACGACGATCCCGGCGGCGACCGGCGAGAGGTAGGAGTGGTGCCGGAACGCCTCGCGGCGGTGGACGTTCGAGATGTGCACCTCGATGACCGGGACGCTCGCGCCCTCGATCGCGTCGTGCAGCGCGACGGAGGTGTGGGTGTAGGCGCCGGCGTTGACCACCGCCCCGATCGAGCGTCCGGCCGCGACCTCCGCGCCCGCCTCGTGGATCCAGTCGACCAGCTCACCCTCGTGGTTGGATTGCCGGAACTCGACCGTCAGCCCGTGTTCAGCCGCGACCCGCCGGCAGAGCTCCCCGACGTCGGCGAGCGTCGTCGTGCCGTAGACCTCGGGCTTGCGCGTGCCCAGCAGGTTGAGGTTCGGGCCGTTCAGGACGAACACGGTGGTCATGGCGCCTCACTTCGTCGACGGGAGCCCAGCCAGTGTTCCGGAGCGGTCCGGCGTTGCTCTGCGCGACGCGCTGCGCGAGGGTGGCAGGCATGACGGCGGTGGTGTTCCCGGTACCGATGTCCCTCCCGTCGATCACGCGCGCCGCGTGAGCACCGCGCTCGCTGCGGGCCTGCGGGCGTTGGCCGCCGCGGCCCCTGATGCCCCCGCGGTGTCCGACGACGAGGAGCGGGTGACCCGAGCCGAACTCGAGGAGCGCACGAACCGGCTGGCCCGGGCGTTCGCCGCGCGGGGGGTCCGGCGCGGCTCGCTCGTGACCATCGCGTTGCCCAACAGGGTCCGGCACGTCGAGGCGTCGGTGGCGGCGTGGAAGCTGGGCGCGGTCCCGCAACCCGTGTCGCACCGGCTTCCACCCGGTGAGCTCGATGCGTTGATCGCCGTCGCCGATCCCGCGCTGGTCGTGGGGCTGCAGCCGCGCGACCGGCGTCCGTGGCTGCCCGGTGACCACGACGCGTCGGGCGAGTCGGCGCAGCCGCTGCCCGATGTGGTGGGCCCGTCGTGGAAGGCGCCGACGTCGGGGGGCAGCACCGGGCGGCCGAAGATCATCGTCTCGGGTCAGGAGGCGAGCCTCGAGGCCGTGGTGCCGCGCGCGGCGCCTCTGCGGATCGACCGCGACGGCGTGATGCTCTGCACCGCGCCGCTGTACCACAACGCGCCGTACATGTTCTCCCTGCTCGCGCTGCTGCAGGGCCACCACGTCGTGCTGATGGGCCGGTTCGACGCCGAGCGCACGCTGCGTCTCGTCGCGGAGCACGGCGTCACCTGGCTCTACGTCGTGCCGACGATGATGGGCCGGATGCTGCGGCTGCCCGGGGAGGTCCGGCGCGCCGCCGACCTCTCGTCCCTGCGCACCGTGCTGCACGTCGGCGCCCCGTGCCCGCCGCACGTCAAGCGGGGCTGGCTGGAGTGGTGCGGGCCGGAGACGGTGCTCGAACTCTACTCCGGCACCGAGGCGCAGGCCAACGCGATGATCACCGGTGCGGAGTGGCTGGCCAGGCCCGGTTCGGTCGGGCAGGTCAAGGCCGGCCGGATGAAGGTGCGCGACGCCGAGGGCCGTGAGCTGCCCCCGGGGGAGATCGGCGAGATCTGGATGCGGCCCGTCGACGACCGGCGCACCTACCACTACATCGGCGCCGAGCCACGCGAGCGCGACGGCTGGGAGTCCCTCGGCGACATGGGCCACTTCGATGCCGACGGCTACCTCTACCTGGCCGACCGGCGGACCGACATGATCCTGGTCGGCGGAGCCAACGTGTACCCGGCGGAGGTGGAGGCCGCGCTGTACCAGCACCCCGCCGTGCTCACCTGCGCCGTGATCGGCTTGCCCGACGACGACTACGGCAACATCGTGCATGCGATCGTGCAGGCCGGTGGCCCGGTCGACGCGACCGCGCTGCTGACCCACCTCGCCGGCCGGCTCGCGCCGTACAAGATCCCGCGGACGGTCGAGTTCACCGACGAGGCCGTGCGTGACGACGCGGGCAAGGTGCGGCGCAGCGCGTTGCGGGCGGCGCGGTTGCCCACACCCGGGCGGGCGGCGGCGGGCGACTGACGGGTCCTCCGCGGCGGTACCGGCCCGACAGCCGACGGCGTCACCCTGTGTCCGGCTCGTCCTCGGCGATGGCGGCGATGGCGGCAAGCCGGGCGTCCCACTGCGCGGCGAGCCGGGTCATCCAGGCCGCTGTCGTGGTGAGCCCGCCCGGGCGCAGCAGGTAGCGGACCTCCCGGCCGTGCCGGTGCGGACGGACCAGCCCGGCGGCGTCGAGGACCGCGAGATGCTGGACGACCGCCTGCCGGCTCACCGGCAGCTTCCGGGCGAGCACCGTCGCACTCGCCGCCCCGTGCCCGGCGAGGCGGTCGAGCAGTGCGCGCCGGGTCGGTCGGCGAGCGGCCAGCACCGTGCCGGCGTCGCGGCCGGCATCCGGGCCGGGTGGCTCCTCCGTCCGCTCGCTCACGGCCGGTGCGCTCCGTCGCGGACGTCCCGGCGCCGTGGTGGGCCTGCGACGAACCCGGTGGTCCGGGGTGCGGGCATGTCAGGCCGCCACGTGCGCGACGTGCTCCACGAGCTGGCCGATCACCTGGCGCCAGCCGTCGACATTGCCCTTCCGGTAGGCCGCGGCGTCCTCGCGGCTGCCGTCCAGCGTCTCGAAGCCGCTCTCGGTGACCCGCAGCCGGGTGCCGTAGTCGGGGTCGGCCGCGAGCGTGAACTCGACCAGCGTGGAGTTGCCCGGCTCGGGCTCGGTGTCCTGATGCAAGTCAAGGCTCGCATATGGATGCTTGGCTCATCGCCTCCGCGCCGTTGGTCCACAGGCTGGTTCCCCACGTGGACAAGTCCACGTCGCGCCCTCACGGACGTCGGTGGCGCAGGTGCTCGACCGCGGCGATCACCCGCGGGTCGGTGCGCAACTCCTCCAGGGACAGCGGGAGCGGCAACCGCCAGTTCGGGTACTCGTCGATCGTCCCGGGCAGGTTGGGCTGGCGGGTCTCGCCGACGAGGTCGTAGGGCGAGACGAGGGCGAGCCGGCACCGGCTGCGGCCCAGCAGCGCGTGCATCGCCACGACGATCTCCTGCTCGGGTGCGTCGGGCGACCCCAGCAGTCCCTCCGCGACGAGGAGCGCCACCAGTTCCTCCCGTTCGGCCGCCGCCTGCTCCCGCTCCGCCGCCACGTCGTCGAGCAGGCCGAGGTCACCGCGGGTGCGGACGTGCTCACCGCGCAGGAACCCCGATGCGGTGGGCAGATCGTGCGTCGAGATTGTCGCGACGGCCTGCTCCGGCCACTTCGACGGCGCCACGAGCGGTTCGCCTTCGGCGTCGCGGTCCCGGGCGAACCACAGCACCGTCGAGCCGAGCATGTTCCGCTCGGCCAGCGCCGCGGTCACCTCCGGTTCGACCGTGCCCAGGTCCTCGCCGATCACCAGCGCACCGGCATGGGAGGCCTCCAGGGTGAGCACGGCGAGCATCGCGTCCGCGTCGTAGTGCACGTAGGTCCCGCGGTCGGCCGACTCGCCCGGGGGCACCCACCACAGCCGGAACAGCCCGGCCACGTGGTCGATCCGCAGCCCGTCGGCGTTCCTGAGCAGCGCGCGCAGCAGGTCGCGGTAGGCGGCGTAGCCGGTCGCGGCGAGCACGTCGGGGCGCCACGGCGGCAGCCCCCAGGCCTGGCCGCGCTGGTTGAACGCGTCCGGTGGCGCGCCTACCGTCACGTCCAGTGCGAGCACGTCCTGCAGCGCCCACGCGTCCGCACCCTCGGGGTCGCAGCCGACGGCAAGGTCGTGGATCACGCCCAGCGGCATCCCGGCGGCACGGGCCGCCTCGCGGACCCCGGCGAGCTGCCGGTCGACCTGCTGCTGCACCCAGGCGTGGAAGGCCACCCGCGGCGCCAGCTCGCGCCGCGCCGCGGCCACCGCGTCGCTCGCCGGGTGCCGCAGCTCCGCCGGCCACCGGCTCCAGCGCCCGCCGTAGCGCTCGGCGAGGGCGCTGAACGTCGCGAAGTCCCGCAGGTCGTTGTCGGTATCGGGGTCGGCAGCGGGGTCGGGGCGGCCCTCGGCGCGCCACAGCAGCTCCAGCGCCGAACGCTTGGCCGCCCAGACCCGGTCGTGCGCTATCCGGTCGCCGACCGTCTCCGGGCGCAGCGCGCCGACCTCGGCGCGGGTCGCGGCGTCGGCCCGGGCGTAGGCCTCCAGATCGGTGATCCGCAGCGCGAGCGGCGTCGCGAACCGCCGGCTCGACGGCGTGTAGGGCGACGGTTGCACCGGCGGAACCGGGGTGATCGCGTGCAGCGGGTTGAGCAGCACCGTCCCCGCGCCGTGCTCGCGCCCGGTCCAGTCGACGAACACTCGCAGGTCGCCGAGATCCCCGATGCCCCACGAGCCGCGCGAGTGCAGCGCGTAGAGCTGCAGCATCCAGCCCCAGGCGCGCGGCGGATCGGGGAGTGCCGCCGGTGCCACGATCACCGTGCTCTGCGCGTCGCCGACCTCGAGCCGGTAGTAGCCCGGGTCCAGCCCCGCGGGCAACTCGCCGGCGACGTCGCGGCGCGCTCCCGACTCGTCGACGAGGACGCCGGCGCCGGGGCCGGGCAGCGGATACGACCGGTCGGTGCGCAGCGCGATCGTGCCGGGGAGAGTTCCTGCGGTCGCCCGTTCCCGGGCGGCCTCGAGCGCCGCGCGACGAGCCTGCGGCGTGCGCACGTCCACGTCGAGCAGCCCCAGCACCCGGATGACCACTTCGGGGTCCACGGTCACCGGCCGTCGGTCACCGTCGCGGTAGGTGGTGGCCACGCCGTGCGCGGCAGCGAGTTCGGTCAGGTCGTCGTCGATGGTGCCGTTCACGTCGCCGCGTTCCCCATCCGTGTGCGCCCGACACGGGGTGCCGGCGTTGCTCGTCTGACCACCAGGATGGTGTCGGAGCCGTCCAACTCGGTGACGTCCGGGTCGTTGAACCAGTTGCCGTTCTCACCGAGGTAGCGGAACCGCAGGAGGGGCAGCGCGAAGGTCACCTCGACGTTCCCGGCAGCAGGGGACAGGCGGATCGCGGCGGTCTCCTTCGTCGCTCGGAGGCGTGCCGCGCCAGCCTGCCCGGTGCGGCCGCATCCGTCCCGTCGGCACCGTACCGTGCCGTGACCGTCGTGTTACCGCTCGTCGATCGGGGCGCGGCGCCGTCGGCGTGTCGTGACACCGGCCGGGAAGCCCGTCCGGCGGGGTCCGGAACTGGCCGGCGTCGGGTGCGCACGTGCCGGGAGCAGGCCCGATGCGATGATCACCGGCGTGCCGGAAGTCGATCATCGCGCCCGGGTCGGGCGCTGGCAGGTGCTAACGTCTGGCAGGCGGGCCATCGTGGCCCGGCGTGCCCCTGCCGCACGAGAACCGGACATCCGTGCCGTTCTTCCGGCCCGATCCGGTCCGGCGGATCCCGCACGCTTCAGTGCCGGATCGTTGGCGAGGAGACACCCGTGACGAGCGCGTTGGGCCTGATCGGGCTGTGCCTCGGAGTCATCGTCGTCGCCGGGTTGGTGGTCCTGCTGCGCAAGCGCGGGCCTGCCGGGAGTGCCGCCGGGGATGTCGAGGATCCGGGGCGCCCGCGGACCGTCGCCGAACTGGTGGAGCTCCGCGCCGCCGCTGCCCGGGCCGGGTCCGCAGCCGGCCCGGCCGACGGGGAGCCGGTGACCGGCGCCAACCCGGCGGAGCCCACCGCCGGGCGGGAGCCGATCGCGGTCGGGCCCGCCACGGAGCCGGCGCGCCCTGCCGCGGCCGAGCCCGCTACCCGCGAGATCTCCGCACCGGCCGAGCCCCGCCGGGCCCAGCCCGCCGCGCCGCCTGTCCCCCTGCTGGGGCGCGACACGGTCAGCGCGCCGTGGGGGCGCGTGCCCGACGGCAGCCTGACGTTGCCGGCGGCGGCTCCCCCGATCGTGCTGTCCGCGCCGTCCGAGCCGCCCGCCGCGCCGTCGATGCGGCGGGACGTGTCCGGGTTCGGCGACCGCCCGATCGCTCCTGTCGAGACGGCGGAGCCGATCGTCTCGGCGGCCGATGCCCAGACGCGTGCGGCGGAGGGTCCCGACCCGGACGCCCCGGCACCGGCTCACCCCGAGTCCGACGCCCCGGAGCCGGCCGCGTCCGAGGCGACGGACCCGGCGACCGGCGACTGGTCGGAATGGACCGACTGGGGCGAGATCGACGGGGACGAGGACAACGGCCGTTCCGAGGCGCCGCTCAGCACCCCGGACCCGACGCCCGCCTTCGGCCTCGCGGTCGTCCCGAAGGTCGTCCCTGCGGCCACGGTGGCGGAGACCCCGGACGGCGAGCAGGACGACCGGCCCCCGGCCGCCCCCTCGCCTACACGGGAGTCCCGCGCTGCGGCCCGGGCGGCGGCCCGCGCGGCCGAGCAGGCCGCCGCCGACATCTCCTTGCTGCGCACCCTCGGCTTCGCGAACCCCAACCCGCGTCCGGGCGCGGCCGCGGCCGTCTCGCTCGCGGCGCCGGCCCCCGTCGAGCCGGAGGTCGTGGAGGTCTCCGCGGACGCGCAGCCGGTCCGCTTCCGGGCCGTGCGGCGTGACGGCGTGCCGGTTCCGGACGCCGCGATGACCCTCCTGGACGGCCAGGGCCGCGAGGCGGGCAGCGGCGTGGCCGACGTCGACGGTCGCGGCGTCGTCGCGGCGCCCCGGGCCGGTGACTACGTGCTGGTGTCCGCGGCCAAGGGCCACCAGCCGGGTGCGGTCGCGCTGACCGTCGACAGCGAGCCGCTCGACGTCGAGGTGCTCCTCATCGGCTCCTGCTCCGTCGCCGGGATCGTGTGCGCGAACGGCCGGCCGGTCGACGGGGCGACCGTGACCCTGCTGCAGGAGGGCGAGGTCGTCGACGCCGTGGACACCGGCGGGTCCGGGCGGTACCGCATCGGTGACCTCGCGGCCGGGGATTACACGCTCGCCGTCACGTCCCCGGGACACGACCCGCTCGCTGCGGTCGTCCGGGTGCCCGAACAGGCCGACGTCGAGTACGACGTGGAACTCGAGCGGTCCACGACGGCGGCCGGCTCCGGGCCGCCCGACCACGTCGACGACGTGGTCGGGCCGCGCTGACCGGCGCGACGTCCCGTCCGACCGGATAGGTTCCCCATCGAGGAGCGGCCGAGGAACGGGGTGGGATGGCGGTGCGGGCGCAGCGGGTCGAAGGCAGGCTGGACGCGGCGGGCGGGGTCGAGCTGTTCTGGCAGGGCTGGCTGCCCGGCACCGGCGGCCCCGCGCCGACCGGTGTGCTGCTGATCTGCCACGGCCTCGGTGAGCACTCCGGTCGCTACGGCAACGTCGTGGACGTCCTGGTCCCGGACGGCTGGGCCGTCTACGCCCTCGACCACCGCGGGCACGGCCGCTCCGGGGGGCGGCGCACCCACCTGGGCCGCTACGCCGACTTCCTCGCCGACTTCGACACCTTCCGCCGCCACGTCGTCGCCCGGCACGAGGGCCTGCCGGTGTTCCTGCTCGGCCACAGCATGGGCGGCCAGATCGCGCTGGCCTATGCGCTCGACCACCAGGACGACCTGCGCGGCCTCGTGCTGTCCGCGCCCGCGCTGGCGAGCAACGCAGTCCCGAAGGCGGCCGTTCCGGCGCTGAAGCTGCTCACCCGGGTCGCGCCGACGCTGCGGCCGGCCGGGATCGACGGCACGAAGATCAGCAAGGATCCGGCTGTCGTCGCCGCGTACCGGGCCGACCCGCTGGTGCACGACGGCAACCCGACCCTCGGTCTGTCCTCGGCGCTGTTCGCGCAGATGGAGGTGCTGCCGGAGCGGGCCCGCGCGCTACGCCTGCCGTTGCTGCTGCAGCACGGGACCGCCGACGTGCTCACCCAACCCGCCGGCAGCCGTCTGCTGGAGTCGACCAGCGGCTCACCCGACCAGACCGTGCACTGGTACGAGGGCCTCTGGCACGAGATCTACAACGAGCCGGAGCGCGACGGCCCCCTGACGGATCTCCGCACCTGGCTGACGGCCCACCGCTAACGCGGGGTGGGTACCGCCGGGTCCATGTCGAACGCGACGTGGTCGACGATCGTGGTCACCAGCGGGCGGCGCGGTAGCCCGATCGCGCGCAGCTCGTCGGCCCTGGGGTGGCCGCTGCCCAGCACCAGCCGCGCGGCGCCGAACCCGAGCCGCGCCCCGCGCGCCCGCATCCGGACCCCGCTGGCCAGCACCGTGTCCCCCCGCGGCGCCAGCGCGGTCAGCGCGCCGGGGACCGTGACGGGCAACCGTCCCGGCAGCGTGCTCAGCGACGCGCTCAGCACGTGCCGGTCGTCCTCGGCGAGGTGGCAGTCGGCGTGCCGCCCCGCGATATCGAGCTCGGCGCGGCCCAGCCACTTCGGCAGCCCCCACAGCGCCCGCCCGGCCTCCATCGTGAACGTCTGGGTCACCGGGAGCTGGTGGATGTAGGGCCCGATGCGGCCGCGGTGCCGCGCGAGCAGCGCCACCCCGACCTCGTCGTAGTCCCCGAGGTCGTTGACCTTGTAGTCGATGAAGACGAGGAACAGCGGGGTCCGGCCCGCCACCGAGACGAGCTCCAGCCCGGTGCCGTCGACGAGGCGGCGGGCCCGGTCGGCGCGGACCAGGTAGGTCGCGCAGGCCACCGAGGCGTCGGTGATGCGGACCGGGAAGCCGATCCGTCGTCCCTGGATCTCCCAGCTGCCGTCGTCGAGCAAGGTCGCCACGACAGCGCAGTCTGGCGCACTCGCTCACGCCCGGGAACGGGCGGGGAGGGTCGCCGGCGGCCTGCCGGGCCAGGGGATGCCGTGTCGACCGCGACCTGGCACGCTGACGCTTTGCGGGGTGCCAAGCAGGAATGAGGCGGTTGTCCGGTGAGTGAACCGACCGTGGCGTCGACGAGCGCCTCGGAACCGGCCGGTTCGATCAGTCGGTTGATCGCCGAGACGGACTGGTCGCAGACCAGCCTCGGCCCCCGCCGGCAGTGGCCCGCCGAGCTGCGCACGGCGATCGACATCATGCTCGGCTCCCCGCATCCGCTCGTGCTGTGCTGGGGCCCGGATTTCACCTTCCTCTACAACGACGCTTTCATCGCGGGTGCGGGCAGCAAGCACCCCAGCGGGTTCGGGCAGCCGTGCCGGGAGGTCTGGCCGGAGATCTGGGACAAGGTCGGGCCGCTGCTCGAGCAGGTGCGCGCCACCGGTGATCCGACGTTCCGCGACGACGACCTGCTGGTGATGCACCGCAACGGTTTCCCGGAGGAGACCTACTGGCGCTACTCCTACAGCCCGATCCGGGACTCCGACGGCTCCGTCCTCGGCGTCTTCAACGTCACGTCGGAGACCACCGGCAAGGTCGTCGGCGAGCGGCGGTTGCGGTTGCTCGGCCGGCTCGCCGAGGTCGCCCCGGAGGCCCGGTCGGTGGACCAGGCGTTGCGGGAGATCGGGGCGGTGCTGGCGTCCGCCGGGCCGGACGTGCCGTGCGCGCTGCTCTACAGCCACGCCGACGCGCCCGGTGCCGTGGACGACGGGGAGCCCCGCCTGGTCGCCGCCCCCGGCTTCCGTGAGCTGCCCGATGACGTGGCGCCCCCGCGGGTCACCCCCGACGTGCAGATCGTCGACATGCCGGTCGGCCTCCCGCCGACCCGCTCGGCGCCACCGGTGCGACAGGCCGCCCTCGCGGAGCTCCCCGGCGGGGACGGTCACCCGCCGATCCCGCTCCTGATCGGCGTCCCGCCGCGCATCCACGTCGACGACGACTACCGCTCGTTCCTGCGGCTGGTCGTCGGGCACATCGGCACCGCCGTGTCCGCCGCCCGGTCGCACGAGGCCGAGCGGCGCAGGCTCGACGACCTCGCGGCCCTCGACCGGGCGAAGACCGAGTTCTTCACCGGCGTCAGCCACGAGTTCCGCACGCCGCTCGCGCTCATCCTCGGCCCGTTGGAGCAGCTGCGTTCCTCGACCGACCCGGCTGTGCGGGTCGACGTGGAACTGGCGCACCGCAACGCGCAGCGCATGCTCCGGCTCGTCAACACCCTGCTCGACGTCTCCCGGCTGGAGGCGGGCCGGACCGACGCCACGTTCGTCCCGGTCGACCTCGGAACGGTCACCGCCGAGCTCGTGGGGCTGTTCCGCTCGGCGACCGACCGGGCCGGGTTGCGCCTCGACGTCGACTGCCCGCCCACGCCCCGCCCGGCCTGGGTGGACCGCGACATGTGGGAGAAGATCGTCCTCAACCTGCTCAGCAACGCCGTCAAGTACACCTTCACCGGCGGCATCACGGTGAGCCTGCGGGTCGAGGGCGGGCAGGCCGTGCTGCGGATGGCGGACACCGGCACCGGCATCCCGGCCGCCGACCTGCCCCGGCTGTTCGAACGGTTCCACCGGGTCCGGGGTACGCGGGCCCGCTCCCACGAGGGCAGCGGCATCGGGCTGACGCTGGTCCGCCAGCTGGTCGAGCTGCACCGCGGCACCGTCGACGTGACGAGCACGCCGGACGTGGGCAGCACGTTCACCGTTCGGATCCCGATGGGCATCGCGCACCTGCCGGTGGAGAGCATCGGCGCGGTCGGCGGGGCGCCCGCCCGGCCCGCCGCCGCGGGTGCCGAACCGTTCCTGATCGAAGCGCTGCGCTGGCTCCCCGGCGACCCGGGCGACCCGGAAGACCCGCACCAACTGGCCGATCTCGACGTGGAGCTACTCGCGCGGGCGCTGCCGGACATCTCCAGCCGCCGGGACCGGGTGCTGGTCGCGGACGACAACGTCGACATGCGGGACTACCTGAAGCGACTGCTCTCGGTGCACTGGACCGTGCAGACCGTCGCCAACGGGGTCGAGGCCCTCGACGCCGCCCGCGCCGACCCCCCCGACCTGGTCCTGGCGGACGTGACGATGCCGGGGCTGGACGGTATCGGGCTGCTCCGCGCGCTGCGTACCGACGCCCGCACGGCGGGGTTGCCGGTGGTGCTGCTCTCGGCGCGGGCCGGGGAGGAGGCAGCGGTCGAGGGGCTGGCCGCCGGGGCCGACGACTACCTGGTCAAGCCGTTCTCCGCCCGTGAGCTGCTGGCCCGGGTGGGCAACCACCTCCAGCTCGGACGCACCCGGCGCGCCGCCGAACTGCGGTTCCGTGCGATGGCCGACTCCACTCCGGCGCTGATCTGGGTGGACGACGCGGGTGGGCACCGCGTGTTCGTCAACAAGGGCTGGCAGGACTTCACCGGCGTCACCGACCCGGTGGCCGAACTGGGCACGGACTGGCGGGACCGGATCCACCCGGAGGACCGCGAGCGTTACCGGGCGGTGACGTCGGCGGCGATCCGGCGGGGTGCGCCGTTCGAGGTCGAGTACCGGCTGCGGCACCGCGGCGGCCGGTACCGCTGGGTCCTCGACCGCGGTGCCCCGGTGGGCGGCGGCGACGGGCTCGCGGGCTACGTGGGTGGCTGCCTCGACATCGATTCGCGGCACCTCGAGCAGCGGCGGCACCGGGTCTGTGCGGGGCTCGGCGACGCCCTGGACGCCGAGCTGACCGCGGACAGACGGTTGCGCACGCTGGCCCGGATACTGGTGACCGAGGGCCTCGCCGACGTCGTCCGGATGCACGAGGGCGCCTCCGATGGCGACCTGGCCCTGCGGGCGGTCGCGGCCGCCGACCCCGCGGTGGAACCGCTCCTGTGGCGGCTGGACAGCGGCTCCGAGCTGCGCCGGCGGGTCATGGAGACCCAGGAACCGCGAATCATCGACCTCGCCGAGCTGATGGCGAGCCTGGCCGGTCCGGACCCCGAACAGGTGATGCTGTGGGAGCAGGCGGGCCTGCGCTCGATGGTCGCCGCCCCGCTGGTCGCGCGCGGCGGGATGCTGGGCATGCTCGCGGTAGCGCGGACCGCCGGCTCCCCGCGCTACGACGCGCAGGACCTCGAGCTGTTCGCCGAGATCGCCCGCCGGGCCGGGGTCGCGCTGGACAACGCGAGGCTGCTGGAACTGGAACGGGCCGCGGCGCAGCGGCTCGGGATGCTGCACCGGGCGACCGCGGAGATGTCGGCTGCTGCCACGCCGGCCGAGGTGGCTCGTATCGCTTCGCACCACCTCGTGACGCTGCTCGACGCGCCGCTGGTCGGGGCGTGGGAGCTCCGGGACGGAGCGCTGCAGGTGCTGACCAGTCAGGGCTGGAACCTGTCGGCCCACCGCAGCTGGTCGTCCATCCCGCAGGACGTGGAGCTGCCGGTGTCGGAGGTGGTCCGCAGCCGCCGGCCGATGTGGTTGGAGGACCCGGTGGACTGGCCCGACCGCTACCCACCCCTCGGGGCGGTGGCAGCCGGATCCGGCTTGGCGTCCCTGGCGCTGCTGCCCCTCGTCCTCGGCGACCGCTGCCTCGGCGTGCTGGGGGCGGCGTTCCGCGAACCGCGGGTCATCGGGGCCCACGACCGGGAGGCCGCGGTCGCCGTGGCCGAGCTGGCCGCGCAGGCCCTCGACCGGTCCTCCCTGCTGGTGGCCGAGACCGAGGGCCGCCGGGTCGCCGAGCGGCTCAGTGCGGTGGCCACCTCGCTGTCGCGGGCCACCGACCTCGACTCCGTCGCGGCGGTGATCGTGGCGCACGGGCTGTCCGCTGTCGAGGCCGATGCGGTCGTCGTGTTGCTGGCGGGGGACAGCGGGGCGCTGTACCCGCTGGCCGAGGAAGGCTGGCCGGAGGGGGCCGCGTCGCCGGAGCTGTCCCGGGGTGCCGCGCACCCGCTCGCCCACGCCGTGCGCACGGGTGAACCGGTATGGCAGGCCGATCGGAGCGTCCCGTCCGCGGAGGGCTCCGATCCCGACTCCGGCCACAACCCCGACGGCGGGGCCTATCCCGTGCAGACCGCGGTTCCGCTGCTCGTCGGTGGCCGGCCGATCGGGGCCCTCGGCTTCCGCTTCGCCGACCGGCCACAGTTCAGCCCGGAACGGCGCAGCTTCGTGCTCACCCTCGCCAGCCAGTGCGCCCAGGCCGTCATGCGGGCCCGGTTGCACCAGGCCGAGCACGAGGTCGCCGTCGTGCTGCAGCGCAGCCTGCTGCCGCAGCGGATGCCCGATCTCGACCGGCTCGCGCTGGCCACCCGGTACCTGCCCGGGACCGCGGGCACCGAGGCCGGCGGGGACTGGTTCGACGTGCTGGCTCTCGAGCCCCGGAAGGTTGCGCTCGTCGTCGGCGACGTGGTCGGCCGCGGCCCGTCCGCGGCGGCGGTGATGGGGCAACTGCGCAGTGCGCTGGCCGCGAACCTGGTCAACGGACAGCCTCCGGCGACGGCCCTCGAGCAGCTCGACCTCTTCGCGCTGCGCATCGACGGCGCGATGGCCAGCACGGTGGCCTGCGCGGTGATCGACTGTGACACCGGAGAGCTGCGCTACGCCTGCGCCGGCCACCCACCGCCGCTCGTCGCCGGGCCGGACGGGGTCCGGCTGTTGCTCGAGGGCCGGGGCACCCCGCTGGGGGTGGTCGGGCGGCCGCCGTTCGTCGAGGCCGTCGACCGGATCGAGCCCGGTTCAACGATCCTGCTGTGCTCCGACGGGCTGTTCGAGCGGCGCACCGAGGTGATCGACGACGGTCTCGACCGGCTGATCGACACCTTCGGCGCGCTGGCCCACGGCCGCCCGATGGACACGGCGGATGCGCTGCTGGACCGGATGGCGGCCGGCCGGTCCGCACCCGACGACATCGCACTGGTGATGGCGCGGCTGCTCCCGGCGCCGTTGCGGCTGCTCACGCCGGCGGACCCCGCGCAGCTGGCCCCGCTGCGCCGCAAGGTCGCGGCCTGGTGCGCGCGGGCCGGGCTGAGCGAGGACGCCGTCACCGACCTGCAGCTGGTTCTCGGCGAGGCCGTCACGAACGCCGTCGAGCACGCCTACCTCGGCGGCGCATCCGGTGAGGTCGACATCGAGCTGATGCTGGAATCCTCCGGCGCGGTGTCGGTGCGGGTCGCCGACACCGGCCGCTGGCGCCCGCCACCCGCCGATCCCGGCTACCGCGGCCGCGGGCTCGCCCTGATCCGGGAGCTGACCGAGGACGTCGAGCTCGAGCCGGGTGACACCGGCACGGTGGTGCGATTCCGGCTACCGCCGATCCCGATCGAGCGGCCGGCGACGTTGCCGGGCGGGGCGCTCGACGGCCCGGAGACGGGCGCCGACCCGGAGCCGCCTCCCGGCCCGGCCCGGCTGCGTCGCTGGGCCGACGAGTCCTCCGTTCGGCTGCACGTGGACGGCGACCTGGATCTGGCCGGCGTGGCGTCGGTCCGCTCGGAACTGATCGACCAGCTCCAGCAGACCTTGCCGATCACCCTCACGCTCGCTGCGGGCTGCTACGTCAGCAGCGCCGGTATCGCGGTCCTGTCCGAGATGGCGCAGCGGGCCCGCGGTGCCGGTATCGAGCTGACCGTCATCACGCCGTCCGGGAGCCCGGCGCGACGCATGCTGGGCCTCGCCGGGCTCGACCAGGTGATCACGGTCGCCCCTGCCGAGGATCCGGGCGCCGGCACGGGGCGCACCCGCGTGTGACGCAGGTGCGCTCCGAGGGCTACAGCTCCAGCCTCGCCGCGGCATCCCTGCAGGACCTGGGCCTGCACCGGCGACCGACCTCGACGGCGGGTTTCCGGCGTGGCGTGCAGCGGGGCTGCCCGAGAGCGGACGACGCTGTTCGGGGCGACGGTTTCCGCGCACGAGCGCCTGAGCAGCTAGGCGAAGGCGCCGATACCGGTGATGTCGCGGCCGACGATCAGCGTCTGCATCGTCTCGGTGCCCTCGAAGGTGTGGATCGCCTCGATGTCGGTCCAGTGCCGCACGACGTGGTGCTCGAGCAGGATCCCGTTGCCGCCCAGCAGGTCGCGTGCCTCGGCCAGGATCTTGCGGGCGGTGCGAGTGTTGTTCATCTTGGCCAGCCCGGCGACGGTCGGGGAGAGCCGACCGGCGTCGGCGAGCCGCCCGATCTGCATGCAGTAGAGCTGCATCCCGGTCAGGTCGGCGAGCATGTGCACCAGCCGCTGCTGGACGATCTGGAACGACGCCAGCGGCTTGCCGAACTGCTTGCGCTCCAACGCGTAGCGCAGCGCCGCGTCGTAGCCGGCCGTCGCGTGCCCGAGGGCCATCCAGGCGCAGATCCCGCGGGTGTTGGCCAGCACCCGCCCGGTGTCGGAGAACGTCCTCGCGTTGACCAGCCGGTTCTCCTCCGGCACGCGGACGCCGGTCAGCCGGATGTCGGCCTGCCACACCGAGCGCAGCGACACCTTCCCCGGGATGACGGTGGCCTGGTAGCCCTCCGCAGGGGTCTCCACGACGAAGCCGAACACCTCGCCCGAGTCGGTGTCGCGGGCCCAGACGATCACCAGGTCGGCGATGGTGCCGTTGCCGATCCAGCGCTTGACGCCGTCGAGCACCCAGTGGTCGCCGTCGCGGTGGGCGGTGGTCTCCAGCGCGATCGAGTCCGACCCGTGGTCCGGCTCGGTCAACGCGAACGCGCCGATCTCGTCCATTGACGCCATTGACGGCAGCCAGCGCTGCTTCTGCTCGTCCGAGCCGCACATCGCGATCGACTGCATCGCCAGCCCCGCGTGCACGCCGAGAAACGTGCCGAGGCTGCCGTCGCCGCGGTGCAGTTCCATGTGCACCAGCCCGCAGGCCATCGAGCTCATCCCGGCGCAGCCGTAGCCGTCGATGTCCTCGCCGACGACGCCCAGCTCGGGCAGTCGGCGGAACAGGTGCCAGGGGAGTTCGGCGCGCTCCCAGTAGTCGCCGATGTCGGGCAGCACCTCGTCGTCGACGAACTTGCGGACGGCGATGAAGTGCTCCCACTGCTCGGGCGTGAACTGGTCCCGGACGGAGAAGAAGTCCGTGCCGAGGGCCTCTCCGAGCTGGGTGTACCGGGTGGTCGCTGCCGTCATCGCTGACTCCTCGCCGCCGGGCCGTCCGGCGATCCTGACACCCCGGCCGCGAGCGCACCGGCTGGGACGGGCGCGGCGGTCACGCGGCGCAGCAGTCGCTCGACCGCGGCGTTGAACGCCGCCGGGCGCTCGAGGTTCGGCAGGTGTCCCGCGTGATCGACGACGACGAGCTCGGCACCGGGGATGCACGCCTGCAGGAACTCGGCCTCGGCGACCGGGGTGAGCACGTCCTCGGTGCCGACGACGACGAGCGCCGGCACCGTCATGGTGCCCAGCGTCGCGGTGTAGTCGGGGCGTACGGCGCGGCCCCGCAGCGCCGCCGCGGCCCCGGCGGGCGGGGCGCTGCGCATCATGTCCCGCACGAACCAGGCGAGGCCGGGCCTCGCGGCGACGGTGTCCGCGGCGAGCATCGCCGGCAGTAGTTCGCAGGCGACGCCGCGCATCCCTTCTCGAAGCAATCTTTCGGCCACCTCGGTGCGATTCTGGGCGCCAGTCGGTGTCTCGGCCCGCGGCGAGGTGGCGGCGAGCAACAATCCGCGGACGCGGCCCGGGAAGAGCCGGCGGAACTCCATGGCGACCTGGCCGCCCATCGACAATCCGCCCAGCACGATGTCCCCGACGCCGAGGTGGTCGAGCAGATCCGCCAGGTCGCGCGCGAACACCTCGATCCCGGTGATACCGGGAACCACCGTGCTCCGGCCGTATCCGCGCAGGTCAGGTGCGATGACGCGGGTTCCGTGGCGAGCGAGGTGCGGGATCTGCGGATACCACATCGAGCGGTCGAAGGGGTGTCCGTGCACCAGCACGAGCGGTGGCCCGCAGGCGCCGCCGGTGTCGTCGAAGCCGATGGTGATGCCGCCGATCGCCGCCGTGCCCATCGCGCTCCCCGTTCGCCGCCGCTGTTGACCATTCGACGGTAAGCGGCACAGAGTGTTCAATGCAATGTAAACATTGAACTCGGTGCAATAGGGGGAATTGATGGACGACTACCGCCGTATCGCCGACACCGTCGCCGCCGAGATCGCCGCCGGGCGGCTGCGGCCCGGTGACCGGTTGCCCCCACAGCGCCGGTTCGCCCGCCGCCACGGCATCGCAACGTCGACGGCAGCGCGGGTCTACGGGGACCTGGTGCGGCGCGGGCTGGCGGTTGGGGAGGTCGGCCGTGGCACGTTCGTCCGCGCCGCCGCAGCGCCGCCGGAGCCCGCCCTGGCCGAACCCGGGAGCGCGCGCGTGGACCTGGAGCTCAACTTCGCCGTCCTGCCCGAGCAGCCCGCGCTGCAGGCCCGGAGTCTGGAGCGGCTGCTGCGCAGCGACGTTCTCGCGGCCGCACTGCCCCCCGTGGGTGCGGCCGGGACCCCTGCTGCGCGGGAGGCCGCCGCGGCGGCGCTCGGGCACCCCGGATGGCGGCCCGACCCACGCCGGATCCTGTTCACCGGCAACGGGCGCCAGGCGGTCGCCACCGCCGTCGCCGCGCTCGTCCCGGTCGGGGAGCGACTCGGTGTAGAGGCATTCACCTACCCGGTGGTCAAGGGCATCGCGGCCCGGCTCGGCGTCACACTCGTCCCGCTCGCGACCGACGCCCACGGTCTGCTGCCCGACGCGGTGGCCTCCGCGCACCGGGCCGGCCCGCTGCGCGCGGTCTACGTCCAGCCGACGCTGCACAACCCGCTGGGCGCGACGATGCCCGCCGAGCGCCGGGTGGCGCTGGCCGAGGTGCTGCGCGCGATCGACGTGCCGGCCGTCGAGGACGTCATCTACGCGTTCCTGCGCGACGCCCCGCCCCCGCTGGTCGCGTTCGCCCCGGAGCGCACGGTGCTCGTCGACAGCCTGTCCAAGCGGCTCGCGCCGGGCCTCACGCTCGGTTTCGTCGTAACGCCCGACGCCCTGGCCGACCGGGTCGCCGCGGCCGCGCGCTCGGGTGGCTGGGCAGCCCAGCGCTTCGCGATCGACGCCGCCACCTGCTGGCTGACCGACGGCACCCTGGCCGCCGTGGAGGCGGCCAAGCGGCGCGACGCCGCCGCCCGGCAGGAGCTGGTCCGCGACCGGCTGCAGGGCTTCACCGTGCACGCCGACCCGGCGGCCTACCACCTGTGGTGGGAGCTGCCCGAGCCGTGGCGGGCGGAGACGTTCGTCGCGTCCGCCGCGCGCCGGGGTGTCGCGGTCAGCCCCGGGGCGGCGTTCGCCGTCGGCTCGGGCCGGGCGCCGGGCGCGGTGCGGCTCGCGTTGTCCGCACCGCCGATCGACACGCTGACGGCCGCGTTGGACGTGCTGGCCGCGATGGCGCGCGGCGGCCCGGACGACGACGCCGTCGATTAGCGTCGGGTCCACGAACCTCGGCCGGGTCGGTCAGGTCGGGCGCCACGGCTCGGTTGATCGACCATGATCGGCAGGAATGGGACATGAGCTGCGCATGTGCAGCTCATGTCCCTCGTCCGACGATCATGACACCACCGGCGGTACCGGCCCGCTGCCGGGCCGGAGCGGCCCTGACGGCGTCAGCCGCGGGGAAGCTCGTCGATCGCCTTCTGGATCCGCTTGATCGAGACCGGGTATCGGGTGCGCATCGGGTGCGCGTACAGGCTCACCCGCAACTCCTCGATCATCCACCGGATCTCGCGCAGCGCGGGCGGCGGCTCGACGCCCGGCGGCAACGCGGCCAGCTCGGCGCGGTACTCGTCGTCGACGATGCGGACCTGCGCGGTCCAGTCGGCGTCGCGGCGCGGATCGACCCGCAGCTTCTCGATGCGGCGCTCGATCGCCTCCAGGTAGCGGGCGATGTCGGCGAGCCGGTTCGCTCCGGCGGCGGTCGCGAAACCGGGGCCGACCAGCTCGTTCAGCTGCGCGGTGAGGTCGGCGACGCCCGCCTTCAGCACCGGGGCACTCAGCTCGGCGAGCTGCGCCTGCACCCGGTGCCACACGACGAGGACGGCGCGCACCGCGTGCAGCACTTCCAGGGTGGTAGGACCGAGCCGGGTCCGGAACAGCTCGCGGAGCCGGGTGTAGCGCGCCTCGTCCCACACCGGACCCCCGGCGCGGGTGATGATCGCGTCGGCGGCGGCGGTGACGCAGTCGTCCAGCAGCGCGGCCATCCCACCGTGCGGGTTGCGCGAGAGCGCGAGCTTGGCCGCGTTGTCGAGCCCACGCTGCACCTGCTTGGCCGGCGACGGCGTCTGGAGCAACAGCAGCCTGCGCAGGCCGCGCCACATCGCCGGGTCACGCTCGGCGGCGGTCGGGAACACCCGCACGTCGACGTTCGTGCCGCGGTCGACGAGCCCCGGGTAGCCGGTGACGACGTGGCCACCGCGGCGGATCCGGTGCTCGCGCGGCAGCGTGCCGATGCTCCAGCCGGTCAGCCCGGTCTTCTCCAGGTCGACGCCGGCCGCGGCCAGCTCCTCGCGGACCTTCGGCGCCAGTGTGCGGCGCAGCGCCGCCAGGTCGGTGCCGGTGGCGACCTCACGGCCTTTCTCGTCGATGACGCGGAAAGTCACCGTGAGGTGCTCAGGCAGCCGGTCGAGCTCCCAGGCCTCGCGCGGGATGTCCACGCTCCGCATCCGGCCGAGCTCGCGCTCGAGCCCGTCGAGCAGCGGCTCGTCACCCGCCCGCAGCCGGGCCAGGACCGCGCGGGCGTGGTCCGGGGCGGGGGAGAAGAGCCGGCGCAGCGTCTTCGGCAGCGTCTTGATCAGCGCGGTGACGAGTTCCTCGCGCAGCCCGGGCACCTGCCAGGTGAACGGCGTCGGGTCGATCTGGTGCAGCGCCGCGACCGGCACGTCGACGGTGACCCCGTCGGTCTTGCGGCCCGGCTCGAACGCGTACGACAGCGGCAGCCGCAGCCCACCGGCCTCGACGTGATCGGGATAGGCCGAGTGGTCGACCTCGCCCGCCTGCGCGGTGTGCAGCATCTCGACGGTGAAGTCCAGCAGCTCGGGCTGCTGGCGGGAGGTCTTCTTCCACCACGAGTCGAAGTGCCGCCCGGACACGACGTGGTCCGGGATCCGCTGCTCGTAGAACGCGACCAGGGTCTCCTCGTCGACCACCAGGTCGCGCCGCCGGGCCCGGTGCTCGAGCTCCTCGGCGTCCTCGAGCAGTTCGCGGTTGGCATGGAAGAACCGGTGCCGGGTCTCCCAGTCGCCCTCGACGAGTGCGTGCCGGATGAACAGCTCGCGCGAGACCTCGGGGTCGATGCGTCCGAAGTCGACCGTGCGGTTGGCGACGATCGGGATGCCGTGCAGGGTGACCCGCTCGGTGGCGACGGCCGCCGTGCGCTTGCGCGACCAGTGCGGCTCGGAGTACGTGCGCTTCACCAGGTGCCCGGCCAGCGGCTCGATCCACTCCGGCTGGATCCGGGCGACGGTGCGCGCCCACAGCCGTGAGGTCTCGACGAGCTCCGCGGCCATCACCCAGCGCGGCTGCTTCTTCGCCAGCGCCGAGCCGGGGAAGATCGCGAACTTCGCGCCGCGGGCTCCCAGGAACTCCCGGGTCTCCGCCTCCCGCAGGCCGACCTGGCTGAGCAGTCCGGACAGCACCGCGGTGTGGATCCGGATCGGGTCGGCGTCGACGTCGTTGAGGGTCATCCCGGCGTTGCGCGCGGCCGAACGCAGTTGGTTGTGCAGGTCCTGCCACTCCCGGATGCGCAGGTAGTGCAGGAACTCGTCGCGCAGGAGGCGACGGAACCTGTTGCCGGACAGCGCCTCCCGCTGCTCCGCGACGTAGGTCCAGAGGTTGAGGAAGGCCAGGAAGTCCGAGCCGTCCTGCGCGAAGCGGGCGTGCTTCTCGTCCGCGGCCTGACGCTGTTCGGCGGGCCGCTCGCGCGGGTCCTGCACCGACAGGGCGGCGGCGACGACGAGTACCTCGCGCAGGCACCCGGTGCGGTTCGCCTCGACGAGCATGCGGCCGAGCCGCGGGTCGACGGGCAGCCGGGACAGCGCCTGGCCCACGGCCGTGAGCGTGCGCTGCCCGTTCTCCAGCGCTCCCAGCTCGTGCAGCAGGGCCAGGCCGTCGCCCACGGCGCGGTTGTCCGGCGGCTCGACGAAAGGGAACTCGGAGATCTCGCCGAGGTCCAGCGCGATCATCTGCAGCACGACCGACGCGAGGTTGGTGCGCAGGATCTCCGGTTCGGTGAACTCCGGGCGGGCGTTGAAGTCGTCCTCGCTGTAGAGCCGGATGCAGACGCCGTCGGAGGTCCGTCCACATCGGCCGGCGCGCTGGTTGGCGCTCGCCTGGGAGACCTTCTCGATCGGCAGCCGCTGCACCTTGAGGCGCCGCGAGTACCGGGAGATGCGCGCGGTACCGGTGTCGACCACGTACTTGATCCCGGGGACCGTCAGCGACGTCTCGGCGACGTTCGTGGCCAGCACGACGCGTCGCCCGGGATGGGGTGCGAAGACGCGGTGCTGCTCGGCCGTCGAGAGCCGGGCGTAGAGCGGCAGGATCTCGGTGTCCCGGAAGTCCCGCTTTGCCAGTGCGTCGGCGGTGTCGCGGATCTCCCGCTCACCGGGCAGGAAGACCAGGATGTCGCCGGGGGCCTCGCGCTGCAGCTCCGCCACGGCGTCGCCGATGGCCTCGAGCTGGTCGCGGTCGGGGTCGGCGTCCGGGTCGTCGGGGTCGACGACGGGCCGGTACCGGATCTCCACCGGGTAGGACCGGCCGGAGACCTCGACGATCGGGGCAGGCTCCTCGGGCGTACCGAAGTGCTTGGCGAACCGCTCCGGGTCGATCGTCGCCGAGGTGATGACGACCTTGAGATCGGGACGGCGCGGCAGCAGCCGGGTGAGGTAGCCCAGGATGAAGTCGATGTTGAGGCTGCGCTCGTGCGCCTCGTCGATGATCAGGGTGTCGTACTGGCGCAACATCCGGTCGCCGGTCAGCTCGGCCAGCAGGATGCCGTCGGTCATCAGCTTGACCAGCGTGTGGTCGCCGACCTGGTCGGTGAACCGCACCTTCCAGCCGACGGCGTCCCCCAGCTCGGTACCGAGCTCCTCGGCGATGCGGGCGGCAACGGTACGGGCGGCCAGCCGGCGGGGCTGGGTGTGCCCGATCATCCCGCGGACGCCGCGACCCAGCTCAAGGCAGATCTTCGGGATCTGGGTGGTCTTCCCGGACCCGGTCTCACCGGCGACGATCACGACCTGGTTGTCGCGGATCGCGGCGGCGATGTCCTCGCGGCGCGCGCTGACGGGCAGCGTCGCCGGGTAGGAGATCGACGGGACGGCCGCGCGACGGCGTTCGAGACGGTGCTCGGCGGTCGTGACGGCCTTCTCGATCTCGGCATGGGCGCGCGGGTTGCGCGACCGGCGGGCGCCTTCGAGACGGCGGCGCAACTGGTGGGCGTCACGCAGGCCGAGCTCGGCGATGCGTGCGGCCAGGTCCGCGAATGCCGCGTCGTCGATGGTGGCGGGGCCGGTGGAGTCGTCGGCCGGGGTTGCGGGGTCCGGACCGGCGGGCGCCGCGCCGCGCTCCGAAGGACCGGCCGCGGCGCCCGCGCGGCCACGGGAACCGCGGCGGCGAGGGCGGCGTGAGCGACCGGTGCGCTCGGTCTGGGGAAGGGCGTCGGCGGGCGACTCCGGGCCGGTCCGGCCCGCACGTTCGGTGGCGCCGGACCCGGCCTCGGGTCGCGCCGGGACGTGGTCCGGCCCGGTCGGGGTGCCGTTTACCTGCGCGGGGCGCGCGTCAGTGCCTCGGGCCGCGGTGGAGGACATCGTTCTCGCAGTGTGCCTGTCGGGGCCGCTCAGGCCGACCGCAGGGTGGGTGTGATCTCGTCGGCGGCGGGCGTATCCGCGGCCGGATGCTCGACCAGGGCCAGCACCCGGTTGGACAGGAAGCGCGCCGTCCGCACGGCGGTTCCGCCCCGGGTGACCTCGCTGACCTCGATCACCCCGCGGCCGTGGGCGACCTCGACCCGGCGCCCGGCGCGCGTCGCCGTGACGTCGTAGGTACGGGTGGTGCCGCTGCCCGCGTCGATGACGATCTCGACTCGGTCGCCTTTCATGGTGCTGCCGTCCTCGTCTGGGAGAAGAAGTATGTGAGCCGGGATCGGGCGCCGGTCGCCTCTCGGCGCGCGGGCCGCTCGTAGCGGCGATTCTCATGTGGGACCCGGGGACACGGGCCGCCCGATCCGGGCGTCTATCTCAACCGTGACGAGGGCGGGAACATTCCCGGCCCCCAGCGGCGAGGTAGGTGTCCGAGCCGGGCGCTGGTCGCCTCGCGGCGAGTGGCACACCGCGGCTTCAGCCGAACGATCTTCCGCGGCGGCTCCATACATGTGAGACCCGGGGACACAGGTCGCCCGGCTCGGACAGGGGGTACAACAGGCGACTCCCGTGCATCATTCCCGCCCCGCCGGCGTGGCGTCGGTCACCGGCGACGAAGACGCCCTCGCCGCGGGCGCGGTCAGCCGAGGTTGATCGAGTCGCCGGTCACCGTGATCGGGCGTCGGGGCAGCGGCTCCGGCGCCGGCCCGCCTGCAACGGAGCCGTCGGTGATGCGGAACCGGCTGCCGTGACAGAAGCAGTTGATCGTCCCGCCGGCCACGGCCCGGACCGTGCAGCCCTGGTGGGTGCAGGTCGTGCTGAACGCGAGGAACAACCCGGCGGTCGGCTGGGTGATCACGACCCCGTGCTCGGGGAAGACCGCACCACCGCCCACCGGGATAGCGGCCGTGGTGGTGAGTGGGCCGGTGGTGCCGGCGTCGTCGGTGGCCATGGTGCGCTCAGAGCGTTCGGTCCGCGTGCACTACAGCGCCGCGAGCACCCGGTCGGTGAACGGCGTCCACGCCTCGATCGCCCACGGCCCGAAGTCCCGGTCGGTGAGCACCACGCACGCCACGCCGGCGGCCGGGTCGACCCACAGGAACGTCCCGGACTGGCCGAAGTGCCCGAACGTGCCCGGCGAGCTCGTCGTCCCGGTCCAGTGCGGCGACTTGCCGTCGCGGATCTCGAACCCGAGACCCCAGTCGTTGGGCTGCTGCCGGCCGTACCCGGGCAGCACGCCGTCCCGTCCGGGGAACGCCACCTCGACGGCCTCTGCGAGGGTCGACGGCGCCACCAGGGTGGGTGCCTGCAGTTCGGCGGCGAACCGGATGAGGTCGGCGCCGGTCGACACCGCGCCCGCGCCGGGGGAGCCCTCGAGCCGGGTCGACGTGAGTCCGAGCGGCTCGCACACGGCCTCGTGCAGGTAGTCGGCGAAAGTGATCCCGCTGGCGGCGGCGATGGCGTCGCCGAGGACCTGGAAACCGGTGTTGGAGTAGATCCGCCGGCGGCCGGGCGCGGCCTGCACGTCGTCGGTGTCGAAGGCCAGCCCGGAGACGTGCGCGGCTAGGTGGCGGATCGTCGAACACTCGGGCCCGGCCGGCTGGTCCCACTCGACGGCGCCCTCCTCGACGGCGATCAACGTGGCGTAGGCGGTCAGCAGCTTGGTCACCGAGGCCAGGCGGTAGGGCCGGTCGGGCTCGCCCGCGGTCGCCGGCACCGACCCGTCGGCGGCCACGACCGCGGCGAACGCGTGGTCGACGGGCCAGTCGAGCACCCCGGAAACGGCCGTGTCGAGCGTGCGCGCGTCCATCCGTCCATCCTGCCCAGCTTGGCAAACGTCGATACTCCTGGGAGTGGCGGACATCCGGATCGGGACGTCGGGCTGGCGGTACCCGCCGTGGCGGGGGACCTTCTACCCGCAGGGCCTGGTGCAGCGCCGCGAGCTGGAGCATCTCTCGCGGGCGGTGCGGACCATCGAGATCAACGGTTCCTTCTACTCGTTGCAGCGCCCGGAGAACTACCAGGCGTGGGCCGCGCAGACCCCGGAGGACTTCGTGTTCGCCGTCAAGGGCGGGCGGTTCATCACGCACATGAAGCAGCTGCGCGGCGTCGAGGTGCCGCTGGCCAACTTCCTGGCCTCCGGGGTGCTCGCGCTCGGGCCGAAGCTGGGCCCGATGCTGTGGCAGCTGCCGCCGCGGATGCGGTTCGACCCCGAGCGGCTCGACGCGTTCCTCGCGATGCTGCCGCGCAGCACCGGGGCCGCCGCCGAGCTGGCCACCCGGCACGACGAGCGCCTCGAGGGCCGGGCGTTCACCACCACCGACGCGGACCGGCCGCTGCGGCACGCCCTCGAGGTACGCCATCCCAGCTTCGAGGATCCTGCGCTGGTCGAGCTGCTGCGGGCGCACGACGTCGCGCTGGTCGTGGCCGACACCGCCGGGACGTGGCCGTACCTGGAGGACGTCACCGCCGACTTCGTCTACGCCCGGCTGCACGGCGACTCCGAGCTCTACGTCAGCGGCTACACCCCCGACGCCCTCGACACGTGGGCGGAGAAGGTGCGGGCCTGGCGGGACGGGACGTCACCGGCCGGCGAGCACACCCTCGCGCCGGCGGCGCCCGAACGCCCGGAGGGGCGTGACGTGTACGTCTATTTTGACAACGACGTGAAGGTGCACGCGCCCTACGACGCGATCGGGCTGGCCGAACGGCTGGGTGCGGGGCCGGTCAGCTCGGTGTGACCGGCTCGTGGGCGACCCGGTGCGCGACGAGCATCCGCCGGCCGGCCACCATGCCCGCCGCGGCGACGAGCATGCTGACCGCCCCGACCAGCCAGGCCGCCGGGAACGACGCATGGGTGGCGACGAAGCCGAACCCGACCGGCCCGAGGAAGCCGCCCGCGTACACCCCGACCTGCACGATCGACGTCGCCGCGGCGGGCGCCGACGGGTTGAGCCGGACCACTGCGAACTGCAGCAGCCCCGGCCAGGCCCAGCCCAGCCCGAACGCGAGGATCGTGCCGATCACCAGCGCGATCGTGCCCGGCGTCGCCAGCAGCACGAGCCCGCCTGCACCCAGCGCGAGGCTCGCGGCGACGACGGCGACGTGCCCGCCGTCGCGCCGGTCGGCCAGCCATCCGTGCAGCAGCCGCATCGACAGCCCGACGACGCTGCCGAGCGTGAGTACCAGCCCGGCCAGCCCGGGGTCGATGCCCCGGTCGACCGCGGAGGCGACGAGGAAGATGCCCAGGGCGGTCGCGGTCGCCGCGGCCAGCCCGGAGGCCACCGCGATCACGCTCAGCGCCGCCGTCGCCCGTTCGCCCGGCTCGGCCCGGGTCCGCTGGTGCGCCGCGACGTGCCGGGGGCTCAGCAGCAGCGCCGACAGCGCCATCCCGGCCCCGATCACGTACGCCCACCGCCAGCCGACGGTCAGCGCCACAGCCGGTACCGAGGTCCCGGCGAGCAGCGTGGCCAGCGGGATCGCCGCCTGCTTGACGCCGAAGGACAGCCCGAGCCGGTGCGCGGGCACCGACCGGGCCAGCGTCAGGTTCGACGACAGCTGCCCCATCACGTTGCACCACGCGCTGCACAGCAGGATCGCGACCAGCGCCGGGTAGGACCGGGCCCCGGCCGCGACCGCCACCATCACGGTGGCGGCGCCGAGCACCGCGATGCGGCTCGTCGGACCCGAGCCGAAGCGCTCGACCAGCCACCCGACGGGCAGCGACGCCAGCGCGCTCACCCCGAAGTACAGCGCCACGATGAGCCCCAGCCCGGCCGGGTCGAAGCCCAGCTCGGCGGAGATCTGCACGGCGAGGGCACCGGTGAGGAAGACCGGCAGCACCGAGACGGTCGTGGTGGCGACGGCGCCGGCGGCCGCGCGGAACGCCCCGGGCACCGGGCGCGGTGGTGTCGCGGTGTCCGGGACGGTACGGGTCATGCGCCCTCACCCAGCCCGACATGCATGGTGAGCAACGCTAACTGACCGACGCGTCGCCCGGCAGTGCTTCGGCTCACACCGGACGGTTCACGTCGTGCGTCTCAGCCGCGGATCCGGCCGGCCTGCCCGCTCCACTCCTTCTCCCGCAGCTCGAACTTTTGCACCTTGCCGGTCGAGGTCTTCGGCAGCTCGTCGACGATCTCGACGGCCTTGGGTGCCTTGTAGCGGGCGATCTTCGCCTTCACGTGGTCGATGAGCTCGTCCTCCGAGACCGACTCCCCGGGCGCGAGCACCACGAACCCCTTCGGCCGCTCGCCCCACTTCTCGTCGGGCACCCCGATCACCGCGACCTCGAGCACCGCCGGGTGCGAGACGATCGCCTGCTCGACCTCGATCGTGGAGATGTTCTCCCCGCCCGAGACGACGACGTCCTTGGCCCGGTCGCGCAGCTCGATGTAGCCGTCCGGGTGCATGACACCGAGGTCACCGGAGTGGAACCAGCCGCCGGCGAACGCCTTCTCGGTGCCCTCCGGGTCCTCGTAGTAACCCTTCATCACGTTGTTGCCGCGCATGACGATCTCACCCATGGTCGTGCCGTCGGCGGGGACGTCGTTCATGTTCTGGTCGACGACACGCAGCCACTCCGCGCACACCATGCCGACGCCCTGGCGGGCCTGGAGCTTCGCGCGCTCCTCGGGCTCGAGCGAATCCCACGCCCGCTGGTACTGGTTCACCGAGTACGGCCCGTAGGTCTCGGTGAGCCCGTAGACGTGCACGATCCGGAAGCCCATCTGCTCCATCTGCAGGATCGTGGTCGGGCTCGGTGGCGCGCCGGCGGTGGTGATCACGAGCTGGTAGTCCAGCGTCGTCGCCTCGGGCGCCCGCATGATCGTCGTGACGACCGTGGGCGCGCCGTTGAGGTGGGTGACCCGGTGCTCGTTGATCAGCTTCCAGATCACGTCGCCGCGTACCTCGCGCAGGCACACGTGGGTGCCGCCGATCGCGGTGACCGCCCAGGGCGTGCACCAGCCGTTGCAGTGGAACATCGGCAGCGTCCACAGGTAGACGCTGTCCGGGGTGTGCGCGGAGTGCACCACCTCGCCGAAGGAGTTCAGGTACGCCCCGCGATGGCTGTACTGCACGCCCTTGGGCTTGCCGGTGGTGCCCGAGGTGTAGTTGATCGAGATCGAGGCGTCCTCGTCCTCGACGGCCCAGGGCAGCGCGTCGTCGGCGCCGCGGGCCAGCAGGTCGTCGTAGGTGACGCCGCTGCCGGTGCCGTCCCCGGGCGACGCCGGGTCGATCACCGTGATGATCTCCTGGACGGTCTGCAGGTCGCCGGCGACCGGCGCCACCACCGGGTACAGCGCCGCGTCGACGACCAGCAGCTTCGCCCCGGAGTGGTCGAGGATGTAGCGGATCTCCTCGGTGGACAGCCGGGTGTTGATCGCGACGAGGACGGCGCCGGCCAGTGGGACCGCGAAGTGCGCGACGAGCATCTCCGGAATGTTGGGCAGCAGGTAGGCCACCCGGTCAC
Source organism: Pseudonocardia mahuensis (assembly GCF_018531475.1). GTDB lineage: Bacteria > Actinomycetota > Actinomycetes > Mycobacteriales > Pseudonocardiaceae > Pseudonocardia. Next base: position 32,456 of record NZ_JAHDTG010000054.1, read on the forward strand.
CGGGCTCGACGCCGGAGCCGCGCAGCGCGTGCGCCACCCGGGTGGCCTCGGCGGCGAACTCGGCGTAGCTGCGCCGGCGGTCGCCGTAGACGATCGCGGGCTTGTCCGGATAGACCTCGGCTGAGCGGCGCAGGAACGCCAGCGGGGTCAGCGGGGTGTTCCAGACGGTGGTCATCGGTGACTCTCCTCCGGCGGGATGCGACTGCGTGGGTGATCCTGACCCCTGGCCGGATGGGCGGCAAGCCACGCCCGCCGTCCGGTCAGGTCGTGGGCTCTGTCAAGGCCGTTCAGCCCTGACCCGGATCGGCCGGACGCGACGAGGATGACCGCTCCGGGCCCGCCGGACCTGCGGGCCCCGAAGAGCGGAGACGCGCGATGGAGATGACGAGCTATCCACCGGGCACGCCCTCCTGGGCGGACCTGGGCAGCCCCGATCCGGCGGCGGCGGCCCAGTTCTACGGCGGGCTGTTCGGCTGGAGCTGCGAGGAGGGGCCGCCCGAGACCGGTGGCTACCGGATATGCGTGCGCAACGGTCGCCCGGTCGCCGGCATCGGCCGGTCCCAGTTGCCCGGGCGCCCGTACTGGACGACCTACATCTGCGTGTCCGATGCCGACACCACCGCGAAGGCGGTCGGGGACGCCGGCGGGCACGTCCACGTCGAGCCGATGGACGTCATGGCCTTCGGGCGGATGGCCGCGTTCGCCGACCCCACTGGTGCGGCATTCTCGGTGTGGCAGCCGCGTGACCACATCGGCTCCGGCCTGTGGAACGAGCCCGGCGCGTGCTGCTGGAACGAACTGACGACCCGCGACGCGAACGCGGCCGCCGGCTTCTACCGGGCGGTGTTCGGCTGGTCGACCAAGCACGAGCCGGTGGGCCCGATGACCTACACGATGTGGATGCGCGGCGACGACCCCGTCGGCGGCATGCTCGTCATGGACGACAAGTGGCCGGCCGACATCCCGGCGCACTGGATGGTCTACTTCGCCGTTTCGGACACCGACGCCGCCGCGGCGCGCGCACAGGGCCTCGGCGGCAGCGTCGCCGTTCCGCCGACCGACATCCCGCCCGGGCGGTTCGCGGTCCTCAACGATCCGCACGGCGCCGTCTTCAGCGTGATCGCCCCGCCCGCCGGCTGAGCGGCGGACGGGTCCGCGGACCGGCGGCCCGGCGGCTCAATCCTGCAGCGAGATGGCCGCGCGCGGGCAACTGCGCACGGCCTCCTCGAGCTTCGGCCGCATCGACTCGGGCGGGTTCTCGTCGAGGATGTAGAGGAAGTCGTCCTCCCGCACCTCGAACACCTCGGGGGCGATGCCCATGCAGACCGCGTTGCTCTCACACAGATCGAAATCCACGACGACCTTCATGGCGTCATGGTGCACCTGCGGTGTCCGTCTGCGTGACTCAGGACACCCTTGGCGCAACGACTGGTCTCACCGGGTGAGCGCTGCCGCGGTCGTCGCTGCCGATGCGGGCGTCGGGGGCTGCGTCCCGCGGGGCGACGGGACGGGGGTCTGCGGCGTCGGCACGGGTGTGTGGCGCACCGGCCGGGCCGAGCGGCGGGGCGGCGACGAGCACGCCCCCTCGTTGCGGTCGCGGTCGACACGGTGCAGGTCGCCGGGATCCGTACCCACCGCTGCCCGCGCGTCCTGCGGGACGCCGGACCGTGCGCAGCCGTGGCCCTCCAGCGCCATCGCGGTACCGGCCACGGCGAGCACGAGGACGGTGCCGAGCAGGCCGGCGAGTGCGGCCACACGGGTGCTCTCGAGGTGGGGCATAAGAGGCGGGGTCCTCTCGACGAACCGGGGAGTCGCGGCCGCCGTGGGGGAGCGATCGGCCGCCCCCGGGACATCGAGGGACGGGTCGCGCAGCGTTACCCCTCGACCCGCCCCGTGCCGAAATTGCGCCACCCGTCCAGCACGGCGCGCCGAACGGACCTGCGTGTGCTACTCCTTGCGCAGCACCGGCCGCAGCGCGTCGAGCACGGTCGCGTCGTCGATGGTCGAGGGCACCGGCTCCTCGAGACCGTCGGCGATTCCGCGCATCGTCTTGCGCAGGATCTTCCCGGAGCGGGTCTTGGGGAGGCCGGCAACGACGGAGATGTCCCTGAGCGCCGCCACCGCGCCGACCTGGTCGCGGACCATCTGCACGAGCTCGGCCCGCAGCTTCTCCTCATAGTCGGCGGAGTCGGCCTCGACACCGGCCTTGAGCACCACGAACCCGCGCGGGATCTGGCCCTTCATCTGGTCGGCGACGCCGATGACGGCACACTCGGCGACGTCCGGGTGGGAGGCGAGGACCTCCTCCATCCCGCCGGTGGACAGCCGGTGACCGGCCACGTTGATGACGTCGTCGGTACGGCCCATCACGAACAGGTAGCCGTCGGAGTCGAGGTGCCCGCCGTCGCCGGTGAGGTAGTAGCCGTCGAAGGCCGACATGTAGGAGTTGACGAACCGCTTGTCGTCGTTCCACAGCGTGGGCAGCGACCCGGGCGGCATCGGCAGCTTCACGACGATCGCGCCGTCGGTGCCGGCCTCGACCCGCTTGCCCGACGTGTCGAGGACCTGGACGTCCCAGCCCGGGAGCGGCAGCGTCGGCGAGCCCGGCTTGATCGCCTGTGCCTCGATGCCCATCGGGTTGGCCACGATCGGCCAGCCGGTCTCGGTCTGCCACCAGTGGTCGATCACCGGGATGCCGAGCAGGTCGGAGGCCCAGCGGTAGGTCTCCGGGTCGAGCCGCTCACCGGCGAGGAACAGATACTGCAGGCCGCCGAGGTCGTACTGCGCCAGGTGCTCGCCCTTCGGGTCCTCCTTCTTGATGGCCCGGAACGCCGTCGGCGCGGTGAACATGGTCTTGATGCCGTGCTCGGCGATGACGCGCCAGAACTGGCCGGCGTCCGGGGTGCCGACGGGCTTGCCCTCGTACAGCACGGTCGTGGCCCCGGTGAGCAGCGGCGCGTAGACGATGTACGAGTGCCCGACGACCCAGCCGACGTCGGACGCGGTGAACATCGCCTCCCCGGCGTCGACGTCGTACACGTTGGGCATCGTCCAGCGCAGCGCGACGGCGTAGCCGCCGCTGTCGCGCACGACGCCCTTGGGCTTCCCGGTCGTCCCGGAGGTGTAGAGGATGTAGAGCGGGTCGGTGGCCTTGACCGGGACGCAGTCGGCCGGGGACGCGCCGGCCATCGCCTCGACCCAGTCGATGTCGTTGTCGCCCATGGCCGCCTCGGCCTGCGGGCGCTGGAAGATGACGTTCTTCGACGGCTTGTGCGCGGCCAGTTCGATCGCCCGGTCCAGCAGCGGCTTGTACTCGATGATCCGCTTGCCCTCGATCCCGCAGGAGGCCGACACGACGACGCTCGGCGCGGCGTCGTCGATGCGGACCGCGAGCTCCTTGGGTGCGAAGCCGCCGAACACCACCGAGTGCACGGCGCCGATCCGCGCCGTGGCCAGCATGGCGATCGCGGCCTCGGGGACCATCGGCATGTAGATCACGACCCGGTCGCCCTTGCCGACGCCGAGCCCGCTGAGCACGCCGGCGAACTTCGCGACCTCGTCGCGCAGCTGGGCGTAGGTGTAGGTCCGCTGCATACCCGTGACCGGGCTGTCGTAGATCAGGGCGGCCTGGTCGCCGCGGCCGGCGTCGACGTGCCGGTCGAGCGCGTTGTGCGCGACGTTCAGCTCCCCGTCGGGGAACCAGCGGTAGAAGGGCGGGTTCGACGAGTCGAGTGCGCGGGTGGGCTTCACGTCCCAGTCGATCGCCTCGGCGGCGCCCAGCCAGAACGCCTCCGGGTCGTCCACGCTCGCGCGGAAGATGTCCTGGTAATCGCCCACGTGGGGCCTCCTTGCAGCGTCGTCGCTCTGTGCCGGGATGACAGTAGGACGTGATGGCGCCCCGGTGTAGGTGCGGTTCTCCGGGTGCCTGACCGCCACCTGGTCGGGTGGTCAGGCGGTGGAGGCCGCCCGGATCAGCGATGGCGGAACGATCGAATTCGGAGAGTAGTTCACACTCAACGTAACGTGACCACTCTTTTGGATGACTCACCAAAGAGGGGAATGCCTCGTTCGTCTCCAGGTAACGACTTGCGCAGTACCCCGACGGGCGGCACGTCGACCGTCATGACGACGCCGATCCCGGCAGTACCGTCCGCGGACGTCGAGCGCCCGGCGGATCCGGGGAGCGGCGCCTGCTTCAGTCTCAGGGCGAGGGGGTTCGGGTGGGCGGGGCGATGCGGGCGATCGCGGCTCTGGGCGCCGAGCTGCGGCGGATCGGCGGCCGGCCCCGGTCCCGCTGGGCGCCGCCCGGCCTCGCTGCCGGGACCGTGCTGGTGACGTTGGTGAGCGTGCTGGTCGCCGTCGGCGCGGTGGGCGGTTCGTCCCCGGCCGAGGCCGGCCAGTACCCGGCTGCGCGCAGCGGGCCGCTCGGCTCCTGCTCCCCGGACTGGGTGACGGCGTGGCAGACGAGCCCGCAGGCGGCCGCGGGCGCGCCGGCCCCGCCGATGCTGGCCGGCCACACCCTCCGGATGATCGTCCGGCCGCAGGTCACCGGTTCGGAGATCCGGGTCCGGCTCTCCAACCGCTACGGCACGGTGCCGCTGCTGGTGGGCGCGACCTCCGCGGCCCGCGCGGGCACGGGAGCGGCGGTGCTGGGCGCCACGGTCCGTCCGGTGTCCTTCGGCGGGCTGCCCGTCGTGGCGATCCCGCCCGGGGCCGAGCTGCTCAGCGACCCGATCCCGTTCGTCGCCGAGGCCGGGCAGCCGATCGCGGTGAGCATGTTCCTGCCGGTGGCGCCTGACCGGGTCGCCACCCATCCCGTCGCGCTGCAGACCTCCTACGTCTCCGAGGCCGGTGACTTCGCCGACGCGGTCGACGGCGTCGCATTCCGCACCCCGATCCGGTCCTGGCTGGTGCTCAGCGGCGTCGACGTGCGCACGCCCCGGCCGGTCAACGCCGTCGTGCTGGTCGGCGACTCGATCACCGACGGAGTGGGCAGTGATCCCGATCGCGACAACCGCTGGTCCGACGCGCTGTCCGGCCGGCTCGCCGCAACCGGCGGACGGGGGGTGATGTCCGTGCTGAACGCCGGGATCTCCCGCAACCAACTGCTGTCCGACCGGCCCGATCTCGAGGGTGACTCGCCGGGCACCCGGTTCGCCCACGACGTGGCTGCCGCGTCCGGGGTCACCGACGTGGTGCTGCACATCGGCACCAACGACATCGCGGCGGGTCGCAGCGCGGGGGAGATCATCCCCGGCCTCGCCCGGTTCGCCGACCAGGCCCGGGCCGCGGGGCTGCGGGTCTTCCTCACGACGATCACGCCGTCGGTGACGGGCCGGCACGGCACCCCGCAGGCCGCGGCGGTCCGCGACGCGGTGAACGGATGGGTCCGCACCCAGGGGCCCGCGCACGCCGACGGGGTCTTCGACTTCGCGGCCGCGGCCGCCGATCCGGCGCACCCCGCCCGGCTGCGGCCCGCCTTCGACTCCGGCGACGGGCTGCACCTCTCCGCGCTCGGCCACCGGGCGCTGGCCGGCGCGGTGCAGGCCGACCGGCTGACCGGTAGCCCGTGCCTCGACGAGGTGGAGCGGGTGCGGGTCGCGGTGTCCGGCCGCTGACCCCGAACCGTCTGCTACATCCTCGTGCGGCCGGGTACCTGGTGGGGTCTCCTCGCGGGACGCTGTCCTTCGAGGTGGGGCCGTGATCGGAATGGATATCGCCCGGGAGATCGAGGTGTTTCTCGCGGTTGCCGAGGAGTTGCACTTCGGCCGGGCCGCTGCTCGTCTGCGCCTGACACCGTCGCGGGTCAGCCAGGTGGTCCGCGCCCTCGAGCGCCGCATCGGCGCGCCCCTGTTCGAGCGGACCAGCCGCACGGTGCGCCTCACGCCATTGGGCCAGACCCTGTTCGAGGAGGTGCACCCCGCCTTCCAACAGCTGGAGGAGGCGCTGCACAGGGCCAGACGCGCGGCCGGCCGGGATCAGCAGGGGGTGCTGCAGGTCTGTTTCGCGAACTCCCTGCGCGAGGAGGTGGCCGAGGTCCTGGTGCGCGGTTTCGTCGAGACCTACCCGCGGATCCCACTGGTGCGCTATGCCTATCCGTCGGTGCAGCACCGCCTGTGGTGCGACCAGCAACGCGACGACGTGTTCGTCAGCTGGTTCCCGGACGAACCCGACGCCCTGGACCTGCCGCGGGTGCAGGTCGGCTCCGTGATCCTGCGGGAGCCCCGATCGGTGATGGTGGGCGCCGGTCACGCGCTGGCCGGGCACCCTGTGGTGAACATCGAAGAGCTCGCCGACCACGACCTGCTCTACCCGCCTCCGGTGACCCAGCGGTTCGCCGACGCCTGGACCCCACCGGTCACCCCGTCGGGGCGCTCGATCCACCGGGTGCGCCGGATGACCGGCAGCTACATGGAGGAGGCGGCCACGATCGTGGTCCAGGAGAACATCGCCCACGTGACCATCACCCGGCTCCCCCTGGCCTTGTTGCGGCCCGGTCTGGTGCTGGTGCCGCTCACCGGTCTGCCGCCGTTCCGGCTCGCGTCGTTGTGGTCGACCTTCGCCTCCGGCGGGTGGATCCGTGAGTTCGCCGAGCTGGCCGGGCGCATCGGCTCCCGCGCCGGGTGGCTTTCCACCGACGGTGCCTGAGACCTTCGTCACCCATGGCCGGGTTTCCGGCGCACCCGGTGCCGCATCATGTCGAACCCGACCGCGGCGTCCACCCCGAACGACCTGCGAGGACGATCGGTCGTCGCCCGGAGAGCGAACATCGGGGGATCCGATCGTGAAACTCGGTTGCACGATGCTGTAGCGAGCAGCCCTTGATGAACGCTGCCCGAGCGACCGAGGGTGAGGGTGTACGTGACGTCCGGTGCGCGACCTACAGACTCTCGGAGTACACGACGTATGGGCACTCACCCTATGCCCCTTCAGCAGTCGCACCACACCGGGCCCTACTGACCACAGCCCCGTCGTGCCGACTGGTCGACGCGACGAACGCAACCCCGGATCCCGGCGGTGCAGAACCACGGCACACCCGCGCCCGGCGAGCGGCCGACGATGGTGGAGCGGGTCCCGGTCGCAGCCGGCCGGGCCGAGGACGAACCGGTCGGGCACGCCGAGCGGCGTGCCGACGTGCCCGGCGTCGTCGGCCCCCGTTCTTGGTCATCGCCGCGGCCAGACCCGGTGTGACCCCGCCGTCGGTCCACCGATGCCCAGGACCAGCCATGTCGACAACCAGTACGAAAGGACAACTCATGAACCGGAACCCCGAAACGACCACGAGCACCGAGGTCACCCACGACGAGCCGGCGCACCCGCAGTGGATCGATCGGCTCGTCGAACTGCACGTCCTGGCCGACAACGGCGACACGGCCGCGGCTGCTGCGGCGGCGACCTGGATCGCCGAGGACGGCGAGGCCCGCCGGGTGTGGGAGGACGTCGCGCGGACCTGCGATCAGGTCCGGAACGTCCACCGGGGGGAATAGCGTGCCACTCGTCGTCCGGCGGCCCCAGGACGGCCGAACGATCCCGTTCTCGAGCGGCCCGATCCGGGAGAGCGGCTCATGACCGCGGACTGCCGGGTCGTGGCGGGCGCGGGCGAGCCGGACCCGCGGGTGTTCGGCGATCCGCGGGTGGTCGCCGCGTGTTTCGAGTACCTGCCGGCATGCGTCTTCGTCTTCGAGGGACCCGAGCACGTCGTCGCGGCGATCAATCGGACGGCGCGGGCCATGCTGAATCCCGACCGTCGCGTGATCGGCCTCCCTGTGCGGGAGGCGTTTCCCGAGGCGGCCGGACAGCGACTGGCCGAAGTGCTCGACACGGCCTACGCCACTGGCCGCCGGGTCTCCGGGCGGCCAGTGGCGCGTCCTGCTGGACGGCGACGGCGACGGTGAGGTCGGGGAGTCCTCCCTCGACCTCACCGTCGTGCCCACCCCTCGCGGGCACGACACGGTGGATGGGGTCGTCGTGCACGCGATGGACGTGACCGAGGTGGTGGTGGCCCGGAGGGCGGCGGAGGCTCAGGTCACCGCGTTCGAACAGCGCTACCAGGCGCGGGATCGGTGGGGGTGGAGGGGCTGCTCGACGCTGCCGGTCGGGCCTGCATGAGCATCACGACACCGGTCGCTGGGTGACGCCACCGGCCGATCCGGGCAACCGAGGGCGGGGGTTCGCGCTGATCCGCAGCTGCATGGACACCGTGGAGATCGACAGCACCGCGACCGGCACCGCCGTTCTCATGGACCGCGAGCTGAGCCGTCTGCCCGCCGTCGGCACGGACGGCGTGGGCCCGCGGCCCGCGGTCGCGTCCGGCGAGGACGGGTTCCGCGTCGAGACCGTCGAGGTCAGCCCGCCGCTGGTTGCGGTGCGCGGGCCGATCGACCTCGCTACCGCCACCGAACTGCACAGGCGCCTCCAGGACGCCGGCCGCGGCGGGGTGCTCCCCCTGGCCATCGACCTCGGTAGCGTGAACCACCTGGCCAGCGCCGGCGTCCAGTTGCTCTACCAGCTGGCCGAACAGATGGCCGCGGACGGCCGCCGGCTACGGCTGATCGTCCCCACCGGTACTGCCGCCCACCAGGTCCTGGCCCTGATCGCACTGAACCAGCTCACCGACATCGTCGAGACCCTCGAGGGGCTCCCGAGCTGAGTAACGCGCGCTCGATCGGTGGGTGGCTCAGCGGTCCTTGCGCCTGCCCAGCCGCAGCGGGTTGCCGTCTCGGCGCGACGGCTGGTCGTCGGAGATCCGTGGCAGTGGCCCGGTGGGGGTGTCCTCGCGGTCCAGCCGGTCGATCACCCACTCGACGGCCATGGCGCCCGGGGAGACGCCGCGCTCGGCGGCCAGCCGGCGCAGCTGCTCGACGCGCAGCGCCGGGAGCCGGAGCTGGAAGACCTGGGCCGAACCGAAGCGCCCGGTCAGCTCCGTGGCGTCCTGCTCGGACTCCGGGGACAGGGCGGCGAGATAGGAGTCGAGCTCGGGATCGTGCGGGGGGAGCTCGGCGCCCCTGGCGGACGCGGCAGCGGACTCGTCGCGAGTGCGGTGCCGCGACCGCCGGCGATCGCGGAACGAGGGCATGCCGGCAGCCTACGGCCGCCGGCTCCGGCGGTCAGTCGGCGAGGGAGAACCCGGCCTCCACCACGGCGGCGTTGATGTCGTCGCGGCCGAGCTCGCGGTCGCTGACCACGGTGACCGCCCCGGACTCCAGGTCGACCTCGACCTCGCGCACGCCGTCCAGTTCGCTGAGCTCCTCGGTGACGGACATGGTGCAGTGCCCGCAGGTCATCCCGAGGACGGTGACGTTGCTGCGGAACGGGGTCTCGACACTCATTGGGGGAGCCTCCTGGACTGATCGGGTGCGAACGAATGGTGACAGAACGGACCCGGCCGACCACGCGGGGTCCGCGGCGCTCAGGAGCGGACGAGCCGGGCGATCGCCTCCGCCGCCTCCTGCACCTTGGACTCGCCCTCCTGCTGGCCGGTCCGCGCCGCTTCCACGACGCACCCGGACATGTGCTCGGACAGCAGTTCGAGCGCGAAGGACTGCAGGGCCCGCGTCGCGGCGGAGACCTGGGTCAGGACGTCGATGCAGTAGACGTCGTCGGAGACCATGCGTTGCAGGCCGCGGACCTGACCCTCGATGCGGCGCAGACGTCGCAGGTGGGCCTCACGGCTGTCGGTGTACGCGGGCATGGGGGCCTCCCGGCTCGGTCGCTCCGGCCGATCATACCCACTGGGGGTAAATCGCCCCGGCTCGGCGTCCAGGACCGTGCGGTCGCCGGGTGATCGCTGATCGTGCTCGGAGGGTGACGGAGTGTCGGTGACCTCACCCGGGAAGGGGCATGCGTGCCGTCGGCACGATCGGTAACGTGCCGGTCACGGCCACGGGGGTGGCTGCGCGGTGTGTCCGAGGTGGGGCGCGGTTCCCGATCCGGGTGATGGGGGCCGGGTCGGCGTCAGCATGCTCGATGCCGGCCTGCGTCATCTCTGCTCAGCCGAGGGGGCCAGATGACGACCGGACGGGGAGGCGTCGATGAGCGGGATCGGCAGCGCACGACGGGACATCAATGACGAGCGGACCGTGCCATCGGGTGCGATTCCGAGTCCGAGGACGGCTGCGGACGCCTACCGGGTCTCCGACGACCAGGTCCACCGCGCCCGGCTGGTGGTCGCCGAGAACTCGGCCGACTCGGAGGATCTGCGCGAGCTGCTCGACATGCTCGGGCTGATCTCGTCGAACCCCGACCAGCCGCCGCCGGTCAGTCGCTGACCCTCCGGCGGGTTCCGGGCGGGGCGTCGCCTCCGGGTCGACGCCGGTCCCGGGCGGCTGGCACGCACCCCCCGGTTCGGCTTGCCGACCGTCCGGGACCAGCCCGGAAGTTACCCGGTGTTCCGGTCCATCGCCGCTCGAAAACGACGGATCGCCAGCCCCGGCGGGGCCCGTGATCGCGGTGGTCGAGGTCACACAACGTCCGACAGGCGCAAAACCGCAGGTCGGCACCGGTTAGCAAGGCGTCATCCGGGACGGTATCAGCCTTTTGACCTGCGCTTTCGTGGTCCGGAGAGGCGAAGGCCCGCCCCGATTTTGGCTAGCTGGAGGGCCTGCCCTATGCTTGGTCTCGCTCCCAACGGCAAGCCGTTGGAGGGCAAGGATCGCCCCGGCGATCCAAGCCCCCATCGTCTAGCGGCCTAGGACTCCGCCCTTTCAAGGCGGCAGCGCGGGTTCGAATCCCGTTGGGGGTACGCACGATGCACGAAGCAAGGCCCAGTGGCGCAGTTGGTTAGCGCGTCGCCCTGTCACGGCGAAGGTCGCGGGTTCGAGTCCCGTCTGGGTCGCTCCCTTCCGGGGTCCGGTGAATGCTCCGGACCGTCCGGCCAGGTAGCTCAGTTGGTACGAGCGTCCGCCTGAAAAGCGGAAGGTCGGCGGTTCGACCCCGCCCCTGGCCACCACATCTCACCAGCGGATTCTCCGCGGTTCTTTTTCTCGATCATGCCGCTTGACGGCAACGGTGACGGCAACGCGGTCATCCGATCCTCCCGTCGAGCTTGCGCAGCGCGGCTCGCTTCTCCTCCAGCGACGCGTGCGCGTAGATCTTCATCGTGACGCCGATGTCAGAGTGACCGGCGATCTCGCGGACCACGTGCGGCGGGACGCCGAGGTTCAGCAGCAGCGTGACGCACGTGTGGCGCAGGTCGTGGAACCGGGTGCTGCTCGCGCCGATCTTCTTCCGTAGCGGGTACCAGGAGCGGCGCAGGTTGTCCGGCTCCATAGGCGTGCCGACCCGACTCGGGAACACCAGGTCGTGGTCCTCCCAGGAGGCGCCGGCCGCCGATGCTTCCCAGAGTTGGCTGGCGCGGTGCTTGCGCAGCGTCTCCCAGCAGCGTCCGACGAGCGGGAGTGTTCGCTCCGAGGCGTCGGTCTTGGCCGGAACGAAGCGCAGCTCACCGTCCACCCGCTGGAGCGTCTGCTCGATCTCCAGGTGGCCGGTGTCGAGATCGACGTCCGACCAGCGCAGCCCGAGCAGCTCGGCTCGGCGCATCCCCAGGTAGAGCGTCAGGACGTAGAGCGCGTGCAGCCGATCGTCCGTGCTGGCCTCGATCAACTCGTGTGCCTGCTCGGCGCTGATGCCTCGGTTGACCCGGTACTTCGGCGACGGCACCCGCACGAGCCGGGCGACGTTGCGGGTGATCAGTTCCTCGCGGACCGCGTTCTGCAGCGCGTTCCGCAGAACGGCGTGGACCTGTTGCAGCGTCCGGGCGGACGGGTAGTTCTCGCAGCACCGGCCGACCGCGCAGCAACGCCGGTGCTTCTCCGGGCGCCGCGCGTCGATCTCCTCGGCGCAGCAGCGGCAGCGGTTCTGCACCCGGGTCAGGAGCCGGCGGACGTCGGCGGCCTGCAGCGAGGTCAGCCGCTTGGTGCCGAGCACCGGGGTGATGTGCACCCGAACGACGACCTCGTAGCCCTGGTGGGTTTTCGGCTTGTTGTTCGGCCGGACGACGTGCTCCAGCCAGTACGCGAGGTACTCGCCGACCTTCCAGCTCTGGGTGGGCATCGGAATGCCGTCCCGGGATTGGCGCTGGAGCGCGGCGAGCTTCTCGGCGACCTCCTTGCGGGTGCGGGCGTATACCCGCTTCCGCCGGACCGTGCCGTCGGCGATGAGGACGTAGCAGGCGCCCTCGTAGCGGCCGTCCTGGCGCTTGTAGATCGTCCCTTCGCCGTTGCCGCGTTGCTTGCCGGTGCGCGGAGCAGGGAATCGGTCGTCGGGTGTCGGTTCGGCGGTCACGCGGCCTCACCCCGACCGGCCCGCTTCCGGGCGGCGGTGGCTTCCCACGATCGGGCCGAGTCGATCCAGAAGCGGACCTGCTCGTCCGCAGCGGCTCGGGCCTCGATTACGGCCAAGCGGTGGATGCGGTGGGTCTCCAGTCGGTCGGTGGCAGACCGTTCGAGCACGGCCCACCAGCGAGCGCGGCGGCGATGCACCTCGGCGAGCCGGCGGGCGTGCGCAGCCTGCTCGGCGGCCGTACCCGGGCGGCGTGCGTAGAGGTCGGAGAGCGCGGCGGTCGTCCGGTCGAGGCCGGCCAGAACGACGTCCAGGAACAGAGACCGGCCGCGTGCGTCAACGGCGTTTACACCGGGGGTGGTCATGCCGCGTCCTCCCCGAGCGACTCGACGAACTCCCGCAGCGCGTCGGCCGGGATGAGACGGGCGCGGCCGACCTTGTGCGAGCGGAGCTGCCGGGTCCGCATGAGGTCGTAGACGCGGCTCGTGCTCATCCTCAGTACCTCGGCAGCTTCCTTGACGGTGAGCAGCAGCGGGTCCATGTCAGGGCTCCTTCCGGGCGGTCGTGGCGATGCGGTCGCAGTACTCGGCGTAGGAGCCGAGGTAGGGAACCCGGACGCGGACGAGGTCCCGGCCGGGGGCGGAGAGGACGGCGATGCCGGGTTCGGCGGTCGCGTGGCGTTCCGCGAGCTCGCGGACGGCCGGGCCGTGCAACATCTCCAGCGAGTCGCCGGGGACGCGGAACGAGAGACGCAGGGCGTACTGGTCGCGGGCGTAGCCGCCGCCCATCGCCTCGGCCTCGGCGCGCTGGGCGAGCGTGATCACTCGGAGGCCGACCTTGCGGCCCTCGGACAGGAGCCGCAGGTTCGCGGCCTTGACGCGGTCGAGGATCGAGCGCTCGCCGCGCCCGGGCTTCGGCATGGAGCTGGCGGCCCGGAGCAGACCGGGAAACTCCTCGACGACGACCACGAACAGCGGTACGGCCGGTGACGGCTCGATCTTGTCCACGCGGTCGGGCAGCGCGGCCAGGCGCTCGTCCATCACGCCGACGAGCCGTTCGAGGAGCGCCGCGTGCTCCTCGAGGTCCGCGGTACCGGTGGCCTGCCACGGCCGGTGCACGGTGCCGTCGTAGGGCCGGCCGAGCAGCAGGCCTGTGATGTCCGAGCCCGCGATGCGGACGTCGTCGGCCCCGGCGAGCTGGGCGAGCAGACCGTAGGCGAACTGGGACTTGCCGGCGCCGTTCTGGCCCTGGAGCGCGACGTGTGCAGCGTCGGAGAAGGCGTGCCCGAGTGCGTCCCCGAACTCGTCCCGGCCGAGCAGGACGGGGTCCTGGCACGTCCCGACCGTGATGCGCGGCAGGGCGTAGGGCTCGGTCAGCGGGTCCTGGTCGAGCAGCTCGACACGGACCCACCGGCCGCCGTGCGGTACGACGCGGAGCGTCTCGAACCCGAGGCTGTGTGCGAGCCGGTCGCCGACCCGGGAGAGGTCCTGCGGCTCCTGGCCGGGCAGCAGCTCGACGAGCATCGTCGTCGGCCGGTCGACGACGATCCGACCGACCTTCGGCGTGCGGACCGTCGGCCCGGTCGCGGTGTCCGTGGTGTGGCTGGCCCCGACACCTTCGCAGGCATCCCGCCAGATGAACCGGAGGTGCTCGGCGAAGGCCCAGCACTCCTGCTCGTACTCGCGGTCGGCCCGGCGACCCGCCCAGGAGCGCCGTGTGCGCGTGAACCAGCCGTCCCCGCGTGATCGGTCGGACGGGAACGGCACGAGTGCTTCGGCGGTCACGAAGCCCTCCGAGGGACCGGCATCAGTGCGGGGGAGAGGGCGGCGGTGAACGCCCAGTCCCCGCACTCCGGGCACTCGCCGAGCGCCGGCGGGTACTCGGTCTCACAGCTCCGGCAGATGAACACGACGCCGTCGTAGGTCTCGGCGGCCATCAGCTCGCCTCCGCCTGCTTGCCGCGCGGACCGGTGGCGGCCAGCGAGCGGACCTCCTGGCAGCGGTACCAGACCTGTGCGCCGACGATCTGGCCCTCCCGGTTCTTCTTGTCCATCACGCCGATCTCGAACCCAACGAGCTGCACCGGATCGGCCGGCCCCAGGTCGGCGCCGGGCTGCTGGTGCGACGTGATGCCGACCTTGATGATCTCGTTGGTCGAGCGGCCGAACTGGCGGAAGCTTGCGACGAGCTGGACCTCCCACTTCGGCAGCCCGTCCTTCGACGTCTCCTGCACGTCGGAGCCGAACCGGGTCTTCGGTTCGCTCGACAGCCAGAGCACGCGCTCGAACGTCGCGGCCTGGTCGATGGCGTAGATCTGCGGCACTGGAATCACCTCGTGGCGTTGGTCCTCTAGACAAGCTCAACGGTAAGCGCAAGACACTTAGGTGTCTAGAGGAGTTGCCGTCATAGGACGACGACCACCCGATCAGCCCAGGTCAGCGAGCGGGAATGTCGTACTCAAGGACATACGCGGGGGCGGCCTTGAGCGTGTCGCAGACCTCGACCGGGCGACCGGTCGTGTCGTAAGCAGTACGAAGGACGACGACCACCGGTACGCCGTCGGTGAGCTGGAGCCGGCGCCGCTCGTCGGCAGTCGGCATCCGGGCCGAGACCTCCTCGGTGAAGTGGTCCAGCTCGTGACCCAGCTCCTCCAGGCGCGCGTAGATGCCACCGGGGCCGGTGTCATCGGAGACGATGGGGGAGCCGACCGCGATGGAGGCTGGGACGTACGAGACCGCAGTCTCGACGGGCTGCCCGTCGGCCAGGTAGCGGCGGGACCGGATGACGACGTCCTCGCCGTCGCCGAGCCGCAGGCGGTCGCGGATCTCGTCGGTCGGCGCAGCGGTCGAGACCTCCAGTTGGTCGACGCGTGGCGTGAAGCCGGTCTTCTCGGCCTCCACACCGAACGCGGCGAGGCCGGCCTCGCGGTGACGGCGGGCGAAGCGCTCGGAGGCGAGGCGGCGGACCTGGACGGGCTGGCGGACGAAGACGCCCCGTCCCTGCTCTGCGACGACCCGGCCCTCGGAGCGAAGCTCCTGGATCGCCTGGCGGGCGGTCATGCGGGCGACCTCGTAGCGCTCCATGAGCTGG
Source organism: Pseudonocardia mahuensis (assembly GCF_018531475.1). Classification (GTDB taxonomy): domain Bacteria; phylum Actinomycetota; class Actinomycetes; order Mycobacteriales; family Pseudonocardiaceae; genus Pseudonocardia. Next base: position 47,824 of record NZ_JAHDTG010000054.1, read on the forward strand.
GCTTCCGAGGGAAGCTTGTCGCCTGCGACTAGATCGCCTCTTTCGATCGCAGTACGCAGTTGGTCCGCGATCTGACGGTACGGAGGGCGGTCGTCGGACCTGTCGAGCGTCCCGAGATGCAGCAACACTCCTCCAGACACCCAGACGACTACGATCGCTGCAACAGTAGCGAACCGCACGCCCGTCGGAGGACTCAGTGTCTGACACGCCCAAGCACTCCGTCAGCGTGGCTGGCATTGTTGTTGATGATCTTGACCGCGTCCTGGTGATCCAGCGGCGCGATAACCACCAGTGGGAGCCGCCTGGTGGCGTACTTGAGATCGATGAGTCTCCCCATGACGGGGTCCAGCGGGAGATCCGCGAAGAAACTGGAATGCTTGTGGAAGTCCAAAATCTTACTGGCGTCTACAAAAATATGAAACACGGAATCGTTGCTTTGGTGTTTCGGTGTAGCGCCGCTGGCGGTAATGCGCAACCAACTGCGGAATCCCGCCAAGTGCGCTGGATTCCCGCCGATGAAGTCAAGCGCTCCATGAATCCAGCTTTCGCAATCAGAGTTTTGGACGCGTTGTCGGGAGCCGGTGTTGCAGTCAGGACGCACGATGGAGTAGAAATTATCCCTTAGCTCGTCTCAACTGCTACAGGCAATTCTAAGCGAAAGCGAGACTCTGTGGCTGGCTCCGACACGGTCCGTGGAATTGTATTCCAGAACGCCCTTTCGCTCTCAGCTGCTTATGAGGTCCTGACCGATCCGCTAAAGCACTATTTGAGAGTGGAAGGTGTCCACGACGTAGTGGATATCGAAGTGCTGGACGCAGATAAACGCCTGATTGTAGGCCGGCAAGCAAAGGCTCGGCAACCAGAGTACACGTGGGGCCGAGCAGAGCTTAAAGAGATTTTCGAGCGGTGGCTATCGGTATCTGTTAAGGACGCAAGATTTGAACTGGTGACGGATGGTCGACTTGGTCCGACAGGTCAACTGCTTCGAAACGCGCTGCGCGACGCCTCAGACGGTAACTACGCGGGCATCGAGCAAGTTTTTGGCCAGAGCCTGAGTCAGGAACACATGGATGGCCTGAGGAACGCCGCTGTAATAGATACTGTGGCATCAGGAGATGCGCTATTCGACCAGGCGGTTCACCTAATAGCAACTCTCCTCCCTGCGCCAGTGACCGCCGCTGAGTCAGCAGACGCTGCGCAGAACGCGACGAATGCATTGTATCGGTTTCTACTCAAGGTTGCAAGTCGTCCAAATAGTAGAGATCGACTCCTGTCAAAGGCGCAGCTTGCCGCGGTCATCGGTGTTGATGAGGAGAACCTTCCCATCGGCGGCTGGGACCAAGGCAATCGGAACGCCTACCTTACTGCTGCAGTGAGCGCATCGCGAACGGACCCAGCCCTGGTGCAATTGGGTCTCACCGAAATTGATAGCACTCCGCTCGCACTGCGGTACGCAGAATTAGTCTCTCGGGCCGGCGACTCCGAAGAACTTTCTGCCGCCGATCTAGCGAGCCTAAAGAAGGTTGCGCTCTTCGGTGATACGGGTTGTGGCAAATCAACCACTCTAGAGCAGCTACGGAGAGAACTAGCACGAGCTGGGACAGTTCTCGTTATAGGTCGGGCCGAGCTCTACGTCGAAGGGCAGCTACCACTGCTCGTCGCGGGTGGCGCATCGTTAATCGCAGGACGTTCGGTCAGTGCAAGGGCGGGGCGCGACATCCTTGCCGATCATCAAGCCGTTCTGGCGATTGACGGGTTCTCGGAACTCCCCCACGAGCAACGGATGAGTCTCAAGCAGGAGCTAAGTCTCATATTCCGCAGCCAAGACGGCCGCGGGTGTAACGTGATTTTGGCTGGTAGAGATAGAGTAGCCCTGCGCTTCGGCTTCCCCAACGATTCTGACGTTAAAGACGTAACTATTTCCCACCTGTCTCAAGCGGATCAACGCTGGATAGTTGACCAAATTGCTGAGAGCGAGAGTATCGCGGGCGTCGAGAGCAATCAAGTTGTTCGGTGGATTAGTCGATCGTTGGGCGATGGTGCCCGAAACCCGCTGCTCTTCAGAATGGCCGCTTCTCTTGCTCTCCAGGGACAAGAGATCGCGTCGCGCGCAGCTGTGTACCGCCAATTCTTAGAAGCGTTAGCAGAGCGATGCAACTACGGCCATCTTGATCTCCTACTCGCGGTGGCGGGAACCGCATTCAGCTCTCTGCTTGACGAGCAGAAAAGGTACTCTGACCATTTTGACTGGCGCCTGCGTCTTCGTCGAGCGATTGAGCCAATCGCCGATATAGTGGGTCCGGAGCTCACCGCCAGCAGCGCGGACGAGGACCTGCGGCGAATTGGCCTGGTTCGGAACTTCGGTCACTCTGGTGCGGTCGCAGCTCTCCATGACTCGTTTGCCGACTTCTTATCAGCTCAAGCTATTGCTCGTGGCCTCTCAGGCATCCCAGAAGGTGCTGCTTCTTCCGACGAGCAGAGGCTGATATTTCTCGCAGAGATCGATGGAGTGGGCCACGACCTAGCAAGTATTCTCTTGCGGTCCATGCCATTCCTGGCTATTCGTCTGTCCGTTTACGACAGGCGCCAGTTCACCGCGGCTTCGGCTGCATATATTCGAGATTACTTTGCCATGATTGAGACCGTGCAACAGCAGAACCCGGATTTCGATTACTTCGAGGACCGTAGAGGTCGCATTTTCTTTATCGACACCAACGAGCCGGATGGCCGCTGGCTTAGTGAGCACAATGGCGGACCTTCAGCGTTGAAGACCTTTGGGGGAATTCAGGTCGAAGGCGGGCCGCTACACGTAATGACGCAGATTTGGGGGAGGAAGATCCGGTCTCATCTCGATGACGGCGGATCGCAGTCCGCCTACTATCCCCCGGTATCGGCCAGCGAAGATGCTGAACTGATCCGCACGCACTTGCTTGAAACAGAAAGACTAGCTCGCTCCATAATTGATGAAGCATTCACGGGTTTCGCTCGCTCTCAGCTGTTAGATCAGGTGGAGCCCCTTGGTCGAACGATATTGATTAGAGAAACAATCAGTGAGCAGAAATCTGTTCCGAGTCGAGGTTTGAGAGTCCGTCGATCAATTGAAACTTCTGTCGAGGTAGCCAAGGATTCGTACTTCGACAGTGTCAATTCTGAGAACAGTGTGGTAGATCACTGGAACTCGTCCTCGGTTGACGTGATCTTGTCTCAACCCCCTCGCCGAGCAGCGTCTGAACGCGTGATCGATGGGCTGAAGCGACTCGGAGTAGAGGGATGGATCAAAGCGCGCGACCGTCGACAGGTAAGGAGTCACTGATGACTTCTGAAAACCTATGGCAGAGTGCAGTCGAACTTGCTGACCAATGGGAGCTGAGTCCGTCTGTTCGTGAGTTCGTAAGGGAACTCCCACAGAACAACTATCTTTCGGGTTTGTCTACACTTGGCTATCAGCTGCAATCCTTGCAAGCCTCGGGTGCTGAAATTGGAGCGAAACCGCTCCGCTGTGCACACCTAATACCAGCTTTTGGTGAACTCGCAGGCGATGTCGACTGGAATGTGGCAGGATTCACCGAGTTTCTGGATGCTGCCAGCGCTGTAGAGAGGGCAAATCAGTTCTTGTTCGAGTGGATACGGTCTTGCATGTCGGGTTATCCATTGTTGCCAGCGCTGCAGCTAGTTCAAGGTACGCGTTTAACGACGCAAGAGTTCACTTGGCATCTTCGGTGGATCCGCGAGATCCGATTGAATCAGATCAATCAGCAATCGATACCTCCGCAAATTCTGTCGAACCTGTGGCCCGGCATCCGTCCTTCGCGCGAGGCGTCGAGAGAATTTGTGCACTGCTGCGAGCATCTCCGTTCCCGAATTGCGGAAACGGATGAGATAAAGAAGCATGATCACGCTTTTGCGTCATTGACATCTGGCGATCGGGAAGCGTTGACTCGAATGAGAACTAGGCTTCGCGATGAACTTTCCGACGATCGCGTCACCGCGGAGGCTGGGACGTTGGCAATGCAACGTAATGCGTACCGCAAGCAAGTTGAAGGTCGCTGTGTCGAGCAGCTTCCGGAGCGCGCGAAAGATTACTGCCTATCGTTCGGGTCGGCACATACGCTGATCGAGCTTGTCGCGGATGTTTTCGGGCAGCTAGTCGCCTATGTTCGCCCTGGAAGGGTCGAGGCGGTCCAGAATCCACAGAATCTTGAATTTGAAGTGGGAGACAGGGGACAAATCGTCAAATGGTCTGCTTCTGGAGAAAGCGGTCTGATAAATTGCGGCGAGTTGCGGAAGCTGGACGATCCGCTAGTGCGTGAGACGCTGATGATCACTGCGGCAGAATATAGCTTCGATGAGATCGACGGAAACTCGCTAAAGTACGCTGGACTGGTTTTGCCCGATAGCGCGAACCTATGATGGCTGGGGCGCTCGCCGCGCCCCACACCCCGGGCGACCTCCGGGGAGGGTGCCTCCCCGCCGGCCACCTGCGGCGGTAGCACCTCCGGTGGGCGGGTCCAGGTCGTTCAGCGCGTCGGGTGCTCCACCTGGACCCGCCCACCGGAGGTGCTCTCGGGGGACCTGGCCGACGGGGAGACAGAAGACAGCCGGCTTCCTGTTGAGCAGTGGCCGAGTTGGTCGAGGTAGCGGGCGAGGCCAGCGGCGAACGCCGGCCCGTCGTTGACCGCGATCCAACCCCGGCCACCGTTGGTCATCAGCTTCACCCGCGACCGCGAGCGCCGGTATCGGACGCGCCCGGTGGACTGCTCAACACGCATCTTCCACGTCTGCTGTGCTCGCCCCTGTGCGCGTGCCCAGCGGCGAGCGATGCGGCCGGCCTGCACACCGGTGGCAGGGGTGACGGCGAGCGTGCGGGTGGCGCGGTCGAGGCTCCATACGCCCCAGAACCGCCCCGGTCCGCGACCGGGTTCCTGCCAGGCCTCGGGGACCTGGTGCTGGTACTCCTTCGCAGCCAGCATCCCGTGTTTGCAGAAGTACGCCGCGACTCGTCGCGGGTCTGTGGCGCGGAGACCCTCCCGGTAGTCCAGCGCCGTCCCGGCCAGCTCGTGCCGTCGTCGCTGCTCCGGGTCGGGGTGGTCGACGACCTCGGCCCACGCCCGCGACAGCCACACGTGGAAGCGCTCGCTGGTGGTGTGTGACAGGCCGTGCGGTGGGGTGCAGAGCATGTGGACGTGCGGGGCCCCGCGCCGCTGGAACTCCAGCTTCCACACGCACGCCCAGTCCTCGCCCCACGCCCGCAGGTAGCGCTTGCGCAGTGCCTTCATGTGCTGCTTGAGCACCGGGCCGGTGGGGACGACGGTCTCCCAGTCCCCGGGGTAGGTCAGGGTGACCATCGCCGGGAGCCGGCCGGCGGCGTAGAGCGGGGTGTAGTCCAGTTCGCAGAGCCGTCGCACCATCCGTGCCCGTGATTTGCGAGACCAGCCGGTGATGGGTGCCCGTGGCGGCGGGTCGCTCCACTCGCCGGTGGCGAGGTGGTGGGCGACGGCCAGGTCCACGTCCTTGCGCCGGGCCTCGGCCTGACGCTGTGCGGTGCGTTCGGCGCGGGCCCAGTTGTGGGTGGCGACGGCGAAAATACCGGGCCCGACCGTCAGCTCCCAGCGCGGCCCCTCGGCGAGCGTGCCTGCCTGTTCCCGGACGGCGGGCAGCAGCGCGGCCGCGGCGTCGACGAGCTCGGGCGAGGGGAACGCCGGGGACCACAGCCCATCCACGGTGTCCGGGGTCCGGGGCGGTTCGGGGTCCCGGCCCGATATGGCACATAGAACAAGCCCGGGCCGGCCCGCGGCTGCCGCCGGGGCCGCGGCCGGTCCGCTCGCGTCCGGCCCGCAGACGCTCCTGCCTCCGGCCCGCGCCTGCGGGCCGGCCACGGCTCCCACGGCCGCCACCGACGGGAGAGCGGGCGTGCGGTCTGTCGATGTGTGATCGGTCGGGTCCGCCGACTCGGAGCCGGGGACCGGGGTGTGCGGGGGAGTGGACAAGACGGCGGCCTCTCGAAGGAGGCCGTCGGTGCCGAGGGCGGCGCACGCCGGATCAGGGCATGCGGACATGCGGAACCGCCGCTGGAGCACGCGTGTGCTCAGCAGCGGTTCCGGGTGATGACGCGTCGCCGCCAGGCCGTCGGTTGACGGCTACGTTGACGGCAACGCGACGGCGGCGATGGGGGACGGAGCGGTCGGGAGACCGGTCAGGACCGGGCGCGGAGCGCGATCAACGGGGTAGGCAACGACCTGAAAAGCGGAAGGTCGGCGGTTCGACCCCGCCCCTGGCCACCAAGCTTCTCCGGGTTCTGAGCTTGATCTTTAACCTCGATTCTGTTGCCGGGCGGTCGTGGCGCGGTCGTGTGTGCTGGTTTTCCCGACGTCGTAGCGGGGTGCTGGCCGGCGGTTGCGGGAGCCGGGTGGGCGCCCGGGGCCGGG
>NZ_JAHDTG010000004.1 GCF_018531475.1 Pseudonocardia mahuensis
CGGTGAAGCGCAGCTCGTGCACGCCGAGGTCGCGGACCGCGATGCCGATCAGCCGGACCAGTTCGTCGTCGGTCAGCTGCTCGGCGCGGTCCATCCACTCCAGGCCCTCCGCGGGCATGCAATAGGTGCAGCGCAGGTTGCACCGATCGGTCAGCGAGATCCGCAGGTCGGTCGCCACCCGGCCGAACCCGTCGATCAACCGGGGGTCGTCGGGGCGGGCCGGGTCTCGGGTGGTGGACCCCCGCAGCGCTGGGAGCCCGAGCTCGGTAGCCGTCACAGCACGAGCGTAACCGTCGCGGACGACGTCTACCCATAGTCTGAGCTGGGGAGGCGATAGTGTCCGCAGCCGCGGAGAAGATCCGGCAAGGCGATCGCAAAAGCGGTTCGTCAGGGTGAACGAGCCCTGATCGAGTGGTGAGGGTCGCCCTGCGGGCGTCGTGGGTCAGTTGTGCCGGCCGAGCTCCTGGCGGGCGACGGTCCGAAGGTGCACCTCGTCGGGCCCGTCGGCCAGCCGCAGGGCGCGGGCCCAGGTGTAGAAGTAGGCGAGGGGGAAGTCGTCGCTCATCCCGCCGCCGCCGTGGATCTGGATGGCCCGGTCCATGATCTCGCAGGCCATCCGTGGGCAGATCACCTTGATCGCGGCGATCTCGGTCCCGGCGCCCTTCGCGCCGAACCTGTCGATCAGCCAGGCCGTCTTGAGCACCAGCAGCCGGGCCTGCTCGACCTCGATCCGGGACTGCGCGATCTGCTCGCGCACCACACCCTGGTCGGCCAGCGGCCGGCCGAACGCGACGCGGGACTGCGCGCGGCGCACCATCGCCTCGATGGCCCGCTCGGCCATCCCGATCAGCCGCATGCAGTGGTGGATGCGGCCGGGGCCGAGCCGGGCCTGCGCGATGGCGAAACCGCCGCCCTCCTCGCCGAGCAGGTTGCTCACCGGCACCCGGACGTCGTGGAACTCGATCTCGGAGTGCCCGTGCTGGTCCTGGTAGCCGAACGTCGGCAGGTGACGCTTGATCTCCATGCCAGGGGTGTCGCGCGGGACCAGCACCATCGACTGCTGACGGTGCGCCGCGGCCTCCGGGTCGGTCTTCCCCATCACGATGAAGACCTTGCAGCGCTCGTCGGCGGTGCCGGAGATCCACCACTTCTTACCGGAGATGACGTACTCGTCACCCTCGCGGCGGATCGTGGTCTGTACGTTGGTCGCGTCGGACGAGGCGACGTCCGGTTCGGTCATCGCGAAGGCGGACCGGATCTCGCCGGCGAGCAGCGGTTCGAGCCACAGCTGTTTCTGCTCGGGGGTGGCGAACAGGTGCAGCGTCTCCATGTTCCCGGTGTCGGGGGCCTGGCAGTTGATCGCCTCGGGCGCGATCACCGGCGACCAGCCGGAGACCTCGGCGATCGGCGCGTACTCCAGGTTGGACAGACCCGAGACGCTGGGCAGGAACAGGTTCCACAGCCCTCGGGAGCGGGCCTCGGCCTTCAGTTCCTCGACGACCGGTGGCAGGTCCCACTCCTGCGGCGTACCGCGGCGCTCCGCGCGCCAGGCGTCGTAGGCCGGCTCCGCCGGCAGCACCTTCTCGTCGAGAAAGGCACGCATCCTCTTGGTGTAGTCGGCAGCCGCGGCGCTGGGTTCGAAGTCCACGCCCCGCAGCAAACCACACGCTGAGACGACCGCTGGTGAAAGTCGCAATCGCAGACATATGCTTTCGCTCGTGCCGCAGTTCAGGATCGCCGAGGCCGCTCGGCTGCTCGGGGTCAGTGACGACACGGTCCGCCGGTGGGTCGAGGCGGGGACGCTCCCGGTCCAGCCGGACGCATCCAACCGCAAGGTCATCGACGGTGCCGCGCTCGCCGCGTTCGCCCGCGAGCACGCGCACACCCCGCCCGATCCGTCCGATGTGGGGCGCTCGGCGCGCAATCGGTTCGTCGGGCTCGTCACCGCCGTGCTGGCCGACCGGGTGATGGCACAGGTGGAGATGCAGTGCGGGCCGTACCGGGTGGTGACGCTGATGAGCAGTGAGGCCGTCCGCGAGCTCGGCCTGGAGCCCGGGTCGCTCGCCGTCGCGGTGATCAAGTCGACGAACGTCGTCATCGAGACGCCGGGAGGTCATTCGTGAGGATCCGCGTGCTCGCCGGTCTCGTCGCCGGGCTGTGCATGGTGCTGGCCGGCTGCGGTGGTGGGCCGGGCGCCGGCGCGGGAGACGCCGCGTCGTCCGGGAACCGGACGCTGAACGTGTTCGCGGCCGCCTCCCTGACCGACGCGTTCACCGCCTTCGAGAAGCAGTTCGAGGCCGGGAACCCCGGCGTCGACGTCAAGCTCAACTTCGCCGGTTCGTCGGACCTCGCCCAGCAGATCGTCAACGGAGCCCCGGCCGACGTGTTCGCCGCGGCCGGCGACGCGACCATGAAGACGGTCATCGACGCGGGGCTGGCCACCGGCGCGCCGACCGTCTTCGCCACGAACGTGCTGCAGATCGCGACCCCGCCGGGGGACACGAAGGGCATCGCGTCCTTCGCCGACCTCGCCCGGCCGGACCTCAAGGTCGTGGTGTGCGCGCCGCAGGTGCCGTGCGGTGCGGCCGCCGAGAAGATCGAGAAGGCCACCGGGGTGACGCTGACGCCGGTCAGCGAGGAGTCGGACGTCAAGTCCACGCTGGGCAAGGTGCGTACCGGCAACGCCGACGCCGGACTCGTCTACTCCACCGATGTGATCGCGGCGAAGGGCACCGTGCAGGGCGTGAGCTTCCCGGAGGCCGCCCAGGCACCGACGAACTACCCGATCGCCGTGGTGCAGGGCGCTCCCCAGACCGCGCTGGCGCAGAAGTTCCAGGATCTGGTGACGGGCGGGTCGGGGCAGGGGACGCTGCAGGCTGCCGGATTCGGTGCGCCGTGACCCGGCCCGCGACGGAGACGGTGTGCCGGACGTGACGGCCACGATCGACCAGGCGTCACGCAGCCGCAGGCGGTGCGCGCCCGACCGGCGCCACGACACCGGAGTCGGACTGCCCCGGTTGCTGTGGCTCCCCGCGGGGCTGGCGTTCGCGCTGATCGTGCTCCCCGTGCTGGGGCTGCTGATCAAGGCGGACTGGCCGCGGATGCCGGAACTGCTGCTCAGCGACGCCGCCCTGGACGCGCTCCGGCTCTCGCTGATCACCGCCGCGATCTCGACGCTGCTGTGCATCGTGCTCGGTGGCCCGCTGGCGGTGGTGCTGGCCCGCGGCCGGCTGCGGGGCCTGCGGATGCTGCGCTCGGTGGTGCTGCTGCCGCTGGTGCTGCCACCGGTGGTGGGCGGGCTCGCGCTGCTGTTCCTCCTCGGGCGGACGGGGCTGGTCGGACGGGGGCTGGACCTCGCATTCGGCATCACGGTGCCGTTCACGACCGCGGCCGTGGTGCTCGCGCAGACGTTCGTGGCCATGCCGTTCCTGGTGGTCAGCCTGGAGGGTGCGCTTCGTACCGCGGGTCAGCGTTACGAGGCCGTCGCCGCGACCCTCGGGGCCTCGCCCACGCTGGCGTTCCGGCGGGTCACGGTGCCGCTGGTGCTGCCGGGGCTCGCGTCGGGAGCGGTGCTGGCCTTCGCTCGCTGCCTGGGGGAGTTCGGGGCGACGATCGCGTTCGCCGGCAGCCTGCAGGGCACCACGCGGACCCTGCCGCTGCTCGTCTACCTGGAGCGGGAGAGCGACGTGGACGCTGCGGTGGCACTGTCGCTGCTGCTCGTCGTGGTGGCGATCGTGGTGATCGCGGTCGGGCGGCCGCGGACGGTCGAAGGGGTCCGATGAGTCCCGGTGAGCTGGGCGGCGCCGTCCCCGGTCTCGACGCCGCGATCAGCCTGCAACGTCCCGGGTTCAGCCTCGACGTCGACCTCGCGGCGGAACCCGGCGAGGTGCTCGCGGTGCTCGGCCCGAACGGCGCCGGTAAGTCCACCCTGCTCGGGGTGCTGGCCGGGCTGCTGCGCCCGGACGCCGGGCACGTCCGGGTGGGCGGCACGGTGGTCACCGACACCGCGACCGGCGTGCACGTCCCCGCGCACCGCCGCGGGGTCGGGTTGCTGGCCCAGCAGGCGCTGCTGTTCCCGCACCTCTCGGCGGTGGGCAACGTCGCGTTCGGGCCCCGGGCGGCGGGTGTGCCCCGGCGCGAGGCCGAGCGGCGGGCCCGCGAACTGCTCGCCGACGTCGACGTCGCCCCGCTGGCCGACCGGCGGCCGGCGCAGATGTCGGGCGGCCAGCAGCAACGCGTCGCGCTCGCCCGCGCGCTGGCCCCCGGGCCGGGTCTGCTGCTGCTCGACGAGCCCCTCGCGGCGCTCGACGTGGACGCGACCCCGGCCATGCGCTCGCTGCTGCGCCGGATGATCCGCGACGCCAAGCAGACCGCGGTGCTGGTCACCCACTCTGCGCTGGACGCGCTGGTACTGGCCGACCGGGTGGTCGTGCTGACCGGCGGCGAGGTCGTCGAACAGGGCCCGACCCGGGACGTGCTGACCCGGCCGCGCAGCCCGTTCACCGCGCGGATCGCGGGACTGGACCTCGTGCCCGGAACCGCATGTGCGCAGGGGCTGTGCACCGAGGACCGGACGGTGGTGTCGGGCCGCAACGACGGCGCGACGGTGCCAGGGGAGCGGGCCGTGGCGGTGTTCCCGCCCTCGGCGGTGGCCGTCTACGCCGAGCCGCCGCACGGCAGCCCGCGCAACCTGCTGCCGATCCGGTTGGCGGCCGTCGAACCGCGGGGCGACGTGGTGCGGTTGCGTGCCGGCGCGGTCGACGGCGGTCCAGAATGGGTCGACGGACTGGCTGCCGACGTGACGCCGGCTGCGGTCGCGGACCTGGAGGCCGAACCGGGCGCGGCGCTGTGGTTCGTCGTCAAGGCCACCGAGGTGTCCATCCACGCGGCGAGCAGTTGATCCGGGCGTCACCGCCCGGATTACTGGTTGCGGATGGACAGGCGCATGCGGCGGCTCCCTGATCGGTGCCTCGAGCGCGGGACGTTGCGGGGACGTTGATGACGTCCGAGCGCCGGTGGCCCCACCTGATTCGGGTGAATCACCGCAGGTGAGAACGGGTGTGTGGGGCCGGACCCGGCTACACCGGGCAGCATGGGCGCACCTGCTGCATGATCGTCGGCGGGACGATGCCCGGTGGGTGGCGTCCTCCACGGGTCGCGCGTCGGCCGGTGGGCCGCGATGCGCAGACTGGGCCACCCGGACGGCGCAGAACCCAGTACCCTGTGCTGTCACATCTTGCACATCGGCATCACCTGCCCCGATCGTGTCTCTGGTTTCGCGCCCGAACCGCCCGTAGCGTCGCTTTCCGTGACGCGACTGCTCCTGCGGGTCGTCCCCGCGGTGATGGCCCTCCAGCTCGCCGCTGCGCTGCTCGGGCCGTCCAGCGGTTTCGCGCAGGAAACGCTTCCCGTGACCCCGGACCCGGCCGCCACCGAACCCGCGGACTATGTCGTGCACGCCCGTAGCGAGGCCGAGGCGACGCAGGCGGCCGACGCGATCGGGGTCGAGCCCACGATGGTCTTCCGCCAGGCCGTGGCCGGGTTCGCCGCTCGCCTGACCCGCGCGCAGGTCGACGGGCTGCGCAACCGGCCCGGAGTCCTCGGCGTCGAGGAGGACCGGCGGATCAGCCCGCTCGAGCCGCGGTCGATCCGGCTGTCGGACACCGAGGCGACCCAGGACGACCCGCGCAACTGGGGCCTCGACCGCATCGACCAGCGCAACCTGCCGCTCGACGGCCGATACGCGACCCAGGCCACCGGCGCGGGGGTGACCGTCTACGTGCTCGACACCGGCGTCGACGTCACGCACCCGGACTTCGGCGGGCGGGCACAGCCCGGCACCAACACCATCGACGACACCTCCGGGGACTGCGACGGGCACGGCACCGTCGTCGCCGGGATCGCGGCGTCGCAGACCTACGGGGTCGCGAAGCAGGCCCAGGTGCGGTCGGTGAAGGTCCTCGACTGCAACGGATCGGGGACGCTGTCGTCGCTGCTCGGGGGCATCGACTGGGTCGCGCGCAACAGCGACGGCCGGTCGGTGGCCGTGATGTCGTGGAGCTACGGCGAGTCGGACGTGCTGATCTCGGCGGTGTCCCAGCTCGTCGCCTCCGGGGTGTTCGTGGCGGTCTCGGCCGGTAACACCGGCGCGAACGACTGCTCGGTCGCGCCCCGGGCGGCCGGCGGCGTGCTCGTCGTCGCCAACGCGACGATCGACGACCGGCGGGCGTCGAGCTCGAGCACCGGGTCGTGCGTCGGCCTCTACGCCCCCGGCACCGGCATCGTCTCGACCACCCCGCGTGGCGCGACGGCGTCCTACACCGGCACGTCGATGGCCGCACCGTTCGTGGCCGGGGTCGCGGCGCTGTACAAGGAGCGTTTCGGTGAGGCGCCGAGCGCCACCGTCCGGCAGTGGATCCTGGACCGGTCGACGACCGGCGTCGTCTCCGGGGGCAACGCGGGTGGCACCCCGAACCGGCTTCTCTACACCGGCGGGCTGTAGCGCCACCGGATCAGGGGATCAGCGCGGTCGCAGGACGTATCCCGTGTAGGCGTAGTCGGCGCCGTGCGCCCGACGCATCATGATCTCCCGTGACTCCAGGTCATGGACGGCGGCCTGGTCGGGGTCCGAGCGATCGAGCGTGGCCAACCGGTCCTCGAGAACTGTGTAGTACTCGTCCCACCAGTCGGACTCGGGCAGCACGTACACGGCGCCGACCGTCCAACCGGCGCTCATCGCGGCGGCGACGTTGTCCGCAGTGGTCCGCATCGCCGGGTAGGCCTCGGACCAGAACGCGCGCGCCGCGTCCGACGGGGTCTCGGTGAGCCATTCGGCCTCGGTGAGCACCAGCGCGCCGCCCGGGGACAGGAGCCGTCGCCATGCGCGGAGCGCGGCATCGAACCCCATCAGGTAGACCGATCCCTCGGCCCAGATCAGGTCGACGCTGCCATCCGGCAGGTCCAGCTGCTCCATGGGCGTGGTCATGGTGGCGACGCGGTCCGCGAGCCCGGCTGCGGCTGCGGCTGCCCGCAGCTCACCGAGAAAGGGCTCGTGCGTGTCGACGGCCGTGACCTGCGCATCCGCGTCCCCGGCGAGCACGAGGGTTGCGCGCCCCGGACCGCTGCCGATGTCCAGCGTCCGAGGCTGCGGCGGGAGCTGCCGCGCGAGCCGGAGCAGGGCGCGGGTGGTCGCGTCGGAGCCCGGGGCCTGCCGGGGCAGGCCGTCGTGCAACCGCCAGAACACGTCCTCGATGGCCACGCAGACCGTCATCTCCGCACGTCGCCGGGCCCCGGGCTCACTGCTCCGGGGTGAGGACGTCGAAGCCGGTGTAGGGCACCAGGGCCTCGGGGATGCGCACCGAGCCGTCGGCCTGCTGACCCTGCTCCAGGATCGCCACGAGGGTCCGGCCGACGGGCAGCCCGGAGCCGTTGAGGGTGGCCGCGAAACCGCGGCTGCCGTCCTTGGCCCGGGTCCGGATCCCGGCCCGGCGGGCCTGGAACGTGCCGAAGTCCGACACCGAGGAGATCTCCCGGTAGCGGCCCTGGCTGGGCAGCCACACCTCGATGTCGTAGGTGAACTCGGCGGAGAACCCGATGTCGCCTGCGGCCAGCTTGACCACCCGGTAGGCCAGCCCGAGCTCCTGCAGCACGGCCTCGGCGTGGCCGAGCAGGATCTCCAGCTCCTCCCGGGAGCGCTCCGCGTCGACGATGCGCACCAGTTCGACCTTCGAGAACTCGTGCAGGCGGATCAGCCCGCGGGTGTCGCGGCCGTAGGAGCCCGCCTCCGAGCGGAAGCACGGCGTCTGCGCGGTGTACGCGAGCGGGAGGTCGGCGAGGGAGAGGGTCTCGCGGGCGTGCAGGTTGGTCAGCGGCACCTCGGCGGTCGGGATGAGGAACAGTTCCCGATCGGCCACCTCGGTCCGGAACAGGTCCTGCTCGAACTTGGGCAGCTGGCCGGTGCCGGTCATCGTCGCGCGCGTGACGAGGGTGGGCACCGAGTACTCGGTGTACCCGTGCCGGCGGGTGTGCAGGTCCAGGAAGAACCGGCCGAGCGCCCGCTCGAGCGCCGCGCCCTGCCCGCGCAGCACGGCGAACCGCGGGCCCGAGAGCTTGGTGGCGCGCGGCAGGTCGAGGATGCCCAGCTTCTCGCCGAGATCCACGTGGTCGAGCGGGGTGAAGTCGGGCTGCGCCGGCTCGCCCCAGGTCCGGACCAGCTCGGCGTCGTCGTCGGACGAGCCGTCGGGCAGCTCGTCGGCCGGCAGGTTCGGGACGCCGAGCAGGAAGTCCTGCAGCTCGGCCTCGAGGGCCTTGTGCTCCTCCTCGGCGGCGGTGACCGTCGCCTTCAGCTCGCGCGCTCGCTCCACCAGGGCGGGGCGCTCCTCGGGCGAGGCATTCCTCACCGCGGACGCGATCCGCTTGGACTCCGCCCGTGCCTCGTCGCCCCGCTGGATGGCGGAGTTACGGCCGCCGAGCAGCTTCTCCAGCTGCGCGAGGTCGAGGTGGTAGCCACGCCGGGCGAGCCGGCGCACGGCGTCGGTGGCGGGATCGAGCAGGACGCGGGGGTCGTGCATCCATCGAGGGTAACGCCCGTGGACGAGCGGGTTTCCGGCCGAGTCCCCACATGGAGGTGGCGTGCCACCCACCTCCCGTCGCAGGATATGGCTCGGATCACAGGATCATCATCGGTCCGCAGACCGCCTGGAGTCCCCGGCCGGTCCGCGCGGGCCGACCGACCGCACGAGGAGTACAACGCCGTGACTTCCGCTGGCGTCGCCCCTGCCGTTCCGTCCTACGCCTCCGGCGCCTCCGACGTGCCGCTGCTGGGCGACACGATCGGCGACAACTTCGACCGGACCGCCGCCGCCCTGCCGGACGCGGAGGCCATGATCGAGGCGGCCACGGGGCGGCGCTGGAGTTACGCGCAGCTGCGCGAGGAGATCGACACGGTCGCGATGGGCCTGCTCGCAGCCGGTCTGAGCAAGGGCGACCGGCTGGGCATCTGGGCGCCGAACTTGGCGGAGTGGACGCTGGTCCAGTACGCCACGGCCAAGATCGGGGTCATCCTGGTCAACATCAACCCGTCGTACCGGACCCACGAGCTCGAGTTCGTGCTCAACCAGGCCGGGATCTCGGTGCTGGTCGCCGCGAAGAGCTTCAAGACCTCGGACTACGCGGGGATGATCTCCGAGGTCCGGCCGCGCTGCGACGCGCTGCGCCAGGTCGTTCTGATCGGCACCTCGGACTGGGACGAGCTCGTCGAGGCCGGTCGCGCGGGCGATCGCGCCGCGCTGGCGCAGGCCCAGGCCGCACTCAGCCCGGACGACCCGATCAACATCCAGTACACCTCGGGCACCACGGGCTTCCCCAAGGGCGCCACGCTGAGCCACCACAACATCCTCAACAACGGCTACTTCGTGGGCCGGATCTGCGGTTACACCCCTGATGACCGGGTGGCCATCCCGGTGCCCTTCTACCACTGCTTCGGCATGGTGATGGGCAATCTGGCCTGCACCTCCAGCGGCGCGACCATGGTCATCCCGGCACCGGGCTTCGACCCCAAGGCCACCCTGGCCGCCGTCGCGCAGGAGCGCTGCACGTCGCTCTACGGGGTGCCGACGATGTTCATCGCCGAGCTCAACGACCCCGACTTCGAGTCCTACGACCTGTCCAGCCTGCGCACCGGGATCATGGCCGGCTCGCCGTGCCCGGTGGAGGTGATGAAGCAGGTCGTGGACCGGATGGGCATGACCGAGGTGACGATCTGCTACGGGATGACCGAGACCTCCCCGGTGTCCACCCAGACCCGCGCGGACGACTCACTGGAGGTTCGGGTGTCCACCGTCGGCCGGGTGCACCCGCACGTCGAGGTCAAGATCGTCGATCCGGAGACCGGGTTGACGCTGCCCCGCGGCGAGCCGGGGGAGCTGTGCACCCGCGGCTACTCGGTGATGCTCGGGTACTGGAACCAGCCGGACAAGACCGCCGAGGCCATCGACTCCGCGCGCTGGATGCACACCGGTGACGTCGGGATCATGGACTCCGACGGGTACGTCAACATCACCGGCCGGATCAAGGACATGGTCATCCGCGGTGGGGAGAACATCTACCCGCGCGAGATCGAGGAGTTCCTCTACACCCATCCCGACGTGATGGACGCGCAGGTCATCGGGGTGCCCGACGCCCGCTACGGCGAGGAGCTGTGCGCCTGGGTGACCTTGCGTGAGGGCGCCGAGGAGCTCACCGCCCAGGCCGTCCGTGATTTCGCCGCC
The DNA here is from genome assembly GCF_018531475.1 of Pseudonocardia mahuensis. Taxonomy (GTDB): domain Bacteria; phylum Actinomycetota; class Actinomycetes; order Mycobacteriales; family Pseudonocardiaceae; genus Pseudonocardia. The sequence goes on from NZ_JAHDTG010000004.1 coordinate 10,269, forward strand.
GGCAGGCTCGCGCACTACAAGATCCCGCGCTACGTCGTGGTCGTCGACGAGTTCCCGATGACCGTCACCGGCAAGGTCCGCAAGGTGGAGATGCGCGAACGCTCGGTCGAGATGCTGGACCTGGGCGAGGCGGCCGCCGTCCGCAACGCCTGATCCCTCACGCGGCGACGGTCCGCAAGCCGCCGCTCGGCCGCTTGCGGTCCGTCGCATTGGGCGCTGGGCTGATGGCCGACTCGGCGCTAGGCTTGCACACGCGCGTCCCGGTGTCGCTCGGCGAGCCGACCACGAATGTGCGGCGGACCAGACATCAGGGGCGCGTTTGCCGTGCGAGAGCCGGGTATCCGGCGGGGGTCGTGCGACGCGGGGACCGATCGAGGAACAGGTGAGCTAGGTGCCGACCGGCAGGGTCAAGTGGTACGACGCCGACAAGGGCTTCGGGTTCCTCGCCCAGGACGGTGGCGAGGACGTCTACGTTCGCAAGGCCGCGTTGCCGGCCGGGGTGCAGGGGCTGAAGGCCGGTCAGCGGGTCGAGTTCGGGATGGCCGAGGGCCGGCGTGGCCCGCAGGCGCTGTCCGTGCGGCTGGTCGACGCGCCGCCCTCCGTGGTCGAGGCGACCCGACGCCCGGCCGAGGAGTTGCACGGCCTGATCGAGGACATGATCCGGCTCCTGGATTCCAAGGTGCAGCCCGACCTGCGCCGTGGCCGCTACCCCGATCGCAAGACGTGCAAGCTCGCCGCCGAGGTCGTGCGGGCTGTCGCCCGGGATCTGGACGGCTGATCCGCCGAGCGGGTGTCAGACCCGGTCCGCGACCAGCACCCAGCTGCCGCGGACCGGGAAGTCCACCTCGCCGGTCTCGGGGTTGGCGACCGGTGCCGGGCCGAACTCCTGGACCTGCGCGGTGAGCAGCCGGTCGGTCGCGTCGGGAAGCTGCAGGGAGTAGTCCTGCTGCTGCGTCGGCGCGAACACCGGGCTGCGCCCGTTGACCTCCTGCTCGTTCGCGTCGAGATAGCTGAACACGACGTGCCAGGGCGCCTCGGCGACGGCGTCGGGCACCGTCACCTGGACCGGGGTGCCGGCCGGCACCGGGAGTCGCACCTGAGCTCCGGCGTCGTCGGAGCAGTCGGTGAGCTGCAGGTCGCAGTACTGCGCCGGGCCGGTGGTCCGCTCCTGCCCGCCCGCGGCGAAGGTCACCTGCGGCGGAGCGTCCGATCCGCAGCCGGCCAGGAACAGGACGGACACGAACAACAGGGCCGAGAGTGCGCGGCGGGACACGCCTCCCACCCTACGGAGCGACGGGCCGGGCTCAGCGGGCGGCGGGCCGGGGATCGGTCCGCGGTGCGCGCACGCCCATCCCCGGCACCAGGCTGCGCCCCCGGCTGATCATCGCCGTCTGGGTGCCGGCGAGCGCCACCACCGCGGAGACGACGGTGAACCCGATCCAGAACGTGGAGTGCGGCAGCAGGACGCCGAGCGCGCCGCCGAACACCCAGGCCAGCTGCAGCACCGTCTCCGACCGCCCGAACGCCGACGCCCGGGACTCCTCGGGCAGGTCGCGCTGGATCACGGCGTCGAGGCAGACCTTGGCCAGGGCGCTGCACGTCGCGGCGACGAGCCCGACGATCGCCGCGGTGACGATCCCGGGCAGCACCGCGGCGACGACGGCGAACGTGCACGCCGCCGTGACGGCGGCCAGCACCACCGCGTCCGCGTGGCCGAACCGCTGCCGGGAGCCCACCGCGTTGCCGATGAACGCTCCCAGCCCCGCCGCCACCCCGACGATGCCGATGAGGATCAGCTGGCGCGCCGGGTCCTCCTCGGTCCGGGCCTTGACCACGAATGCGACGAACAGGGTCAGGAAGCCGGTGAGCACCCGGATGGAGCCGTTGCCCCACAGCGCAACCAGCACGTGGCGGCCCGTCGGCCGGCGCCGGCCCCGCTTGGTGGAGCGCAGCGCGGCCGGTACCTCCCCGGCGGTGAGCTCGACCCAGCGTGGGATCCGCAGGCACAGAAGGGTCCCGACCACGGCCAGCACGGCGGTGTAGAACAGGGCGCCCTCGGAGCCGAACAGGGCTGCCACCCCGGCGCCGATCCCGCCGAACAGTGCCCCGGACGCCAACCCGAACGCGGTCAGCCGTGAGTTCGTGGTGACCAGGGTGATCTTCTCGGGCAGCACTCTGGGGGTGACCGCCGCCTTGAGCACCACGTAGGACTTGCTGAGCACCATCGTGCCCAGCGCCGCCGGGTAGAGCACCCAGTTGTCGTAGTTGAGCGCCATGACCACGGCGAGCACGGCGCGGCCGCCGAAGGACACCGCCAGCGCCGCGCGCCGGCCCCGCTGCAGCCGGTCCAGCAGCGGTCCGATCACCGGGGCGACCAGCGCGAACGGTGCAACTGTGATCGCCAGGTAGAGCGCGACGTTGGTCTTGCTCTCCGCGGTCGCGGCGGCGAAGAACAGCGTGTTGGCCAGCGCGACGGCGACCGCGGCGTCGACCGCGTAGGTCATCATCGTGGCGTAGGTGAGGGCGGTCAGCCCCGACCGGTCGGCGCCGTCGGCCGTCGCCGCGCGCCGGAACGCCCGGATCCCGTTCTCGGTGATCTGCCGGCTGCGCATCGCGGCGACCCGGGTGACGGTGAGCTTGCGCGGCATGCGGGGGCCGTTGCGGGTGGGGGGCTCCGGCTCCGCCGCGGGGGGCTCGTCGTCGGGGCCGGACCAGCCGGCCCCCGGGGGCGGGCCGGGCGGCAGGTCCGACGGCGGGGGCCGCCACTGCGGGGCGGGTGGGGGATTGCGGCGGTGCTCCGCCGGGTCGTAGTCCGGGTCGTCGTGCCACGGGTAGCGGCGCGGGACGAACGGTTCGGACGTGGTACGCGGGGGCAGCGGGCCGGGCCCCGGCGGGGCCACGTCGTCGGCCGGCGGCTCGGGAACCGAGGGGGCGGGGTCCGGCGCCGGCATGGACGCCGATGTGAGCTCGCCGTCGACCCTCACCCAGGTCCGCCGCCCACCTGCGCGGCGCCCCCGACGGGGCTGGAAGGAACCGGACCGGGTCACGCCCACATTCTGACCCACGGCGGTCCGGGATGACCTGCGCGAGGCGGGTGGGCGCGTCACGGGACGAATCGGACCCGGAACATCGCGGGCCACAGCTTGCCGGTGAGCAGGAACTCGCCGTCGCCGACCGCCGCGATGCCGTTGAGCACGTCGGTGCCGGCACGGCGGCGGGCGTCGAGCAGCCCGGTGGCGTCGACCACCGCCGTCACCCGCCCGCTGCCCGGGTCGATCCGCACGAGCCGCTCGGTGCGCCAGAGGTTGGCCCAGACCTGACCGTCGACGCACTCCAGCTCGTTCAGCTCCGGGACCGGCCGGCCGTCGAGCGTCACGCGCACCGATCCGGTCTCGGCGAACGTCGACGGATCGTGGAAGCGCAACCGGTCGGTGCCGTCGCTGCGGACCAGTCGTCCCGCGGCGGCGTCGTGGCACAGCCCCCAGCCCTCGCCCTGCAACGGGACCTGGCGCAGCAGCCGCAACGCCGGCCGGTCCCATTCCAGGGCCACACCGTCGCGCCAGGTCAACTGCCAGATCCGGTCGCCCACCACGGTGATGCCCTCGCCGAACAGCACGCCCGGCAGCGGGGCCGCCCGGCGCAGCCCCCCGGTGACCGGGTCGAGCTCGCGCAGCTGGGAGCGGCCCTCGAGGCCGGTGCCCTCGTAGAGCACCCCGCCGGCGAGCTCGAGGCCCTGGGTGAACGCGGTCGGATCGTGCGGCTGCTCCGCGACGACCTGCGGGCGCAGTACGGGGACGGCCGACCCCTCGTCGGCGGGCGGCAGCGCGGCGCCGCAACCCGCCATCACGAGGGCGAGGGCCCCCAGCAACGCACGCCGGACCGTCACGGTGAGGCAGGGTGGCACAATTTGCAGGATGAGCGCCGTTCCGACCCTCGACCCGCCGCGTCTGCTCGCGGACGCGGTCGCGCTGGCCCGGTCCGCCGCGATCGACGAGGCGAGCACCGAGATCGGGCCCGATGCCGCCGTCGAATCCGTCGGCGAGCACCTCGAGAGCCGACTGGAGAGCGACAACACGCTCACCCATTTCTTCGCCGCCCGGCATGCGGGTTATCGGGGCTGGCGGTGGGCCGTCACGCTGGCCTGCGCCGGCGAGGGCGAGCCGGTGACGGTCAGCGAGGTCGTCCTCCTGCCCGGCCCGGACGCCCTCGTCGCGCCGACGTGGGTGCCGTGGAACGAGCGGGTCCGGCCCGGCGATCTCGGCGTCGGTGACCTGCTGCCCACCGACCCCGACGACGACCGGCTGGTCCCTGCCCACCTCGCCTCCGACGACCCGGCCGTCGAGGAGGTCGCCGTCGAGATCGGCCTCGGCCGGACCCGGGTGCTGAGCCGCGAAGGCCGCCTGGACGCCGCGCAGCGCTGGCAGGACGGCCCGCACGGCCCGTCCGCGCCGATGGCGAAGGCCGCCCCGGGGACGTGCGGGACCTGTGCGTTCTTCGTCCCGCTGGCCGGTTCGCTGCGGGCCGGCTTCGGGGTCTGCGCCAACGAGTACAGCCCGGCGGACGGCAAGGTGGTGTCCGTCGAGTTCGGCTGCGGCGCGCACTCCGACGTCGTGGTCGAGGGTGGTTCGCCGGTGCACGTCTCCGCGCTGGTCTACGACGACGGCGTCGACCTGGAGCCGGCCGGGTCCTGACCGGCTCGATGGCTGCCCCCGAGATCACCGATCCGTACCGCACCGCGGCGCTGCGCGCCGCGGTGCTGGACGCGTGGGCATCCTCGCCGACCCGGTTCCGGGAGGACGCGAACGCCGAGGAGGACCTGCTGCTCGGCGGCTACGCCGAGGCGTGGTTCGTCGAGCTGGCTCAGAACGCCGCCGATGCGGCCCGTGCCGCGGGAGTCCCGGGCCGGTTGCGCGTCGCGCTGGCCGACGGCGAGCTGCGGGTCGCGAACACCGGCGTCCCGCTCGACGCCGCGGGGGTCACCGCGCTCGCGTCGCTGCGTGCCTCGGCCAAGCGCGACGACGGGTCGGTCGGCCGGTTCGGCGTCGGGTTCGCCGCGGTACTGCCGCTGTCCGGTGAACCCCGGGTGGTCAGCGGTGCCGGTCTCGGTGTCCGGTTCTCCGGGGCCGGCACCGCCGCCGCGGTCGCCGCGCTGCCCGGGCCGGCGGCCGAGCTCGCCCGGCGCGGCGGGCAGCTGCCGATCCTGCGGCTGGCCTGGCCGGTGGAACCCGACGAGCCCGCGCCGCCCGCGGGCTTCGACACCGAGGTCCGGCTACCGTTGCGGGACGGGGTGGGCGGTCCCGCGCTGCTGGTCGCGGCCCTGGACGCCGCGCCGGACCTGCTGCTCGCGCTGCCCGACCTGACCGAGATCACGGTCGGGAACACGGTGCTGCGCCGAGTCTGCGAGGGCCGGGGCGCGGTGCGCATCGAGGGCGGCGAGGAGCCGCGGCACTGGTCGATCGCCCGTCGCGCCGGGCGGCTCGACACCGCCGACGCCGGTGCACAGGCCACCGAGCAGCGCGGGCGCCGAGACTGGACCGTCTGCTGGGCGGTCCCGGTGGACGCCACGGGACGGACCCGGCCGCTCGATCCCGGCGCCGGCGACGTGCTGCACGCGCCGACGGCGAGCGCCGAACGGATGTCGCTGCCGGCCCGGCTCGTCGCCACCGTCCCGCTCGAGCCCGACCGGCGTCGCACCCGCGGCGGGCCGGTCACCGACCGGATCCTCGCCGAGGCCGGGCCCGCCTACCTGGACCTGGTCCGGGCGGTGCCGCCGGGCGAGCGGCTGGGGCTCGTCCCGGTGCCGGGGTTCCCCCGTTCGGAGATCGACGGCCGGATCCGCGCGGTGCTGCTCGACGCGCTGCGCGGTGCCGCGTGGTTGCCCGCCGCCGCGGACCCCGCCGGGCTCGAGCTCACCCCGCGACGCGCCGAATGGCTGGACCTGCCGGGCGCCGAGGGGCTGGCCGAGCTGCTCGCCGGCGCCGACGGGGCGTTCGCCGGGCTGATCGCCCCGGACGCGGTGGCCGGTGCGCCGGCCGGGGTGCTCGCAGAACTCGGTGTGCACCGCCTCGGCGCCGACGAGCTGGTCGGCCGCCTGCTCGGCGTGCGCCGGCCCGGGGCGTGGTGGCAGGCGGTGTACGCGGCGCTGACACCGGCGGCCGAGACCGTCCCCGGCCTGATCGAACAGCTGCGCGGGCTGCCGGTGCCGCTCGCGGACGGGCGCACGGTGGCCGGACCCTCCTCGGTGCTGCTGCCCGGCGGCGATCCTTCGGCGGGGCCCGTCGCACGGCTCGCCGAGCTCGGGTTGCCCGGGCTGCACATTGCCGACCCCGGCGCCGTCCATCCGCTGCTGTCCCGGCTGGGTGCGGCACCGGCGGACCCGGCCGGGGTCCTCGACCACCCGGCGCTGCGCGACGCCGTCGAGCGCTCGGTGGACGACGCCGAGGCAGGCCTGGACACCGGCCCGCTGGCCGACGCCGTGCTCGGCCTGATCGGCGAGGTCGGATCCGTGGTCGCGGCGCGGCATCCGTGGCTCGGCGCGCTGGCGCTGCGCGACGACGACGGCGAGCCGGGCCGCGCCGACGAGCTGATGCTGCCCGACGCCGCGCTGCGTTCGCTGCTGGCGCAGGACGTTCCGGTGGGGGTGCTCGACGCGGCCTGGGCGCAGCGGATCCCGCGGTCGGTGCTGACCGCCGTCGGCGTGCTGGACGGGTTCGCGGTGCTCGTCGACGAGGAGCCGGCGGGTCCCGGCCACCACCTGCACGACGAGGACCGCTGGTGGGAGGGCCTGACCGAGCCGCCGGCCCGGCTGCTGGCGGTTCGCGATCTCGACCTGGTGGCCGACGACGCCTGGCCGGCCGCGCTGCGGCTGCTGGCCGGCGAGCCGGACACCCGGGCCGCGGTGCTGCACGGCGGCTACACGGCGTGGTGGCTGTCGGTGCACGCCCGGCTCGACGGCCGTCGCCCCGGGTACTGGCGGCTGGCATCGGCGTCCGGGCTCGCGGAGCTCTACGACCCGGCCCCGGGGCCCGTCCCGGACGAGGCGTTCCTCGCCGCGATCGGGGTCCGGACCGGCCTCGCGGTGGCCGACGCCCGCGATGCCGCCGACCTGCTGGCCCGGCTGTCCGATCCCGCCCGCCGCCCGGACGTCGCGCTGGTCGCCGCCGCCCACGCCGAGCTCGCCGCGGCCGTCGCCGCCGGCCGGGTCGACCCCGCAGAGCTGGATCCGCCGCAGCGGGTCCGTGCGCTCGACGGCACGGTCGTCGACGTCGACGACGCGGTGGTGCTGGACGCGCCGTGGCTCGCCGCAGTGCTGCCCGCCGCCGAGCTCGTCGGCGGCGGCGGCCCCGGTGACCTCCCCGCGCTGGCCGACCTGCTCGACCTGCCGCTCGCGTCCGACGTCGTCTCTGCCGCGGTGCCGGACCCGGGCCGGCCGGTCCGCTGGGCCGAACTGGCGGAGGTCGTGGTGGCATGCCACACACTCGGGGTCCCGGTTCCGCCGGGTGAGGTGCTGCTGCACGACGAGCTGGTGATCGACGTGCGGCGCCCCGTCGCCGGTCGCCGAACGGTCCCGGCCTGGCCCGATGCGGACGGGTGGTGGCACGCCGCTGATCCACTGCGCGCGCTCATGGGGCTGCTGGCGACGGACGCTTCGGACGAACCGGTTGCTGGGTGAAGGACCTGACCGCGTGCTAGGAAAGATTTCGTGAGTGGCGATCGCGTCGGCGGTGCTGTGGATGCGGTACTGCCGAACAGGGTGAGTGTCCTGTCGGTCCACACCTCCCCCCTGGAACAGCCCGGAACCGGCGATGCGGGCGGGATGAACGTCTACATCGTCCAGACCGCGATCCGGATGGCGCAGCGCGGCGTCGAGGTGGAGATCTTCACCCGGGCGACGTCGTCGGAGCTCCCGCCCGTGGCCGAACTGGCGCCCGGGGTGCTGGTCCGGCACGTGGCGGCAGGCCCGTTCGAAGGTCTGGGGAAGGATGACCTGCCCAGCCAGCTCTGCGCCTTCACGGCCGGCGTGCTGCGCGCCGAGGCCCGGCACGATCCCGGCTGGTACGACGTCGTGCACTCGCACTACTGGCTCTCCGGGCAGGTCGGCTGGCTGGCCCGGGACCGCTGGGGCGTCCCGCTGGTGCACAGCGCGCACACGCTCGCCCGCGTGAAGAACGCGGCGCTGGCCGAGGGCGACCGCCCGGAGCCGATGGTCCGGGTGATCGGTGAGGACCAGGTGGTCGCCGAGGCCGACCGGCTGATCGGCAACACCGACATCGAGACCCACCAGCTCATCGAGCTCTACGGCGCCGATCCCCGGCGGACCGTGACCATCCCGCCCGGGGTAGACCTGGCCCGGTTCCGGCCGGGCGACCGGGTCGCCGCGCGGGCGGCCCTCGGTATCGCCCCCGACGCCGTCGTGCTGGCCTTCGTTGGCCGCATCCAGCCCCTCAAGGCCCCGGACGTACTGCTGCGCGCGGCAGCGGAGTTGCTGCGCCGCGAGCCCGGCCTGCGCTCCCGGCTGGTCGTGCTCGTCGCGGGTGGGCCCTCGGGTAGCGGCCTGGCCGAGCCGACCGCGCTGCAGAGCCTCGGGACGTCGCTCGGGCTCGGTGATGTGCTGCGGTTCCTGCCGCCGCAGCCCGGGGACGGCCTGGTGCAGGTGTACCGGGCCGCCGACGTGGTCGCGGTACCGAGCCACAACGAGTCGTTCGGTCTGGTGGCCCTGGAGGCCCAGGCCTGCGGGACGCCCGTGGTCGCGGCCGGGGTGGGCGGTCTGCCGGTGGCGGTGGCCGACGAGCGCTCCGGCCTGCTCGTCCCCGGCCACGGCGCCGCGGAGTGGGCCGACGCACTCGCCCGGGTCGCCCTCGTCCCGGGCCGGCACGACGAGCTGGGGGCCGGTGCGGTCGAGCACGCGCGGCAGTTCTCCTGGGACCGCACCACCGATGCGTTGCTCGACACTTATGCCGAGGCGGGCGCGGAGTTTGCGGCGCTGCAGCACCGGCTACGCACGGGTCAGCCTGCAGTACTGCCGGACGGCGCGCTCGCGGGCATGATCGACCGCTGACGAGGGGAGCGCCCGAGATGGACACCGACGGCCTGGACGCACAGGTCGAGGCCGCGCTGCGCGAACTCGAGGTCGACCACCACCGCCGGGAGCCGGGCCAGTTCCTGGTCACGCTGCCCGGCACGAACCGCCTGCAGACGCAGTGCTGGCTGTTGCTGCGCGAGCACACGTTGTTCGTCCAGGCCTTCGTCTGTCGTCAACCCGACGAGAACCACGAGGGCGTCTATCGGTTCATGCTGCAGCGCAACGCGCGGCTCTACGGGGTCCACTACGCCCTGGACCGCATCGGTGACATCCACCTCATCGGCCGCATCGGCCTGCACGCCGTGACCGCCGAGGAGCTCGACCGGGTGCTCGGCCAGGTGCTCGAGGCCGCCGACGGCGATTTCAACACCCTGCTCGAGCTCGGCTTCGCCACGTCGATCCGCCGCGAACACGCCTGGCGCTCCGAACGCGGCGAGTCGCTGGCCAACCTGCAGGCCTTCGAGCACCTGTTCGCCTGACCCGACCCGCGCAGGCCGGGTCGGTGAGCCCACGCGCGTTTCCCGCCCCTCGCGCGCGCCCGGGCCCGCGCGCGGCGCCGACAACGCGCGCGTGATGTCCGGGTGGGGATGGCCGAGCTCGGTGGCGGGGTGTCGTTGCCGGTTCGTGACCGGGGGTGGCCAACCAGGTGGCCCTGGGGATCCGTCCTGTCGTCGTGAACCGGGGGACAGGGGACGGGCGTGCGACGACGCAGGAGCTGGGTGCTGGGAGCGATCGCGGGGGCCGTGCTGTTGGGCGGTGCCGCGGTGGCCGTCGAGGGGGTGGGCGCCGTGCGGAGCGGCTCCGCAGCCGGCGCTGCGCTGTCCCGTGACGCCGCAGCCACCGGCGAGGCCGATCCACAGGCACCCCGTGCGGCGGTCGCCGCTCCCGCTCCGGGCGCCCCGTTGGTGGGTTCGCCCCTGGTGCCGCAGGTCGGCGTCGACCGCGCGATCGTGCGCACCGCACGGCTGGGCGTCGAGGTGCCCGACACCGCCGGCGCGGCCCGCGACGTGCGACTGGCGGCCCCGGCGTCGGGCGGGTTCGTCGCCGAGGAGCAGGCAGGCGACCGGACGGGTCTGCTGGTGCTGCGGGTCCCGGCGGCCGGGCTGGACGCGCTCGTCGAACGGGTCGCCGGACTCGGCCGGGTGCTGGAGCGCAGCAGCGAGGCCCAGGACGCCACCGAGCAGCTCGCCGACCTGGACGGCCGGGTGGCCGGCCAGCAGGCGAGCGTGGTCCGGGTGCGGGCCCTGCTGGAGCGGGCCGAGACCGTCGGCGAGGTGGTGGCCGTCGAGTCGGAGCTGGCGCAGCGGGAGGCCGAGCTGGAGTCCCTGCAGCGCCGGCTTGCGGCCCTGCGCGACCAGGTCGCGCTGTCCACGCTCAGCGTCGACCTGCGGACGGCGCCGGACCCGGGTGACGGCCGGGCCGCGGGCGGGTTCGGCGCCGGGCTGGGCGCCGGTTGGGACGGGCTGCGCGCGATCGCCACGGCCGCCGCCGCGGTCCTCGGGTTCGTGCTGCCGTTCCTCCCCGTGCTGGCGGTACTCGCCGCGCTGGGGTGGGCGGGAGTCCGGATCGCCCGGTCCCGGCGGGCCGGTCCGGTCGGCGGGCCCGCCGCACCGGACGGGGGGTCCGGTCGTTAGTACCAAGCGTGTGCTCCTGCTCGGTGACGGCGGTCTCTAACGGGTCGTCGATCTGTCCGATTTAGCATGAGCGCCACACCCACGGTGTCGATCATGACGATCGAGCCGTCCCCTGGTAGTGATTTGTCGCAAGGGAGCGCCCCCATGCCCATCCGCAGCCCGTACCCGGATGTCGAGATTCCCGAGGTCTCGCTGTTCGAGTTCCTGTTCGCCGACGGTTTCGGCGACCGGGCCGGAGTCCCGGCCCTGATCGATGGGGGCTCGGGGGCCACCATCGGCTTCGGCGAGCTCAACGCCATGGTCGAGAAGATCGCCGCAGCGCTCGCCGAGCGCGGCGTCGTCAAGGGTGACGTCGTCGGCATCTTCGCGCCGAACACCCCGTACTGGGTGGCCTCGTTCCACGGCGTGCTGCGGGCCAACGCGGTCGTCACGAGCGCGAACTCGCTGTACACCCCGGGTGAGCTTGCTCACCAGCTCGGCGACTCCGGGGCCAAGCTGCTCATCACGATCTCGCCGTTCCTGGACCGCGCGACCGCGGCCGCCAAGGAGGCCGGGCTGGCCGACGACGCGATCATCGTGCTCGACGGGGCAGACGGGTACACCTCGCTGCGCGACCTGCTGGGCACCACCGCCGAGGCGCCCGCGATCGAGGTCGACGGGGACGACACCGCCGTGCTGCCGTACTCGTCGGGCACCACCGGGCGGGCCAAGGGCGTCATCCTGACCCACCGCAACCTCATCGCGAACCTGCTGCAGATCGAGCCGCTCGGCAAGGTCTCGAACGACACCAAGATCCTCGCGGTGCTGCCGTTCTTCCACATCTACGGCATGACCGTGATGATGAACCAGGGCCTGCACAAGCGGTCCACGGTCGTCACGATGCCGAAGTTCGACCTGGTCGAGTTCCTCCGGATCGTCTCGGAGTACCAGATCCAGCGGGTCTACATCGCGCCCCCGGTCGCGGTCGCGCTGGCCAAGCACCCGATCGTCGACCAGTACGACCTGTCGTGCGTCGACGTCATCTTCTCCGGCGCGGCCCCGCTCGACGCCGAACTCGGCCACGCGGTCGCCAAGCGGCTGAACTGCACGGTGCTGCAGGGCTACGGGATGACCGAGATGTCCCCGGTCAGCCACGTCATCCCGGACGACCGCCCGGACATCGACCTGAACAGCTGCGGCTTCGCCGTGCCCAACACCGAGTGCAAGCTCGTCGACCCCGAGACCGGCGAGGAGGTCGGCCCCGGCGGGCGCGGTGAGCTGTGGGTCAAGGGGCCGAACGTGATGGTCGGGTACCTGAACAACGAGGAGGCCACCGCAGCCACCCTCGACGCCGACGGCTACCTGCACACCGGTGACGTCGCCACGGTCACCGAGGACGGCGTCTTCACGATCGTCGACCGGGTCAAGGAGCTGATCAAGTACAAGGGCTACCAGGTGCCGCCGGCCGAGCTGGAGGCGCTGCTGCTCACTCACGACAAGATCGCCGACGCGGCGGTCATCGGGGTGCGCGACGCCGAGGGTGAGGAGGTCCCCAAGGCCTTCGTCGTCAAGCAGCCGAACGCCGGCGACCTGACCGAGGACGAGGTGATGAGCTTCGTCGCCGAGCGGATCGCGCCGCACAAGAAGGTGCGCGTCGTCGAGTTCATCGACGAGGTGCCGAAGTCCTCGGCGGGCAAGATCCTGCGCAAGGACCTGCGTGCTCGCGAGGCCAGCGCGAGCTGATCCCGCCGACCAGCCGAAACGGCTCCGCGAACAGCGCAAACGCTTGCCCGGTCGAGTCCGGGTGTCTGTGAGGGTGCGGCGCTTCCCGGGGTGAACCCGGGTCATCCACGGGATCGGTACGGAACGCGAGAGGGCCCCGGCCTCCACGGTGGAATGTCCGCTGTGGAGGCCGGGGCCTTCGTCGTCCGGTCTGTCATCCGTCGAGCAGAGCGTCGATGCGCTCGTTGTAGGCCGCCTGCTGTCCGTCGAGGCATTTGGCGTAGGCGGTCGGCAGGACCTCGACCGAGGTCCCGGCCCGCTCGACTCGCGCGCTTCTGCCTCCGGCCCGCGTGCGGCCGGCGAGGCCCGCCTCCGGCCCTCGCCCCACCACGAGGCGCCACACTCCTCCGCTGAGCCAGCATGATTCGTCTATGCCCGAGCCGCTCACCGGTGCCATCAGGCTCCCCGACGGAACGCCCATCCGCGGTCGCGGACGCCGCGAATCCCTGCCGACCGGCCGCTCCCCGAGTTCGGCCCGTACCTCGGCCGACCGCCAAGCGAGACACGGCGCGGCAGATCAAGACCGGCCTGGCTGCCCGACTGGCCGGCGGACTGGATCGACTGGCCCGACTTCCGAGTCCCCCGCGACAGCGAGCGAGCCGCCACGAGCATCGTCCACGCCTACCTGCTCGCCCGGTCCGGCCGGCGAGTTGAGATCGCCTGCGGCGGCGGAACCGGCCGAACGGGCACCGTCATCGCCTGCATGAGCATCCTCGCCGGGTACCCGGCCGACGGCGCCGTGAGCTGGAAACGGTGGTGAGCCCGGTGTCCAAGGTGGACGACGTGCCGCGCCGGTAGTCGAGCACGCTGTCGGTGACCAGGTTCGAACGAGCTCCTCCATGCACGGGCTTGCTCACCCGCTGCCGGTCAGCTCGCTGTCGGGAGGAGCTCGTCCAGTACACCGGCGCGGATATCGGCGACCAGGTCGCGGAGCTGATCCAGGCTCATCTGGATGCGCTGGCCGAAGGCATCGGTGATGACCACCCGCTGCCCCGGGTCGGCGGCATCATCGACGAACAGTTGCGGGCATCCGCAGTTGCACTGCCCACAGAACGTTGCGACGTGACGCAGCTGTGCCGGCTCAGCCATGAATGCGACCCCTTTCGGCTCACCGTGCAGCGGCTCTGTCTCGACCCCGACCCGACCGCCACCTCCCTCGAGTAGTCGTCCGATGACGGCTTGTGGTTCCGGCCCGGTCTCGTGAGCCGTGCGGCCAGCAGCGCCGAGACCCGTGGCGGATCCGTGCGAATCGCGATGATTGCGGGCATGTCCACCGACCCCGGTACCAGCGGGCCGATGCGCCGACCCGGGTCGACGAGCGCGCCACGCTCGTCGGGTCCCTGCCCTGGCAGCGCGACACGCTGGAGCTGAAGTGCTTCGGCCTCGACGCTGCCGACCTGGCCCGTCGCCCGGTGGAGCCCTCCGCGCTGTCGCTGCTCGGGTTGGTGCGTCACATGTGGCCGGAGGCAACGGGCCGGATCCGCTACGCCTGCGGGTCCTTCACGACGTCCGTGATCGGCGCGACGTAGGGGTTGTCGAAGAGCATGCCGCTCATCAGGAACCGTGGGTGCGTCCTGACCAGTTGGATGATCAGCCCGCCGTTGCGGGCCTCCAGGTCGTACATGCACAGGAACGCCACCGCTTGTCGGGCCACGAAGGCGGTCAGCGCGGCCTCGTAGCACAGCAGGTCAGTGAACCCACCCAGGTGCGAGTTCCACCAGGCGGACTCCGACGCGATTCGTGTGAACTCGTAGCTCCCCGGTATGGCGTCGGTGATGATCCCTTCCCAGAAGGCGATCAGGCGGTCGAACGACAGCGTGTCGGGCAGGAAATCCCGGTCCGCGGCGCCGAGGACCTCGAGCTGGCCCGAAGCGATGCATGCCTCGCCGTCGACGTCCGGACCAAGGGAACCGACGATCCCGGCTGCGTCCCGGTCGTCGAGCCCGACCATGCACCTGTCCCCGCGGCTGAGCCCCTCTCGCAGGAACGGCATCATGGCGCCATCGCGCTCGCTGCTGTCGGTGTACAGCGCACAGATGTGGTCGCCGGACTTGATCTCCACACCGGGGATGCCCGGCAGAACTGGGACCATGATGATCCCTTCCCCGCGCAGGCTGCCGGTGAGCAGAAGCCGCACGGTTGAATGTCACCAGGGGCGGCATGCCACGTGGCTCGGCGTGCGCGAGGTGCCACCGGGACCCTCGGACGCTCCTCGGCCGGCCAGGGCAAGGCAAGGCGCATGCGGCAAGTTCGACCTGCAGGGCCGATGGAGCCCCGACAACCGCAGGTCGGCGCGCTTGCCCTGACCACGACGGGCCGAGCCGCGCCGCTGCCTTCTGGTCACCCGCCACGATCGTCGCCGGAAGGACGGCATGCCGGGATCGGCAGCGGGAATCTTCGGCCCCGGGGGCGGCGCCCGGAGAAGCGCGACGAAGGGTCGGCGCTTCTCTAGAACGGGACGGCCGCGGCGTGCGCGGCCCGCACCGCGTGGGTGGTTCGGGCGAGCAGCCGACGGGCCCGGGAGACCGCGACCGGTGTAGACCGGTCATCCCGGGCCGGGGAAGCCGTGGGTCGACCGGGTTCGGTGGGCACGGTCGGCGTGGCGGTGTCGCGGGCGCTGGCGGACATTCGGGATCCTCGGGGCCGGGCGGGCGGGGCGGCGTCGTGCCACCTCGCACCCGGTCGAGGGTCAGCGAGGCGGCGTCGCCGGGCGACAGCGCCGGTCGTCCACCGAGAGCTGGTCCATCGCGAGCAGGCACACGCAGAACGCGTGGTGCTGCGAGGACGCGCGGGCGGACATGGCACCAGTGCACCATTCGGGCGGCGAGGACGCAACGTCGCATCGGCTGACCGCTGCCGGGACTGGCGGCCCAGCTCCCCCGGAGGCCGCGATTCCCGCGATGCGCGGTTGGACCTGCCCCGGTTGTGGGTGCCGCTTCGGCCGCTCGCGGCAGTCGCACGAGTGCGCCCCGGCGATGTCACTCGACGCCTACTTCGCGACCGGACCGGTGATCGAGCGGCCGGTCTTCGAGGCCGTACGCGCACCTCGAGACGGTCGGGCGGGCTGAGCCAGGTGTCGGCGGCGGGCCGGCTCAGCTGATCCGCATGTGTACGCGGACGGTGGTGTTGTCGGAACGCCGGTGGATCCGCACGAGATCGACGAGCTGGTGTACCGCCCACAGCCCGTGCTCGACGTCGGGCGGTTCCGGTGGGAGGCGCCCGGCCAGCGGGTCGCTGATCCGCCCGCCGTCCTGGAGCTGGCACCGCACCTCGGAGTCGGTCCGCCAGACGACCAGCAGCCCGGTCCCGCCGGTGTGCGCGATCGTGTTGACCGCGAGCTCCTGCACCGCGCGCAGCAGGTCCGCGATGCGGGCCGGCGCCATCCCGGCCTGCTCGGCGACGTCGTGCACGAGCCGGCGGGCCGCTCGCGGTCCGGTGCGGGGACCCACGACGAGCACGCCGGTGTCGTCAGGGGGTTCGGAGAGCGGCCGGTCGAAGGACGCCGCGACCGCGCCCGGGTCGGTGTACGCGGGGCTGGGCCACCGCTGGGTGCCCTCGGCCAGCACGGGATGGGTGCGGGTCGCGTCGACGAGCACCGAATGCCCCAGCCGAGCGGCGTCGTACGGGCACAGGATCGCCGCCTGTGCGGTGCCGAGCGCCACGTTGATCAACGCCTCGTGCTCCGCGCAGGCCGGGTACTCCTCGTCGGTGCGGCCGGCCCAGATCGGTTCGCCGACGATGCGGACCCGGCGGCCCCGGTGTTCGTCGACGAAGGCGCTGAGCACCCCGCCGATGATCCGGCCGGGATTGCGCCCGGCCACGGCCATGTCGGCGAGCCTGATGCGCTCGGCGTCCGCACCCAGCCCGGCGCGGACGAGCTCGAGGTTCGGGCCGGGCACCGCCACCAGTACCGGCTCGTCCGACTCGAGGCCGCCGCGGACGAAGTCCACGACCCCGGCCCGGTAGCCGTCGTCGTCACGGTAGAAGAACGCGTCGTGCTGCAGTGGGCCGGATTCCAGCGCTGTCGCGTACCCACTCACGACCGGACACCTTTGATGGTGGCTGTCATCGATGCTCGTCGCTTTCCGTAGTAGCGCTCACCACGCTACCTCCCGGTCGGTGACGCGGCGACGACCCGGCGGCCGATGGTCCGTGACCAGGCGTGAACGGCGAGGCGCGGTGTCCACCGGATCCGGGATCAGGGCGCGGCCGGGACGGAGACGCCGATCCCCCCGGGGTCGTCGCGCCGTAGCGGGCGATCTCGGCGTCCAGGTCCAGGGGCCGGGTGACGAGCTCGACGGTCTCGGGCAGCAGTTCGGCGGGGACCAGCCAGCTCACCTCGAACTCGATGCCGTCCGGGTCGTGGGCGTAGAGCGCCTTGGTGCTGCCGTGGTCGGACGCGCCGACCAGCGCGCCGCGCTCGGCCAGGACGCCGGCGATCCGCTTGAGCTCGGCGAGGGTGTCGACCTCCCACGCCAGGTGGTAGAGCCCGACGGTGGCGCGGCCGGCCTGCGATGCGCCGGCCGCCGAGCCGAGCGCGAACAACCCCAGGTCGTGGTCGTTCGTCGAGTCCTCGGCCTGGAGGAAGGCGGCGCGGCCGGGGATGGCCACCTTGGTTCGGAACCCGAGCGCGTCACTGTAGAAGGCGACGCTGCGGTCCACGTCGCGCACGTAGAGGACGGCGTGATTGAGGCGCTGGACTGGCATCGGGACTCCCGGGACGAGAATTTGAATGTTCAAGTGCAACGGTAGCAGTGAAACATGAAAGTTCAAGTTTCGTGACGTAATCTGGTGCGGTGGACGGCGAAACCCGGTGGTTGACCCCTGACGAGCGCGATGCGTGGATGTCCTTCATGGCGACGGTCTCGCTGCTCGAGGCCGCGTTGGACCGGCAGCTCCAGCGCGACGCCGGGATGCCGCACGCCTACTACCAGATCCTGGCGATGCTCTCGGAGGCCCCGGAGCGCACGCTGCGGATGAGCGACCTCGCGGCGATCACGCAGAGCTCACAGAGCCGGCTGTCGCACGCCGTCTCCCGGCTGGAGCGCAACGGATGGGTCCGGCGCCGGCCGTGCCCGGACGACCGGCGCAGCACGCTCGCCGAGCTCACCGAGGCCGGCTTCGCCGCGCTGGCCGCCGCCGCTCCCGGGCACGTGCGCAGCGTCCGGGAGAACCTGTTCGACCAGCTCGACCCGGAACAGGTCGGTCAGCTGCGCGACATCTGCCAGGCCGCGCTGTGCCGGCTGGCCGCCGCACCGGAGGCCGTCGTGATGCCGGGAGCCCGCGTGACCAACCCCGACACGGAGGGCACCGTCGGCTGACGGGGGTGGCGCGACTCCGTCCGGACGCACCACGATGGCGGCGGGGACGGGGGGAGCGGCGATGCGCAACGCACGGGCCGGCCTCGCGCTGGTCATGGCGCTGGCCGCGCTGCTGAGCGGTTGCTCGGTCGCGGTCGAGGGGGCACCGGCGGCCGCGGCGAGCGGCGGGGCCGGGCTGGCCGCGACCGCGTTCGTCGACTCCCGGGCCCGGTTCTCCCTCGTCCCGCCGCGCGGCTGGACGCCCGACGCCAGCGGCCGGCAGGACACCGCCGTGGTGTTCCTCCACTCCCGCCCCGATCCCGCCCCGCCGGGGCCGTTCCTGCCGAACATCAACGTGGTGGTGCTGCCGGCCGGCGCCGACCTCGCCGTAACGGTCGTCGGGGCCCGCCGGGAGCTGGGCGACCTCACGGCCTATCGGCCGGTGGAGGACGAGACGGCGTCGCTGGCCGGCGGGCTCCCGGCGCACGTGCTCGGCGGCACCTTCACCCGGGCCGGATACGCGCTGCGCAACCTGCAGCTGTTCACCGTGTCCGGCGGCTCGACGTTCGTCGTCACCGGCACCGCTCTCGCCGACCGCTGGGACGACTACCGCGCGCTGTTCGACGCCTCGCTGCACACGCTGACCGTCCCGGCGTGACCGACGCCGCTCGACGGGCACCGGGCCGGGGGGCGGCTGGCAAGCTGTCCGCCATGGGAACTTTGGTGCTGCTGCGACATGGGCAGAGCGTGTGGAACGCCGAGAACCTCTTCACCGGCTGGGTGGACGTTCCGCTCTCCGAGACCGGTGAGCGGGAGGCCCGCCGCGGCGGCGAGCTGCTCCGCGAGGCCGGCCTGCTGCCCGACGTCGTGCACACGTCGCTGCTGCGCCGCGCGATCTCCACGGCGAACCTCGCCCTCGACGCCGCCGACCGGCACTGGATCCCGGTCCGCCGCGACTGGCGGCTCAACGAGCGTCACTACGGGGCGCTGCAGGGCAAGGACAAGAAGCAGACCCTCGAGACCTACGGCGAGGAGCGGTTCAAGGTCTGGCGTCGCTCCTACGACACCCCGCCGCCGCCCATCGAGCCCGGCTCGGAGTTCGCCCAGGACGGCGACCCGCGCTACGCCGACCTCGGCGCGGCGGTGCCCGGCACCGAGTGCCTCGCCGATGTCGTCAAGCGGCTGGTGCCGTACTGGGAGGAGGCCATCGCCCCCGACCTGCAGGCCGGGCGGACCGTCCTTGTCGCGGCGCACGGCAACTCGCTGCGCGCGCTGGTCAAGCAGCTCGACGGCATCTCCGACGCCGACATCGCCGAGCTCAACATCCCGACCGGTGTCCCGCTGCGCTACGACCTCGACGACACGTTGCGCCCGACCGTCCCCGGCGGCACCTACCTCGACCCGGATGCGGCCGCGGAAGCGATCAAGGGCGTCGCGAACCAGGGGCGCTGAGGCCCTCACCCTACAGGGTGAACGGGGCGTGAACGGCGACGGAATTGTCCCGATCCGGGGCGTCAGCAGCGTCACGACCAGCCGTTCGGGCTGGCATCCGGGCCCGTCCGGCTGCCTACGATGCCGCCGTGACCGCGCTGGCGTGTCTTCTGCTGGCGGCCGGAGCCGGAGTGCTCGGCCTCGTGGTCGGCGTCCTGGTGGGCCGCCGGCGAGCTGCGCGCACCCGCCGCCGGGACGCCCGCCACGGCCCGACGTTGGCGGAACTGCTGCAACGGGTGTTCCGCTCGTCGGGGGCCGGTCTCGTCGTGCTGACCGAGACCGGCGACGTCGTGCTGCACAACCCCCGGGCGGCCGGCCTCGGGGTCGTCCGCAACGGCCGCCCCGACGCCCGGGCCTGGGCGGCATGCCAGCAGGTGCTGCGGACGGGCACGCCGCAGGAGGTCGATCTGTCGCCACTGGAGTACCGCGGCCGCCAGCCCGCCGCGGTACTCGCCCACGTCCGTCCGCTGGACGACGGGTTCACCGTGGTGGAGGCGGCCGATACGTCCGACGCGGTGCGCCTGGAGGCGACCCGGCGCGACTTCGTGGCGAACGTCAGCCACGAGCTCAAGACACCCGTCGGCGCCGTCGGGCTGCTCGCCGAGGCCGTCCTGGACGCGGCCGACGACCCGGCCGAGGTGCACCGGTTCGCCACCAAGATCCTCAAGGAGTCCACCCGGCTGGGCGCGCTGGTCACCGAGCTGATCGCGCTGTCGCGGCTGACCGGCGCCGAGCGGCTGCCCGAACTGGCCGCCGTCGATGTCGACGAGGTGGTGCAGGAGGCGCTGGCGCGCTGCCGGATCTCCGCCGAGTCCGCCGGGATAGAGATCACCGTGGACTCGCCGTCCGGGCTCGAGGTGGACGGCGACCGCACGCTGCTCGTCACCGCGCTGTCGAACCTGGTGGAGAACGCGATCGCCTACTCGCCACGCGAGGCGTCGGTGTCGGTTACCCGGCGGCGCAATGGGGACATGGTGGAGATCGCGGTGACCGATCGCGGCATCGGGATCGCCCCGGAGCACCAGAAGCGCGTCTTCGAGCGGTTCTTCCGGGTCGACCCGGCCCGTTCCCGCGCCACCGGCGGCACCGGACTGGGCCTGGCGATCGTCAAGCACGTGCTCGCCAACCACGGTGGCGAGGTGCGGCTGTGGAGCAGCCAGGGCACGGGGTCGACCTTCACGATGCGACTGCCCGCGCGCGACGCCGAGGGCGCCGTCGCCGACACCGACGGGGTGCCGCCCGCCGAACGTCCCGACGCAGCACGGTCTGCCGGGAGAGCTGGAGGATGACATGACCAGAGTGTTGATCGTCGAGGACGAGGAGTCCTTCGCCGATCCGCTGGCGTTCCTGCTGCGTAAGGAGGGCTTCACCACCGCGGTGGCCGCGACCGGCCAGACCGCGCTGGAGGAGTTCGACCGCAACGGCGCCGACATCGTGCTGCTGGACCTGATGCTGCCCGGGATGAGTGGTACCGACGTCTGCAAGGCGCTGCGGACCCGTTCGGCCGTGCCGGTGATCATGGTGACGGCCCGGGACAGCGAGATCGACAAGGTGGTCGGACTGGAGCTCGGTGCCGACGACTACGTCACCAAGCCGTACTCCGCCCGCGAGCTGATCGCCCGGGTGCGAGCCGTGCTGCGCCGCGGAGGGGAGAGTGGGCCGGAGTCCGACGGCGCCGCCGGGGTGCTGGAGGCCGGTCCGGTGCGGATGGACGTCGAGCGGCATGTCGTCAGCGTGAACGGCGAGGTCGTCGCGCTGCCGCTCAAGGAGTTCGACCTGCTCGAGTACCTGCTGCGCAACGTCGGCCGGGTGCTGACCCGCGGGCAGCTGATCGACCGGGTGTGGGGCGCGGACTACGTCGGGGACACCAAGACCCTCGACGTGCACGTGAAGCGGCTGCGCTCCAAGGTGGAGTCGGACCCCTCGACCCCCCGGCACCTCGTCACGGTCCGGGGCCTGGGCTACAAGTTCGAGGCCTGACAGGGCCCCGGGGCGGGGGTGGGAATGTGGTTGAGCGCACCTCTGATGGTCGGGTTCGGGACATGATCGCCGGGTCCACGTAGCCTGGTCGGGTGCGCCTGGGTGTGCTCGACGTCGGATCCAACACCGTCCATCTGCTCGTCGTGGATGCCCACCGAGGTGGACATCCGACGCCGATGACGTCGGAGAAGGACGAACTGCGGCTCGCCGAGAACCTGGACTCCCAGGGCCGGCTGACCAAGTCCGGCGCCGACTCGCTGGTGCGCACGGTGCAGCGCGCGCGGGTCGCGGCCGCCGAGGCGGGGTGCGACGACCTGCTGGCCTTCGCCACGTCCGCGCTGCGCGACGCGACGAACTCGGCGGCGGTGCTGGCCCGGGTGCGTGAGGAGACCGGCGTCGCGTTGCAGGTCCTGCCGGGTGATGACGAGGCGCGCTACACCTTTCTCGCGGTGCGCCGTTGGTACGGCTGGTCCGCGGGCCGCCTGCTGGTGCTCGACATCGGTGGCGGGTCGCTCGAACTGGCCGCCGGCCGCGATGAGCATCCTGCCGCGGCGGCCTCGCTCCCGCTGGGCGCGGGCCGGCTCACCCGGGAGTGGTTCAGCGACAACCTGCCCTCCCGCCGGCAGGTCGCCGCGCTGCGCGAGAAGCTCGACCAGGACCTCGCCCCGGTTGCGCGCCGGTTGCGCCGCGCCGGGGAACCGGAGCTCGCGGTCGGGACGTCCAAGACGTTCCGCTCGCTGGCCCGGCTCACCGGGGCGGCCCCGTCGAGCGCGGGGCCCCGGGTCCGCAGGATGCTGACCGACACCGGCCTGCGCCAGCTCGTCGCCTTCATCAGCCGGATGTCGTCGGCCGACCTGGCCGAACTCGAGGGAGTGAGCCCCAGCCGCGCTCATCAGTTGGTCGCAGGAGCGCTCGTCGCGGAGGCCGCGATGCGGGCGTTGAAGGTCGAACAGCTCGAGATCTGCCCGTGGGCACTGCGTGAAGGAGTCATCTTCCGGCGGCTCGACACGCTCGATGGATCGGCTCAAAGGGACCGTTCGGCGCAGGACTCGCCCGGATCCCTTGGACGCTTGACGTCGTACGAGGCACGGTGTACGGGATGAGTTCCGAGACCGATCAGCCCCGTCAGCGCACGGTCGCCGAGCTGCTCGCCGAGAACGGCGGCTCCGGTTCGACCGGCCGCAGGCGACGCCGCCGGGAGACCGATGGGCCCGACGATGCTGCTCAGTCCGCTGATCGGCCGGCACCGGGCGGCCCACCCCCTGCCCCGCCGCCCGATCGCCACGCGCCGTCCGTGCCGTCCGCGCCGGCCGGGCGATGGCCCGCTCCGCCCGGCCCCGCACGCGTGGCGGGCTACCGCGGAGCCCAGGGCCTCGAGCCGCCGGGGCGTGGTTCCGAGCCGCCGCGCGGCGGTGCCCCGAACGGCGCCGGGAGCAACGGTGCGGCCCGCAACGGTGCCGTTCCGAACGGCACGGCGGCCAACGGCGTCGGATACGGCGGTCCACCGGTGGGTGGCGGTCCGCGTCAGCGGTCGGCCTGGTCCCCGGATCCCGCCCCGCTGCCCGAGCGCCCGACCGAGCAGATGCCGCGGATCCGCGAGGATCGCCCGGCACCGGGCGGGGCTGCGATCGACGACGCGACCGGCCCGATCGAGCGCTACACCGGCGAGGCCACGACGGCTGTCCGGCCGCACATCTCCGAGGCCACGACGGCTCTGCGGCCGAAGTCCGGCTCCGCCGCGCCCCGGGACGCCCCCGACCGCGGCGATGCGGACGGTGGCCCGCCGACCATGCTCGGTGCCCCCCCGTTGTCCGATGACGAGGACCAGGACCGGGCCGACGCCCCGGCGCATCCGCGGTCTCCGGAGCCCCCGGCGTTCCGTCGCGCCGAGACATCCTTCGACGGCGGCCCGCCGACCCAGGCGGCCCGCCTCGATGATCTCGACGAGTATGACGGCGACTACGACGACCACCCGGCCGGGCTCGCCGGTGACGACAGAGGTGTCGACCACCACGACGACCTCGACGACGGGTCGGCGGACAAGGCGCAGCGCCGGCTGGGCCGTGGTACGGCGATGCGCGAGTCGCCCGGCTCGGCCTGGGCGGCCGTGGTCGCCCAATGGATCGCCGGCGCCGTCACCGGCGCCGCCCTCTGGGTCGGTTTCCGCTACCTCTGGTTCAACCTGCCGGTGGTCGCGCTGGCGGCCGCGGTGCTGGTCACCGTCGCCCTGGTCCTCGGGGTCCGCGCCATGCTGCGCAACGACGACCTGCGCACCACCATCTTCGCGGTGCTCGTCGGTCTGCTGCTGACCGTGTCCCCGGCCCTGCTCGTGCTGTTGGGCCGGTGACCGGAGTGGCGGCGTCCCCGGTGCCCGAGGGTCTGCCTGCCCCGCCGGTTGCGCTCTCCACGGCGTCGGTCTATCCGGAGCCGGCCCCGGCGGCGTTCGAGTTGGCCGCCGGACTCGGCTACGACGGCGTCGAGCTGATGGTCTGGTCCGACCCGGTGAGCCAGGACATCCGGGCCGTCCGCCGGCTCTCCGACCGGTACGGGGTGCCGGTGCTGGCGGTGCACGCGCCCTGCCTGGCCGTCACTCAGCGGGTCTGGGACGCCGACCCGATCGGCCGGATCCGCCGATCCGTGGACGCCGCCGCGCGGCTCGACGCCCGGACGGTCGTGTTGCACCCGCCGTTCCGCTGGCAGCGCCGTTACGCCGCGCGGTTCGCCGACGAGGTGGCGCGGGCGGGCGAGCGCACCGGCGTGCGGCTCGCCGTGGAGAACATGTTCCCGGTCACCCGCGCCGGGCTGCGGACCGTCCCCTACAGCCCCGGGTTCGACCCCACCGAGGCCGGGCACGACTACTACACGCTCGATCTCTCGCACACCGCCGCGTCGGGCGCCGACGCGCTCGTGATGCTCGAGCGGATGGGCGCAGGTCTGATCCACCTGCACCTCACCGACGGCAGTGGTGCCCCACGCGACGAGCACCTGGTGCCGGGCCGCGGCAGCCAGCCCTGCGCCGAGGTCTGCGAGCGGCTGGCCGGCAACGGCTTCGGCGCCGCCGGCGGGACGGTCGTGGTCGAGGTGAGCACCCGGCGCTGCCGCACCCGGCACGACCGGGCCGCGCTGCTCGCCGGGGCACTGCTGTTCGCCCGGCTGCACCTGCAACCCACCGCCACCCCCGAGGACCGTCCCGCGCCGCGGATCGGTGTCCCGGCCGACGGCGCTCCCGCCTCGCCCGCTCCGTCGCCCTGACCCGGCTGCGTCCCGTGAACCCCCTGCGGTCGGTCATCCTGGCCGCAGCGGGCAGCGACCGGATCCGGCGGGCTGTCACCGCCGCAGCCCCGACCCGGGCGGTGGTCGACCGCTTCGTCGCGGGGGAGACGACCGCCGACGCGCTACGGGTCGCCGCCGAGCTCGTCGGCGCCGGCTGCGGGGTCACCCTGGACCACCTCGGCGAGGACGTGACCGAGCCTGCGGTCGCCGCACTCGCCGTCGGCGCCTACACCGAGCTGCTCGGTGCGCTGGCCGATGTGGGGCTGTCCGACCGGGTCGAGGTGAGCGTCAAGCTCAGTGCCCTCGGTCAGGCCCTCGACGAGGAGCTCGCGGCGGGGAACGCCGCACGGATCTGCGCGGCCGCCGACGCCGCGGGTACCACCGTCACCCTCGACGCCGAGGACCACACCACCACCGACTCGACACTGCGGGTGCTCGCCCGGCTGCGGGAGCGCTGGCCGTCGGTCGGGGCGGTTTTGCAGGCCTACCTGCGCCGCACCGAGGACGACTGTCGTGCGCTCGCCGGGCCCGGCTCCCGGGTCCGGCTGTGCAAGGGCGCGTACGCCGAGCCGGAGGCGGTGGCCTTCACCGCGGCCGCGGAGGTCCGCGACAGCTTCGCCCGGTGCGCCGACGTGTTGCTCGCGGGCCGCGGGTATCCGATGTTCGCGACCCACGACCCGGTGCTGGTCGCGCTGGTCACCGACCGGATCCGGGCCTGCGGGCGGAGCCTCGGCGAGGTCGAGTTCCAGATGCTGCACGGGGTTCGCCCGGACGAGCAGCGACGCCTGGTTGACGCAGGTCACATCGTGCGGATATACGTGCCTTACGGGACGCAATGGTACGGCTATCTCATGCGACGTCTCGCCGAACGACCGGCCAACGCGGCCTTCTTCCTGCGCGCCCTGATCGGCCGCCGGTGACCGCCGGATCCACGACGACCGAGCTCGTCGAACCGCAGCCGGTCGGGCAACCGTTCCGGGAGGCCATCGGCCTCACCCCGCTCGGCGACGGCCGCTTCGGGGCCGAGCTGGGATTGGTCTGGGCCGTTGGCAGCAAGGCCCACGGCGGGCTGCTGCTCGTGCTGCTGGCGCAGGCCGCGCTGGCCCGGCTCGACAGCGAGACCGGTGTCCAGGACGGGGCCCCCGGTTTGGATCCGCTGGCCATCGGCGCGGAGTTCCTGCGCGCTCCGGACCCCGGGCCGGTGGAGCTGCACACCGAGGTGCTCAAGCTCGGCCGCACGGCGTCCGTCGCCGCGGTCCGGTTGTTCCAGGCCGGCAGGCTCATGCTCTCGGCGACCGTGACCGCGGGCCGGCTGCCCGACGAGGCGCCGCGCTGGGCCGACCTGCCGGAGCTGCCCGCCGAGCCCCCGGCGGACGCCTTCGACCCGAGGGGCGACGGGAAGACCCCTGCCCAGGGCATGGCCGGGGCGTGCGAGCTGCGGTTCGACACGTCGACCACCTCGTTCGTGGTCGGCGAGCAGGGGCCGCCGGTGATCCGGGGCTGGACGCGCCCGCTCGGCGAGGAGCCGGACGTGCTGTTCGCCCTGCTGGCGGGTGACATCTTGCCGCCGACCGTGTTCAACCTGGGCGGCGGCGTGGGCTGGGCGCCCACCGTCCAGCTGACGGCGTTGCTGCGCGGTCGCCCGGCGCCGGGCTGGCTGCGGCTGGAGTCGCGGTCGGCGACGGTCGCGGGGCCGTGGTTCGACGAGGACCTCACGGTGATCGACTCGGCGGGCCGGCTGATCTGCCAGGCCCGCCAGATCGCGCTGGCGCCGCTCGCACGCTGACGGGGAACGCCGGCGCGCCCGCCGACCGGCCCGGGCTACCGTCAGGTCCATGACACGGATCGCGGTGCTCGGGGCAGGGAAGATCGGCGAGGCGTTGCTGGCGGGACTGCTCGGTGCCGGTCGGCAGCCTGAGGACCTCACGTTCACCGAGCGACACCCGGAGCGGGCGGCTGACCTGACCGCCCGGCTCGGCGTGCAGTCCGCCGATGTCACCACTGCCGCCGCCAAGGCGGAGGTGGTCGTCGTGGCGGTCAAGCCGCAGGACATCGCGCCGGTGCTCGCTGAGCTGAACGCGGCCGTCCGCCCGGGCACGTTGGTGGTGTCGTTGTGCGCGGGGCTGCCGACCGCCCTGTTCGAGGGAGGGCTGCCGGCCGGGACGCCGGTGGTGCGGGTCATGCCGAACACCCCGATGCTCGTCGGAGAGGCCATGAGTGCGGTCTCCGCCGGCAGCCACGCCAGCGAGGAGCACCTGGCCACGGTCGAGGAGATGCTGGGGGCGGTGGGCCGGGTGGTCCGGGTCCCGGAATCGCAGCAGGACGCCGTGACGGCCCTGTCGGGTTCCGGTCCGGCGTACTTCTTCTTCCTGGTCGAGGCCATGATCGACGCCGGGATACTGCTCGGTCTGCCGCGCGCGGTGGTCGCCGACCTGATCGTCCAGTCGGCGTTCGGGGCGGCCCGGATGCTGCGTGAGTCCGACGACCATCCGGTGCTCCTGCGCGAGGCCGTCACGTCGCCGGCCGGGACGACCATCGCCGCCATCCGTGAGTTGGAGCGGCACGGGGTGCGGGCCGCCCTGATCGACGCCATCGAAGCAGCGCGTGATCGATCGGTCGAGTTGGGTCGCTCGGCGGAACCGCGTTGACCCGATCGTTGTACAAAGCATCACCCTGACGCGCGCCTGAAGACCCCGGCCGGGTGGAGTGGTCTGTCGAAGTCGTCACAGGGGCACCGCTAAGCTCACGATGAACACCGAACTCTCGCCCCGGCCGTGGAGCCCGGGGACGGGCCGGTGAGACAGGGGAAGGCGGTGTTCGGATGCCGTCCGAGCAGCCGGAACAGCTGAATCTCGCGCAGGTGCAGTTCCTGACAGTGGCCGAGGTCGCCGCGATGATGCGGGTGTCGAAGATGACCGTGTACCGGTTGGTTCACGGCGGCGAGCTCCCCGCAGCCCGGGTGGGCCGCTCCTTCCGGGTTCCCAAGCGGGCCGTCGAGGACTACCTGCGCAGCGCCTACTTCGACGCGGGCTGAGCCGTTCGGGCCTGGGCCGGGCCCCTTCCGGTGACGCCACCGCACCCGTTCGGGGCCTCGCAGGTAGGATGCGTGATCGGTCATCGTCTCGCCGTCCGCGTGCCCGTCACGTCGGTATCGGATGGGCGTGGGCGCAACACCTCGGCTCGTCACGCAGATCAGGAAGGACTGACGCATGGGCTCAGTCATCAAGAAGCGCCGCAAGCGGATGTCGAAGAAGAAGCACCGCAAGCTCCTTCGCAAGACCCGCGTGCAGCGTCGCAAGCTCGGCAAGTGACGTCGATCGGCCGCTGACGCGGCCGGTCGGCGAGGGCGGGCCCCGACGGACGCCGTGAATTCCCCCGGGTCGTCCCCTCCGTGCGGCCCGGGGGTCTAGCATCGGGGGCTCGCTCGCCGGCACGTTCTCCCTGGGGTTGGCCCGTTGGCACCTTCCGTCGTTCTGGTCACCGGTGTCAGCCGGTTCCTGGGTGGGCACCTGGCTGCTCGGCTCGCCGCGAACCCGGACATCGACCGGGTGCTCGGGGTGGACACCATCCCCCCGCCGCGGGACCTCCTCCGCCGGATGGGCCGCGCGGAGTTCGTCCGCGCCGACATTCGCAACCCGCTCATCGCCAAGGTCATCTCCGGCGCCGGGGTCGACACCGTGGTGCACGCGTCGGTGTCGGCGAATCCGGTGTCCTCCGGTGGTCGCACCGCGATGAAGGAGATGAACGTCATCGGCACCATGCAGCTGCTCGCTGCATGCCAGAAGGCGTCGTCGGTGCGGCGGGTGGTGCTGAAATCCACGACGGCGGTGTACGGGTCGAGCTCTCGTGATCCTGCGCTGTTCGACGAGGCGATGACGCCGAAGGAGATGTCCTCCGGCGGCTACGCCAAGGACGCGGCGGAGATCGAGGGGTACCTGCGCGGTTTCGGCCGCCGCCGACCCGACGTGTCCGTGACGGTGTTGCGGTTCTCCAACTTCATCGGCCCACGCATCGACACCGTGCTGACCCGGTACTTCGCGTTGCCGCTGGTCCCGACCGTGCTCGGCTACGACGCCCGCGTGCAACTGCTGCACGAGGAGGACGCGGTGGCGGTGCTGGAGCGCGCCGCCACCGAGGAGCTGCCGGGCGTGTTCAACGTCGGTGCCGACGGTGTGCTGCTGCTCTCCCAGGCCATTCGCCGCGCCGGGCGCGTCCCGCTGCCGGTTCCGAGCCTCGCCGTGGGCCCCGTCAGCCGCGTCTTCCGCAGCGCGCGCCTGGTCGACTTCTCCCCCGAGCAGATGCGCTTCCTGAACTTCGGCCGGGTGGTCGAAACCCGCCGGCTGCGGGAGCAGTTCGGATTCACCCCCCGCTGGACCACCGTGCAGGCCTTCGACGACTACGTCCGGGGCCGGGCGTTGCGGCCCGTCCTCGGGCCGGAGCAGGTCGCCTCGCTCGAGCGGGGCGTGCTCGCGGTCGCACGCACGCTGCGTTGACACACGACACTGGGATGAAGGGAGCCACCGTGCCGGAAGCACACGTCATCCCGCTGCGCGCCGAGGAGGGCGGCGCCGGAGCCCGCCCGCGGTGGCGGCTGAGGGCCGAGGGCCCGGGCCGGCGCCCGCCGCGGACCGCCGGGCAGCCCCCGGCGCCCAGTCCGGTCGAGCCGGAACCCGAGCCCACCGCTGAGCCGCCGGCGTGGGAGGCGGCGCTGGAGGAGTCCCTCGCGTTCGTGCGGCGCCGGCTCTGCGGCGACTACACCGTCGACGAGTTCGGTTTCGACAAGGACCTGACCGACAGCCTCTTGCTGCCGGCGCTGCGCCCGCTCTACCAGAAGTGGTTCCGGGTGGAGACGATCGGCATGCACCACGTGCCCGCCGAGGGCGGCGCGCTGGTGGTCGCCAACCACTCCGGCACGCTGCCGCTCGACTCGATGATGACCGCGGTCGCCCTGCACGACGACCATCCGGCCAAGCGGCACCTGCGGATGCTCGGGGCGGACCTGGTGTTCCGGCTGCCGGTGCTGGGCGCGCTGGCGCGCAAGCAGGGCGGGACGCTGGCCTGCAACCCCGACGCGGAAAGGCTGATGAGCTCCGGCGAGCTCGTCGGGGTGTGGCCGGAGGGCTTCAAGGGCATCGGCAAGCCGTTCCGGGACCGCTACAAGCTGCAGCGGTTCGGTCGTGGTGGGTTCGTCTCGGCGGCCCTGCGCACCGGGGTACCGATCATCCCGTGCTCGATCGTCGGTGCCGAGGAGATCTACCCCAAGATCGGCGACGTGAAGCCGCTCGCCCGCCTGTTCGGCGCGCCGTACTTCCCGATCACGCCGCTGTTCCCCCTGCTCGGCCCGCTGGGCATGATCCCGCTGCCGTCCAAGTGGTATATCGAGTTCGGTGAGCCGATCCGCACCGACACCTACGCCCCGGCCGATGCCGACGACCCCATGCTGGTGTTCAACCTGACCGACCAGGTCCGCGAGACCATCCAGCACACGCTGTACCGGCTGCTGAGCCAGCGTCGCAACGCGTTCCTGGGCTGAGTCCGATTCAGCGCCCGATCTAGCGCTTCCGGTACGCCAGGCCCGCCGCGACGGCCCCGGCGACCGCTCCGGCGCCCAGGATCGAGGGCACGCCGATCCGAGCGGCCTTGCGGCCGGTGCGGAAGTCGCGGATCTGCCAGGACCGCTCCTTGGCCACGTCACGCAGCTCGGAGTCGGGGTTGACCGCGACCGCGGTGCCGACCGCGGAGAGCATCGGGACATCGTTCACGGAGTCCGAGTAGGCCGTGCAGCGGCGCAGATCCAACCCCTCGGTGACGGCCAGCGCGCGGACGGCGTGACCCTTGGCGGGGCCGTGCAGGATCTCGCCGACGAGCCGGCCGGTGTACAAGCCGTCAACGCTCTCGGCGACCGTCCCCAGAGCGCCGGTCAGACCGAGGCGGCGCGCGATGATCATTGCGAGTTCCACCGGCGTGGCGGTCACGAGCCAGACCCGCTGCCCGGCGTCCAGGTGCATCTGCGCGAGCGCGCGGGTGCCGGCCCAGATCCGGTCGGCCATCAGCTCGTCGTAGATCTCCTCGCCCAGGGCGACGACCTCCGAGACCGGTCGCCCGGCGACGAAGGAGAGCGCGGTGTCCCGGTGCCCGGCGATCCCGTTCTTGTCCTCCCGGCCGCCGACCCGGAACTTGAGCTGCTGCCAGGCGAAGCCGGCCAGGTCGGAGGTCGTGAAGAACTTCCGCGCGGCCAGACCACGGGCGAAGTGGAAGATCGACGCCCCGACCATCATCGTGTTGTCGACGTCGAAGAACGCCGCGGCGGTGAGATCGGTCGGTGGGGTGTCGGCCCGTTCGGTCTCCCCGGCGGCGACGGCGGCCGCGGCCGAGGCCTCGCCTGCCCGTCTGGCCGGGTCGAGCGCGGTGACGTTGTCGATCACGCCCGACGACTCGGCGATCCCGGCGACCTGGGAACGCCCGGCGCCGGAGCTCGGGTCATGCTGTCCAACCACGTGCGGGCCTCCGGTAGACCGACTGACGAACACCGCTCAGCGTACTGTCGCCGGCTCGCCCCGATGAGGGGTCCGTCACGGGGGCGGATGCCGGGCGTCCGCCGGCACGGGGGCCGCCGCCGAAGCGACGAGGCCGCCGCGGTGGTGACCGCGGCGGCCTCGGAGGAACGCGCCGATCGGCGCTCGATCAGCCGATCGTGATCGTCGGCTGTCCCGGCAACAGCGGCGGGAGCGTGATCGGCGGGAGCAACGGCAGCGGCACCGGGATCGACACCTGCGGGTCCGGGTCCGTGCTGGTCCGGGTCGAGACGCCACCCGAGCCCGACGGGCCGTCGACCAGAGGGTTGTCCTCCGGGTTGAGGCCCGGCAGCAGGCCGCCCTCGTTTTCGTCGGTCGCACCGGGTGCGGTCGAGCCGGCCGGGGAGGACGGAGCGGTCGAGCCTCCGTTGGTCTGCGTCGTGTCGTCACCTGCCCGGGACGAGTCCGCGCCGCCCACCAGCTGAGCGGGGTCGCTGCCGGCGCTGCGGGGGGCGCAGGCTCCCTCGGCCGGGACGGGGCCGAGGTCGTCGACGACACCCGAGGTGACCTCGGTGCAGGCCATGCGGACGCGCAGCGCTTCGGCCCGGGTCAGCAGCCGGTCGAGCAGCGCGATCGACTGGTCGGCCTCGGCCATCGTCGGCAGCGGCAACGTCGCCCGCAGAGCGGCGAGCCGCGCGGACTGCTCGGCGGCCCAGGTGCGCAGGTCGCCCAGACTTGCCGCGCCCGCCTCCTGCCGGCCGGCCAGCAGCATCCGGGAGCCCTCGCTCGTCGCGGCGTCGAACTCGCTGATCGCGGACTCGAGCAGCTGCGGGTCGGGGCCCGCGGTCTGCTGCCGGCCGATGAGCTGCTCGACCTCGCTCAGGCGGGTGGCGGCGAGCTCCAGGTGACGCCGGGCCTTGGCCTCCTCGCCGAAGGTCATCGCCAGCCCGGCCGACTCGGAGACCCGCTTGATGGCGTAGAGCGCATCGCCGGGCAGCGCGTCACGGCTGACGAACACGCCGGTGCCGGCCAGCGCCACCATCACGACCAGCGCCGCGGCGCTGACGAATGCGATGCGCCGCGACCGGCTCGGCGACCCGGGCCGCCGGGAGGCCCGGTTGCCCCGGGGCCGCTCGGCGGCGCCGCTGGGCATCTTGTGCCGGGCGCGTCGGCTGCGCGGCACTCCGTGGCCGCTGCCGGCCGTCCGGATGTCCTCGGTGGCCGGCCCGGTGCCGTCGACGACAGCGATCTCGGTGGTGATCTCACCGGCACCCGGGGGCTCGTCGCCGGGCTCGGCCGCGGCGGCCGGTGCGGCCGAGCCGGTGAGCGGCCGACCCAGCGGGGCGGTCTGCTCGGCCGGCGAGGGGCCTGGCTGGCCCTCCTCGGCCTGCTCGGCGAGCGCGGCGAACAACCGCTGCCTCATCCGGGCGGAGGCCTCCGGGTCCGGTGACAGTGACGTCCGGCTGCGATCCAGCGCGGCTGCCAGTGCCAGCTCGTGTGCGAGTTCCTCGCCGGCGTCGGCACCAGGGGGTAACCCGAACTCCGTCGCCGCGGCGAACCGCTCTTCGTCCTTGCCCTGTCCCGCGGGCATGTTGGCCGTCCTCACTGCATCTCTGCGCTTTCCCGACGTTCACCCGCACAACGAGGCAGGAAAGCATCGGTTACGGGGCACAGACCGTTCACCGCATCGAGTTGTTCGTTCGCCGCACCCGTAACGCTGTCCGGGTACCGACCGATATCGAGCGAGTTCATCGCAGCCCGTCGGGTAGCAGTTGGGCGAGCCGACGGACCGCCCGGTGCTGCAGGGCCTTGACAGCGCCCTCATTACGGTCCATGAGTTGGGCCGTCTCCGCCACCGAGAGTCCCTGCAGGAACCTGAGTTGGATGCATTCCTGCTGGTCAGGGTTCAGTTTGGCGACGCAGCGGAGCAACTCTTCGTTGGTCGCATTGTCGAGCACCTGCTGCTCGGGGCCGCCGGTGCTCGGTGAGAGCTCGATGATCTCGGACGTGGTCGACTCCAACCGGTACCGGCTGGACTTCACGTGGTCGAAGATCAGGTTGCGGGCGATGGTGACGAACCACGCACCGATGTCCCGGCCCTGATAGCTGACCGAGCCGATCCGGCGCAGCGCCCGGACGAACGTCTCCTGGGTGATGTCCTCGGCGAGGGTGCGGTCCCCCATGCGGAACAGCACGTAGCGGAACACGACCTCGTGGTACCGGTCGAACAGTTCGCTGAACGCCTGCATGTCGCCGGCCTGGCAGGCCTTCACCAGGGCCCAGGAGCCACCGGATTCGGCGGCTGCTTCGTCCTGCGGGCCGCCGGCGTCGGGTGCCGGGCCCCCGCCCTCCTCCCGGTCGCGGACGGGTTCGGGAGCCGCGCGCAGCGGCGCGGCGGGAGCGGCGGCCTGCTGGGGAGCGGACGGCGAGGGAACCGGTGAAGCGGGGTCGGCCGCATCGACGATCTGCGGGCGCGGTCGGGGGAACGGCATCGGGGAGCCGTCGCCGGGCTGTGCGGCGTCGGGGTGGGGAGCAGGTTCGAAGTGCTCGGCGCGTCGGGCCGTCGTCGGGGGCATCGGTACCTCTGCGCTCGCCCCGGGGCGAGCGGTGTCGGTGCGGAGCAGCCGCTGCGGTCGCATCGGGCGGGTCATGACTCCCGACGGACCCCATGTCGGGGAGGACACGGCGGGAAGGCCGGCGGTGCGCTGGCGACAGGCGGCATGCCACTCCCTTGGGTGAGTCTCGCGTCGAACCATGGGGTTCGGGCGTTAGGTCGTTTGTAGCGGCGGAGCATACGACCGGCCGGAGCGCCCCCAACGGCGCACCGCCGCTTGCAGTCGGCCGCTTCCGGTGAGCGGCCGACTACGCGCGGTCAACGTGAGGGCGCCCGTGCGTGTTCGTGTGCCCGCTCCGGGTCACGTGCGCTGAACGCCGGGCGCGGCGCGGCGCCCGGCGCGTGTCAGACTCACCGACGGCCACCGGTCGATGCTGCCGACCTCGAGGAGACACGCCGTGGACACCCCCTCCAGCCGGTCCGCCGGGGATCCGGCGCCCACCCATCTGGCCGACCTGGTGTCCCGCGCGGCCCACCGGGTCCCGGACCATCCCGCGGTCGTCGACGCCACCCGTGACATGACCATGAGCTGGGCGGAGCTGGACGCGGCGGTGACGGCCGAGGCGGCGCGACTGCGATCGGCCGGGGTCGGTCCGGGTGACCGCGTCGTCGTCATGCTGACCAACGGGGCGGAGTTCTGCGTGGCGTTGCTCGGCGCGTTGCGGGCCGACGCGTCGGTGGTGCCGATGGGGCTCGGCGCGGCTCGGCGCGAGCTCGAGGTCGTGTTCGCCGACTGTTCACCGAGCGTGATCGTGGTTGCTCCGGACGTGCCTGCGGTAGCGGGTCCGGCCTCCGCCGTAGGCGCGTCGCTGCTGCCTCCACCCGACCCGTACGGCCCGACGGGTGCGGGCAACGGTCGGCTCTCGGCGGTGAGCGGCAACACGTTTGAGCGCGTCGAGAACGGGCTCGAGCGTGGCGGCGAAGCGATCGCGTTGCTCGTCTACACCTCCGGAACGACCGGGGTCCCGCGCGGCGTGCAGCTCTCGCATCGGGCGGTGCTGGCCAACCGGGCCCAGGCGGCGGCGTTGCGTCCGGCGCCCGTCACGCCGGTCGACCGGGTGCTGCTGTCCCTGCCGCTGTTCCACATCTTCGGGCTCGGTGCGGGCCTGCTGCAGGTGTGCTGGGCCGGGGCGACGGTCGTGCTCACCGAGCGGTTCGACCTCGAGCAGTCGGTCGAGGTGATCACGAAGCACCGGGTGAGCGGGGTGGCCGGGGTTCCGTCGATGTACCGCGCCCTGCTCGACCTGCCGGCCGACCGGCTGCGCGAGGGGTTTGCCGGCGTCCGGTTGTGCACGTCGGGCGGCGCCCCGCTGCCCCCGGGCTGGCTCGCCGACTTCCGCGCGGCCACCGGGCTGGAGATCTTCGAGGGCTACGGGCTCACCGAGGCCGGCCCGGTGCTCACCAGCACGCTGGTCGGTGGGGCGGCCAAGCCCGGTTCGGTCGGCCGGGCGCTGCCCGGCATCGAGCTGCGGCTGGTCGACTCCGAGGGCCTGCCGCTGGAGGGGCGTGAGCCCGACGAGGAAGAGGACGGCGTCTCCGACCCGGCGCTGGACACCGGGTTGATCGCCGCCCGCGGGCCGAACCTGTTCTCCGGCTACTGGCCCGACGGCGCCGGTGGGCCGGACGCCGCGGGCTGGTTCCGCACCGCGGACGTCGGCTTCCTCGACGCCGACGGTGATCTGCACCTGGTCGACCGCTCCTCCGACCTGGTGATCGTGAACGGGTTCAACGTGTACCCGCGCGAGGTCGAGCAGGTGCTCGGCGAGCTCGACGCGATCACCGAGGCCGCCGTCGTCGGGGTGCCGGACGACCGGACGGGCGAGGCGGTGAAGGCCGTGGTCGTGGCGGCCGAGGGGGCGGAGCTGACCGAGGATGCGATCCGCAGGCACTGCGCGGCGCGACTGGCGCGGTTCAAGGTCCCGGCGGTGATCACGTTCGTCGACGCGCTGCCCCGCACGCCCACCGGGAAGGTCGCCCGCCGCATGCTGTGAGCGGAGCCCGACCCCGCCGGGTCCGGGAAGAACCCGAGGAGGACATGCGATGCCCGACGAACCACGGGTGACCGTGCTGACCCGCGCCGGATGTTCCGCGTGCGTCACCGCCGAGCAGGACGTCGCCCGCATCTGCGCCGAGCTCGGCCACGGCTGGACCGCCGTCGACGTCGACTCCGACCCGGAGCTGCGCGCTGAGTACGGCGACCGGGTCCCCGTGATCATGGTCGACGGCCGGGAGCACGGCTTCTGGAAGGTCGAGGAGAAGCGGCTGCGGACCGCCCTCGCGGGCTGAGCGGAGTGACCGCCCTCGCGGGCTGAGCGAAGTGACTCTCGCGGGCTGAGTCGCCTCGTCACGCCGGCCGCACCGAACCGGCCGCCGCCCGTTGCCGAACCCCCTTCCGTGAGCGCGACCACCGCACCACCTGAGCCCACCCGACCGCCGCGGTCCCGGGTTCCCCGGGCATTCGCCGCGCTGATCGGGCTGCTGGCCGTGGGCGCGGCGCTCGGCGTCGGCCATCTGGTGGCCGGCCTGATCTCACCGGCGTCGTCGCCGTACCTCGCGGTCGGGGACACCGTCGTCCGGTTCTCCCCGGAGTGGCTGACCGAGTTCGCCAAGAGCGCGTTCGGCACGGCGGACAAGCCGGTCCTGCTCGGCGGGATGGCCGTGGTGATCGCGCTGGTGGCCGCTGCGGCGGGGGTGACCGTGGTCGGGGTGCTGGGTGTCCTGGGGTTCCTGGCTGTGTTCTTCGCCCCGACGTTCGCCCCGCTGGACCTCCTCGCCCCGGCGGCCTCGCTGGTCGCGGGCGTCGTCACCTTCCGCGGGCTGCACGACCTCGCGCTGCGCACCTACGGGGGCCCGGGCGCGGCGGAGACGGCGCCGGGCTCCGGTGAGGTCGGACCGTCCGGCCCCGGGGTGTCCCGGCGTGGCGTGCTGATCGGCTCGTCGGCTGCGGTCGGGGTCGGCGCGCTCGCGGCGGGCACCGGCGGGTCCTTCCTGGGGGGCGGCATCGAGGACTCCCGCGCCCAGGTCACCGCCCGGCTGGCCGCGCTGCGCGGGGTCGACCGGGCTCCGGCGATCCCGGCCGGTACAAACTACGCCGCCGAACTCGGCACGACGTCGTTCATCACACCGAACCCGGACTTCTACCGGATCGACGTGGCGCTGCGGATCCCGACGCGGTCGGCCGCGGACTGGTCGCTGCGGATCCACGGCATGGTCGACAACGAGATCGCGCTGAGCTTCGAGGACCTGCTCCGGCGACCGCCGGTCGAGAAGACGCTCACGATGACGTGCGTGTCCAACGAGGTCGGTGGCCCGCTGATCTCCACGGCGAACTTCATCGGGGTGTCGCTGCGCGACCTGTTGCTGGAGGCGGGGGTGCGGACCGGGGCGGACCAGGTGTTCACCACGAGCGTCGACGGCTGGACGGCCGGCACCCCCACCGACGTGATCATGGAGCCGGACCGCGGCGCGCTGCTCGCGTTCGGCATGAACGGCGAGGCGCTGCCGCCCGAGCACGGCTTCCCGGTCCGGATGGTGGTGCCGGGGCTGTACGGCTTCCTCTCGGCGACCAAGTGGATCGCCGACATGGAGCTGACCACCTTCGACGCCAGGCAGTCGTACTGGCTGCAGCGGGGGTGGGCGGAGAAGGCGCCGATCAAGACCCAGTCACGGATCGACAGCCCGCGCAGCTTCGCGACCGTCCCTGCCGGGAAGGTCCCGATCGCCGGCATCGCGTGGTCCCAGCCGGCCGGCATCGGCATGGTCGAGGTCCGGATGGACGGCGGCCCCTGGCAGGCGGCCGAGCTTGCGACGGAGGTCTCGGGGGACACCTGGCGGATGTGGCGGACCGAGTTCGATCTCGGGCCGGGGAGCCACACGGTTCAGGTTCGGGCGACCGACGCGAACGGCGGCACGCAGACCGAGATGCGGGCCGAGCCGATTCCGGACGGTGCTAGTGGTTGGCCGGCCACCATCTTCACCGTGACCTAGTCAGTTCGCCGCGCGCGATGCCCAGATCGGCGCAAAACTGCATATCAGACTGGATCCCGGATCCACTGTGGACACTCCGGATCAGCCGTGTCCTAAACGTTACATTCAATGAGTGAACCATCTTTGGCGCGAAGCCGAAGACCTGGTTGCCAGGTCCGGACCGACCGGACCGAGCTCGAGGAGGAACCCCGTGCGAAAGATCCAGCGTCTGGCCGCCGTCGGTGCCATGGCTGCCCTGACGGCCTCGTTGGCCGCGTGCGGCAACAGCGAGTCGGCGTCGACCGCCGCTCCCGAGTCCACGGCCGCTGCGGCTCCGGCCTCCCAGGCGATGGCCGCGGGCGACGGTGTGACCACCAACGCCGACGTCTTCGGTCCGGCCTGCTCCAACCTTCCGCAGGGCGACGCCCCCGGTTCGCTGAACAACATGGGCCCGCAGCCGGTCGCCAGCGCCGCGTCCACCAACCCCCTGCTGACCACTCTCGTCTCGGCCGTCGGCCAG
The DNA here is from genome assembly GCF_018531475.1 of Pseudonocardia mahuensis. GTDB lineage: Bacteria > Actinomycetota > Actinomycetes > Mycobacteriales > Pseudonocardiaceae > Pseudonocardia. Next base: position 48,405 of record NZ_JAHDTG010000004.1, read on the forward strand.
GTTCCGGGCCTCGCGGACACTCTCAACGGGGCCGAGGCGCTCACCGTCTACGCCCCGGCGGACGCCGCGTTCGAGAAGATCCCGGCCGATACCCTCCAGGCGGTGCTGGACGACCAGGAGCAGTTGAGCGGCCTGCTGTCGTACCACGTGTCGGGCACCCGCTACGACCGTGACGGCCTGCTCGCGGCCGGCGAGACCACCCAGCTCGCCGGGGGCACCGTCCGTGTCGGCGGCAGCGGCGACAGCGTCACCCTGACCGGTGGCAACGGCGAGACCGCCAACGTCGTCTGCGGCAACATCCCGACCGCCAACGCCACCGTGTTCGTCATCGACTCCGTGCTGATGCCGGCCGGCTGACCGCCACCCCGCACCACCACCCGGGCCTCCCGGCGACCGCCTACCGCGGTCGCCGGGAGGTTCTGCTTTCCCGGCGATCTGGTGCGGCCGGGCGGCTCCCCCTTCCAGAGGTCTGCGCGAGTGGGTGTGGTGCACGCCCCTGCGCTCCGCTGATCCGGCGGTGAACGGCCGGTCGGAGGCGACCACCGGTCGATGGCGACAGCACGGTCGCCGAGCACGACGCGGACCAAGATCGCAACTTTGTGCGTGCGTTCACAAGCGGCTACCGTGTATTTCAGACGCCGCCAAGGCCCCGGTCCGCCCGGGTCTCGCCTGGCCGCGCCGATCCCGCGCTCCAGCTCGCGGATCGTATGACCGAACGACGTTCGAGGAGACGCCAGCGTGACTTCGCCGCCGCAGGCCGACCCCTCGGGCTCAGCCGCCGCGAAGCTGGCGCGATCGATCCCCGAGGCCACCGTGGCCCGGCTGGCCGTCTACCTCCGCATGCTCGGCGAGCTCGCCGAGCAGGGCGCCGAGACGGTGTCCAGCGAGGAGCTCGCCACCGCGACCGGGGTCAACTCCGCCAAGCTCCGCAAGGATCTCTCCTACATCGGCTCCTACGGCATCCGGGGGGTCGGTTACGAGGTCGCGTCGCTCCACCACCAGATCGAGCGGACCCTCGGCCTCGACCGCCAGCAGGCCGTCGCGCTGGTCGGCGTCGGCAACCTGGGGCACGCGCTCGCCGGCTACGGCGGCTTCGGCGGGCGCGGGTTCCCCGTCGCGGCGCTGTTCGACGTGGACCCCGACCTGGTGGGTATCCACATCAACGGCATCCTCGTGGAGCATGTCCGCGACATCCCGCGGGTCTGCGCCGAGCGGGGTGTGACCATCGGCATGATCGCCACGCCCGGCCCTGCCGCGCAGTCCGTCTGCGACCAGCTCGTGCGCGCCGGGGTGCAGTGCATCCTGAACTTCGCCCCCGTCGTGCTCCAGGTGCCGGAGCAGGTGGAGGTGCGCAAGGTGGACCTCGCGGTGGAGCTGCAGGTCCTGGCGTTCCATGTGGCGCGGCGGCGGGCGGGTGATGCGGCCGACACCGCCGTTGCCCCGTCGGTCGCCAGCGGCGTGCACGGTGGCGTGCATGCCACGAACGGATCGGCGGTGCTTCCCCAGTGAGCGTGTTGGTGGTCGGTATGTCGCACCGCAGCGCCCCCGTCGAGCTGCTGGAGAAGGCGGCCGTCGGGGCCGAGGACGTGCCCAAGCTGCTCGACGAGATGATGCGCGCGCCGCACGTCAGCGAGGTCGTGCTGCTCTCGACGTGCAACCGCATCGAGGTCTACGCGGTCGTCGACGCGTTCCACGGCGGCCTCGCCGACGTCTCCGCGGTGCTCGGCCGGCACGCCGGCCTCGAGCTCGCCGAGTTCACCGAGCACCTCTACGTGCACTACGCGGCCTCCGCCGTGCAGCACCTGTTCTCCGTCTCCGCCGGGCTCGACTCGATGGTCGTCGGCGAGTCTCAGATCCTCGGCCAGCTGCGCGCCGCCTACGCCGCCGCCGACGAGGCGGGCTCGGTGGGCCGGGTGCTGCACGAGCTGGCCCAGCAGGCGCTGCGCGTGGGCAAGCGGGTGCACGCGAGCACCGGCATCGACGCCGCGGGCGCCTCGGTCGTCTCCGAGGCCCTGGCCGACGCCGCCCGCGGGCTGGGGCGCGACCTGGCCGGAACGCGGGCCGTCGTGGTCGGCGCCGGCGCGATGGGAGCGCTGGCCGCCGCGCACCTGCGCCGTGCCGGGGCCGCCGAGATCGTGGTGCTCAACCGCTCCAGCGAACGCGCCGAGCGGCTGGCCGACAACATCCGGGCGCAGGGCACGCCCGCCCGTGCGGGCCTGCTCGCCGAGCTGACCGTCGAACTCGTCGACGCCGACCTGATGATCGCCTGCACCGGCGCCGCCGGCACGGTCGTCGACCGCACTGTGATCGCGGCGGCGCAGGACGGCCGGCCCGAGCGCCCGCTCATCGTGTGTGACCTCGGGCTCCCGCGCGACGTCGACGCGAGCGTGGCCACGGTGCCCGGGGTGACGGTGGTCGACCTGATCGCACTGCAGCGCAGGCTGGTCCGCGGCGCCGGGAACGACGGGGCCGACGTCGTCGCCGCCGCCCAGCGGATGGTCGCCGACGAGGCGCAGGCCTACCTCGCCGCCCAGCGTTCCGCGGAGGTCACCCCGACCGTCACCGCGCTGCGCCGGCGCGCCTCCGACGTCGTCGACGCCGAGCTGCTGCGGCTGTCCTCCCGGCTGCCCGACCTGGACGACACGGTCCGTGACGAGTTCACCCGCACCGTGCGCCGGGTCGTCGACAAGCTCCTGCACACCCCCACGGTGCAGGTGAAGAAACTGGCCGAGGGGCCCGACGGAAGCAGCTACGCGCAGGCGCTGCGCCAGCTGTTCGAGCTCGACCCCCAGTCGCCGGCTGCCGTGGCGACCCCGCGCAGCGGTGACGTGATCGTCGCGCTGGAGGCGCAGCTGCCGTCCGCCGACGAGGAGGCGACGAAGTGACCGGATCAACCACCTCCCCGGCCCCGCTGCGGGTTGGTACCCGGCCCAGCGCGCTGGCGATGGCGCAAGCCGGGATGCTCGCCGAGCGGATCCGTGCCACCGGGCGGCCCGCCGAGCTGGTCCCCGTGAGCACCCCAGGCGACCGCTCGTCCGCGCCCGTCGTCGAACTCGGCGTCGGGGTGTTCGTCTCGGCGCTGCGCGACGCGCTGGCCGCCGGCGAGGTCGACGTGGCGGTGCACTCCTACAAGGACCTGCCCACCGCGCCCGATCCCCGCCTGACGCTGGCCGCCGTGCCCTCCCGCGAAGACCCGCGGGACGCGCTGGTGGCCCGTGACGGGCGGGTGTTGGGTGAGCTCCCGGCCGGGTCGACGGTGGGCACCGGCTCGCCGCGCCGGGCCGCGCAGCTCGAGGCGCTCGGGCTGGGGCTGCAGGTCGTGCCGATCCGCGGAAACGTCGACACCCGGATCGGCAAGGTCCGTTCCGGGGAGCTCGACGCGGTCGTGCTGGCCGCGGCCGGGCTGCGCCGCCTCGGCCGGGTGGACGAGGCGTCCGAGCTGCTCGACCCGCTGCAGATGTTGCCGGCGCCCGCGCAGGGTGCGCTGGCGGTGGAGTGCCGGGCCGGTGGGCCCGGCAGCACGGATCATGAACTCGAGAGGTTCCTGACCACTGCCCTCGACGACGTGATGGCCCGCGCGGCCGTCACCGCCGAGCGCGCGGTGCTCGCGACCTTGGAAGCCGGCTGCAGTGCCCCGATCGGGGCACTGGCCGATGTGGTGTCCGACCTTGACGACGACGGTCGGGCGGTGGACCGGCTGTCGCTGCGCGCGGTGGTCGGAACGGCGGACGGCGGGCTACTGCGCGCCTCCGCCACTGGAGATATGGACGACGCCGAGAAGCTCGGTTCGGCGCTGGCCGCCGAGCTTCTCGACATGGGCGCCGACACGCTGCCGGCTGCATCGCCGCTGGCTGCCGAGCGTCTTGAGAACCGCTGGATCGGGAGTTCCGAATGAACCGAGCACCTTCCACCCCGGGCCGGGTCGCCTTCGTGGGCAGCGGCCCCGGCGATCCCGGGCTGCTGACCGTGCGCGCGCGGGACGCGCTCGCGGGCGCGCCGCTGGTGATCACCGACCCGGACGTGCCCGAGGGGATCCTGGCCCTCGTCGCCGACGGGGCCGAGGTGCGCCCGGCGGTCGGTCAGCCGGCCGACGTGGCCCGTGACCTGGTCGCCGAGGCGACCTCCGGCCGGGCGGTGGCCCGGCTCGTCAGCGGTGACCCGCTGACCGCCGACGCCGTCGTGCAGGAGGCCCTGGCCGTGGCCAAGGCCGGCGTGCCCTTCGACGTCGTGCCCGGGGTTCCGGCGGGTACCGCCGTGCCCGCCTACGCCGGTGTGCCGCTGGGCTCGGCCCACATCGAGGCCGATGTCCGGGCCGGCGTCGACTGGGCCAAGCTGGCTGCCGCTCCCGGGACCCTGGTGCTGCACGCCGCCGCGTCGCACCTGGCCGAGGTGGCCGGCGCGTTGACCGAGCACGGGCTCGCGGCGCAGACCCCCGTCGCGGTCACCGCGGGCGGCACCGAGTCCACGCAGAAGACCGTCGACACCACACTCGCCACGATGGCCGCCGACGCCGGCGAGCTCGAGGGCCCGCTGGTGCTCACCGTCGGCCCCGAGGTCGGTCAGCGCGCCGACCTGTCCTGGTGGGAGTCGCGGGCGCTCTACGGCTGGCGGGTGCTGGTGCCGCGCACCAAGGATCAGGCCGGCGCGATGAGCGACCGGCTGCACGTGCACGGGGCCATCCCCGAGGAGGTCCCGACCATCGCGGTCGAGCCGCCGCGCTCGCCCACCCAGATGGAGCGCGCGGTCAAGGGTCTGGTCGACGGCCGCTACCAGTGGGTGGTGTTCACCTCGACCAACGCCGTCCGCGCGGTGTGGGAGAAGTTCGCCGAGTTCGGGCTGGACGCGCGGGCGTTCTCCGGCGTCAAGATCGCCTGTGTGGGCACCGCGACGGCGGAGAAGGTGCGGGAGTTCGGCATCGTCCCCGAGCTGGTGCCGGACGTGACGGAGTCGCAGGAGTCCTCCTCCGAGGGCCTGCTGCAGATCTTCCCGCCCTACGACGACGTGCTCGACCCGGTCGACCGGGTGCTGCTCCCGCGCGCCGACATCGCGACCGAGACCCTCGCCGCGGGCCTGCGTGAGCGTGGGTGGGAGATCGACGACGTGACCGCGTACCGCACGGTGCGCGCCGCGCCGCCGCCCGCCCCGATCCGCGAGGCGATCAAGACCGGTGGGTTCGACGCGGTGTGCTTCACCTCGTCCTCGACGGTGCGCAACCTCGTCGGCATCGCCGGCAAGCCGCACGCCCGGACGATCGTCGCGTGCATCGGCCCGCAGACCGCTGAGACGGCACGCGAGTTCGGCCTGCGGGTCGACGTGCAGCCGGAGGAGGCCCGGGTCCCGGCCCTGGTCGACGCGCTGGCCGCGCACGCCGCCCGGCTGCGCGCCGAGGGCGCCCTGCCACCGCCGAGGAAGGCCAAGGCGCGGCGGCGCTGACGCGCACGCCCATGACCCGCCGCCGCTGACCCGCGGCCGGCGCCTGCCGTGAGTGGCGGCCGTCGTCACCTCGACGGTCGCTGCTCACGGACCACGTTCTCCACGTGAGTCGTAGGCTGGAGCGATGGCCTTTCCCACCCAGCGTCCGCGCCGGTTGCGGACCACGCCCGCCATGCGCCGGCTGGTCGCCGAGACCGAGTTGCGTCCGCGTCACCTCGTGCTCCCCATGTTCGTCAAGGAGGGCGCGGCCGAGCCGCAGCCCATCGCGTCGATGCCCGGCGTCGTCCAGCACACCCGCGACTCCCTGCGCAAGGCCGCCGCGGAAGCGGTCGCCGCGGGTGTCGGTGGGCTGATGCTGTTCGGCGTGCCGGCGCGCCGCGACGCGACCGGCAGCGCGGGCGTCGACCCCGACGGCGTGCTGAACGTGGCTCTCGCCGATGTGCGGGCCGAGGTCGGCGACGCGGCCGTGCTGATGTCGGATCTGTGCCTGGACGAGTTCACCGACCATGGGCACTGCGGGCTGCTCGACGCCGCCGGCAACGTCGACAACGACGCGACGCTGGCCGTCTACGCCGAGATGGCGGTGGCCCAGGCCGTCGCCGGTGCCCACCTCGTCGGCCCCAGCGGGATGATGGACGGCCAGGTCGGCGTCATCCGGGAGGCGCTGGACGACGCCGGTCACCACGACACCGGCATCCTCGCCTACACGGCCAAGTACGCGTCGGCGTTCTACGGCCCGTTCCGGGAGGCCGTCGACTCCCAGCTGCGCGGTGACCGCAAGACCTATCAGCAGGACGGTGCCAACATCCGCGAGTCCCTGCGCGAGCTCGCGCTGGACCTGGACGAGGGCGCGGACATGGTCATGGTCAAGCCGGCGATGGCCTACCTGGATGTGCTGCGCGCCGTCGCCGAGCACTCCGACGTGCCGGTGGCCGCCTACCAGGTGTCGGGGGAGTACTCGATGATCGAGGCCGCCGCGGCGAACGGCTGGCTCGACCGCGACCGGACGATCCTGGAGACGCTCACCGGTATCCGCCGCGCCGGCGCCGACATCGTGCTGACCTACTGGGCCACCGAGGTCGCGGAGCGACTGGACCGCGGCTGACCGTCCCCGCGGCCGTCGATCGTGCCTCGTAACGAGCCTGTCACGGCCTCCGCCCGTTCGCCGCAGTGCCGTGGACAGTCCCTCTCCGGCGGCCCTACGTTGCCCGCATGACGACACCTCCCGACCCGGAGCGGCCTGAGCAGCCGGGCCATCAGGGTCAACCGGGTGGGCAGCCCCCGCCGGGGCACAGCCCGCAGCCCGGATATGGGGCGCCGCCCCAGCAGGGCGGGTATCGGCAGGGGGATCCCGGGCAGGGTCCGCCGCCGGGATGGGCCCAGCCGGGCTACGGGCCCCCCGGGTACGGCGAGTCGGGCTACGGCCAGCCCCCCGGGTACGGCGAGCCGGGGTACGGGCAGCAGCCGGGGTACGGGCAGCCCGGTTACGGACAACCGCCCGGTTACGGGCAGCAACCTGGCTACGGCCAGCAGCCGGGACACGGTCAGCAACCTGGCTACGGCCAGCAACCATCGGCCGACGGCTCGCGCCCGACCGGCTTCAGCGTCGCCGCGGTCAAGGCCGCCTACACCGAGGCCCGGCCACCCAAGGAGGTGCACCAGGCCTTCCTCGCGCTGCTGGGTGTCCTCGCGCTCGGGCTGATCGGGTCGATCGCCGGCCTCATCGTCACCGCAGCTGTGTTCTCCGAGCTGGGGTTCGGCGTCGGCGGATCGATCCTCGGTCTGATCGTCACCGTGGTCGTCTACGCCGTCGCCGTCTTCATCGCGATCCAGATGCGCGCGGGCCGGAACTGGGCGCGGATCACCATCGCCGTGCTCGGCGGCATCGGACTGGTCCTGGGACTGATCGGGTTGATCGGCGCGTTCGGGCTGACCGCCGCGCTCTACGGCAGTGCCTACACCATCATCAACCTGGTGGTCTCGATCGGACAGATCGCGCTGATCGCGGCGGCGCTGTACCTGATGTTCCGCCCGCACGTGAACGGTTATTTCCGCTGATCGGACCCGTTGGCCACTTGTCCAACAGTAAGATCACCGGCACCATTCGATCAGGCGGAAGCAGAGCGCGATGACCTACGATCCGGCGTCCCCGGGGGACCAGGGCCAGCCTCCCGGCGGTTCTGGTTGGCCCGGTGGCCAGCAGCAGCCCTATCCCGGTGGCTATGCCCAGCAACCGCCCCCGGGCTGGGGGACCGGCCCGGGTGGAGCCTTCGGAGCGCCTCCGGGGAGCCCCTATGGTCCCGCGGGGATGGGTGGCCCGGGGCCGATGCCGCCCCCCAAGAACTTCTTCGCCGCGCTGTTCGACTTCAACTTCAGCGGCTTTGCGACCTTCACCTTCGTGAAGATCCTCTACATCATGGGGATGGTCTTCATCGGGCTGGCCTACATCGGAAACGTGGTGATCTACTTCAGCTTCGATACCGGTCTCGGGCTGCTCGTCCTCGTCCTGGGGAGCGTTGTCGCGCTGTTCGCCCTGGCTTTCCTGAGGCTGACGCTGGAGTTCTACTACGCCGTCGCGCGGATGTCGGAGGACATCCACAACCGGCGTTGACGGCGCTCGCACGAGTCCTCGACGTGGAGGCCGCCGCACGGGTGGTCTCCACGTCGGCGTTCGCACGTTTTCGCCGCTCGGGTGCGTTGGCTCTGCGTGGACACCCCCGCGCGATCGGCCCTACGGTGGCGCGGTGACGACACCGCCGGACCCGCAGCCCGACCGGAGCGCGGGCGAGCAGCCGAGGCAGGACCGTGAGCAACGCGCCGCGGAGCAGGCCGGCGGTGGTGAACAGCCCGGCCAGCAGGGCGGGGCACACGGTCAGCAGCCGCAGTACGGTCAGCGGCCCCAGCCGGGCGAGCCCCAGTACGACCAGCCGGAGCAGGGCCAGCCCGGTTACGGCCAGCAGCCGCCCTACGGCGAGCAGCCGCAGTACGGGGGCCAGCCCGGCTACGGCCAGCAGCCGCAGTATGGGCAGCAGCCCTACGGCGGGCAGGCGCCGCCCTACGGGCAGCAGCCTCCATACGCCCAGCAACCCCAGTACGGCGAGCCCTACGGCCAGCAGAGGTCCGGCCAGTACCCCTACGGCGGCCAGTACCCGTATCCCTACGGTGCGACGGGCCCGGCAGGCCTCGGCGAGGCCGACACGACACCGGCACAGCGCCCCGCGGTCATGATCGTGTCGCTCGTGCTGTTGCTGCTCAGCGCGCTGCCGTTCCTGGCGGCGGGGGCGGTGCTGCTGCTCGTTCCGATCAACCTCGACGGGCTGCCTCCCGAGCTCAACCTCGACCAGGCGCTCGCCGACGCCGGGGTCACGACCGAGCAGCTCGTCTCGGCGTTCCGGGTCGGGGCCGGCATCATCCTGCTGCTCGCCGTGCTCTACGTGGTGTTCGCGATCCTCGCCTTCTTCGGCCGCACCTGGGCCCGCATCGTGCTGACGATCATGACGGCCCTTTTCGCCATGGTGCTGCTGCTCGGTGTGCTCACCGCAGGGAGCGACGCCGCGAGCCTGTTGATCCTGCTGGGCATCCTGGTGGCTTCGGTCGGCGGCACGGTCCTGCTGTTCCTGGCCCCGTCGAACCAGTTCTTCAACTCCCTCCGGCGCTGAGGGCCGCTCGGGGGCCCGGAGGCCGGATCTTCGAGCGGCTGGGAGACTGGTGGCCGTGAGTTCCTCGCCGACGCAGAGCACACCGTCCACCTCACCGGCCGGCCCCATCGCCCCGGGGACGTCGGCCCGGCTGTTCGCGCGCGCCGCCGAGGTCATCCCGGGCGGGGTGAACTCGCCGGTGCGCGCGTTCAACGCCGTCGGCGGCACGCCCCGGTTCATGGTCTCGGCGACCGGGCCGTGGCTGACCGACGCCGACGGCGCCCGTTACGTCGACCTGATCTCGTCGTGGGGCCCGATGATCCTCGGGCACGCGCACCCCGCGGTGGTCGACGCGGTGCGGTCGGCGGCGGGCCAGGGGCTGTCCTTCGGCGCGCCCACCCCGGCCGAGATCGAGCTCGCCGAGGAGATCATCGGCCGGGTCGAGCCGGTGGAGCAGGTGCGACTGGTGAACTCCGGCACCGAGGCGACGATGAGCGCGATCCGGCTGGCACGGGGGATCACCGGGCGCCGCGCCGTCGTCAAGTTCGCGGGCTGCTACCACGGCCATGTCGACGCCCTGCTCGCCCACGCCGGGTCCGGGGTGGCCACGCTCGGGCTGCCGACCAGCCCCGGCGTGACCGGCGCGCAGGCCGCCGACACCATCGTGCTGCCCTACAACGACCGCGACGCCGTGCGCACCGCCTTCGCCGAGCGCGGCTCCGAGATCGCCTGCGTGATCACCGAGGCCGCCGCCGGGAACATGGGTGCGGTCGCGCCGCTGCCGGGCTTCAACGCCGGGCTCCGCGACATCGCCCACGAGCACGGGGCGCTGCTGGTGATGGACGAGGTGATGACGGGCTTCCGCGTCTCGCCCGCCGGCTGGTACGGCATCGACGGTGTCGCCGGTGACCTCTACACGTTCGGCAAGGTCATGTCCGGTGGGCTGCCGGCCGCCGCGTTCGGCGGGTCCACCGAGTTCATGAGCCACCTCGCCCCGGCCGGGCCGGTCTACCAGGCCGGGACGCTCTCCGGGAACCCGGTCGCGGTCGCCGCGGGCCTGGCCACGCTGCGGCACGCCGACGCATCGGTCTACGCCGCGCTCGACGCCAACGCCACCCGGCTCGGCGGGCTGATCGGCGACGCGCTCACCGCGGAGGGTGTCGCGCACCGCGTGCAGTACGCGGGCAACCTGGTCTCGGTGTTCTTCACCCCCGACCAGGTGCACGACTACGCCGGGGCGCAGGCCGCCCAGACGTGGCGCTTCCCGGCGTTCTTCCACGCGCTGCTCGAGCGCGGGGTGTACCCGCCGCCGAGCGCGTTCGAGGCGTGGTTCGTCTCCGCCGCCCTCGACGACGACGCGTTCGCCGTGATCGAGGCGGCGCTCCCGCACGCCGCCCGGGCCGCCGCGGCCGCGAAGGCTCCGTCGGCATGAGCACCCGGACGCTCGTCCACCTCCTGCGTCACGGCGAGGTGCACAACCCCGGCGGCGTGCTCTACGGCCGGCTCCCCGGCTTCCGGCTGGCGGAGAACGGCCGCGACCAGGCCGAGACCGTCGCGAAGGCGCTGGCCGAGAACGACGTGACGGCCGTCGTCGCGTCGCCGCTGCAGCGTGCCCAGGAGACCGCCGAGCCGATCGCCGCGACGCACGGCCTCGAGATCGTCACCGAGGACCGGCTGATCGAGGCCGCCAACCGGTTCGAGGGCAAGACCTTCGGGGTGGGCGACGGTGCGTTGCGCCGGCCGCGGAACTGGCCGCTGCTGCGCGATCCGTTCACCCCGTCCTGGGGCGAGCCGTACCTGCAGATCGCGCACCGGATGCTCGGCGCCGCGCACCGGGCCCGGCAGCTCGCCGAGGGCCACGAGGCGGTCTGTGTGTCGCACCAGCTGCCGATCTGGACGCTGCGCCGGTACCTGCTGGGCCAGCGGCTGTGGCACGACCCGCGGCGCCGCCAGTGCGCGCTGGCCTCGCTCACCACGCTCGAGTTCACGGGCACCGAGCTGACCGGGCTGCGCTACAGCGAGCCCGCCGGAGCCAGCGACCCGACGGTGACCGGCGCATGAGACGGCTGCGGGCGCTCGCCGGGTTGCTGTTGGCGGTGCTGGTGCTGGCCGGCTGCGGGACCACGGGCAAGGAGGCGGTGGCCGTCGGCGGAGAGTTCCAGTTCGTCGCCCCCGGTCGCCAGACCACGATCACCTACGACCCGCCGGAGTCCCGCGGGACGCTGCGCGACCTGTCGGGGGAGAGCCTGCTCGACCCGGGCGAGACGGTCGGCCTGCAGGACTACGCGGGCCGGGTCGTCGTGATCAACATCTGGGGATCCTGGTGCCCGCCGTGCCGCGCCGAGATGTCCGACCTGCAGTTCGTGCAGGAACAGACCGGTGACTCCGGGGTCAGCGTGCTGGGCATCGACGTGCGCGACAACCGGGAGGCGGCCACCGACTTCGTCCGCGACCGCGGGCTCACGTTCGAATCGATCTTCGACCCGCCCGGGCGATCGCTCAACGCGCTGAGCGGCTACCCGCGCAACACGGTCCCGTCGACGATCGTGCTGGACCGCCAGCACCGGGTGGCCGCGGTGTATCTCGAGGTGATCCGGGTGGGGGATCTCATCCCGCTCGTGGAGCGGCTGGCCGCCGAGCCGGCGGCGTGAGCGGACCGATCCACTACGTCGTGTAGAACCCGGTGCGCGCGCCACCCGGACCTCGACATACCCTCGTCACCGATGGATCCCACCACCGCCCTCGCGATCTCCGGCCCGCTGCTGGCCGCAGCCGCTGTGGCCGTGCTCGCGGGAGCGGTCAGCTTCGCCTCGCCGTGCGTGGTGCCGCTCGTCCCCGGTTACCTCGCCTACCTGGCCGGCCTGGTGGGTGCGGACTCTCCGCCGGCCACGCTCGCCGAGGCCGAGCAGAAGCGTCGGGGCCGCTTCCGGGTCGCGGGTGCGGCTGCGTTGTTCGTGGCCGGTTTCACGGTCGTGTTCGGCGCGATCCTGGTGGGCGTGGTGTGGCTGTCCGACCTGCTGGTGCGCAACGAGGACGTGCTGCAGCGGGTGGGCGGCGTCGTCATGATCGCGATGGGTCTGGCCTTCGTCGGGCTGCTGCCGGTACTGCAGAACGAGCGCCGGGTGCACTGGGTGCCCCGCGCCGGACTGTGGGGAGCGCCGCTGCTCGGTGCGGTCTTCGGGCTGGGCTGGGTGCCGTGCGTCGGCCCTACGCTCGCCGGGGTGGTCGCGGTCGCGGCCGGGACCGGCGGCGGATCGATGCGCGGGGTGGTGCTGACGCTGGCCTACTGCGCCGGGCTCGGGCTGCCCTTCGTGATCATCGCGCTGGGCGCCTCGCGCGCCGTGCGGGCGCTCGGCTGGCTGCGCCGGCATACCCGCCGCATCCAGATCGGCGGCGGTGTCCTGATGATCGGGGTCGGGCTGCTCCTGATCACCGGCCTGTGGGGCGGGATGCTGGCCCAGTTGCAGGTCTCGGTCGCCGGCTTCACCCCACCCATCTGATGATTCAGATCCGATGAGCTCACCCCCCACCGCGCCCCCGTCCCCGCCTGCGTCGAGCCCGGGCGACACCGCCGGGCCGCCGTCGGACCGCCCGAGCGACGGGTCCTGGCTACTGGCCTTCGGTCGCAACACCTGGCGCGGGCTCACCAGCATGCGTACGGCGCTGGTCCTGCTGTTCCTGCTTGCGCTGGCCGCGCTCCCGGGGGCGCTGCTGCCCCAGCGCTCGCTGAACCAGAGCCTCGTCGACGACTACTTCGCCGACTACCCGCGGCTCGCGCCGGTGCTGGACCGGTTCGACTTCTTCGACGTCTTCGCCGCACCGTGGTTCGCCGCGATCTACCTGCTGCTCATGGTGTCGCTGGTCGGCTGCCTGCTGCCGCGGACGGTCGAGTACGCGCGCACCATGCGTGCCGCGCCGGTGGCCACCCCGCGCAACCTGTCCCGGCTGCCGCACCACGCCGAGGCCACGGTGGACGCGACGGCCGACGAGTTCCTCGAGCGGGTACGCACCCGGCTCGGTGCCGGGAGCCGTCTCGGCTGGCGAACGACCGAGGCCACCGAGCCGTCCGGCGCCCGGACCGTCTCCGCGGAGAAGGGCTACCTGCGCGAGACCGGCAACCTGGTCTTCCACCTGAGCCTCGTCGGGCTGCTCATCGGCTTCGCGGCGGGCAAGCTCTTCGGCTACGAGGGCCAGGTCATCGTGCTCACCGGGGGCGGGCAGTTCTGCAACTCGTCCATCCTGGGCTACGACTCGTTCCGCGCCGGGCTGCGCGTGGACGGCACCCAGCTCGACCCGTTCTGCATCCAGGTCGACGACTTCCAGGCCGACTACCTGCCCAACGGCCAGCCCGAGAGCTTCCGCGCCGACATCGGCTACCAGACAGCCGAGGACCTCGACACCGGGCGCGCCGACGCGTGGACCCCCTACCCGCTGGCGGTCAACCACCCGCTGCGCATCGACGGCGAGCGGGTCTACCTGCTCGGCCACGGCTACGCGCCGCGGTTCACGGTGACCTGGCCCGACGGCGAGCAGCGCACCGGCGAGATCCAGTGGCGGCCCGTCGACCAGGCGACTCTGCTCTCGGAGGGCGCGACGAAGTTCGAGCGGCCCGGGATCACCGACGACGAGCGGCGCCGCACGAGCCAGCTCGCGGTCACCGGCCTGTTCGCCCCGACCAGCTCCGGCGGCCAGCTCGTCACCTCGGTGTTCCCCGAGCTGCGCGACCCCGAGGTGGCCGTCGACGTGCTGCGCGGTGACCTCGGGCTCGACGACGGCCGCGGCCAGTCGATCTTCTCGATCGACCAGCGCAAGGTCGAGTCCGGCGAGCTGACCCGGGTCGCGCGGGCCAACCTGATGCCCGGCGAGGACGTCCGGCTCGACGACGGCACCACGGTCCGGTTCGACGGCGTCCGACCGTGGGTGTCGCTGCAGGTCAGTCACGATCCCGGGCAGATCTGGGTTCTCGGCTTCTCGGTCCTGGTCATGATCGGCCTCGGCCTCTCGCTGTCGATCAAGCGTCGCCGGTTCTGGGTGCGGCTCACCCCGAGCAGCGCGCCGGACGGCGCCGGACGTACCGTCGTGGAGATCGGCGGGCTGGCGCGCACCGACCAGGCCGGTTACGGCGAGGAGTTCGACCGCCTGCGGGCGGACCTGCTGGATCCACCGAAGGACACCTGATGCCTGTCGACCCGGTCCTGTCGCTGTTCAGCGACCGCTTCTTCATGGGCGCCGTCGCGGTCTACGTGCTGGCGATGCTCATGCACGCGGTGGAGTACGCGGCGGCCCGGGACGCCCGGGCGAAGGTGCTGGTCGGGGCCGGTGCTCCGGTCGAGGTGGAGGTCGCGGACCCCGCGGTGCCACCAGTGCCGGCGGGGCGGACCCGGGCGGAGCGCTTCGGGCGGATGGCGGTCTCGTTGACCGTCCTCGGGGTGCTGCTGCACCTCGGCTCGCTCGTCCTGCGCGGCCTGGCCGCCGATCGTTGGCCACTGGGCAACATGTACGAGTTCACCTCGGCGATCTGCCTCGCCGCGGTGGCCGGCTGGCTGGTGGTCCTGCGCCGGTCGCCGGCCCTGCGCCCGGTCGGGGTCTTCGTGCTGACCCCGGTGCTGATCCTGATGTTCCTCGCCGGCACGGTGCTCTACGCGCAGGCCGCCCCGGTGGTGCCGGCGCTGCAGTCGTACTGGCTGGTCATCCATGTGACCACGGTGACGTTGGCCTCGGGGCTGTTCCTGGTGACCGGCGTCGCGAGCCTGCTGTACCTGCTCAGCCGCTCGGGCAGGGCCGCCGGACTCGTGGCGAAGCTCCCGTCGACCGAGGCTCTCGACCGGGTGGCCTACCGGGTGACCGTCGTGGCGTTCCCGATCTACACCTTCGCGGTGATCGCCGGCGCGATCTGGGCCGAGGCGGCCTGGGGCCGGTTCTGGGGCTGGGACCCGAAGGAGACGGTCGCGTTCGTCGCCTGGGTGGTCTTCGCCGCCTACCTGCACGCCCGGGCCACCGCGGGCTGGCGGACGAACCGCGCGGCATGGATCAACGTGCTGGGCTTCGCAGTGGTGGTCTTCAACCTGTTCTTCATCAACATGGTGGTCGCCGGACTGCACTCGTACGCCGGCCTGTAGGCAGCAGCGCCCCCGGCCGCCGGATCAACCGGTGGTGGCGATGCGTCACCTCGACCGCGGCGACGGTCCCGACTACCGTCGGCGTTCGTGAGCGAGCGAGGGCCAGAGGACTATCCGGATGGCTCAGTGGGGCGCTACGTGCGCGAACGCTGGGGAGCAGACCCGTCGGCCACGAAGAACGCCACCCGACGCCGCACCACATCGCCGCCCACCACTCCGGCACCGCGATCGGAGCCGGAGATCGAGTCCCGACCCGCCGCGCCCCGGGCCGACCGCGAGGCCGGCACCGACCACGCGGCCGCCGGCTGGGACCGGGCGTCCGGCGACGAGGTCTGGGGCGCGGAGCCGGAGGCGCACGCGGTGGAGGATCTGGAGTCGGAGATCGACCCCGCCACGCCGCCGTCCGGAATCGACCTGCGTGCGTCGGTGGCCCGGGAGCAGGTGAGCGAGCCGCCGCGCACCGGTACTTCAGGGCAGCCGGCCGATCGGAACCCTGAGCCGGCGCCGGGAGGGAGCCCGACCAGGCCGGTGGCGGGTCGGGCCGCTCCGGCCGGGGCGGCCGACAACGGCCGGGCCGGTGGATCCCGGGCGCTGAGCGGCCCGGACCGGACGAACACATCGGCAGCCGGCTCCGCGGGCCCCGGGCCCGCGGGTTCGGCATCGGCTCGGGTCGGCGGCTCCTCGCCCCGTACCGCGGCCGGCGGCGCGACTCCGGTCGGCCCGTCGCCGGCCGGCGACCTCGCCACTGCGGCTCCGGGGCCGGCCGATGCGTCCCGGTCGACTCCGGCGCGGCCCGCCGGCGGTCCGCCCGCCGCCCCGCCCCCGCTGTCCCCGGCGTCGGGCCCCCCGCCTCGCCCGGCCGCCGTACCGGACCCGCCGCCGCCCACCCCGCCCCGAGGTTCGGGATGGACCGATCCTGGCGCCGTAGCCGCACAGGAGGCCCAGCGTGCCCGCACGGGCGACGCCGACCTGGCTGCCGGGGCCGACCTGTCCTCGGCGCGGCTGCTGCGGCCCAGCAAGCGCCCTCCGCAGTCGGGTTGGCGGCGGCTGGTGTACCTGGTGTCCGGCAGGCTGATCAACCCGGGGGAGAGCCCCGCCGACATCCGCAAGCGCGAGCTCACCGCGCGGGTCAACCAGCCCCTGCTGGGTTGCTACAAGATCGCGATGTTGAGCCTCAAGGGCGGGGTCGGCAAGACGACGATGACCGCGACCCTCGGTGCGACGTTCGCTTCACTGCGCGGTGACCGGGTGGTGGCCGTCGACGCGAATCCCGACCGCGGCACGCTCAGCCAGAAGATCCCGCTGGAGACCAGCGCCACGGTCCGGCACCTGCTGCGCGACGCACAGCGCGTCCGGCGCTACACCGACGTGCGTGCCTACACCTCCCAGGGGCCCTCACGGCTGGAGGTGCTGGCCAGCGAGCAGGACCCGGCCGTCTCCGAGGCCTTCAGCGAGGACGACTACCGGCGCACGGTCAACCTGCTCGAGCACTTCTACAACATCGTGCTGACCGACTGCGGGACCGGCCTGATGCACTCGGCGATGTACGGGGTGCTCGGCGTGGCCGATCAGTTGATCATCGTGTCGTCGGGCTCCATCGACGGCGCGCGCAGCGCGTCGGCGACGATGGACTGGCTCGACGCCCACGGGCACGGGGACCTGGTCAAGAACGCGGTGGCCGTGATCAACTGCGTGCACCGCTCCGCCGGCGGGGTGGATCTGGATCGGGTGGCCGAGCATTTTGCGCTGCGCTGCCGGGCGGTGGTCCGGATCCCGTTCGACGCGCACCTCGAGGAGGGCGCCGAGGTGGATCTGGACCGGCTGGAACCGGCTACCCGGATCGCCCTGCTGGAACTCGCGGCATCGGTGGCGGACGGGTTCCCGTCCTGAGCCGGTGCGGAGCGAGTGGTCAGACCCCGGGCGGATCGTTGCGGCGCTTGACCCTCTCGTCGAGCTGGCGGAGGAACTCGGGATCGTCGTCCGGGCCGCTCGTGCGAGGCCGCGCGGTACCCGCTGTCGGGCGTCGCGGCACGCGGGGCATGTCCGCGCGCTCGCTGTTCATCGCCCTCCACAGCAGCAGCGCAATGATCGCGGCTCCGGCGAACGCGATGAGGAACAGCATTACCACCACCTCCGCTCACGAGGTTAGCGGAGCGGGAGCAAGAGGCGGGTAAAGAACCCAGCGGCCGGCATTGGCCGCCGGGCTGTTACCCGATCTCGAGGGGCGTTCAGCCCCGGGTGGGCAGCGTCGCCTCGCTGGTGAGGTCGGCGAGCATGCCGCGGACCTCGGACTCGCGGAACCGGCGGTGTCCGCCAGGAGTGCGGATCGAGCCGATTCGACCGGCCGAGGCCCAGCGGGTCACGGTCTTGGGGTCGACGCGGAACAGGGTGGCCACCTCGCCGGGGGTGAGCAGCCGCTCGTTGTTCGCATTCTGGGTCGGAGTTGACATCCGGGCCTCCCGCATCGTTGATTTCCGGGCCATCGTGACACCTCGGACCCTGGGTACTCGAACGGTTGTCAGAAGGTAAAGGGCTCTCAAAGGACGAAAGGGACGAGACTGCTGATTGGGATGATCGACATCACAGAGGGGCAAAACCTGGCGACTGTCAGTGCCCTTCCCCAGCGATGTCCACACTGCTGTCTGCGCCCAGGTCCGTCCAGGTGCGCGGCGGTAATCCGGCCCGCCGCCGTACCCTCGAGGCATGAGCACCTCCTCGTCCACGTTTCCCGGCCCCTCCGGCACCGTGGCCGGCGAGCAGCCCGGGCTGGCGACGACCCTGGCGCTCTACACCCTGGCGCGGCTGGGTCTGCTCGCGGTCATCGCCGGTCTGCTCTTGCTCGCGGGGGTCCCGTTCCTGCTCGCGTTGCTGCTCGGGCTGATCGTCGCGCTGCCGCTGTCGCTGCTGCTCTTCCGCGGGATGCGCGCCCGGCTCGACGGCGCGCTCGCCGCCGCGGGGGAGCGCCGGTCGGCGGAGCGGGCGGCGCTGCGCGCGCGGCTGCGCGGGGACGAGCAGCAGGACGCGCCACCGGCCGCGGAGCCGCGGGCCGACGTCCCGGCGTCCGCTCCGTCAGGCGACGAAGCCCAGCGCGAGGCCGACGGCGGTCGCGGCTGACCACGCCAGCAGCAGGAGCCCGGTGTCGCGCAGCACCCGGATCAGCTTCCGGCCGTCTGCGCCGCCGAGCACCCGCCGGAGCTGGGCGATGGCGAGCGGCAGTGCCAGCAGCCCGAGCAGCATCGGCAGGCTGCGCAGTCCGGACAGCGCGGTGAGCACGAACGGCAGCACGACCAGCGCGGCGTAGAGCCGGCGGGTGTCGGTGTCGCCGAGCAGCACGGCCAGCGTCCGCTTGCCGGCCACCTCGTCGGTCGGGATGTCGCGCAGGTTGTTGGCCACCAGGACCGCGCACGTCAGCAGGCCCACGCCGACGGCGCCGATGATGGCGAGCGGCCCCGGCGCGCCGCTCTGGGTGATCACGGTGCCGAGCACGCCGACCAGGCCGAAGAACACGAACACCGCGACCTCGCCCAGCCCCGCGTACCCATAGGGCCGCTTGCCGCCGGTGTAGAACCAGGCACCGGCGATGCAGACCGCCCCGACCGCGATCAGCCACCACTGCCGGCTCAGCGAGACCAGCGTCAGCCCGGCCAGCCCGGCGATCGCGAAGCCGATGAGCGCGGCCGTGCGCACGGTCGCCGGTGCGGCCACCCTGGAACCGACCAGCCGCAGCGGTCCCACCCGGTCGTCGTCGGTGCCGCGGATGCCGTCGGAGTAGTCGTTGGCGAAGTTCACCGCGATCACCAGCGCCACGGCGACGATCAGTGCGAGCACTGCGTGGCCGGGGGCGATGGTGCCCGCGCCGAGAGCCGCGCCGGTGCCGACGAGCACCGGCGCGACCGCCGTCGGAAGGGTGCGCGGGCGGGCGCCTTCGATCCACTGCGCCAGGGTGGCCACGGGTGAAACCTATCCCGCGTCGGCGCAGGCCTCGATCCGACCGGCATCCGGGACCGCCCCGGCCGTCACGAACTGACCGTCGCCGATCTGCAACCAGGCCTCCGAGCCGTTGCGCAGGGCGCACCGGACGGGGACGTCGGCCCGGTCCGCGGCGATGCCGATCACCTCGGCGCCCGCCTCCGGTGCGGCGAGCACCTCGACCGCCCCGTTGCCGCCCGTGCTCACCTTGGACAGCCGGACCGATCCGGTCCACAGGTAGTCCACAGTGACCATGGAGTTGTCCTTGAGGCCCAGCGCGTCCCAGAACACGCCGTCGCCGAGGTCGATCCCGGCCGGGTTCGCCACCCGGCGGCCGAACTGGTCGTTGCCTCCGTTGAAGTTGTCCCGGTATGCCGCCTGCGCCTGCGGGACACCCTGCGGCAGGCTGCCCCATTCCTGACGCACCGAGCCGGGGTTCCAGTAGTCGTCGCGGGTGTTCCAGGGGCCGACGTCCCAGACCGGGGCGAAGGCGCAGCGCCCGTTGGGGGCGCAGACCTTGACCGAGTAGTCGCTGGTGTTGCGCGGCGAGAGCGCCCGGCGCGAGGGCAACGCGACGAAATGGTCCCGCTCGGCGATCTTGTGCCCGTTGGCCGTGGTTCCGCCGACGAGACCTTCCCGGGTGGCGAACACGCGATAGCTGAGCACCGCCCGCTCCGCGCCGCCCTCCTCGGCCTCGGCCATCGACGAGAGCGACGCGGGGTGCGCGGTGAGTCGCACGTCGTGCACCTGTGGCTCGGCACCGGGGCTCCCGGTCAGCACGAGGCGGCTCTGCACCTCGGTCGTGGGTTCCGGCAGCTCGACGGTGCCTCCCGGGACGGCCCCGTCGGTGGCGGCGCCCTCGGCGGTGCCGCCGGTGGTGGGAGTGGCCGGGATCCACTCGGTCCAGTTGCCGGCGGCCCGGCGGCCGCGCACGTCGACGGTGGCGGTGCTGCCCGGCGGGAGTTCGGCGACGAGCGCGGAGTCGACCCGGTCGGTCGGACGGTCCAGGATCTGGGGATCGAGGGTGAGCAGCCCGGTCGGCACCGCCTCCGCGAGCGCGGTGTCCGGGCCGCCCTCGGTCATCGCGCCGGTGGCGGCGTCCTGCGGGGCGAGGTGAGCCTTCTGCGGGTCGAGCTCGGCTGCGCCGGTGCGAACCGTGACGCCGGCGGCCTCGCCCCGGGACAGATCGGGTGACCACGTGGCGGTGCTCGGTTCCGACGCCGACGCCGGCGCGACCGTGCCGGCGGTGAGCGCGCCGGCGATGGCGAGCAGCAGCGCGGTGCGCAGCCTGGTCCGCATCCTGTCGACTCCCTCGGACTCGTTCGGTGTGACTGGGGTGACGGCAGTGATGCATGTTCCGTCAATGAGGGCAGCAGACCGGATGAAGGAGTAGTGGTCAATGAACGCAGAGTGAGCACCACCATGGGGTGTAGCTCGAGGTCACCGGATCGGGGAGCGGTTCGGGCTCAGGGCGTCGCGGTGAGGAGTCGGCGAACGGCGGCACGGTCCGGCTTGCCGACCCCGCGCAGCGGCAGTTCGTCCACCGCCAGCAACCGGCGCGGCACGGCGGCGCGGCCGAGCTCAGCGCGCACGGCCGCCCCGAGCCGGTCGGCATCGGGAGCGGCGCTGGGGTCGGCGAGCACCAGTACCGCGGCCACGATCTCGCCCCATTCGGGGTCGGGTAGCCCGACCGCGCACGCTGCCCGCACTCCGGGCTGGGTGGTGAGCACACGCTCGACCGCTGCGGGGGCGACCTTCTCCCCGCCGGTGACGATCACGTCGTCGGCCCGGCCGAGCACCTCGAGCCGGGGCCCGGCCCACCGGCCGAGGTCACCGGTGCGGAACCAGGCGCCGGCGAACACCTCGGCGGTCTCGTCGGGCCGGCCGAGGTAGCCGGCCGCGAGGGTGGGGCCGCCGAGCAGGATCCGGCCCTCCTCCAACCGGACCTGAACTCCGTCGAGCGGCACCCCGTCGTAGACGCAGCCGCCGGCGGTCTCGCTCATCCCGTACGTCGCCACGATCCTGACCCCGGCCGCCTCGGCCCGCGCGTGCAAGCCGGCGTCGAGGGCGGCGCCGCCGATGAGTACCGCGTCGTACCCGCACAGGGCGTGCAGGGGGGCGCCCCCGGCGTCGAGCAGCCGGAGCAGCTGGGTGGGCACGAGACTCGTGTACCGGCGGGCGCCCCGGGACATCCGGGCGGTGGCCCGGGCGAAGTCGGCCGGGCGGAAGCCGTCCCGGACGTCCTGGACCACCGGCGCGGCGCCTGCCAGCAGGGCGCGCACGATCACCTGCACCCCGGCCACGTGGTCGGCGGGCAGCGTGAGCAGCCAGCGGGCGGGCCCCCCGAGCCGGGCCTCGGTGGCCCGGGCCGACGCGGTGAGCGCCGCACCGCTCAGCATCACGTGCTTGGGCTCGCCGGTGGACCCCGACGTGGTGATCACGACCGCCGTGCCCGGAGCGGGAGTCCCGCCGGGGACGGGGCGGCCGTGGCCCGCAGGCCCGATCGGCAGCACCGTGGGCCCGGAACCGTCCAGGACGGCGCCGAGGGCACCCACCAGGTCGGCGACGGTGTCCGGGGAGCCGTCGACCGGGACCGGGGTCAGTAGTGCCACGGGTAGGGCGCCCAGTCGGGGTCGCGCTTCTGCAGGAACGCGTCACGGCCCTCGACGGCCTCGTCGGTCATGTAGGCCAGCCGGGTCGCCTCGCCGGCGAACAGCTGCTGGCCGACCAGGCCGTCGTCGGCGAGGTTGAACGCGTACTTGAGCATCCGCTGCGCGGTCGGCGACTTGCCGTTGATCTCGCTCGCCCACTCCAGCGCGACCTTCTCCAGGTCGGCGTGCGGGACGACCTCGTTCACCGCGCCCATGTGGTGCATCTGCTCGGCGGTGTAGGACCGGCCGAGGAAGAAGATTTCCCGGGCGAACTTCTGGCCGACCTGGCGGGCGAGGTACGCCGAGCCGTAGCCGCCGTCGAACGAGCCCACGTCGGCGTCGGTCTGCTTGAACCGGGCGTGCTCGGCGCTGGCGAGGGTCAGGTCGGCGACCGCGTGCAGCGAGTGTCCGCCGCCGGCCGCCCAGCCGGGCACGACCGCGATGACGACCTTGGGCATGAACCGGATGAGCCGCTGGCACTCCAGGATGTGCAGCCGTCCCGCCCGCGCCGGATCGACCGACTCCGCCGTCTCACCACTCGCGTACTGGTATCCGGTACGCCCGCGGATGCGTTGGTCGCCGCCGGAGCAGAACGCCCAGCCGCCGTCACGCGGCGAGGGGCCGTTGCCGGTCAGCAGCACGCAGCCGATGTCGGGGGTCTGCCGGGCATGGTCCAGCGCCCGGTACAGCTCGTCGACCGTGTGCGGGCGGAACGCGTTGCGCACCTCGGGGCGGTCGAAGGCGATCCGCACCGCGCCGGTGGACACCGCCCGGTGGTAGGTGATGTCGGTGAAGTCGAAGCCGGGGACGACCCGCCAGGCTTCGGGATCGAACAGTTCGGAGACGGCGTCGGTCACCTGACGGACATTAGTGTCAGGGACACGGCTGCCCGTCGGCCGCGTCGCGCAGACCCAGCTGGGCGAGCTCGGCGGCGAGGGCCCGCGCAGTGGCCGGCGACAGCAGGTCGTCGCCCGCTCTCGCGTCGACGATCTCCGCCGCCACGTCGCGCAGCTTCCGGTTCGAGGCCTGGGAGACCCCGCGGAGCACCTCGAACGCGGTCTGCTCCGAGCACCGGTGCACCAGCATGAGCATGCCCTTGGCCTGCTCGATCACAGGCCGGGTACGCAGCGCGTGCGCCAGCTGGTCGGCCCGCTCGCGCACCTCGGCGAGCTCCGACTCGCGGCGGGTGACCTCGGTGGTGAGCTCCACCAGGTGGCCGTGCACCGCGACCACCGTGCCGGCCTCGTCCCGCTCGGGCTCGCCGACGGCCAGCACCGTCCGGGTGCGGCCCGCCGCGGTGACGATCCGGAAGCCGGAGGCGAACGGCCGGCCGGCGGCGATCGCGGTGATCACCGGGCCCGGATCGAGGTCCGGATCCTGCGGATGGCGCAGTGCCAGCAGGGTCGACGCCGCCGGGGGCGCGTCGAGCGGGAGGTCGTGGAGCGCGAGCGTCTCGTCCGACCAGGTCCACCGGCCGGTACGCAGGTCGAGGCGGAACCGGCCGACGCGGTCGGCCGTTTCGGATCCGCTCAGCGCCTCGATCGAGCGTGACAGATCGAGGTCGTCGGGCATGGGCACCTGTCCAGCGGGTTCGGTCTAGAGGGGACCGCGGGCCTCGCTGCTGGACCTGCGCCGGACGACGTTACCAAGTCGCGGCGACCGGGGACGCGGTGCTCCCGGCCACCCCGGCCGATCAGCCGACCGGCCGTTCCAGGGTGACCAGCAGGCCCTCGACCCCGCCGGGGCCGATCCGGCCCTTGACCTCGGTGGACGTAATGGCCTTGAGCTGCCAGCCGTCGTCCGCCGCATCGTTCAGGATCTTCTCCAGCTTGTCGGCCGACAGCTTCCCGCCGACCAGGCTCTCGCGTAGTTGCAGGACCCGGTACTCGTAGCGCCGCATGTGACCAGACTGCCAGGCCGGTTGCGGCCTTATCGCCGCGTTGACCGGTTCTCCGGTGGCGTGCCAATCTCGCCCGGTGCACGGGCGCCGCCGGTGAGGCAGGTCAGGCAGACCGAGACGGTCAACGAGCAGGTGCTGGGCGCACTGCGGGCGGCGGTGATCACCGGTGAGCTGCAGCCCGGCACCCTGCACTCGGTGCACACCCTCGCCGCCCAGCTCGGGGTGTCGCGCACCCCGGTCCGGGAGGCGCTGATCAAGCTCGCGCAGCAGGGCATGGTGCGCTTCGAGCGCAACCGCGGGGTGCGCATCCTGCAGACCTCGCGGCACGACCTCGAGGAGGTCTTCGTGCTGCGGCTGCTGCTCGAGGTGCCGGCCACCCGGCGGGCCGTCGAGCAGTTCGACCCGGCCGGGCTCCGGGAGCTGCAGCGGCTCTACCAGGCCATGGAGCGTGCCGCGAAGGCCGACGACGAGTTCCGGATGATGGAGCACGACCGGCGCTTCCACCGGGTGGTGCTGGAGGCGTCGGGCAACGGGCGACTGGCCGAGTACGTCGACGGGCTGCGGGACATGGTGCTGCGTCGTGGGGTGTCCACCGCCCGGGCGTCGCGCACCCTCGGTGACATCGTGGCCGAGCACCGCACGGTGCTGGACCGCATCGAGGCGGGTGACGCCGCCGGGGCGGCCGAGGCGATGCGCGCGCACATCCTGCACACGGCGGAGCTGCTGATCGCCCAGGAGGCGGGTACCGAGCCGGGTGTCGCCGACGTCGATCTGGGGTGGGCCTGTCCGTCCTGACCCATCGATGCGTATGCATGAATTGACGTGTGGAATGTCACATGCCACCGTCGGTCGCACGTGCGCACGCGCGACCCACCTTTCAGTGTCGAAGGGACCACGATGGCAACTGCGAACAAGGTGAGCGTCATCCCTTGTGGGGCCATGCACGCTGACCTGACCTGGCTGCTGCTCAAGCCCGGCCGGACCATCCGATCCATCCACGACAAGGACCAGCCGGCACCGTGGTCGGAGGTGCCGACGCACTGCGTCCTCGTGGAGACCGACGAGGGCAAGGTCCTCTGGGACACCAGCTGCCCGAGGGACTGGGCGGAGCGCTGGGCGCCGACCGGCTTCCAGGACTTCTTCCCCTACGACGCGGTCAGTGACGACGAGTACCTCGACTCCCGGCTCAAG
The DNA here is from genome assembly GCF_018531475.1 of Pseudonocardia mahuensis. Lineage (GTDB taxonomy): Bacteria > Actinomycetota > Actinomycetes > Mycobacteriales > Pseudonocardiaceae > Pseudonocardia. The sequence continues at coordinate 73,306 of NZ_JAHDTG010000004.1, forward strand.
ACGATGGGCGTGGGCCTCGACGAGATCGACTACGTGATCCTGTCGCACCTGCACTTCGACCATGCCGGCAACGTCAGGATGTTCGAGAACACCAACGCCGAGCTGGTCGTGAGTGACAAGGAGCTGGAGTTCGCCTACAGCTTCGACGACCTGTTCAGCGGCGCCCACCTCAAGACCGACTACGAGGGGCTGAACTTCCAGACGGTCTCCGGCGACACCGACTTCCTGCCCGGCGTCCGGCTGATCCAGACCCCGGGCCACACCCCGGGCTGCATGTCCATGCAGGTCGACCTGCCGGACACCGGCACGATGATCTTCACCTCGGACGCGGTGTACATGGGTGACAGCTACGGGCCGCCCGCCACGCCGGCCGCGATCGTCAACAACATGGAGCAGTTCTACTCCTCGGTCGAGAAGCTCCGCGGCATCCAGGAGAAGACCGACGCGCAGATGGTCTTCGGCCACGACCCGGACCAGATTCACCAGCTGCGTGTGGTGCCGGACGGCTCCTACACATGACGCCAACGGGCCACGCCCGGCAGGAGGAACGCATGACCGACGTCGACCTGACCGAAGAGACGATCTTCACCTGGGGCGCGCCGCCGCTGAAGTTCGGCGCGGGGGCCTCCGACGAGGTCGGATTCGAGATGTCCGGCTACGGCGTGAAGCGGGTCCTGATCGTCACCGATCCCGGGGTCAGTGCGATCGGGGCGCCGCAGCGCATCGCGGACAACCTGAAGCGCTACGACATCGAGTCCGAGATCTTCGACGGCGTGCACGTCGAGCCGACCGACGACTCGATGAACAAGGCCACCGAGTACGCCCGTGTGCAGGGCCCGTGGGACGGCTTCGTCGCGGTCGGCGGCGGCTCGGCGATCGACACCGCGAAGGCGATCAACCTGCTGACCAGCCACCCCGGCGAGCTGATGGACTACATCAACAAGCCGATCGGCGACGCGAAGGTGCCGCCGGGTGCGCTCAAGCCGCTCATCGCGATTCCGACGACGGCCGGCACCGGTTCGGAGTCCACCGCGATGTGCGTGCTGGACATCCTGTCGATGAAGGTCAAGACCGGGATCAGCCACTGGCGGCTGCGCCCGACCCTGGCCGTGATTGACCCGCTGCTCACGATGTCGCTGCCCGCGGAGGTCACCGCGGCGTCCGGGATGGACATCGTGTGCCACGCGCTGGAGTCCTACACGGCGCGCCACTACACGACGTTCGACCGCCGCAAGCCCGAGGAGCGGGTGACCTACTGCGGTTCGAACCCGGTGTCGGACCTGTGGTGCGAGAAGGCCATGACCCTGCTCGCCCGGTCGTTCCGCGCGGCTGTCCACGAGGGTGCCGACAACCTCGAGGCCCGGTCGAACATGATGATGGCGGCGACGTTCGCGGGCATGGGCTTCGGCAACTCCGGCGTGCACATCCCGCACGCCAACGCCTACCCGATCGCGGGCATGGTCAAGGACTACCGGCCGGCGGGTTATCCGCAGGACGAGCCGATGGTCCCGCACGGGCAGTCGGTGTCGCTGACGGCGCCGGAGGCGTTCCGGTTCTCGTTCGAGAGCGCGCCGGAGCGCCACCTGCGGGCCGCGGAGCTGATGGACCCGCGGGCGGACAAGCTGGGCGACCCGCGTGAGCAGCTGCCGTCCGTCCTGGTCCGGCTCATGCGCGACATCGGGATCCCGAACGGGATCGGCGCCGTCGGGTACACCGAGGCCGATGTGCCCGACCTGGTGCCCGGCACGATGAAGCAGCAGCGGCTGCTGGCGACCTGCCCGAAGACGCCGACCGAGGACGACATCGCCGACATCCTGACGAAGTCCGTCCAGAACTGGTGACCCCGTGCCGATCTACGTCTACCGCTGCGACTGCGGGCTGCGCTTCGAGCGGCTGACCTCGTTCGACGCCGATGCGCCCGCCTGCCCCGAGTGCGGCGGGGCGACGCGCAAGGTGCCTGCCGGGTTCAGCCTGGGCGGCCAGGCCGATGCCGGCCTGGCCAAGGAGCAGATGCCCCAGACCTGGCGCGGGGTCTACAACGGCAACCGGGAGTACGTCACCCGGATGCAGAAGCAGTGGGAGCGGCGCCAGCAGCTGGAGGCCCGCCACCCCGAGCTGGCTGGAGACCAGCGGCCGATCCTCGCCCACGAGGGCCGCTACCACGACGCGCCGCTGCGCGCCGGGGACCCGGTTCTCGGTCATGGGCACGGCCACTCGCACGCCCCGGCGCAGGAGCCGGCCGAGCCCGCCGCGAAGTCCGCGCCTAAGCCCGCGGCGGCCCCGAAGACCGGTGGATCGTCCGGTCCGAAGTCCGGTTCACACTGATCACGTGACCTCCGAACTCCCCGCCGACGCCCGTGCCCTGAGCACCGATCTCGCCGCCGCCGTCGGCGGCGAGGTCAGGTTCGACGCCGCGCACCGCGCGATGTACTCTGCCGACGCCTCGAACTACCGCCAGGTGCCGATCGGGGTGGTCGCCCCGCGCGACGCCGCGGACGTCGAGGCCGCGGTCGCGGTGTGCCGGGCGCACGGGGTCCCGGTGCTGCCGCGCGGCGCCGGTACCTCCATCGCGGGTCAGGCGGTCAACGTCGCCGTCGTGCTCGACTTCACCCGGCACATGGGCGGCATCATCGGGATCGATCCGGAGGCCCGCACCGCCCGCGTGCAGCCCGGTCTGGTGCTAGACACGCTGCGCGACGCGGCCCGTCCGCACGGGCTGACGTTCGGCCCGGACCCGTCCACGCACAACCGCTGCACGCTCGGCGGGATGATCGGCAACAACGCCTGCGGCTCGCACTCGGTCGCCTGGGGCAAGACCGCCGACAACGTGCACGCCCTCGACGTGCTCACCTACCGCGGGGAGCGGCTGACTCTCGGCCCCGGGGAGCCGGGTCCCGAGGCCGGTGGGATTCCCGGGGCGCTGCGCGATCTGCGTGACAAGCTCGCCGACGACGTCCGCGCCTCGTTCCCGGACCTGACCCGCCGGGTCTCGGGCTACAACCTCGATCAGCTGCTGCCGGAGAACGGGTTCGACCTGGCCAAGGCGCTGGTCGGTACCGAGGGCACCTGCGCGACCGTGCTCGAGGCGACGGTGCGGCTCGTCGAGTCGCCGGCCGCCCGCGCGCTCGCGGTACTGGGGTTCCCCGACGCCTACCTGGCCGCGGACAACGTCATGACGGTCCGCGAGCACAATCCGTTGACCATCGAGGGCATGGACGCCGGGCTGATCGCGGCCCTGCGCGCGCACAACCCGCTGGAGACCGCCAGCCGCGCGCTCCCGCCCGGCGGCGGCTGGCTCTACGTCGAGACCGGCGGGGCCACCCGCGAGGAGGCCGAGGCCGCGGCGCACGCCGTCGCTCGTGCGATGAAGCCCTACGGCGCGACGAGTGTCGTGGTCAGCGACCCGGCGAGGATGAAGGCGCTGTGGCGTATCCGCGAGGACGGCGCCGGCATCCTCACCCGCAGCCCGGACGGCGGCGAGGCCTGGCCCGGCTGGGAGGACGCCGCGGTTCCCCCCGAGCGCTTCGGCGCGTACCTGCGGGAGTTCGACGCGGTACTGGAGCGGCACGGCCGCCGCGGCGTCTACTACGGACACTTCGGCGACGGCTGCCTGCACGTGCGGATCGACTTCGACCTGCTCACCGAGCCCGGTATCGCGAACTTCCGGGCCTTCATGACCGACGCCGCGGACCTCGTCGTCGCGCACGGTGGCTCGCTGTCCGGCGAGCACGGCGACGGCCAGGCCCGCGCCGAGCTGCTGCCCCGGATGTACCCGCCGGAGATAATCGCCGCGTTCGAGCAGTTCAAGGGCATCTGGGACCCCGACGACCGGATGAACCCGGATCGCGTGGTCCGGCCGGCCAAGATGGACGACGACCTGCGGATCTTCGTCGGGATGCCGACGCTGCGCGACGAGCCGCAGCTCGCGTTCGCCCACGACCGTGGCAGCTTCACCCGGGCCACCCGGCGCTGCCTGGGCGTCGGAAAGTGCGTGACCGCGTCGGGCGGTGTGATGTGCCCGAGCTACCGGGCGACCGGGGAGGAGATGCACTCCACCCGCGGCCGGGCCCGGCTGCTGTTCGAGATGGCGAACGGGCAGGTGATCACGGGCGGCTGGCAGTCGCCGGAGGTCGCTGACGCCCTGGACCTCTGCCTGTCGTGCAAGGGCTGCAAGCGCGACTGCCCCGTCGGCGTCGACATGGCCGCCTACAAGACCGAGTTCCTGGCGCAGCGTTACAAGGGCAGACGCCGCCCGGCGTCGCACTACTCCATGGGCGCGCTGCCGCGCTGGATTCGGATGGTCGACAAGCTGCCGGCGCGGGTGGTCGACGCAGTGAACGCGGCGGCCCGCAGCCCCCTGGCGGCCGTGGCGAAGAAGGTCGGCGGCATCGCTCCGGAACGCGCGATCCCGCCCATCGCCCGCCGCTCCTTCACCGCCGCCTTCCGCGATCAGCAGCCACGACGTCGCCATCGGACCCTCCGCGACGACGAGCAGGCTGCGCGACGCGGTTCGCGCGGGCGGGTGCTGCTGTGGCCCGACACCTTCACCAACCACTTCGACCCGGTGATCGCCGACGACGCGGTCGTGGTGCTGGAGTCCCTGGGCTACACCGTGGAGCTCCCGCCCCGCGACGTGTGCTGCGGGCTGACCTGGACCTCCACCGGGCAGGTCGACGCTGCCCGCAAGGTGCTGCTGCGCAGCCTGCGGACGATCGAGCCATGGCTGGCCGCGGGTGTCCCGGTGGTCGGGCTGGAACCGTCGTGCACCGCGGCGCTGCGGGCCGACGGTCCGGAGCTGCTGCCCGGCGAGCCGCTGGCTGCCGCGTTGTCGACGGGGGTGCACACGTTCGCCGAGGTTCTCGCCGAGCACGCCGGCGAGCTGTCGGGCGCGGTGGTCGTGTCCGGGCAGAAGGCGCTCGTCCAGGTGCACTGTCACCAGCACGCCGACCTCGGGGCCGATGACGACAAGGCCGTGCTCGCCGCCCTCGGGGTGGAGGCCGAGGTGCTCGACTCGGGCTGCTGCGGGCTGGCCGGCAACTTCGGCTTCGAGAAGGGCCACTACGGGGTCTCGATGGCCTGCGCCGAGCGGGTGTTGCTGCCCGCGGTCCGCGCCGCGGACGCCGACGTCGCCGTGCTCGCCGACGGGTTCAGCTGCCGGACCCAGCTGCGTCAGGCCGGCCAGCGTGAGCCGGTGCACCTGGCGCAACTGGCAGCCCGTGCCCTCGGCCTGCGCCCGAACACCCGGTGAACGCCGTGAACCGGTAGAAGTTGCCAAGTCGGCCCACTGATGTGACGCTCCGCACGCGCCGGTAGCTCTTCCGGAGGCGCGTTCGCCCCGCCGGAGTGGAAGGACGTCACGCGTGGACAACCTCGCGGTGCTCAGCCTGCTCGCGCTCTCCCCGATCCTGGTCGTCGCCGTGTTGCTGGTCGGCCTGCGCTGGCCCGCCAAGTACGCGATGCCGCTGGGCTTCGTCGCGGCCGTGCTGGTCGCCGCGCTGGCCTGGGGCATGGACGCCAGAGTGATCGCGGCGGCGAGCGTCGAGGGGCTGATCATCGCGATCGGCCTGCTCTACATCATCTTCGGCGCGCTGCTGTTGCTGCAGACACTGACGGCGAGCGGGGCGCTGGCCACGATCCGCGCCGGGTTCACCCGGATCAGCCCGGACCGGCGGGTGCAGGCGATCATCATCGGCTGGCTGTTCGGGTCGTTCATCGAGGGCGCCTCGGGCTTCGGCACGCCGGCCGCGGTGGTGGCGCCGCTGCTGCTCGCGCTCGGCTTCCCCGCGATGGCCGCGGTCATGGTCGGCCTGGTCATCCAGAGCACCCCGGTGAGTTTCGGTGCCGCCGGGACGCCGGTGCTGGTCGGGCTCGGTCAGGGGCTGGCCGGCGACCCGGGGGTGGAGGCGCGGATCAGCGCGCTGGGACTCGACATGCCGGCCTACCTGTCCGTCCTGGGCTTCGAGGTCGCGCTGCTGCACGCCGCGGCCGGCACGTTCATCCCGCTGTTCCTAGTCTGCATGCTCACCGGCTTCTTCGGCGAGCGGCGCCGGTTCGCCGACGGCCTGGCGGTCTGGCCGTTCGCGCTCTACGCCGCGTTCGCGATGACCGTGCCCTACGTCATCGTCGCCGCCGTACTCGGCCCGGAGTTCCCGTCGCTGCTCGGTGGACTGATCGGACTCGCGCTGGTCATGTTCACCTCGAGCCGCGGGTTCCTGATGCCGAAGCAGACATGGGACTTCCCGCCGCGGGCGCGCTGGTCGGACCGCTGGACGGGAAGCATCGAGGCCGATACGTCGACGCTGGCCGGCCGCAGGATGAGCATCTGGCTGGCGTGGACGCCCTACGTGGTCGTCGCGCTGCTGCTGGTGCTCACTCGCACGGTCGGCCCGCTGAACGAGTTGCTCACCGGGATCACGATCGACGCCGACAACATCTTCGGCACCGAGGTGTCGGAGTCGCTGCAGCCGCTGTACCTGCCGGGGTTCATCTTCATCGTGGCGTGTCTGATCACCTACGCACTGCACCGGATGAGTGCGCGCGATATCGCCCGGTCCTGGAAGGTCTCGGGGAGCCAGCTCGCCGGGGCCGGGATCGCGCTGCTGTTCGCGCTGCCCCTGGTGCGCATCCTGATCAACTCGGGCCCGGACTACAACGACTCCGGGCTGCCCAGCATGCCCATCACGCTCGCGGAGGGGGCATCGGCGCTGGCGGGTACGTCATGGCCGCTGCTGGCGCCCTGGATCGGGGCGCTCGGCGCGTTCGTCGCGGGGAGCAACACCGTCAGCAACCTGACATTCTCGCTGTTCCAGTTCTCCACCGCGGAGAACATCGGGGCCGACCCGGAGACCGTGGTCGCGACGCAGGCCGTCGGCGGCGCCGCCGGGAACATGATCACCGTGCACAACGTCGTGGCCGCGTCGGCGACGGTGGGCCTGCTCGGCCGCGAGGGCGACCTGATCCGCAAGACGATCATCCCGACGACGTACTACTGCTTGTTCGCGGGCGGGCTGTCGTTCGTGCTGGTCAACGGGGTCGGGCTCAACCTCGGCACCGGGCTGCTGGTCGCGCTGGCGGTCGCGCTGGCGCTGGTGGTGATCCGGATCGCCCGGGTCCCGGCTGCCGTGCCCGGTACGGCCGAGGGCCAGCCGCCCGGGGCCCGGTCGGGCGGCGAGCACCGGGACTAGGCCCCGGGGTGTTGTGCCCGCGGTGTCGCCGACCTCTCGTTAGCCGGCCGCCACCAGCGGGTAGGCACGGTCATGAGTGAGATCAGCACGGTCAAGCTGAACAACGGTGTGCCGATCCCGCAGTTCGGTTTCGGGGTCTTCCAGATCGAGCCGGCGCAGACCGCCGATGCCGTCAAGACCGCGTTCGACGCCGGCTACCGGCACATCGACACCGCGCAGATGTACCGCAACGAGGAGGGTGTCGGGCGGGCCATCGCCGACTCCGGCATTCCCCGCGACGAGATCTTCGTCACCACCAAGCTCGACAACGACCTGCACGGCCACGCCGAGGCGCTGAAGGCCATCGAGGAGAGCCTGGACCGGCTCGGCCTCGACCACGTCGACCTGTTCCTGATCCACTGGCCGCGGCCGAAGGAGGACCGGTACGTCGAGACCTGGAAGGCGTTCGAGCAGATCCTCGCCGATGGCAGGAGCCGCGCGATCGGCGTCTCCAACTTCCAGAGCGCGCACCTCGAGCGTCTCGCCGCCGAGAGCGACATCGTCCCGGCCGTCAACCAGATCGAGTTGCACCCGAGGTTCCCGCAGGCCGAGCTGCGCGCCCACCACCGCGGGCACGCGATCGCCACCCAGGCGTGGAGCCCCCTCGCGCAGGGCGGTGACCTGCTCGCCGACGACAGGCTCACCGCGCTCGCCGAGAAGTACGGCAAGACCCCGGCCCAGATCGTCCTGCGCTGGCACATCGAGCTCGGCAACATCGTGTTCCCCAAGTCGGTGACACCCGAGCGGATCCGGGAGAACATCGAGGTCTTCGACTTCGAGCTGGCCGGCGACGACGTCGCCACGATCGGCGAGCTCGAGACGGGCACCCGCATCGGGCCGGACCCGGACGAATTCGGCTGAGTCACCCCCCGGGCGCTGCGTACTCGGCCGCAGGCGCCTACCGTGGATCGGCATGTTGGCAATCACCGATACAGCGGCCGAAGCCATCAAGTCCCTCACCGCCGATGCCGAGCTGCCCGAGGGGGGTGGGCTGCGGATCGCGGCCACCGACCCGGAACAGGGGCTCGAGCTCTCCCTGGCGGCCCAGCCGGTGGAGCAGGACACCGTCCTGAGCGGGGACGGCATCACCGTCTTCCTGGAGCCGGGGGCAGCTCAGGTGCTCGACGACAAGGTCCTCGACGTGCAGCCGGTGACGACTCCTGACGGCCAGGAGGAGCTGAGGTTCGCCATCGGCCCCCAGGAGCCCCCGGCGTAAGGGCCCCATCAGGCACGGCATCCGGCCGGTGCGCGCTTCCGGCGCGCACCGGCCCCTTTTCGTCTAGTGCTCGGTAAGCCGCCCGTCGGCGACCGTCCAGCGCCGCGTGGTGCGGACCGTGTCGAGCATCCGGCGGTCGTGCGTGACCAGCAGCACCGTGCCGGGGAACGACTCCAGCGCCGACTCCAGTTGCTCGATCGCGGGCAGGTCGAGATGGTTCGTCGGCTCGTCGAGCACGAGCAGATTGACCTCGCGGGCCTGCAGCAGCGCCAGCGCGGCGCGGGTCCGCTCACCTGGCGAGAGCGACGCGGCGGGGCGCGGGGCGTGCGCGGCGGTCAGCCCGAATTTGGCCAGCAGCGTGCGGACCTCCGATTCCAGCCACTCCGGCACCGCGTCGCCGAACGCACGGGCCAGGGGCGCGTCCCCGAGGAACAGCCCACGGGCCTGGTCGATCTCGCCCACCCGCACGCCCGCGCCGAGGCCGGCGCTGCCCGCGTCCACCGGGATGCGACCCAGCAGCGCGCCCAGCAGCGTCGACTTCCCGGATCCGTTCGCGCCGGTGATCACGACCCGGTCGGCCCAGTCGACCTGGGCGGTCACCGGGCCGAGGGTGAAGTCCCCGCGGCGAACCACGGCCGCGTTGAGCGTGGCGGCCACCGCACCGGAGCGCGGGGCGGCGGCGATGGTCATCCGCAGCTCCCACTCCTTGCGCGGCTCCTCCACCACGTCCAGCCGCTCGATCATGCGCTGGGTCTGGCGGGCCTTCGCGGCCTGCTTCTCGCTGGCCTCCGCGCGGTGCTTGCGGCCGATCTTGTCGTTGTCGCCCGCCTTCCGCCGGGCGTTGCGCACGCCTGCGGCCATCCAGTTGCGCTGCATCTGGGCGCGTTCGTGCAGGCCGGCGCGGGTGTCGGCGTACTGGTCGTAGGTCTCGCGGGCGTGCCGGCGGGCCACCTCGCGCTCGGCGAGGTAGGACTCGTACCCGCCGTCGTAGACACCGACCTGCTGCTGGGCGAGGTCGAGCTCGACGACCCGGGTCACGGTGCGGGCCAGGAACTCCCGGTCGTGGCTGACGATCACCGCGGGGCTGCGCAGGCCAGTCACGAACCGCTCGAGGCGCTCCAGGCCGTCGAGGTCGAGGTCGTTGGTCGGCTCGTCGAGCAGCAGCACGTCGTAGCGCGACAGCAGCAGCGCCGCGAGCCCCGCACGGGCGGCCTGGCCGCCGGACAGCGCGGTCATCGGGGTGTCGAGATCGACACCGAGGCCCACCGTGGCGGCGACCTCCCCGGTCCGCTCCTCCAGGTCGGCGCCGCCGAGGGCGAGCCAGCGGTCCAGCGCGGCGGCGTAGGCGTCGTCGGCGCCGGGGGTGCCGTCCCCGAGCGCGGCGGTGGTGCGGTCCATCTCGGCCTGTGCTGCGGCGACGCCCGTTCGGCGGGCCAGGAACGCGGCGACGGTCTCGCCTGCGCACCGGTCGGGTTCCTGCGGCAGGTGACCGATCGTCGCCTGCGGCGGACTGACCGCGACCGAGCCGTGCTCGGGGACGTCCTCCCCGGCGAGCAGGCGCAGCAACGTGGACTTGCCGGCGCCGTTCGCCCCGACCAGCCCCACGACGTCGCCCGGAGCCACGACGAGGTCCAACCCGGAGAACAGCGTGCGGTCGCCGTGGCCGGCGGCGAGATCGGTGGCCTGCAGAGTCGCGCTCATGACGGGCCGACGCTACCCATCGGCGGTGCGGGGCTCGCGGGCCGGGCACCCGGCGTCAGCCGGCCGTGGCCTTCGTCAACGCCTGGTCCAGGATCTCCAGGCCGAGGTCCAGTTCGTCGTCGGAGACGGTGAGCGGCGGGGCGACCCGGAAGACACCCCCATGCCGGGCAGTTGCACGATGTTCATGTGCAGGCCGAGCGCGAAGCACTCGGCGGTGACGTGAGTGCCCAGCTCGTCGGCCGGGGCCCTGGTCTCGCGGTCGAGAACCAGCTCGATGCCCTGCAGCAGGCCGCGGCCGCGGATGTCCCCGACGCACTCGTGGCGTTCCTGGAGCTCGAGGAGCCCCGCGCGCAGCCGCTGCCCCAGGCCGGCCGCCCGCAGTTGCAGCCGGTCGCGCTCGATGACGCGCAGCACCGTGAGCCCGACGGCAGCGGGCAGCGGCTCGGAGACGTGCGTGGTGAAGAACAGGTACCCGAGGTCGTGGCAGCGTTCCTCGATCTCGGGGGTCGAGCGCGGCCAGGCAGCCGGTGGGAAGTTCGAGTACTCCGCCCGAGCTGAGGATCGGCTCGACCAGGCAGGCGGCCAGGCTGCCGCTGGACTGGCGGTCGACCAGCTCGAAGGAGTGATCGAGCTCGCCGCGCCAGTCGTCGCCGAACCGGCTGCGGTAGGGGTTGGGCGCCGGGATCGCGAAGTTCCCCGGGACCGGCGGGCCGTATCCGCGGCGGCCGGCGCTGTAGGTGGCGGCCCCCGCGCCGAATGTCATCCCGTGCCAGGACTGGCTGAAGCTGACGATCTCGTAGCCCCCGGTGTAGAGCTTCGCCATCTTCAGCGCGGCCTCGTTGGCCTCGGCTCCGGTCGTCAGCAGCAGCGATTTCTGCAGGGGGCAGGCGTCGCGTCGGCCAGCGCCCGGCTGAGATCGACGACCGGTCTGCTCAGCATCCCGCTGAACAGATGGTCCAGGGTGGTCACCGAGGAGCACACGGTCTCGGCGACTTCGGGATGGGCGTCCGCACTCATCTGTCCCGAGGTGAAGTCGAGGATCGCGTGGCCGGCGCTGTCGGGGACGTAGGCCCCCTGGGCCCGCTCGATGACGGCCGGCACGAACGATCCACCGTAGCGGACGACGTGCCGCTCGCCATCCCCCCGGAACCCGTCCTCGGACATCAGCCGAGCACACCATTCGACGGGAGTTCAGGCAAGGATGCCGGAATGACCGAGTCCTACATCCCGATGCCCACGGACTGGGAGCGAGCCCTGGTCGTCGTCGCACATCCCGACGACCTGGAGTACGGCGGGGCAGGTGCCGTCGCGCGCTGGACCGGTGAGGGCCGCACGGTGGCCTACCTGCTGGCCACCCGTGGGGAGGCCGGAATCGACACGATCCCGCCCGCCGAGTGCGGGCCGCTGCGGGAGGCCGAGCAACGGGCCGCGGCGGCCGAGGTCGGGGTGTCCGATGTGGAGTTCCTCGACCACCCCGACGGTGTGGTCGAGTACGGGCTGCCGCTGCGCCGCGACATCGCCGTGGCGATTCGCCGGCACCGCCCCGAGCTGGTGATCACCTCCAACCACCGGGAAACCTGGCCGGGTGGCGGGCTGAACATGGCCGACCATCGCAACGTGGGACTCGCGGCGCTGGATGCGGTGCGCGACGCGGCCAACCGGTGGGTCTTCCCGGACCAGGGCGGGGAACCGTGGGACGGGGTGCGGTGGGTCGCGGTGGCGGCGTCCCCGCTGGCCGGGCACGCCGTCGACATCGGCGCGAGGTTCGACCAGGCTGTCGCCTCGCTCCGCGCGCACGCCGCCTATCTCGAAGCGCTGGGCGGGGACATGGCCGACGCGGAGGGGTTCCTGCGGCCGATGGCGGAGGCCGACGGGGCTCGGCTCCCGGGAGCCGAGCTGGCCGTCGCCTTCGAGCTCATCGCCGTGTGAGTGTCGGGTAGTCGGTGTAACCCTCGGCGCCGCCGCCGTAGAAGGTCGCCTGGTCGGGCTCGTTGAGCTCGGCACCGGCGGCCCAGCGCTGCACCAGGTCCGGGTTGGCGATGAACTTGCGACCGACCGTGACCGCATCGATCGTGCCGTCGGCGATCAGCTGCTCGAACTGGTCGCGATCGGACTCGGCACCGAAGCCGGTGTTGAGCACGAACGCGTTCGGCCACACGGCGCGCAGCTTCGGGACGATCGGGTCGTCGGCCTCGGCGAGCACGTGCAGGTAGGCCAGGCCGATCTCGGCGAGCCGGCTGGTCAGCACCTCATAGACGCTGAGGTCGTCCTCGCTGATGTCGTTGAACAGGTTGGCCGGGGAGATCCGGATCCCGACCCGGTCGGCTCCGATCGCGTCGGCTGTGGCCTTCGCGACCTCGACGACGAAGCGGGCCCGGTTCTCCGCCGAGCCGCCGTAGGCGTCGGTGCGCTTGTTGACGCCGTCGGCGAGGAACTGGTGCAGCAGGTAGCCGTTGGCGGCGTGCAGCTCGATGCCGTCGATACCGGCGGCGACGGCGCGGCGGGCGGCGTCCGCGAACTCCGCGACCACGCCGGGCAGCTCGTCGGTGGCCAGCTCGCGCGGCGTGGGGAACTCTTGCTCACCGTTGACGGTGAACACCGTGCCGGCCGGGCGGATCGCAGACGGGGCGACCGGGGTCTGCCCGGCGATCGTGTCGGAGTGGGAGATCCGGCCGACGTGCATGAGCTGGACGGCGATCTTGCCGCCCTCGGCGTGGACGGCGTCGGCGACGCGCTTCCAGCCGGTCTCCTGGGCGTCGGTGTGCACACCGGGGGTGTTCGGGTAGCCCTGACCGATCGCGGAGGGCTGGCTGCCCTCGCTGATGATCAGGCCGGCGCCGGCACGCTGGCGGTAGTACTCGACCTGCAGGTCGTTGAGGGCGCCGTCGGCGTCAGCCCGGTTGCGGGTGAGCGGGGCCATCCAGACCCGGTTGGCCGTCTGCAGTGCACCCGCGGTGAGCGGCTGGAGCAGTGGGCTGTCGGCAGCGAGCGGGCGAGTCACGATGGGGCGAACCTCCTGCGATGGCGTGTTCTTTCGTGAGCCTTCAACCACCGGCCACCGGGAGTCCTTCCCTGCGGACCGGTGCGAAAGATCACGTTTGATCGTCTGGTCACGCGCTCGACAACAGATCGATGCGATGCAGTGGGTTGGCTCTGGGTCCGCCCGGCACCCAGGGGCGGGTGGGCGGAACACCGGGAATTCCTGGGTGATCGTCACTCCCCGGTCGGTGCTGTGGATCAGCGTGTGGTGGCCGCCGGCGTCGGATCCCCGCTCAGGCTGCGCCCGGGCAGCACCTCCCGCGCCGTCGCGATCCGCGCCCGGGCCTCCCGCCGCGGAATGTTCTGGGCACACCGCAGCAACTCCACATCGGTGTCGTAGCCGTGCTTACCGCCCAGGCCGCGGGCCTCGACCTCGCGGATCACGGCCAGCATCTCGAGGTGGGCGGCGTTCAGCGCGGTCTGCGTCCGGCCCAGGGCGGCCAGCAGTTCCGTATCGGCTGCCTGCCGCCACTCGGTCACACCGGACGCTCTACTCGAACACAAGTTCGAAAAGATCGGTTGCTCGGCGGGCGGTCCGGACGCGGCGACGAGTGGCCCACGGTGCGCGGCCCGCGCCGCACCATCGACACGCGGCGCCGTCACCGGGGCCCGCGCCGGTCTCCTAGGCTGCGGCTGTGAACCCGTCGACGGCGCAGGCCCAGGTGATCGTCGACGAACTGGTGCGCTGCGGCGTCACCGACGCGGTGCTGTGCCCGGGCTCGCGCAACGCGCCGCTGTCCTTCGCGCTGCACGCCGCCGACGCAGCCGGACGGCTGCGGTTGCACGTGCGCATCGACGAGCGCACCGCCGGGTTCCTCGCGCTGGGCCTGGCGCTGGGCTCCGGGCGCCCGGTCCCGGTGTGCACGACGTCGGGCACCGCGGTGGCCAACCTGCACCCGGCGGTGCTGGAGGCCTCGTACGCGGGGGTTCCGCTGCTCGCGCTCACCGCGGACCGCCCGCCGCAGCTCATCGGCACCGGGGCCAGCCAGACCGTCGCCCAACCCGGGATCTTCGGCGACGCGGTGCGGCTCGCGGTAACCGCTGCCGTGGCGACCCGGGCGGTCGGGGAGCAGGGCCGCTGGCGGTCCATGGTGGATCGGACGGTGGCCGCGGTGACGGGGGCCCTCGGCGGGGCGCCCGGGCCGGTGCAGCTGAACCTGCCGTTCGCCGAGCCGCTCGTGCCCGAGCCCGGTGACGCGGACTGGCCGGAGCCGATCGACGGACGCCCGGACGGTGCGCCGTGGACGGCGGTGCGCCGCGGGTGCCGCACGGCGCCGGTGCTGCCGCTCGACCCGTCGGCGCCCACGCTGGTCATCGCCGGACCCGGCGCGGTCGACGCCGATCTCGGCGGCGCGCCGGTGATCGCCGAACCGTCGTCGGACCGGTGGCCGGACGGGCTGCGCTCCGGGCCGTGGCTGCTCGGGGTCCCGTCGATGGCCGGGCTCCGGCCGGCGCAGGTCCTCGTGCTGGGCCGGCCGACGCTGCATCGACCGGTCCAGCGGCTGCTCGCCGACCCGGACGTCGCCGTGTACGCGGTCGAGGACCGGGCCGGGACGTCGTGGACCGATGTCGCGGGGACGGTTCGCGCGGTGGGTGCGGCCCCTGCTCTGTCGCCGCCGGCCGAGTGGGTCGACGCCTGGCGCTCGGCGGACGCGGCGGCCGCCGCCGCGCTGGACCACGCGCTCGACGACGCGGACACCCCCGACGGCCTGCGGCTGGCGCGGGCGCTGCTCGCCGCGCTGCCCGACGGCGCGGCGCTGGTGCTGGGGTCGTCGAACCCGGTGCGGGACGCCTCGCTGGCCGCGGTGCCGCGGCCGGGGCTGACGGTGCTGGCCAACCGGGGGGTCGCGGGCATCGACGGGACCGTGTCGACGGCCGCCGGCGTGGCCCTGGCGCACCCGGGCCCGGCCTACGCCCTGCTCGGCGACCTCACGCTGCTGCACGACACGACCGGGCTGATCGTCGGCCCCGACGAGCCGCGTCCGGACCTGACCCTGGTGGTGCTCAACGACCAGGGCGGCGGCATCTTCAGCCTGCTCGAGCAGGGCGCACCGGAGCACACCGCCGCGTTCGAGCGGATCTTCGGGACCCCGCACACGGTCGACCTGGGCGCGCTGTGCGCGGCGACCGGGGTGGGATACGTGCAGGTCGACGACCTTGCGGACCTCCCCGCCGCGGTGGCGACCGCGCCCGGGCTCCGGCTGGTGGAGGTGCGGGCGCAGCGGGGCGGGCTGCGCGCCGGGCATGCCGCGCTGCGGGCGGTGGTGGAGGGGGCGGTGGCCCCGGTGATCGCCGGAGGCTGAGCCCGACCGGTCAGGCCGGAGCTTCCGGGGCGTTCGCCGGCACGTTCTCGGCGGCCGGGGTCGTCGGTTCCGTCTGGACCGCTGCCGGGCGGGCGACTCCGGTGACGTCGTCGCCGTCTGGGCTGAACGGGCCCTACCGCACCGGCTCGGCCGCCTCCAGCGCCTCCCGCACCGCGACGAGCTTGGCCGCGGCCTCGCGCACCTCGGTGTCCGGGTCGGAGTCGGCGACGATCCCGCAGCCGGCGAACAGCCGGGCCGTCCTCCCCTCGAGCTGCGCGCAGCGCAACGCGATACCGAGTTCGCCGTCGCCGTCGGCGTCGACCCAGCCGACCGGGCCGGCGTACCGGCCCCGGTCCATCCGCTCCAGCTCGTCGATCAGCTCGAGCGCTGCCCCGCGTGGGGTGCCGCCGACCGCGGCCGTCGGGTGCACGGCCTCGGCGAGCTGCAGCAGCGACGCGGGGGCCTTCGGGTCGAGCCGCCCGTGCACGTCGCTGGCCAGGTGCGAGACGTTGTGCAGCGAGAGGATCGCCGGTATCTCGGGCACGTCGAGCGCCGCGCACAGCGGGCGCAGCGCCTCGGCCAGCGAGTCGACGGCCAGGTCGTGCTCGCGACGGTCCTTGGCCGAGCCGAGCAGGGTGCCGCCGAGGTCCGCATCGGCGCGCTCGCCGGGCCAGATGGTGCCGGCCAGCACCCGGGACGACACCTCGACCCCGGCTCGGCGCAGCAGCAGCTCCGGGGTCGCGCCGACCAGCCCGTCGACGGCGAACGACCAGCACGTCGGGTACCGGCGGGCGAGCCCGCCGAGCAGGAAACGGGGGTCGAGGGGCTCGTCGCCGATCGCGAGCAGGTCGTGGGCCAGCGCGGCCTTGTCCAGCCTCCCGGCGCGCATCCGGCGGACCGCCTCGGCGACCGCGCTGCGGTAGCGCTCCACGGAGAGCCGTCCGTCGCTGTAGCGCAACGGCCCACTGGCCCGCACCGGGCTGACCGAGCGCACCGCCGAGGGACCGTCGCCCGCGGCGCACTCGGTGATCCAGGCCTGCCCGGCCCGGCGGCCCACAACGACACGGGGCACCACGAGCACAGAGCCCGCCGACCGTGGGCTGAAGGTGAAGCTGGCGAACGCGACGGCCCCGGTCCCGGGCAGGCCGACCTCGTCGCGGACGTCGAGCCGGTCGGCGAAATCACGCCACCACGCGTCCGCCTCGCCGAACCGGTCCGGCCCGGTGACCGTGAACCGGGCCGCCTCTCCCCAGCCCACCAGACCGTCGGACTCGCGGACCCAGCACAGCGGGTTCCGATCGTCCGGCAGCAGGTCCAGGAGCCTGCCCGGGTGGTCCACAGCCCGCGTACGCACGCGCAACCCTGACGGCAACGGGGCGATGGTCACGCTTGCGAGCGTAAGGAACTCCGGACCGCGATGCGCGTCCGCCCCGGGAGGCGCGGACCACATCCGGGGCGGGGCACCTTCTAGACTCGCGGCCGTGTCCAGCAGCACCGGCGAGCTGATCGAGGAGTTGACCGGGTCCTTCCAGACCGCGATCCGGGCGCTCGCCCGGCGGCTGCCGGAGATCGTGATCGGTCTCGCGGTGCTGGTCACGGCCCTGGGCGGGCTGGCCCTCGCCGGTGCCGCCCTCGACGACCGGGCCATCGCGGGCAACCGGGTGGTGACCACCGCCGAGGTGCTGGAGGGGTCGAGCTTCTCCCGCACCCTGATCCGTTTCGCGCTGCCCGGCGGGCAGGCCGTCGTGCCCGAGCGGGGCGTGTACTACCCGCGCGATCTGGCCCCCGGCGAGACGATCGTCGTCGAGTACGACGCGGAGAACTCCGAACTAGTCCGGGTCGCGGGACGCAGCGTGCTCGACGGGTTGGCCCCGATGGGCGCCGGAGTGCTCGGGGTGTGGGTGGTGCTGGGACCGCTGGCGCTGTGGCTGCGTCGCCGCCGCCCCTTCGGGAGCGGGTGACGGCCGCCGCTCACGACGCCGGCGGGGCGGGGTTCCGGCTGCGGGCAGCCAAGGCCACCCCGACGATCGTCGTCACCATGCCGGCCACCGCGACCCAGCCCAGCCTCTCGCCGAACATGGCCAGCGCCATCAGGGCCGTGATCCCCGGGACCAGGTAGAAGTAGCTGGTCACCTGGGCGGCCGCGCCGCGGCGCAACATGAGGAACAGCAGCGAGATGCCACCACCGGTGAGCACCAGCACCGACCAGGCCAGCGCCCCGATCAGCTGCGGTGTCGGATCGACCCGGAACGACTCGAAGGCCGCCACGAGCGGCAGCGTCACGATGATCGACGCGCTGAACTGCACGACCTGGCCGGTCCGCAGGTCGAACTCCGGGCAGAACCGCTTCTGGTAGAGGGTCCCGGCGGTGATCGACAGCAGCGCCACCGTGGTCAGCCCGACGGTCAGCCAGGAGAGCCCGGCGGTGGTCAGCTTGCTGGAGACCACGAGCGTCACGCCGAGGAAGCCGAGGACCAGCCCGATGGCCTGCCGCAGGCCCATGCGCTCCCCGAGCAGCCAGGCGAACACCGCGGTAAGCACCGGTTGCAGGTTCACCACCAGTGCGGCGACCCCGGCCGGCATCCCCGCGGCCACCGCGGCCCACACTCCGCCGAGGTAGCCGGCCTGGATGCCGATGCCGGCCACCGCGATGTGCCCCGCCTGCCGCCACCGCGGCCACGCCGCCCGCGCGATCACCGCCAGTACGCCCATCAGCACCACGACCCCGGCGTAGCGCAGCAGCAGGAAGCTGAGCGGCTCGGCGTACGGCGCGGCGTACTTGGCGACGACGAAGCCGGAGGCCCAGATGATCACGAACAGGAACGGCGTGGCCCGCACGGCCAGCGAGGGTCCCGTGGACGTCGGTGTCGTGGCGATGTCCCGACCCTAGGCGGCGCCGGGGCCGGATCGCGATATCTGTGAGCGAGACCCGTGAGCGAGACCTACGAGCAGGCCCGCCACCAGGCGAACACCTCGTCGACGACGCCGGGCACGGCGACCAGCAGTCCGCCGGCCGGCAGCGGGTCCGGCCTGCCGTCCCGGTCGAGGACCACCGCACCGGCCTCCAGCGCCAGCGTCAGCGCTCCCGCGACGTCCCACTCGTGATAGGCGTCCAGCACTGTCGCGACCGCATGGCCGAGCGCGACCTGCGCGACGGCCAGCGCCGCCGACCCCAGCACCCGGACGCCGACGTGCGCGGCGGCGGCGTGCCGCACCAGCGGCTCGGTGACCCGTTCCGCGCACACCAGCCCACCGGCGGGACCGGGCCGCGGCGCGATCCGCACCGGCACCCCGTTGGCCCGCACCCCGCGACCCCGCGCCGCGGCGTAGATCTGCGCCCGGCTCGGATCGGCGATCACGCCCACGACCGGTCCGGCCGCGTCGACCAGCGCCAGGCTGTAGGCGCACCACGGGAAGCCGGCGACGTAGTTGGCGGTGCCGTCGACGGGGTCCACGACCCAGCGGTACTCGGCGTCGGCGGCGCCCGGGTCGGCCCCGTACTCCTCACCCACGACGGGCACGCCCGGGAACTCGGCGGCCAGCACCCGGCGGGTGTGCCGCTCCAGGGTGCGGTCGGTGTCGGTGACCCAGTCGAACGGGTTGGCCTTGTACCCGGCCCCGGGCGCCGGTCCACCGTCGCAGCCGCGACCGACCGTCGCGGTGATCACCTCGGCGGCGTCGTTGGCGAGCCGGCCGGCGACCTCCAGCGCCCGGGACAACAGGCCGGGTTCCACCGGCGGCCGCGGCGGCATCGCCGGCCCGGCGGCGGGAGTCGGCGTGGGGAGTGGCAGGACTGTCATGTCGCCCCAGCCTCGGCGCGGCGGGTGTCCCGGGCGCGTCCCGCAGATGACATGTCGCCCAGCACCGGGACAACTCCGCCGGTCGGCACGGGCTGTTGGGCGGGCGTTCCGCGACGCGTCAACCCGTCGTCGGTTCACGGGACGGCGCTGGGTGCACCGTCTGCGGTGTGCGCGTCGCGATCGTGTCCGAGTGCTTCCTGCCCGTGGTCAACGGCGTGACCAACTCGGTGCTCCGGGTGCTCGAACACCTCACCGCGGCCGGGCACCGGGCGCTGGTGATCGCGCCCGGTTCCGACGGGCCGGATTCCCACGGCGGGGTGCCGGTGGTGCGGGTACCGGCGGTGGACCTGCCGGTGGTCGACTCGATGCCGGTCGGGGTGCCCAGCCGCCGCATCCTGAAGACGCTGCGCGGGTTCGCCCCCGATGTCGTGCACCTGGCCGCGCCGTTCATCGTCGGCGCCCGCGGGCTGGCCGCCGCCCGCCGGCTCGGCGTCCCGACGGTGGCGGTCTACCAGACCGACGTGGCCGGGTTCGCCGGCTCCTACGGCCTCGGGCTGACCGCACGCGCCGCGTGGCGCTGGACCTGCCGGCTGCACGGTCAGGCCGACCGGACGCTCGCGCCGTCAAGCTGGGCCACCGAGGCGCTGCGCGAGCGGGGGGTGCCGCGCGTGCACCAGTGGGCGCGCGGCGTCGACACGCGCCGGTTCACCCCCTCCAAACGCGACGCCGAGCTGCGCCGCACGCTCGCCCCGGGCGGCGAGCTGCTGGTCGGCTATGTGGGCCGGCTCGCCCCGGAGAAGCAGGTGGAACGGCTCGCCACGCTGGCCGGGGTACCCGGCATCCGGCTGGTCGTCGTCGGGGCCGGGCCGGCCGAGGAGCGGCTGCGGGTCCTGCTGCCCGACGCGGCGTTCCTCGGCTTCCGGGGCGGTGACGAGCTCGCGCGGATCTACGCCTCGCTGGACGTGTTCGTGCACACCGGGCCGTCCGAGACGTTCTGCCAGGCCGTCCAGGAGGCGCTGGCGTCCGGGCTGCCGGTGGTCGCCCCGGACGCGGGTGGGCCACGGGACCTGGTGCTGCCCGGCCGAACCGGGTTCCTGGTGCCGCCGCGGCCGGACGGCGCCGAGGCAGGTGACCAGGCCGCGGACGCCGCCGACGCCCGGTTGCGCGCCGCGGTCCTCGCGCTCGCCGACACCGGGACGCGCGCGGCGTTCGGGGCGGCCGCCCGCCAGTCCGTGCTGCGCCGCACCTGGACGACGGTGTGCGACGAACTGCTCGCGCACTACGCCGAGGTGATCGGGTCGGCGGCGACCGGGCAGGCCGCCTGAGCGTGCGCATCGTCCAGCTCGCGAACTTCTACGGCCCGCGCTCCGGCGGCCTGCGCACCGCGATGCACCATCTCGGCGCCGGGTACGCCGCGCGCGGGCACGAAGTGGTCCTGGTGGTCCCCGGCCCGCACGGGTGCGTCGACGAACTGCCCGGCGGGATCCGCCGGGTGACCGTCGCGGCGCCGCGGCTGCCCGGTACCGGCGGCTACCGGGCCGTCGACCCGTGGCGGGTGCAGCGGCTGCTCGGCCGGTTGAGTCCGGACGCGATCGAGGTCTCCGACCGGTTGACGCTGCGCGGTCTCGGTACGTGGGCCGCGCGCCGCGGGGTGCCGAGCGTGGTGATCTCACACGAGCGGCTGGACCGGCTGCTGGGCCAGTTCCTGCTGCCGGAAGCCGCCGCGCGGCGGGTGGCCGACGGCGCCAACGCCCGGATGGCGGCGGCATACGACACGGTCGTGTGCACGACGTCGTTCGCGCGCGCGGAGTTCGACCGGATCGGCGCGGGCAACGTCCGGCAGGTGCCCCTCGGCGTCGATCTCACGACGTTCTCCCCGCTGCACCGGGACCCGCGGTTGCGGGCGTCGCTGGCCGAGGGGGCGGACGCGCTGCTCGTGCACTGCGGGCGGCTCTCCCCGGAGAAGCATCCCGAGCGCAGCGTGGACACCGTCGCCGCCCTGCTCGACGCCGGGCACCGGGTGCGGCTGGTGGTGGCCGGGGACGGACCGCGGCGGCCGGCGCTGCAGCGCCGCGCGGCCGGGTTGCCGGTGACGTTCGTCGGGTTCGTGCCCGAACGGGGCCGGCTGGCCCGGTTGCTCGCCTCGGCCGACGTCTCGCTGGCCCCGGGCCCGCACGAGACCTTCGGGCTCTCGGCGCTGGAGGCGCTGGCGAGCGGGACGCCGGTGGTGGTCTCGGCGTCCTCGGCGCTGCCGGAGATCGTCGGCGGCTCCGGCGCGGCCGCCGCCGACTCCCCGGACGCCTTCGCCGTCGGGGTCGGCACGCTGCTCGCGGCCGAGGAGGGCGCCCGCCGGGCCGCCGCCCGGGCCCGTGCGGAGCGATTCGGCTGGCCGGAGTCCGTGGACCGGATGCTCGTCGCGCTGACCATGTGAACCGGCTGCCGGTCGGGTCGGTGGTGGTCGCGTCCGAGCCGGCCGACCAGTGGGGCGGACGGCATCGGGGGCGGTCCGCACGATCCCTGATCCACTGCCGGATGGGCCGTCCGTCCCCGAACCGATGCCCGTCGCGCCGGGCGTCGTGGACCGCCGTAGGGTCGTTGCGTGGCCCGCGCCGATCTCGACAAGGATCCCCACGACGTCGCCGCGATGTTCGACGGTGTCGCGCGGCGCTACGACCTGACCAACACCGTGCTCACCGGGGGGCAGGACCGGCGCTGGCGGTCGCTGACCCGCGAGGCGCTGGCGCTGCGGCCGGGGGAGCGGGCGCTCGACCTGGCCGCGGGCACCGCGGTGTCGACGGTGTCGCTCGCCCGCTCCGGCGCTTGGTGCGTGGCGGCGGACTTCTCGCTCGGCATGCTGCGCGCCGGCCACCGGCGCGACGTCCCCAAGGCGGCCGCCGACGCGCTGCACCTGCCGTTCCGTGCCGGCGCCTTCGACGCGGTGACGATCTCGTTCGGCCTGCGCAACATCGCCGACACCGACGCCGCGCTGCGTGAGCTCGCCCGGGTGACCCGGCCGGGCGGGCGACTGGTGGTGTGCGAGTTCGGCACCCCGACGTGGCGCCCGTTCCGCACCGCCTACTACATCGGGCTCGATCACGTGCTGCCCGCGGTGGCGCGGCGGGTGTCGTCCAACCCCGAGGCGTACACCTACCTGGCCGAGTCGATCCGGGCCTGGCCCACGCAGTCGGAGCTCGCGACGAGGATCGGCGCCGCCGGCTGGGTCGACGTGGCCTGGCGTGACCTCACCGGCGGGGCGGTCGCGCTGCATCGGGCGCGCCGGCCCTGACCTGTGTGATCGATGTCTCTTCGGTCACGCCGAGGCACCGATCACACGAAATGCGGCACGGAGTCGGACGTTCCGGGACACCCCCGGATGCACCGGGCGCACATGAGGTGGACGGGCCGCCTAGACTTCGCAGCGGACTTCGTGAATCTGTTCACAAGGAGCCGCATGACCGCGCCCGAACCCACCACCGCCGGTGGCCGACGCCCGGACGCCGACGTCGTCGTCGGAGCCGGACCCGCCGGATCGACGGCAGCCGCGTACCTCGCGCGTGCCGGGGCGGACGTCGTGCTGCTGGAGAAGGCGACGTTCCCGCGACCCAAGGTCTGCGGTGACGGCTTCACCCCGCGCGGGATCAAGCTGCTGATCGACCTCGGGATCGACTGCTCCGAGGACAACGGCTGGCTGCACAACAAGGGCCTGCGCGTGCGCGGCGGCGGGGTCAGCCTCGAGCTCGACTGGCCGGCGCTCGCGTCGTTCCCGGACTACGGCGCGGTGCGCCCCCGCAAGGACTTCGACGAACTGCTCGTGCGGAACGCGGAGAAGTCCGGCGCCCGCCTGCACGAGGGCACGACGGTCACCGAGGCGGTCACCGACGAGCGCTCCGGCCGGGTCGTCGGCGTCGTCGGGTACATCGGCAAGGGGAAGGACCGCCGGCCGGTCGGCTTCCGGGCCCCGCTCACGCTGGCCTGCGACGGCGTCTCCGCCCGGCTCGCGCTGAGCCTGGGCATGGCCAAGCGGGACGACCGTCCGATGGGTGTCGCGGTCCGCCGCTACGACACGAGCCCGCGCACGAACGACGACTACCTCGAGTCGCACCTGGAACTGTGGGACCGCTCCGATCCGGCACGGCCCCGGCTCCTTCCCGGCTACGGCTGGATCTTCGGAATGGGCGACGGCACGTCGAACGTCGGGCTGGGGATCCTGTCCACCAGCAGGGCCTACGGTTCCACCGACTACCGTGCGCTGCTCAAGTCCTGGCTCGACGGCACGCCGCGGGAGTGGGGCTACCGCGACGAGAACGCGGTCGGCCCCGTCGGCGGCGCGGCGCTGCCGATGGGTTTCAGCCGGACCCCGCACTACCGGCCCGGCATGCTGCTCGTCGGCGACGCCGGCGGAATGGTCAACCCGTTCAACGGTGGGGGCATCGCCTACGCGATGGAGTCCGCGTCCGTCGCGGCCCGGTGCGCGGTGCAGGGACTGGCCCGCTCCGGTGCGTCGGCCGAGGCCGCGTTCGCGGTCTACCCGGCCCGGATGAGCCAGGCGCTGGGGGGCTACTACCGCATCGGGAACGTCTTCTCGAAACTGATCGACAACCCCACGATCATGCGGCTGGCGACTCGGCACGGGTTGCCGCGCACGATGCTGATGGCGTTTCTGCTGAAGCTGCTCGCGAACCTGTACGACCCCGAGGAAGGCAATGCGAGCGACCGGGTCATCACCGCGATGACCAGGCTCGCTCCGAGTTTGTAGTAAGGCTGTCCTGACTGCGGTCGAGTGATCGACCACACCTAGGGTCGGCCGGACGGTATCGACCATCGACGACGAGGGTGCACGGATGCTCGATCCCTACCTCCCACTGGTGCTGATGTTCGCATTGGCCGGTGCGTTCGCGCTGTTCTCCGTGGCGGCGGCGCCCTACATCGGCCCACGGCGGTACAACCGCGCCAAGCTGGATTCCTACGAGTGCGGGATCGAGCCGTCGCCGCAGCCCGTCGTGGGCGGGGGCCGGATGCCGGTCGCCTACTACCTCACGGCGATGCTGTTCATCCTCTTCGACATCGAGCTCGTGTTCCTCTACCCGTACGCGGTCGTCTCCGACTCGCTGGGATTGTTCGGTCTGGTGGCGATCGTCCTCTACATCGCGACCATCGGTTTCGCCTACGTCTACGAATGGCGTCGCGGCGGACTGGAATGGAACTAGGGAGAGGAACCGACGATGGGTCTCGAGGAGCACCTCCCGAACGGCGTCCTGTTGACCAGCGTGGAGAAGCTGGTCAACTGGACGCGTAAGTCCTCGCTGTGGCCGGCCACCTTCGGGCTGGCCTGCTGCGCGATCGAGATGATGACCACCGGCGCCCCGCGCTACGACCTGGCCCGGTTCGGCATGGAGGTCTTCCGGGCCTCGCCCCGGCAGGCCGATCTGATGATCGTCGCGGGCCGGGTGAGCAACAAGATGGCCCCGGTGCTGCGGCAGATCTACGACCAGATGCCGGAACCACGCTGGGTGCTCGCGATGGGCGTCTGCGCCTCCTCGGGCGGGATGTTCAACAACTACGCGGTCGTGCAGGGCGTCGACCACGTCGTGCCGGTGGACATGTACCTGCCGGGTTGCCCGCCGCGCCCGGAGATGCTGATGGACGCGATCCTCAAGATCCACGCCAAGATCATGGACGAGCCCCTGGGCCAGAAGCGGGCCGCTGCGCTGGCCGAGAGCGGGCACCGGACCGAACTCGTGCCGTCCTCGATCAAGTACGCGAAGAAGAAGTGATCCCGTGATGACCGAACCCAGCGGAACCTCCAAGGACGGCGCGGAGCCGACCGGCGGGCCGCAGTCCTCGGCCGAGGAGAGCGGCGCCGCCGTCGTCGAGCACCGGGCGCGGGGAGGCGAGGCGCCGGAGGCGGGCGAGACCGAGCACGCCGCGGACCGGACCGGCAACGGGGTGGCACCGGAGGGCGGTACCCGGTTGGCCGCGCCCGCCGGGCGCGAGCGCGCCGGCATGTTCGGCGTCCGTGGCACGGGTGACACCTCGGGCTTCGGGGGGCTGCGCTTGCCCGCGTACGCCCCGGCCCCGGCGGAGCGCCCCTTCGGGGGCTGGTTCGACGACCTCGCGGACGACCTCGTCGACGCGCTGGACCAGCGCGGCATCCCGCGCAGCGCGGTGCAGCAGGTGACCGTCGACCGCGGCGAGATCACGTTCTACGTCCAGCGCGAGCGCGTGCTCGACCTGGCCCGCACGCTGCGCGACGATGCGGCGCTGCGGTTCGAGCTGTGCTCGTCGGTGTCCGGCGTCGACTACGGCGAGGACGTCCCGCAGCGCCTCCACGTCGTCTACCACCTGCTGTCGATGACCTATCGGCGCCGGATCCGCCTCGAGGTGGCCCTCGACGTCGACGACCCGCACGTGCCCAGCGTGGTCGCGGTCTACCCCACGGCCGACTGGCACGAACGGGAGACCTGGGACATGTTCGGGGTGATCTTCGACGGCCACCCGGCGCTGACCCGGATCCTCATGCCGGACGACTGGGACGGCCACCCCCAGCGCAAGGACTACCCGCTCGGCGGGATCCCGGTGGAGTACAAGGGCGCGGAGATCCCCCCGCCCGACGAGCGGAGGACGTACTCGTGATCAATCGGGTAGGGCGCGGAGATCCCCGCTCGATCCTCGACGAGCGGAGGACGTACTCATGACCGAGACGCAGCACGACGCCTACGCCCCGGAACGCGAGACGACCGAGGGCACCGTCTACACGGTCACCGGCGGCGACTGGGACACGCTGATCGACTCCGAGCACGACGACCGCATCGTCATCAACATGGGGCCGCAGCACCCGTCGACGCACGGTGTGCTCCGGCTGGTGCTCGAGCTCGAGGGCGAGACGGTCACCCAAGCCCGCTCGGTGATCGGCTACCTGCACACGGGCATCGAGAAGAACTGCGAGTACCGCACCTGGACCCAGGGCGTCACGTTCGTGACGCGCATGGACTACCTGGCGCCGCTGTTCAACGAGGCCGCCTACTGCCTGGCGGTGGAGAAGCTGCTCGGCGTCGAGGCGCCGCGGCGCGCCCAGGTCGCCCGGGTGCTGCTCATGGAGCTCAACCGGATCGGCTCGCACCTGGTGTGCCTGGCCACCGGCGGCATGGAGCTCGGCGCGCTGACCGGCATGACGGCCGGGTTCCGGGAGCGCGAGGAGGTGCTCCACCTGCTGGAGTACCTGACGGGGTTGCGCATGAACCACGCGTTCATCCGGCCCGGGGGTCTCGCCCAGGACCTGCCGGAGGACTGGGCCGAGAAGGTCACCGACTTCATCAAGGTGATGCGCTCGCGGCTGCCGGACTACGACAAGCTGCTCACCGGCCAGCCGATCTGGCGCCAGCGACTGGAGGGCGTGGGCTACCTACCCCTCGACGGCTGCCTGGCCCTCGGTGCCACCGGGCCGATCCTGCGCAGCGCGGGCCTGCCGTGGGACCAGCGCAAGGTCGAGCCGTACCTGGGTTACGAGGAGTACGACTTCGAGGTCCCGACGGCCACCGAGGCCGACTGCTACGCCCGCTACCGGCTGCGCGTCGCCGAGATGCACGAATCGCTCAAGATCGTCGAGCAGGCCGTGAAGAAGATGGAGCCGGGGCCGGTCATGGTGTCCGACCGGAAGATCGCCTGGCCCGCCCAGCTGTCGATCGGCTCGGACGGCATGGGCAACTCCCTCGAGTACGTCCGCAAGATCATGGGCCAGTCGATGGAGTCGCTGATCCACCACTTCAAGCTGGTCACCGAGGGCTTCGCCGTGCCGGCGGGCCAGGTCTACGTGCCCATCGAGTCGCCCCGCGGCGAGCTGGGTTACCACCTGGTCTCCGACGGCGGCACCCGCCCGGTGCGCGTCCACGTCCGGGACCCCAGCTTCGTGAACCTGCAGACCATGCCGGCGATGAGTGAGGGCGGCATGATCGCCGACGTCATCGCCGCCGTCGCGAGCATCGACCCGGTCATGGGAGGCGTGGACCGATGACGTTGCCCGAGGGCACGCCGGAGACCAACGGTGCGGTGAGCGCGCCGGACGAGGTCGTGTGGGAGCCGATGGTCCGGGAGGGCTCTTCGCTCTCCCCGACGTTCGACGACCTGACCCGGCAGCGGACCAAGGAGATCATCGCGCGGTATCCGCAGTCCCGCTCGGCGTTGCTGCCGTTGCTGCATCTCGTGCAGTCGGTCGAGGGCCACGTCAGCCAAGACGGCATCCGGTACTGCGCCGAGGCACTGGAGTTGACCACCGCCGAGGTCAGCGCGGTGGCAACGTTCTACACGATGTACAAGCGCACCCCGTGCGGCGAGCACCTGGTCAGCGTGTGCACCAACACGCTGTGCGCGGCCCTGGGCGGCGACGACATCTACGCCCGGCTGCAGGCCAAGCTCGGCACCGACGGGCGCCCGCTGGGCCACGAGGAGACCTCGGGGGAGCCGGGAACGCCGGGCTCGATCACCCTGGAGCACGCCGAGTGCCTCGCCGCGTGCGACCTCGCGCCGGTCATCCAGGTCAACTACGAGTACTTCGACAACCAGACCGTGGAGTCGGCGGAGGAACTCGTCGACGCGCTACAACGGGGCGAGAAGCCGCACCCGACGCGCGGGGCCGCGCTGACCGACTTCAAGACCGCCGAGCTCGAGCTGGCCGGGATCTTCCCCGACCTCGACCGCTCGGTGGAGGGGCCGTCGGTCTCGGTGCAGACGCTCCGCGGCGCGCAGTTGGCCATGGACAACGGCTGGGTCGCCCCGCCCATGCCCGACGAACCGCCGGCGTTGCCGGACCTGCCGGAGAAGAAGTGACCGCCATGAGCGAATCCCCGCGCCCCGACCCGCTCACCCCCGTGCTCACCCGGCGCTGGCAGTCGCCGCGCTCCTGGTCGATCGAGGCCTACGAGCAGCTCGAGGGCTACCGGGCGCTGCGCCACGCGCTGACCGCCCACCCCGACCAGCTCATCGCGCTGGTCAAGGACTCCGGGCTGCGTGGCCGCGGCGGCGCCGGCTTCCCGACGGGCATGAAGTGGTCGTTCATCCCGCAGGGCCCCACCGGCGCGGGCGCCAAGCCCAAGTACCTCGTCATCAACGCCGACGAGGGCGAGCCGGGGACCTGCAAGGACATCCCGACGATGATGGCCGACCCGCATTCGCTCGTCGAAGGTTGCGTCATCACCAGCTACGCGATCCGCGCGAACTTCTGCGCGATCTACGTCCGCGGTGAGGCGCTGCACTGCATCCGCCGCCTGCGCAACGCCGTCGACGAAGCCTATGCCAAGGGCTACCTCGGCCGCGACATCCTCGGCTCCGGGTTCGACCTGGACATCGTGGTGCACGCCGGCGCGGGCGCCTACATCTGCGGCGAGGAGACGGCGCTGCTGGACTCGCTCGAGGGTCGTCGCGGTCAACCTCGCCTCAAGCCTCCCTTCCCGGCCACCTCGGGGCTCTACGCATCCCCCACTGTGGTCAACAACGTGGAGACGATCGCGTCGGTTCCCGCGATCGTGCAGGGCGGCAGCGACTGGTTCCGCTCGATGGGGTCGGAGCGCAGCCCCGGCCCGAAGATCTACTCGGTGTCGGGGCACGTCGAGCGGCCCGGCCAGTACGAGGCGCCGCTGGGCATCACGCTGCGCGAGCTGCTGGAGCTGGCCGGTGGGATGAAGGACGGGATCCCGCTGAAGTTCTGGACACCGGGCGGCTCGTCGACCCCGCTGTTCACCGCCGAGCACCTCGACGTCCCGCTCGACTTCGAGGGCGCGGCGGCCGCCGGCTCGATGCTGGGCACGACAGCCGTGCAGGTCTTCAACGAGACCGTCTCGGTGCCGTGGGCGGTCATGAAGTGGACCGAGTTCTACAAGCATGAATCCTGCGGCAAGTGCACGCCGTGCCGCGAGGGCACCTACTGGCTGGTCCAGATCCTCGAGCGGATGGTGCACGGCGAGGGCACCGAGGCCGACATCGAGACCCTGCTCGACGTCTGCGACAACATCCTGGGCCGCTCGTTCTGCGCCCTCGGTGACGGCGCGACGAGCCCGATCACCAGCGCCATCAAGTACTTCCGCCAGGAGTTCCTGGACCTGATCGCCGAGCAGCCGGGGGTCGCACGTCCTGAACAGCTGGCCGAGCTGACCGGAGCGTCTGCATGACCGTGACCCAGGATTCGGGGACCGAGACCCCGCCGGTACCGGAGGGCCACGTCCGGCTCACGATCGACGGCATCGAGGTCGACGCCCCCAAGGGCGAGCTGCTGATCCGCACCTGCGAGCGGCTCGGGATCATCGTCCCGAGGTTCTGCGACCACCCGTTGCTCGACCCGGCCGGCGCGTGCCGCCAGTGCCTCGTCGAGGTCGAGATGGGCGGGCGTCCGATGCCCAAGCCGCAGGCCAGCTGCACCATGACGGTGGCCGACGGCATGGTCGTCAAGACCCAGCACACCTCCCCGGTGGCCGACAAGGCGCAGCAGGGCGTGATGGAGCTGCTGCTCATCAACCACCCGCTGGACTGCCCGATCTGCGACAAGGGCGGCGAGTGTCCGCTGCAGAACCAGGCGATGACGTCGGGCCGCACCGACAGCCGGTTCGTCGAGGCCAAGCGCACCTTCCCGAAGCCGCTGCCGATCTCGTCGCAGGTGCTGCTGGACCGCGAGCGCTGCGTGCTCTGCCAGCGCTGCACCCGGTTCTCCGAACAGATCGGTGGCGACCCGTTCATCGACCTGCTCGAGCGCGGTGCCTCCCAGCAGATCGGGGTGGCGCAGGACAAGCCGTTCCAGTCCTACTTCTCGGGCAACACGATCCAGATCTGCCCGGTCGGCGCGCTCACCAGCGCGGCGTACCGGTTCCGGTCCCGGCCGTTCGACCTGGTGTCGACGCCCGGGGTCTGCGAGCACTGCGCCTCGGGCTGCTCGCAGCGCAACGACACCCGGCGCGGCACGGTCATGCGCCGGCTGGCGGGCAACGAGCCGGCGGTGAACGAGGAGTGGACTTGTGACAAGGGCCGCTTCGCGTTCCGCTACCTGACCTCGAGGCAGCGGATCACCCGGCCGCTGGTGCGGGGCGACGACGGCGTGCTCGCCGAGGCCTCGTGGACCGAGGCGCTGCGTGCGGCGGCCGAGGGGTTGCTCGCCGCGCGGGCGAGCGGCGGCGTCGCGGTGCTGCCCGGGGGCCGGCTGACGGTCGAGGACGCCTACGCGTACGCGAAGTTCGCGCGGGTCGCCGCCGGCACCAACGACGTCGACTTCCGGGCCCGCCCGCACTCGGCGGAGGAGCTGGACTTCCTGGCCGCGCACGTCGTCGGGAAGGGCCCCGAGGTGCTCGACTACACCCGGCTCGAGGCCGCACCGGCGGTGCTCTGCGTGGCCTTCGAGCCAGAGGAGGAGTCGCCGATCGTCTTCCTGCGGCTGCGCAAGGCGGCCCG
The DNA here is from genome assembly GCF_018531475.1 of Pseudonocardia mahuensis. Lineage (GTDB taxonomy): Bacteria > Actinomycetota > Actinomycetes > Mycobacteriales > Pseudonocardiaceae > Pseudonocardia. The sequence goes on from NZ_JAHDTG010000004.1 coordinate 104,015, forward strand.
CGAGCACGGTCAGAGGGTCTTTCACCTCGGCCAGTGGTCGTCGCCGGCGGTGCTGCGCACCGCGGTCGAGCGCGGGGTCGCCGAGCCCGCGGCCCGCGACAACCTGATCAAGGCGGTGCCCGGGGCCGAGGCCGCGGTGCTGGCCGAGCTCCCGGGCGACGTCGTCGAGGCGCTGACCGGCGGCGGTGTGATCCTGGTGGGCGAGCGGGCGGCCGAGGTGCCGGGGCTGTACTCCGCGGTGTCCGCGCTCGTCGAGCGCACCGGCGCGGTCGTCGGCTGGGTGCCACGCCGGGCCGGGGACCGCGGGGCGCTCGACGCAGGTGCGGTCCCGACCCTGCTGCCCGGTGGCCGTCCCGCCACCGACGCGGCCGCGCGGGCCGAGCTCGAGCAGGCATGGGGCCTGCCCGCGGGCACCCTTCCGGCCGAGCCGGGCCGCAGCGCCGACGAGATCCTGGCCGCCGCGGCGATGGGCGAGCTGGCCGGCCTGGTGGTCGGCGGGGTCGACCCGTACGACCTGGCCGACCCGCAGGCGGCGCTGGCCGGGCTGCGCGAGGTCGGCTTCCTGCTGAGCCTGGAGCTGCACACGTCGGCGGTCACCGAGCTCGCCGACGTGGTGCTCCCGGTCGCCCCGGACGCCCAGCGCGCCGGCAGCTACCTCAACTGGGAGGGGCGGCGCCGCGAGTTCGGCGTCACCCTCGACGCGAGCGGCGTGCTGCCCGACTGCCGGGTGCTCGACACCCTGGCGGTCGAGATGGACGCCGACCTGTTCACCCAGACCCCGGCCGCCGCAGCGGCCGAGCTCGCCCGCCTCGGCGGGTACGGCGGGGCCGCCCCGCCCGGACCGTCGGTGGCGCCCGGTGAGGCCCGCCCGCCCGCCTACGGGCAGGCCGTGCTGGCCACCTGGCGGCAGCTGGTGGACGCCAGCACGCTCGCGGCCGACGAGCCGGCGCTGGCCGGGACCGCCCGGCCCGCGTTCGTCCGGGTCAACGCGGCCACCGCCGAGCGGCTCGGCCTGACCGAGGGCGTGCCGGCCACGGTGCGCACCGAGCGCGGCGCGATCACGCTGCCCGTGGCGCTGGCCGACCTGCCCGACGGCGTGGTGTGGCTGCCCACCAACTCCGAGGGCTGCCGGGTGCGGGCGACGCTGGGCGCCGGCCACGGCGACCTGGTCGGCGTCACCGCCGCTGCGGTCAACGGAGGTGCGGCGTGAACGCCGACGGGCTGGTGCTGGCCCAGGAGGGCATGACCCACACCCAGCAGTTGCTGGCCGACGACCCGTTCTGGCTCATCGCGCTCAAGGTCGTCGCGCTGTTCGCGATCGGTGTCCTGCTGACCCTGTTCATGATCAACTGGGAGCGCAAGGTCGTGGCCCGGATGCAGCAGCGTCCCGGCCCGAACCGGACCGGCCCCAACGGCTGGCTGCAGTCGCTCGCTGACGGCCTCAAGCTGGCCTTCAAAGAGGACATCATGCCGGTCCTCGCCGACAAGAAGGTCTACTTCATCGCCCCGGTGATCTCGACGATCCCGGCGTTCGTCGCGTTCTCGGTGATCCCGTTCGGCGGCGAGGTCTCGATCTTCGGTGAGCCCACCGTGCTGCAGCTCGTCGACCTGCCGGTCGGGGTGCTGCTCGTGCTGGCCTGCGCGTCGATCGGCGTGTACGGGATCGTGCTCGGCGGTTGGGCCTCCGGGTCGCCGTACCCGCTGCTCGCCGCGCTGCGCTCGGCCGCCCAGGTGATCTCCTACGAGATCGCGCTCGGCCTCGCGCTGGTCGCGGTCATCCTCTACGCCGGCTCGCTGTCGACGGCCGACATCGTCGCCGCCCAGCAGACCGGCTGGTACGTGTGGCTGCTCCTGCCGAGCTTCGTGGTCTTCGTGATCTCCATGGTCGGCGAGACCAACCGGGCCCCGTTCGACCTCCCCGAGGCCGAGTCGGAGCTCGTCGGCGGTTTCCACACCGAGTACTCGTCGCTGAAGTTCGCACTGTTCTTCCTGGCCGAGTACGTGAACATGGTGACCGTCTCGGCGATGGCTACGACGCTGTTCCTCGGCGGCGGGTCGTGGCCGTGGCCGCTGTCGTCACTGAACGACAACGGCTGGCTGCAGATGCTCGCCTTCCTGATCAAGACGCTGCTGTTCCTGTTCGTGTTCATCTGGCTGCGGGGCACGCTGCCCCGGCTGCGCTACGACCAGTTCATGCGGCTCGGCTGGAAGGTCCTGGTCCCGCTCAGCCTGCTGTGGATCACCGTGATCTTCGCGATCCGCGTCTACCGCAACAGCGCCGGCGGCGACGTCACCACGCTGCTGTTCACCCTCGGCATCGTGCTGGCCGTGGTCCTGGTGGTCGCGTTCCTGGTACCCGACAAGCGGACGCCGGAGTCGACGGTCGAACTCGCGTCGGACTACCCGGTGCCGCCGCTCGACCTGCGCGTTCCGCCCTCACCACGGCACAAGCTGCGCGGCGGCGCGGTGTCCCCGGACGGGCGCGAGCCCGCCGGGGCGATCGCCGGCGGCTCCCGCGACGGAGCGTCCGGCCCTGTCGGCACGGCCCGGAAGGAGACCGACGATGTTTGAGTTCTTCAAGGGCTTCGGAGTCACCTTCTCGACGATGTTCAAGAAGGTCGTCACCGAGGAGTACCCGGAGGACTTCCCGCCCGCCGCGCCGCGCTACCACGGCCGCCACCAGCTCAACCGGCACCCGGACGGGCTGGAGAAGTGCGTCGGTTGCGAGCTGTGCGCGTGGGCCTGCCCGGCAGACGCGATCTACGTCGAGGGCGGCGACAACACCGAGGAGGAGCGCTACTCCCCGGGTGAGCGCTACGGCGCGATCTACCAGATCAACTACCTGCGCTGCATCGGCTGCGGCTTGTGCATCGAGGCGTGCCCGACGCGGTCGCTCACGATGACCAACTTCTACGAGCTCGCCGACGACAACCGGCAGGACCTGATCTACACCAAGGAGCAGCTGCTCGCCCCGCTGCTGCCGGGGATGGAGCAGCCGCCGCATCCGATGCGGCTCGGCTCCGACGAGCAGGACTACTACGTGCAGGGTCCGGAGTTCGCCAGGCGCGGCGACGTGTCTGATCCGGTGGGGGAGCAGGTCCGATGATCGCTGCGACGATCGGTGCGGTCCTCGCCCAGGCCGCCCAGAGCGGAGCCGGCGAGGTCACCACCGGTGAGGCGATCGCGTTCTGGGTGCTCGGCCCGCTCGCGCTGGCCGGCGCGCTGGGCATGGTGTTCGCCCGCAGCGCCGTGCACTCCGCGTTGATGCTGGTGGTCGCGATGTTCAGCCTCGCCGTGATGTACATGGTGCAGCAGGCGCCGTTCCTCGGCTTCGCGCAGATCATCGTCTACACCGGCGCGGTCATGATGCTGTTCTTGTTCGTGCTGATGTTGGTGGGCCGGGACAGCTCGGACTCCGTCGTCGAGGTGCTCCGTGGCCAGCGGGTGGGGGGCCTCGTGCTCGGCGTCGCGCTGGCCGCGCTGCTGGTCGCCGGGATCGGGCGCTCGCTGGTCGGGGTGACCCCGGTCGGGCTCGCGCAGAACGCCGCAGGGGCGGGCGGCAACGTCACCGGCCTCGGAGAGCTGATCTTCACCAGGTACCTGTTCCCGTTCGAGCTCACCGCGGCGCTGCTGATGACCGCGGCTCTCGGCGCGCTGGTGCTGTCGTTCGCGCAGACCAGGGCGCACGAGAAGCGCGGGCAGCGGGCCACCGTGCTGGCCCGGCTGCGTGGCGAGCACGCCCGGATCTCGCCGCTGCCCGGCCCGGGTGTCTACGCCACCGCGAACTCGGTCGCCGTGCCCGCGCTGCTGCCCGACGGCTCCGTCGCCCCGGAGTCGCTGTCGGAGATCATCGAGTCCACGCCGGTCCACGAGATCGAGCAGCACGAACCGGACGCGCACGCCCTCACCGGCGGCCGGCCCGAGGCCAACGGCTCCGCCGGTCAGACCGGCTCGAACGGCTCGGCCGTGTCCACCGCCGCCACCGAGAACCAGGACAAGTCGTGACCCCGACGTACTACCTGCTGCTCTCCGCGCTGCTGTTCTCCATCGGCGCGGTCGGTGTGCTGGTCCGGCGCAACGCGATCGTCGTGTTCATGTGCATCGAGTTGATGCTCAACGCGGTGAATCTCAGCCTCGTCACCTTCGCGCGGATCAACGGTTCGCTTGACGGCCAGGTCATGGCCCTGTTCGTGATGGTGGTCGCGGCCTGCGAGGTCGTCGTCGGCCTGGCCATCATCATGTCGATCTTCCGCACCCGTCGGTCCGCCTCGGTGGACGACGCGAACCTGCTCAAGTACTAGGAGCACCTCGTGACCACCGAGCTCCCCGAGGTCGGAGCAGCCACCGGCGCCGCGTCACTGGCCTGGCTGCTCTTCGTACTGCCCGCGCTGGGCGCGTTCATCCTGTTCGTCGCGGGCCGGCGGGCAGACCGCTGGGGCCACCGGCTCGGTGTCGCGACCGTGGTCGCGTCGTTCGCGCTCGGATTGGCGATCTTCTTCCAGACCCTCGGCCTGGACGCGGCGCAGCGCACCCGCGAGTTGTCGCTCTACGACTGGATCCCCGCCGGTGCGCTGAACGTCGACTTCGGGCTGCGGCTCGACCCGCTGTCGCTGACGTTCGTGCTGCTGATCACCGGTGTCGGGTCGCTGATCCACATCTACTCGGTCGGCTACATGAGCCACGACCCCGGCCGCCGGCGGTTCTTCGCGCAGCTCAACCTGTTCGTCGCGGCGATGTTGATCCTCGTCCTCGGCAACAACTTCGTGATGCTGTACCTGGGCTGGGAGGGTGTCGGTCTGGCGTCCTACCTGCTGATCGGCTTCTACCAGGACCGCCCGTCCGCGGCGACCGCCGCGAAGAAGGCGTTCCTGATGAACCGGGTCGGCGACGTCGGCCTCGCGATCGCGATCTTCCTGCTCTGGACCGACCTCGGCACGCTGCAGTACACCGAGGTCTTCGCCCGGATCGGTGAGCTCGACGGCGGCACCATCGTGGCCATCACCGTGCTCCTGCTGCTCGGGGCCTGCGGCAAGTCCGGCCAGTTCCCGCTGCAGGCCTGGCTCCCGGACGCCATGGAGGGCCCGACCCCGGTCTCCGCCCTGATCCACGCGGCCACGATGGTCACCGCGGGTGTCTACCTCATCGCGCGGTGCAGCCCGATCTACAACCTGACCGAGACCGGCCGGCTGATCGTCGCGCTCATCGGCGTGATCACGCTGATGATCGGCGCGATCATCGGCTGCGCGTACGACGACATCAAGAAGGTGCTCGCGTACTCCACGGTCAGCCAGATCGGCTACATGATCCTGGCCGTCGGGCTCGGCCCGGCCGGCTACGCGCTGGGCATCTTCCACCTGCTCACCCACGGCTTCTTCAAGGCGGGGTTGTTCCTCGGCGCCGGCTCGGTGATGCATGCGATGCACGACGAGGTCGACATGCGCCGCTACGGCGGTCTCGCGAAGTACATGCCGGTCACGTTCGTGACGTTCGGTCTCGGCTACCTCGCGCTCATCGGCTTCCCGTTCCTGTCCGGCTTCTACTCCAAGGACGCGATCATCGAGTCCGCGTTCACGCAGCCGGGCTGGCAGGGCTGGGTGTTCGGCGGGTGCGCGGCCCTGGCCGCAGGACTCACCGCGTTCTACATGACGCGGCTGGTGCTCATGACGTTCTTCGGCGAGAAGCGCTGGCAGGACCTGAAGACCGCCGACGGGTCCGACTACCATCCGCACGAGTCCCCGGCGTCGATGACGATTCCGATGATCGTGCTGGCGCTCGGCTCGGTGTTCGCGGGCTTCCTGCTCTACAGCGGTGACCGGCTGATCACCTGGCTCAGCCCGACGCTGGGTGAGCTGCAGGAACTGCCGGACGGCGCGCTGCCGCACGCGGTGGTGCCGTGGCTGGTCGTCGGCCTGTCCGCACTCGGCGCCCTGATCGCGTACCTGACCCTCGGCCGGCACCGCGTCCCGGTGCAGCGGCCCGAGCGGGTCGCGCTCCCGGTGCGGGCGGCGCGGGCCGACCTGTACGCCAACGCGATCAACGAGACGCTCCTCGCCCGGCCGGGGACCTGGCTGTCCCGGGCGCTGGTCTACGTCGACAACCGCGGGGTGGACGGTCTGGTGAACGGCACGGCGGCGCTGTTGGGCGGCAGCTCCGGACGATTGCGCAGGATGCAGACCGGGTTCGTCCGCTCCTATGCGATGAGCATGCTCGGTGGCTCGGTGCTGGTCGTCGCGGCGCTGCTGGCGGTGAGGTTCGCGTGACGCGAGATCTGCTTGTCAGGAGCGAGCCATGAACACTGGGGGATCTGTGCTGCTACTGATTCTGCTGGTCGTGCCGCTGGCCGGCGCGCTGGTGGTCGCCGGGCTGAGAAGTGACGTGCGGGCCGCCAAGGCGGTCGCGATGGGCGTCGCGCTGATCGAGCTGGCGCTCACCGCGGTCGTGTGGTTCTCCTACTCGGTCGCCGACGCCGCGGCGGGCACCCGGTTCCAGCTCGAGTTCGCGGTCGACTGGATCCCGGCGTTCGGCACCCGGTTCGCACTCGGCATCGACGGCATCGCGCTGGTGATGCTCGCGCTGACCGCCGTGCTGGTGCCGATCGTGCTGGGCTTCTCCTGGGAGGAGAAGCTCCCCGAGGGCCGCAGCGCGGCCGGTGTGTTCGCCCTGCTGCTGGCCACCCAGGGGTTGCTCGTCGGGGTGTTCGTGGCCACCGACGTCTTCCTGTTCTACGTGTTCTTCGAGGCCATGCTGGTCCCGATGTACTTCCTGATCGGGCGCTTCGGCGGTCCGCGCCGGCAGTACGCCGCGGTGAAGTTCTTCCTGTACTCGCTGCTCGGCGGGCTCGTCATGCTCGCCTCGGTGATCGGCCTGTTCGTGGTCAGCGGCGAGCGGCTGCCGGACGGCGGGACGTTCACCTGGGCCGAGCTGCAGCGCATCGCCGCCGACGTCCCGGAGTCGACCCAGATCTGGCTGTTCCTGGGCTTCTTCCTGGCCTTCGCGATCAAGGCGCCGCTGGTGCCGTTCCACACCTGGCTGCCCGACGCCGGTGCCGAGGCGCCGGTGGGCGCGGGCGTGCTGCTGGTCGGCGTGCTCGACAAGGTCGGGACGTTCGGCTTCCTGCGCTACTGCCTGCCGCTGTTCCCCCTGGCGTCGCAGAAGCTGGCCCCGCTGGTGCTCACCCTCGCGGTGATCGGCATCCTCTACGGCGCGCTGCTCGCCGTCGGGCAGACCGACATGAAGCGGTTCGTCGCCTACACCTCGATCGCGCACTTCGGCTTCATCGCGCTCGGCATCTTCGCCTTCTCCTCGCAGGCGCTGACCGGCTCGGCGCTGTACATGGTCAACCACGGCATCTCGACCGGGATGTTGTTCCTCGTCGTCGGGATGCTCATCGCGCGCGGTGGTTCCCGGCTGATCACCGACTACGGCGGCGTTTCGAAGATCGCCCCGCTGCTCGCCGGGGTGACGCTGATCGCAGGGCTGTCGTCGCTGGCGCTGCCCGGCACGAACTCGTTCATCAGCGAGTTCCTGGTGCTGATCGGCTCGTTCCCGCGAGAGCCGGTCTTCACGATCCTGGCCACGGTCGGGATCATCTTCGCGGCGCTGTACGTGCTCTGGTTCTACCAGCGCACGATGCAGGGCCCGGTGCGCGGCGACGCCGTGCTCGCCGCGCTGGGTGACAGCCGCGGTGACGGGCCCGGCACGATGCTCGACCCGGCCGTCGCCGCGGCGCGCGGCACGACCGGCTTCCCCGATCTCTCCAAGCGGGAGATCGCGGTGCTGACGCCGCTGGTGGCGCTGATCCTCGTGCTGGGCTTCTTCCCGGGCCCGGTGCTCGAGGTGATCCACCCGTCCGCGGTGGCCACGATGTCCGAGGTCGGACTGCCCGACCCGGTGGGAGGGATGTCCCGGTGATCCCGGCCGTTTTCGCGCAGACCGCGCAGTTCAGCCTCGCGCAGGTGCCGCAGATCCCGGCGCCCCCGATCGACTGGGCGGCGGTCGCGCCGCTGCTGATCGTGTTCGGCGGCGCTTGCGTGTCGGTGCTGGCCGAGGCGTTCCTGCCACGGCATCAGCGCTGGCCCGCGCAGGTCGCGCTGACCCTCGTCACGCTGGCCGGTGCCGGCATCGCGCTCGGTCTCTACGCCGGCACGGGGCCGGCCGGGCTCTCCACGTTCGCGGACACCCTGGCCATCGACCGCCCGACGCTGTTCCTGTGGGGCACCCTGCTCGCTCTCGGGCTGGGCAGCGTGCTACTGCTCGCCGACCGTTCGGTGGAGCCCGGCGGCGTGTTCGTGGCCGCTGCGGCAGCGCGGGCGGCGGCCGGTGGTGGCGGTACGGGCGGCGGCTCGGCGGGCGAGGTGGAGGACCGGTCCTACGGGCTGCCCGACGAGGCGCCGACCATGCAGACCGAAGTCTTTCCGTTCGCGCTGTTCGCGCTCGGCGGGATGATGACCTTCCTGGCCGCGAACGACCTGCTGACGATGTTCATCGCGCTCGAAGTGCTCAGCCTGCCGCTGTACCTGATGTGCGGCCTGGCGCGGCGCCGGCGGCTGCTGTCGCAGGAGGCGGCGGTCAAGTACTTCCTGCTCGGGGCGTTCGCCTCGGCGTTCTTCCTCTACGGCCTCGCGCTGCTCTACGGCTACGCGGGTTCGGTGCAGCTCTCGGCGATCGCCGAGGCGGCGGTCGGATCGAACAGGTCCGACACGCTGCTGTTCGGCGGTCTCGGGCTGCTCGTCGTCGGCCTGATGTTCAAGGGCTCGGTCGGCCCGTTCCACACCTGGACGCCGGACGTCTACCAGGGCGCCCCGACGCCGGTCACCGCGTTCATGGCGGCGTGCACCAAGGTCGCGGCGTTCGGCGCCATTCTCCGGGTGCTCCACGTCGCCTTCGGCGACACCCGGTGGGAGTGGCGCGGGGTGCTGTGGGCGGTGGCGGTCATCTCGATGGTGATCGGCGCGGTGATCGGTCTCACGCAGACCGACATGAAGCGCATGATCGCGTACTCCTCGATCGCGCACGCCGGCTTCCTGCTGCTCGGTGCGATGGCGATCACCGAGCAGGGTGTCTCGAGCACGCTGTTCTACCTGCTGGCCTACGGGTTCACGACCCTGGCCGTCTTCGGCGTGATCAGCCTGGTGCGCGACGCCGACGGCGAGGCCACCCATCTGTCGCAGTGGGCCGGGCTCGCGCAGCGCTCGCCCCTGACCGCCGGGGTGATGACGTTCCTGCTCCTCGCCCTCGCCGGTATCCCGCTGACCAGCGGGTTCACCGCCAAGTTCGCCGTGTTCTCCGCGGCGCTGGAGGACGGGATGGCGCCGCTGGTCGTCATCGCGCTCGTGGCGAGCGCCATCGCCGCATTCTTCTACCTGCGGGTGATCGTGCTGATGTACTTCAGCGAGCCGGCCCCTGGCGGGCCGACCGTGACGGTGCCCGGCGCGTTCACCACCGCGGCGATCACCCTCGGCGTGCTCGTCACCCTGCTGCTCGGGATCGTGCCCACCCTGGCCTTGAACTGGGCCGGCGGGGGCACCTTCGTAGGCTGATCGAGTGGTGACATACAGCGTTGCGGGAGTCGAGCTCGGCGACCCGGATCTGGCGGCGGCAGCGGTCGACGGCCTGAAGAGGGTCGAGGACCTGCTGCACCGCGAGGTGCACAGTGACTACCGGTTCGTCACCGAGACCTCGCTGCATCTGATCGATGCTGGTGGGAAGCGGTTCCGGCCGCTGTTCACGCTGCTCGGAGCGCATGTCGGGCCCCGGCCGGACACCGACGAGGTGATCACGGCGGCGGCCGTGGTCGAGCTGATCCATCTGGCGACGCTCTACCACGACGACGTCATGGACTCGGCGACGATGCGCCGCGGGGCGGAGAGCGCCAACTCGCGCTGGGACAACACGGTGGCGATCCTGACCGGCGACTTCCTGTTCGCGCACGCGTCGCGGCTGGTGGCCGATCTCGGACCGCTCGCGGTGCGGATCATCGCCGAGACGTTCGCCGAGCTCGTCACGGGCCAGATGCGGGAGACCCGCGGGCCGCGTCCGGACGACGATCCGGTGGAGCACTACCTCGCGGTCATCGCGGAGAAGACGGGCTCGCTGATCGCGACGTCCGGCCGGTACGGCGGCATGTTCTCCGGGTGCACGGACGAGCAGGTCGAGTCGCTGCACCGGTTCGGCGCGACGATCGGGACCGCGTTCCAGATCTCCGACGACATCATCGACATCGCGTCGGCGTCGGACAGCTCGGGCAAGACACCGGGCACCGACCTGCGCGAGGGCGTGCACACGCTGCCGATGCTCTACGCCTTGGAGGGGAAGGGCGCCGACGCCGACCGGCTTCGGGTGCTACTGGCCGCGCCCATCACCGACGACGCCGAGGTCGAGGAGGCCCTGACGTTGCTGCGGGACGGCGACGGGCTGGTGCGGGCCCGCGAGACCCTGGCGTCCTACGCAGGCCAGGCACAGGCTGAGCTGGACCGGCTGCCGGAGTGCCCGGCGACCGCCGCCCTGGCCTCGCTGACGACGTACGTGGTCGACCGCACCGGCTGACCCGCGAGTCGGGCTCCCACCGTCCGCGAGTCGGGGTCTGACGGTGCGCGAGTCGGGGTCTGGGCGTGCGCGAGTCGGGGTCTGACGGTGCGCGAGTCGGGGTCTGGGCGTGCGCGAGTCGGGGTCTGACGGTGCGCGAGTCGGGGTCTGGGCGTGCGCGAGTCGGGCTCGGCGAGCCGGTCGACCGGGGGGACCGCCTGCCCTGCGGTGCGTGGTCGCCCGGCAGCCAGGCCGGTGGGACTGCCGCGGAAATACCGCGACTCACGCTCGGAGATACCCCGACTCGCGGGGTGGTGGGGGGCTCGGGCGGGGTGAGCGGGACTGGCGGAGCAGGTCGACGGTGAAGACCAGTAGGGCTGTCCACACCAGGACGAACCCCGCCCACCGGGTCGCGGGCATGTCCTCGCCCGCGACGACCACGCCCCAGAGGAACTGCAGGGTCGGGTTCAGGTACATCAGCACCCCGATCGTGCTGAGCGGCACCCGGCGGGCTGCGGCGCCGTAGAGCAGCATCGGCACCGCGGTCACCGGGCCGCCTGCGAGGAGCAGCAGCACGTGCCCGGCACCGTGGCCGGTCAGCGTCCCGTTCCCTGCGGCCTCGAACCACACCACCGTCGCCAGCGCCAGCGGGCCGATGACCAGGCTCTCGGCGGTCAGCCCGGACACGGTGTCGAGGGCCACCGTCTTCTTGATCAGTCCGTACAGCCCGAACGTGGCGCCAAGCACGAGCGACACCCACGGGACACGGCCGTTCTCGACGGTGATGACCGCGACCGCGGCCGTGGCCAGCACCAGGGCGGCCCACTGGGCGGGCCGGAGCCGCTCCCGCAGCACCAACACTCCGAGCAGCACGCTGAACAGCGGGCTGACGAAGTAGCCGAGGGCGGCCTCGACGACCCTGCCGGTGAACACCGAGGCGATGAACAGGGCCCAGTTGACGGTGATGAGGCCGGCGGCCGCGGCGACCATCAGCCAGCCGCGGAGGGAGAGCGCCCGCAGCACCGGCCAGCCGTGCAGTGCGGTGAGTACGCCGACCATCAGTAGGGCGGTCCACGCGATCCGGTGGGCCAGTGCCTCGACGGGCACGGCCGGTTCGAGCAGTGGCCAGAAAGCCGGGAACATCCCCCAGATCGTGTAGGCGCCCACCGCCGACGCCACGCCGCGACCGTCCAGAGGGGGTGCCGGCGCCGCCACCCCGCCATCAGAACACCGGCGTGGGTGGGCATCGCGGTGATGCTGATCACCCGCGTTCTGGCCGGCTCCGGGGCTGCCATCCGGCGATTGCTGAGCCAGGCAGCGACCAGTTCGCCGATTCGCAACCTTCTAGTTATTCAGCTGTGATCTCTTTGGAGTGACCTAAATCTCCCATGTCCCGACTCCCCGGGGGCGGTCGAGCAACGGCGGATTCCCTCGTGTCCGGTGGTTCCACGCCAGGAGCGAAGCGTTTCGTGGTGATCGGGATCCCCGCTCTGATGCTCGTTCCCGTCCTGCTGGCCGGTCTCGGTTTGGTCTGCTCCGGCTGGCGGACCGAGCAGCGGGCGCAGATGGTGGCCGAAGCCCTGGCCGCCGGTGGGGTGAGTAGGGATGAGCAGGGAGGCGCCGGGAGAGGGGCCGGTGCGGGGCGGTGACCGCTGAGGTGAGCCGGATCGGCCCGCATCGTCACCCGTCCGGGAGGGGGGTCCAGGCATGTCCGCACCCTGGGCGGCCTGGGGTCGTGGTATTCACGAACTGATCGTCTCCGGGCCGGGCGCGTCCCGGCTGCGCCCAACCGAGGGAGCGTCGTCGTGTCGGGTCAGATCTGGTTGTGGGTGCTGGTCGTGATCATCGTGCTGGCCGCCGTGGCGGTGCTGCTGGTCCGTCGCCGGTCGACGGGTGGTGTGCCGACCGGATCCCCCGACTCCGGGGAGGCACCCACAGGCGGGGGTGGTGCCGGAGATTTCCCGACCCCGGAGCCGGCGGCTGCTACTCCGGCGCGAACCGAGCCGGCCGAGTCCCCGGTGCAGGCGTCGGCGCCCGTCGTCGAGGAGCCGGCAGACACCTCCGCCCATGATCCCGAGCCGGCGGGCACGAACGGAAATGCCCCGGAGCCGCCGGGCGCGACCGGCGATGCTCCGGAGCCGACGGATACGGGCGGCAGCGATCTGGAGGTTGTGAGCGCCACGGACAGCGATCCGCAGCCGGCGGACACCACCGCGAACGACACGGACCGGAGGGCGCGGGCCGTCGACTCGGCACTCGCGGTCCTCGACGCCGGGCTCATCGGCCGGACCGGGCCGAACCGCACCGCGGGAACGGCGGCGGATGCGGTGTCCTCGGTCGTCGCCGAGGCCCGGAAGGGCCCCCACCCGGGCTCCGCGCTGCCCGACCCGGACGGCTACGCCCCGTCTCCGGAGTTCACGATCAAGGCGAACAACGGGTCCCAGCGCTTCCACGACCCGGACTCGCCCTACTACGTCCGGACCCGTGCGGACCTGTGGTTCCGCACTGCCGAGGACGCCGAACGAGCCGGCTACCGGCCGTGGAACGGCCGCAGCACGACCACGTGAGCGGCCCCGGACACACGTCCGCCGGGTCGGCGGAGCCGACCCGGCGGACGAGGTGAACGGCGGCGCTCAGCCGGCGACGGTCCAGGTGTCGCGTCCGTTGAGCAGGGCCTGCAGGTCGTTGGTGCCGTCGGCCTGGGCCTTGGCCACGGCCTGGTCGACCTGGGCGCGGGCGGCGTCGTCGTAGGTGCTGCGGTCGATGTTGCGGAAGATGCCGGTGACGGTGTGGGTGAGGTCCTGGTCCGAGAGCCGGGACAGGGCGAAGGCCAGGTTGTGGTCGCCCTGGTCGTGGACCACGATCGCGGCGGGGTCGATCTCGTCGACCTTGGCCACGGCGAGGCCGAAGCCGTCCTGGACCACGGCGTAGGTGCCCTGGCCGTCGTCGCCGGCGGGGCCGAAGCGGATCGGCTCACCATGACGGACGGGGATGAGCCGGTTCTCGTTGTCGCCCTTGCGCAGCACGTCGAAGCTGCCGTCGTTGAAGATCGGGCAGTCCTGGAAGATCTCCACCAGCGCGGTGCCGCGGTGCGCGGCGGCGGCGGCGAGGACCTCGGTCAGGCCCTTGCGGTCGCTGTCCAGGGCGCGCCCGACGAAGGTGGCCTCCGCGCCCAGTGCCACGCTGATGGGGTTGAACGGGTGGTCGAGTGAGCCCATGGGGGTGGACTTGGTGACCTTGCCGACCTCGGAGGTCGGGGAGTATTGGCCCTTGGTCAGCCCGTAGATCCGGTTGTTGAACAGCAGGATCTTCAGGTTCACGTTGCGGCGCAGCGCGTGGATCAGGTGGTTGCCGCCGATCGACAGCGCGTCGCCGTCCCCGGTCACGACCCACACCGATAGGTCCGGGCGGGTCACCGCAAGCCCGGTGGCGATGGTCGGGGCGCGGCCGTGGATGGAGTGCATCCCGTAGGTGTTGAGGTAGTACGGGAACCGGCTGGAGCAGCCGATCCCGGAGACGAACACGGTGTTCTCCCGGCGGATGCCCAGCGTGGGCAGGAACTGCCGGACGGCGGCGAGCACGGCGTAGTCCCCGCAGCCCGGGCACCAGCGCACCTCCTGGTCGGAGGTGAAGTCCTTGGCGGTCTGCTTGGCGTCGGTGGTCGGGACACCGTCGAGCCCACCGATGGTGGGCAGGCCCAGGTCCAGGGCGGTCATGCCAGCACTCCCTGCTTGCCGGTGGTGAGGTTCCCGGGGGTCGGGCGGGTCCCGTCGAGGTAGCTGATGAACAGGTCCTGGAGCTCCTCGGCCTTGAACGGCAGCCCGGAGACCTTGGTGTAGGAGTGCGCGTCGACCAGATACTTCGCGCGCAGCAGCAGCGACAGCTGCCCCAGATTCATCTCCGGCACCAGCACCGTGCGGTAGCGCGCGAGGACCTCGCCGAGGTTCGCGGGCAGCGGGTTGAGGTGGCGCAGGTGCGCGGTGGCGACCTTGTGGCCCATCCCGCGGATCCGCCGGGCGCCGGCCCCGATCGGGCCGTAGGTCGAGCCCCAGCCCAGCACCAGCAGCTCGGCGTCCCCGGTCGGGTCGTCGACCTCGAGGTCGGGCACCGTGATGCCGTCGATCTTCGCCGCGCGCAGCCGGACCATCCGGTCGTGGTTGTCCGGGTCGTAGGAGATCGCGCCGCGGCCGTCGGCCTTCTCCAGCCCGCCGATGCGGTGCTCCAACCCCGGGGTGCCGGGCACCGCCCACGGCCGGGCCAGGGTGTCGTCGTCGCGCAGATACGGCCAGAACTCCCCGGACCCGTCCGGGGCGTTGGGCCCGGTCGCGAAGCCCGGGTCCACCTTCTCCAGGGTGTCGGCGTTCGGGACCTTCCACGGCTCCGAGCCGTTGGCCAGGGAGCCGTCGGAGAGCAGCATCACCGGGGTGCGGTAGGTGACCGCGATCGCGGCGGCCTCCAGCGCGGCGGCGAAGCAGTCCCCCGGGCTGCGGGGGGCGATGATCGGCAGCGGGGCCTCCCCGTTGCGCCCGAACATCGCTTGGAGCAGGTCGGCCTGCTCGGTCTTGGTCGGCAGCCCGGTGGACGGGCCCCCGCGCTGTACGTCGATCACCAGCAGCGGCAGCTCCAACGCCACCGCCAGGCCGATCGTCTCGCTCTTGAGCGACACCCCCGGACCCGAGGTGGTGGTCACCCCCAGCGCGCCGCCGAAGCTGGCCCCGAGCGCGGCGCCGACCCCGGAGATCTCGTCCTCGGCCTGGAACGTGGTCACCCCGAAGCCCTTGTGCTTACTCAACTCGTGCAGGATGTCCGAGGCCGGGGTGATCGGATACGAGCCCAGGAACACCGGCAGCCCGGTGGTCTGCCCGGCGGCCACGATCCCGTAGGCCAGCGCGGTGTTGCCGGTGATCTGCCGGTAGGTGCCCACGTCCAGCTTGGCCGGGGCCACCTCGTAGGTCACCGCGAACGCCTCGGTGGTCTCCCCGTACGCGTGCCCCGCGCGGAAGGCCAGGATGTTCGCCTCGGCCAACTCCGGACGCCTCGCGAACTTCTCCCGCAGGAACCGCTCGGTGCTCTCGTGCGGGCGGTGATACATCCACGACAACAGGCCCAGGGCGAACATGTTCTTCGCCCGCTCCGCGTCCTTCTTCGACAACCCGGTCTCCTCCAGCGCACCCCGGGTCAGGGTGGCCATCGCCACCGGGTGCACCTGGAACTCGGCCAGCGAGTCGTCCTCCAGCGGGTTCGCGGAGTAGCCGACCTTGGTCAGGTTCCGCTTGGTGAACTCGTCGGTGTTCACGATCAACACCCCGCCCGCGGGCAGGTCGGCCAGGTTCGCCTTCAACGCCGCCGGGTTCATCGCGACCAGCACGTCCGGGCGATCCCCCGGGGTCAGGATGTCGTAGTTCGCGAAGTGCAACTGGAACGACGACACGCCGGGCAGCGTCCCGGCAGGGGCCCGGATCTCGGCCGGGAAGTTCGGCAGCGTCGACAGGTCGTTCCCGAACGCGGCGGTCTCCGAGGTGAACCGGTCACCGGTCAACTGCATACCGTCACCCGAGTCACCCGCGAAACGAATCACCACCCGATCGCGCTTGATGACCTCGCGCCCGTCACCGGACGCGGCGGAGGAGTGATCGACGGCAGTGTCGCTGGACGTCATATCGAGGTCAGTCCTCGGGGCTCGATGGCAGGGCAAGGGGCGATCCCTGGAGGTTAACCGCCCCTGCCGACAAGTGTCCCCTCACCCTGCCGGATGTCACATCGTGGCGTTCGGCCCGTGGGTACCTCAGCGCTTGCTGATCTGTGCCTGGAGCGCCGCGACCCGCTGCTGGAACTCCGCCGAGTGCACGGACGCCGCCTGTGCGCGCACCTCGATCTCGGTGGCGTCGGAGTGCGAGGTCATCCCCGCGGTCACCCGCATCGTCGCCTTCGTGGTCATCTCGAGGTCGCGTGGCGCCGCGGCGGCCCGGCCGGCCATCTCCAGGGCGGCGGCGACCACGTCGTCGTAGCGCCGCCACACAAGACCGACCCGCTCGGCCTCCTCGGCGTCGAGCACGTCGCCGAACAGGGTCATCGCGGCCGCCCCCTGCGGGCCCACGGCCCGGTTCACCATCCAGGTGTAGCCGCCACCGGGGTGCAGACCGAGCGGCATGAAACGGGTGTCGAACTTCGCCTTCGGCCCGGCCAGCCGCACGTCGCAGGCCAGGGCGAGGTTCAGCCCGGCGCCGACCGCGGCACCGTTCACCGCGGCGATCGTCGGCAGCGGGCAGTTCGCGACCTCGAGGAAACCGGCGTAGACCGTGCGCAACGTTGCCGGGTCCGCGTCCTGCAGCTCGGACAGGTCGCCACCGGCACAGAAGGCCGGGGGCTCACCGGTGATGACGACGGCGCCGACGCCCTCGTCGGCGACCGCGCTGTGCAGCGCCTCGACGAGTTTGCCGGAGAGCTCCAGGTTCATGGCATTGCGTCGCTCGGGGTTCGACACCGTGAGGAGGGCGACCCGGTCTTTGATGTCGGTGCGGACTTCGGTGGCCATGCGGGTCATCCTGCACCCTCGATTACCGTCGCTCATGTGTCAGGTTCGATCTCACAGACCCCGTCGGGCGGCGGCCGCCCGGTCCCGCATCCGGACGCCCCGGCGCCCGGCACGAAGCTCGATCGGCACTACGCACGCTGCTTCGCCTGCGGTGACACGGCGAGCGGATTGCGCATGCGCTTCACGGCGGGCGAGGACCTGAGCCTGAGCGGGACCTTCACGGTGACGCCCGACCACCAGGGCGCCCCGGGCCTGGCCCACGGCGGCCTGCTCACCGCGGCGTTCGACGAGGCGCTCGGCGCGCTCCAGGTGTTCTTCCGGGAGCCGGCGGTGACCGCGCGGCTACAGACCCAGTTCCGTCGGCCGGTGCCGGTCGGGACCACGCTGTACCTGTCTGCGCGGGTCGACCGGCGCGAGGGCCGCAAGCTGTGGGTGAGTGGCCAGGGGCGGCTCGACACCCTCGGCGGGCCGGTCGCCGCGGAGGCCGACGCCCTGTTCCTCATCGTGCCGGCCGAACACTTCGTCGAGCACGGGCGGCCCGAGGACGTCGCCGCCGTGCAGCAGGACCCGGAGCTTCGCAACGGCTACCTCGAGGTCAATCCCTGATCCGGCTCGCACTCGGCGAGCCGGTGCCGCGCGGTGTCGCGGTGCTCGGCCCAGGCCGCCCACACCGATGCCGCCCAGTCGCGGACGAGCGCAGTGCCCGGCTGCGTCGGGTGCGGCGGCAACGTCGGCGCCGCTGATGGCGCGGTGCGAGCGTGCCGCCCGCACGCCACAACGGTCGTCCCGCTCCCGCGCCGGTTGGGCGACGACGCTCAGGTGGACCCCGCGCTGTGCGGCGGCGTCGAGCAGGCCCTCCAGCACCACGTACCCGTCGCGCTCGAGCGCGGCCCGGGTCGTCGCGTCGAGCACGCCGTCGCGCACGCCGAGCTCGGCGAGCGTCGTCGCCCCGTCCACGGTCCGCGCCCCCTCCTGCGCCGTTGCAGATTCCGGAGTGGTGGGTGACGCAGCGTCAATGTCAAGGGAGATCCATCCGAGGAACATCACCCGTGGGTGGTTCGTTGTCCGTATGGGACACCGCACGAGGTGCCCGGAAGGATGGAAGTTCAGTGCACAGCCACATGAACAGCGTGAAGACCGCGGTGCTGCTCGGTGGGATGAGCGCGCTGGTGCTGCTCGTCGGGTCGATGTTCGGCCGCGGCGGGCTGATCATCGCGCTCCTGCTCGCGCTGGGCATGAACGGCTACGCCTACTTCAACTCCGCGAAGCTCGCGCTGCGGGCCATGCACGCCCGGCCGATCACCGAGGCCGAGCATCCGGTGATGTACCGGATCGTCCGTGAGCTGAGCCGGTCGGCCCGCCAGCCGATGCCGCAGCTCTACATCAGCCCGACGAATGCGCCCAACGCGTTCGCCACCGGTCGCAGCCCCCGCCACGCCGCGGTCTGCGCGACCACCGGCCTGCTCGAGATCCTCGACGAGCGTGAACTGCGCGCCGTGCTCGGCCACGAGCTCAGCCACGTCTACAACCGCGACATCCTCATCTCCTCCGTCGCGGGCGCGCTGGCCAGCATGGTCAGCTTCCTGGCGAACATGGCGATGTTCGCGGGTCTGTTCGGGGGCAGTGACGAGGACCGGCCCAACCCGATCGCGATGATCCTGATCGCCATGCTCGGCCCGATCGCGGCCGGCGTGGTGCAGATGGCCGTCAGCCGTTCCCGGGAGTACCAGGCCGACGCCTCCGGCGCCGAGCTCACCCGCGACCCGCTGGCTCTCGCCTCCGCGCTGCGCAAGCTGCAGCGGGGCACCCAGCTCGCGCCGCTGCCGCCCGAGCCGCAGCTCGTCTCGCAGTCGCACCTGATGATCGCCAGCCCGTTCCGGCCGGGCGAGCAGATGGCCCGGTTGTTCTCCACCCACCCGCCCATGGAGGACCGGATCCGGCGCCTGGAGCAGATGGCCTATCGGGGCTGACGCCACTCACGAGCGCCCGGGTGCAGGTGTCGGCTGGTCGAACCGGCGGTCCGGACGCACCCGGGTCACGGCGCCGCGACCGGGGCGGCGGAGGGGAAGAGCCCGGTCAGCCAGTCCTGCCAGGCGGCGGTGACGGCGGCGCCGTCGATGTCGGCCCCGAAGAAGTAGTGGTAGGCGCTCACCCCGCAACCCGTGTCGCCCTCGGCCTCGATCCGGTTCAGCCCGTGCGCGGAACGGACGCCGAGGAACTCCTCGCCCGCCACGTCGACGACGCCCGTGATCGGCTCCGGGCCGTCCGGGCGCAGCGTGACCTCGTCACCGACGGCGGGGGGAGCGATCAGTCCGAGTCCGCGGTGCAGCACCGGCCAGGCGGTGGCCGCGTTGACACCTGTCGCGTAGCCGATGGTCACGACGTTGACGACCGACCGGCCGGCGAAGTGCGCCAGGTACTGGGCCAGGTTGTGGAAGAACAGATCCCAGCCGGTGTCGAAGCTGTCGTACTCGCCGTCCCGGTCGGACCCGTCGAGGAAACCGCTCTGCAGGAAGCGCAGCACCGTGCCCCCGCCGTCGCCGCCCTCGACGAGGAACTCGTAGGCGTGGTCGGGTCCGCCCTCGGGCGGGGCCTCAGCCGAGCCGTAGGCGAACCGGCGGCCGGGTTCCCACGCCGTCACGGTGCCGGTGGCATCGAACCCGGAGCCGAAGCGCCGGACCACGGCCCCGCCCGCGCCCGGTTCCACCTCGTGCGGCACGTACCAGGCCGAGATCCCCGGGCCCGTCGCGATGGCTGCCCACACCTGCTCGGGTGTGGCGTCGAGTTCGATCTGCTTACGCAGCTCGCGGTCAGTCATCGTTGCGCTCCCCCTGTGGAGACACGCTCGGGTGCACCGCGACGACGACCCGGTGCGGGCGACCGTTCGGCGCGTTGTCGTCGTGGTACTTCGCGACCAGCGCGGTGACCGCGCCGGCCAGTTCGTCGGCGAACGCGGCCCGGTCCGCTGCGGTCGCGAAGCGCACCTCGCCGTCGATGGTGAACGTGGCCAGCCGCTTGCCGGCCTTCGCCGAACCGGTCAGGAGCTCACCGACTTCGCGCACCGTCCGGGCGGCGACCGCGACGAGCCAGCGCGCGGAGAGCCGGTCGGGCGCGCGGTCGGGATCAGGTGCGACCCCGGCCAGCACGGCCGGCGAGATCACGTAGCTGGCGGCGGTCGCGCGCATGACCCGTTCGGTGACGTTGCCCTTGCGGCGCTCCTCGACCAGTTCGACGAGGCCGTGCTGCTCCAGCGCCCGCAGGTGGTAGTTGACCTTCTGCCGGGCGAGCCCGATGCGCGCGGCCAGCGTGGTCGCCGAGCCGGGTTCGGCGAGCTCGGCGAGCAGCCGGGCGCGCACCGGGTCGAGCGAGACCCCGGCCGCGACCGGGTCGTCGATCACTGCGAGTTCCTGCACGCAGATGACGGTCTCACCGACAAGAAAAGTTGTCAATGAATCAGGCGCCGCCGGCGGCCACACTGACGGGGTGACCGCCTCGAGCCGGACCCGGGCGATCCGGCTCGACCGATGGGACGCCGTGATCGCCGGATACGCGCTGCTCGCCGCGCTGGCCCACCCCCTGACCGCGCCGGCCGCGGTCGCCGTTCTCGTCCCGGGCGTGCTGCTGCTCGCGTTGCGGGCCCGGCGTCCCGTCGTACCGCTGCCGCCCACCGCCCGCCCGCGGCCGGCTGTCGCGCTGTGGCTCGGGTTGGGCGTCGTGCTGGGCGTGTGGGAGATCGTCGCCATTCGATGGGGCGACGACGCGGACCACCCCACGCTCAGCCTGCTGGCCGACCCGGTGCTGGACACCTACCCCGGCCGGGTGCTGGGCTACCTGATCTGGCTGGCCGCCGGCCGCTGGCTGGTGACCCGGTGACCCCGTTCGCCGTCATCGCGGCCGGGTTCGCACTCGCACTCGGTGCGATGCTCGCCGTCCAGATCGCCGCGCGGATTCGGCCGGGTCCGCGGCTCCGGCCGGCGGGAGAGGCGCTGCACGCGGCCCTGATGCACCCGCTCGCCCGGTGGCTGACCATGGCCGGCTGGCTGTGGCTCGGCTTCCACTTCCTCGCCCGGTGAACGCTCAGCCCGACACCCGGCCCCGCAGCTCGCGGCGCAGGATCTTCCCGCTCACGGTCTTCGGCAGCTCGTCGATGATCTCCACCTGGCGCGGGTACTTGTAGGCCGCCATCCGCTCCCGGCAGTGCGTGATCAGCTCCTCCGGCCCGGCGCTCGCACCGGGGCGCAGGCTGACGAACGCCTTCACCGTCTCGCCCCGGTACCCGTCCGGCACCCCGATCACTGCGGCCTCGCGGACCGCGTCGTGCTCGTAGAGCACGTCCTCGACCTCCCGCGGCCAGATCTTGTAGCCGCCCGCGTTGATCTGGTCCTTCTTGCGGTCGACGATGTAGAACCAGCCCTCGGCATCCATGAACCCGACGTCGCCGGTGTGCAGCACCCCGCCGGGTAGCGCGTGCGCGGTCTCGTCGGGCTTGTTCCAGTACCCGGGGACGACCTGCGGCCCGCTGATCACGATCTCGCCGATCTCACCCGCCGCCAGGTCCTGCCCGTCGTCCCCGACGATGCGCACCATCGTGTCGAACACCGGCGCCCCGATCGACAGCGCGCCCGAGTTCGGGTCCACCGGCGCCCGACCGGTGAGCGGGCCGACGTGCGACGGCGAGGTCGTCTCGGTGAGCCCGTAGGCGTTGTGGATGTAGTGGCCGAACCGCTTCTCGAAGGCTTCCACGATCGCCGGCGCCACCGGGGCGCCGCCGCTGTAGACCTTCGTCAGGCTCGACAGGTCGCGCCGCTCGGCGGTCTCGTGGTTCATCATCGCGACGAACACCGGGATCGCGCCGACGACGAACGTCGCCCGCCAGCGCTCTACCAGGTCGAGCACGGTGCCGGCGTCGAATCGGAAGCCGAGCACCAGCGGCGCCGGGATCAGCGCGGCGACGGCGAGGTGCCCGATCAGGCCGGTGATGTGGAACAGCGGGGCCACGCCGAGGATCACGTCGTCGTCGCTGCCGAGCCGGAGCCAGCCACGGAAGGTCTGGGCGTTGAAGACCACGTTCCGGTGGGTGTTCATCGCCCCCTTCGGGGGGCCGGTGGTGCCGGAGGTGTAGGTCAGGAGCGCGACGTCGTCCGGGCCGGCCTCGGGCACGTCCGGGGGGCGCGCGCCGCGGTGCGCCTCGATCAGCTCCAGCAGGTCGACGGTGTCGGCATACCGGGTGCGGGCGGTGCCGGCGAGCAGCGCGGGCACGTCGTCGCCCAGGTAGTCCAGCTCCGACGTCGTGATGACCGTCCGCACGTCGGTCCCGGGCTGCACCGCCGTGGCCACCGGGTGCAGCGACTCCAGCGCGACGACCGTGGTCGCGCCACAGTCGGCGAGGATCACCTGCAGTTCCCGCTCGCGCAGCATCGGGTTGACCGGCACGACGACGGCGCCGGCCTTCCACACCGCGAGCATCGTGACCATCCACTGCGGCACGTTCTGCAGGAACACCGCGACGCGGTCGCCGGGCGAGATGCCCAGCCCGGCGAGGCCGGCGGCCAGCGCGTCGTTGTCCGCGTCGACCTCGCCGACCGTCCGGGTGGCGTGGAAGTAGTGCAGGAGCGGCCGGTCCGGGGCGCTGCGGACGGCGGCCCGGAACATCGCCGGCGCGCTGGGGTGCTCGATCTCGATCCCGGCCGGGGTGCCCTCGTCGTAGACGCCCAGCCACGGACGCCGGTCGTAGATGCTCATCCCGGCAGTCAACTCAAATGAGTGATCGTTGTCACTAGCCCTTCACGTAGGCCAGCTTCTCCGCGATCAGGCCGTCCCGGACAGTGAAGACGTCGACGCCCCGGACGTGGGCGCCGCCGGTTG
Organism: Pseudonocardia mahuensis; assembly: GCF_018531475.1. Taxonomy (GTDB): domain Bacteria; phylum Actinomycetota; class Actinomycetes; order Mycobacteriales; family Pseudonocardiaceae; genus Pseudonocardia. The sequence continues at coordinate 126,939 of NZ_JAHDTG010000004.1, forward strand.
TACCCCCCCACGAGTACCGCCAGCGCGACACCACCCGGTCGCCCGCGGCGAAGACCTCCTCGGAGGTGAACACCCCGTCCGGGGAGCCGGCGAAGAGCTCCTCCCAGGCCGCGCGGACCGCCTCGCGCCCGGCGTGGCGGCGCCCGTCGGGCGGGGTGGTGTCCTCGAAGACGCAGTCCGGCGTCATCGCGGCCATCACGGTGTCGACGTCCCGGGCGTTGAACGCCGCGTTGAACCGGGCGACGGCGGCGAGCGCCGTCGTGGCCGCACCGGCCGGCGCGCTCACGACCGCCGTCCGAACATCGCCAGCAGCCGGGCCTGCTGGTCGGCGTCCGCCGGCATCGGCGCCCGCTCGCCGATCGCCCCCATCGAGCGGTAGATCGGCTCCATCGACTCGAACCAGCCCAGCAGGTACTTCACCGCGCCCGGGTCGAGCGTCTCGTCGGCGCCGACGGCACGGGCGAGATCCCACGCGTGCACGAGGTGGTCCGCGGCCAGCTGCGTCGCGTACTCGGCGGCGGGATGGTCGCCGAACGACAGGTGCACGGTGCGGTCCATCGCGCCGTCGGCCTCCATCGCCGCGAGCGCGGCGGCCGCGGCCTCCTCCCAGGTGCCGACCGGGTCGGCGCCGAGCAGGTCACTGTCGAAACGGTCGCCGACCTCCTCGATCGTCGCGCCGCCGAACAGCGGCGGGGTCCAGCGCTCCTCGTTCACCAGGTGGTTCACCAGGTCGCGGGCGTTCCAGCCGGGGCATGGCGTCGCGGCGTCCCAGCGCCCGTCGACGGCGTGCACCCGCTCGCCGAACGCTGCACTGGACCTGCGGTAGAGCTCGGTGATGTTCACGTCTGCCTCACCTCGCGTAGTCGGAAGCACCCCACCAGTCGACGATCACGACCGGCTCGTCCCCGACCACCCACGCGTCGTGCCCCGACGGCAGCGCGGTCACCTGGCCGGCGACGGCGTCGAAGGTACGCCCGTCGGCGGTCTGGATGCGCAGCGTTCCGGACACGTGGTACTGGAAGTGCGGGGCTTTTTCGCACAGCTCGGTGCCGGCGATCGGCTTGACGTGTTCCGACCATCGCCAGCCCGGCTGCAGGGTCAACCGGCCGATGTCGGCTGGCCCGGGCGCTGGAGGCCGAGGACGCGGATCCGTCGGAGATCGCGCGGCATCATCGGGATGCGGGGGATGCTCCCGCGGCGGCCGCCGCCTTCGCCCGCGCCGCCCGTCGCGCGCTCGACGGGCGCGCGACCCGGGAGGCCGCGGAGCTGGCCCGGTCCGGGCTCGCCCTCGCCCCGCGGGGGAGTGTGCGGGCGGCGCTGCTGGACGTACGGGCCGCGGCGCGCGCCACGCCGCGGACCTGGCCGAGCTCGCGCTGGTCGAGGCAGGCGTCGACGCGGGCGCCCGCGCGTTCGCGCTCGAGACCGCGGCGATCCTCGACATGAACCTGGGCCGCGGCGAGCGGGCCGCGGAGCGGGCGGAGGCCGCGCTCGGGCTGTACCAGCAGCTGGGCGACGGACAGGGGGGCGCGCGGATCCTCGACGGCCGGGCGATGGCGACGTTCCTGGCCGGCCGGATCGGCGAGGGCGTCGAGCTGTTCGGCCGGGTCGGGGAGCTGTTCACCGGCTCGGGGGAACTACTGCGGGTGGTCACGCCCCGCTCGTCGCGGGGCCGCGGACTGGTCTTCCTCGCCCGCCCGGACGACGGAGTCGCCGAGACGACGGCGGCGCTGCGGCGGCGTTCGCCGAGTCGGCGCAGGTGGCGGGGACGGACCTGACGTTGTTCGCGTCGTGGGCCGCGGCGCGTTCGGCGCTGGTGGCGGTGTCGCTGGGCCGGCTCACCGAGGCGGCCGCGTCCGCCGATCGCGCGCTGGCGCAGGGCCCGCCGCTCGGGCACTACGAGGCCCGGCTGGCCCGGGTCGAGCTGGCCGTCGCCCGGCGGGGACCCGGACGCGCCGACCCTCTCCGCAGACGCCCTGGCGGCACGCGCAGGCGGCCTCGCCTCCGTCCCCCGCCTGACGGTGGTGAGGGAGATGCTCAGGTGGCGGTGGCTCCGTGGGCGCGGGCGATGGCCATGACGTACTCGCCGTAGCCGGAGTTGGCCTGGGCGGCGCCGAGGGCGTAGCAGGCGTCGGCGTCGATGAACCCGCGCTGCAGCGCGATCTCCTCCAGGCACGCGATCCGCACGCCCTGGCGGTGTTCGAGGACCTGGACGTACTGGCCGGCCTCGAGCAGTGAGTCGTGGGTGCCGGTGTCCAGCCACGCGAACCCGCGGCCCAGGTCGACGAGGCGGGCGGCGCCGGCGTCGAGGTAGGCGCGGTTCACGTCGGTGATCTCCAGTTCGCCGCGGGCCGAGGGTCGCAGCCCGGCGGCGATGTCGACGACCCGGTCGTCGTAGAGGTAGAGCCCGGTGATGGCCCGGTTGGAGCGGGGCCGGGCCGGTTTCTCCTCGATGTCGACCAGCCGGCCGGCCGCGTCGGCGACCCCGACGCCGTAGCGCTGCGGGTCGCGCACCGGGTAGCCGAACAGCACCGCCCCGTCGGCGCCCCGGGCGATCCCGTCGATCCCGGCGCGCAGCACGTCGGCGAACCCGGGGCCGTGGAAGATGTTGTCGCCCAGCACCAGCGCGCAGGGCTGCCCGGCGAGGTGCTCGGCGCCGATCAGGAACGCCTGCGCGATGCCCTCGGGCTTGGGCTGGGCGGCGTAGCCGAGCGTGAGCCCGAGCTCGGCGCCGTCGCCGAGCAGCCGGCGGAACAGCGGCTGCTCCTCGGGGGTGGTGATGACCAGGATGTCGCGGATCCCGGCCAGCATCAGCACCGACAGCGGGTAGTAGATCATCGGTTTGTCGTAGACCGGCAGCAGCTGCTTGGACACCGCACGGGTGGTCGGGTGCAGCCGCGTGCCGGCGCCGCCGGCCAGAATGATGCCCTTCATCGGCCGGAATGCTGTCACGGCGCAGTGTCGGGGTGGTGCGCCATCCTGGGCGCATGACCTCGACGACGAGCGAGTACGGCGTGCTCGGGGTGCGTGACGCGGACGTCCCCGGCTTCCGGCTCGTGCGGTTCGAGCCCGCGCCCGACCTCGCCGCGCTGGTGGAGCGGCACTGGCTGGTCAGCTGGGAGCTGCCCGTGGGGCAGACGTCGTCGGTCACGCTGCTCCCGCACCCGTGCGTGAACCTCGTGCTCGACGCCGGACGGCTCGCCGTCTCCGGCGTGGCCCGCGACCGCTTCACCTACGCCTACCGCGGCGCGGGCCGGGTGTTCGGGGTGAAGTTCCGGCCGGGGGCGTTCCTGCCGTTCCTGGGCGCGCCGGTCTCCGGGCTGACGGGGGTGGTGCTGCCGGCCGAACAGCTGTGGGGGCCTGCGGCAGCCGGGCTGGCGGCCTCGATGACGGGGCCCGTCGAGGAGCTCATCGTGCAGGTGGAGACGTTCCTGCGGGAGCGCCGGCCGGCGCCGGATCCGCAGGTGGAGCTGGTCGGGCGGATCGTGGCGGCGCTGCTGCACGACCGCACGATCACCCGGGTCGACGACGTGACGGCCCGGTTCGGGCTGGCGCCGCGCACCCTGCAACGGATGTTCCAGCGCTACGTCGGGGTGAGCCCGAAGTGGGTGCTGCGCCGCTACCGGCTGCACGAGGCGGCGGCGCGGCTGGCCGCGGAGCTCGACCGGCCGTGGGCCGGGGTGGCCGCCGAGCTGGGCTATTTCGACCAGTCGCACTTCATCCGCGACTTCGCCGCCGCCATCGGTATGACGCCGGTCGCCTACGCCCGGGCCTGCCGGCGACAGGAGGCGCCGGTGAGTGCGTGACGCACATCTGGGTTGCATAGAGCAATTCAGCGGATGGCCTGCGTCCATGACGTACGTGGAGCCGGCCGGTGACCGGCATCCGGGAGCGGTCCTACCAGTGGCGCGACCCGCTGGCCAGCGCCTCCGTGGCGCCGACCGTGGACGGCCTGTCGTACATGCAGGCGATGATGCGCGGGGAACTGCCGCACCCGCCGATCCTCGACACCCTCGACTTCGAGTTGGAGTCCGTCGACGTCGGGTCGGCTGTGTTCCGGCTCCGGCCCGCGGAGTTCCACTACAACCCGATCGGCTCGGTCCACGGCGGGGTCTACGCCACTCTGCTCGACTCCGCCGCCGGGTGCGCTGTGCAGACCACGCTGCCCGCCGGGGCGTGGTACACGAGCATGGGCCTGAACGCGAAGTTCCTGCGGCGGATCACCGTGGACACCGGCGAGGTGCGCTGTGAGGGGCGGATCGTCCATCGCGGTGGGCGCACGGCTCTGGCCCGGGCGGAGCTCACCGACGGCGCCGGGAAGCTGTTGGCGGAAGCCACGTCGAGTTGCCTGATCATGCGGGCGGCTGAGGAGCGGTGACCGGAGGGCGGGCGCCCCCCAGCCGGCCGCCCCGCCCCGGCTACCGGTAGTTGGTGAACTGCAGGGCGATCCCGAAGTCCTTGCTCTTGAGCAGCGCGATGACGCTCTGCAGGTCGTCCTTCTTCTTGCCCGAGACGCGCAGCTGGTCGCCCTGGATCTGAGCCTGCACGCCCTTCAGCTTCTCGTCCCGAATGACCTTGCTGATCTCCTTGGCCTTGTCCGACGCGATGCCCTGCAGGATCTTGCCGGTGACCTTGTAGGTCTTGCCGGAGACCGCGGGCTCGCCGACCTCGAAGGCCTTCAGTGAGATGTTCCGCTTGATCAGCTTCTCCTTGAAGACCTCGATCGCGGCCTTGAGGCGTTCCTCGGTCTCCGACTCCAGGGCGATCGCTTCCTCGCCGGACCAGGCGATCGACGTGCCCGTACCGCGGAAGTCGAAGCGCTGGGACAGCTCCTTCGACGCCTGGTTGAGGGCGTTGTCGACCTCCTGCCGGTCGACCTTGCTCACCACGTCGAACGACGGGTCGGCCATGCTGTGTCCTCCCTGCAGGCCGGGCCCCCTCTGCGAGCCCGGATCTTCGCTGTCGTATCCTTCTCCCTGCGCATCGGCGAGCCGATCGCAACCCGGCAGGTTGCCCGAGTGGCCAAAGGGAGCGGACTGTAAATCCGTCGGCTTAGCCTACGAAGGTTCGAATCCTTCACCTGCCACCCCCACGGGGAGCGGCCCCTGACCAGCGAGAACGCGGTCAGGGGCCGTTCTCGTTCGTGTCCCACTGTGTTCGGCTCCGCCGCACGAAGCCGTGGCGGCAGCTCAAGAGGGGGCCATAGACGGGAGGGCCCGGATGAGCTGCGCGGCGGGGTCGTGCTGCCGGCGCCGCGGCGAAGCCGTGGTGCAAGCACGGAACATCTCGGTCGTCTACTGCGCCAGCCATGGGTTGGAAGCGCACGCGGTGGTTGTATGCGGCGCCGAACACAACTCCGACGGGGACGCTACGGAATATGCGTGTGCCCCCGCTACCCGGGTCCCCGGGCCGCTTCGTGGCTCACGATCTGTAGAGCGCGGCTTCGGCGCGTAGTCTCCGGCATAGCGGTCGAGTACACGGCTGCTATCCGGACACGGGGCGCAGGTCTTTAGTCGCCATGCGTTCCGGTATCCGTCGTTCATGTGCGTCCCGGCCACCGAGCCACGGTGAGGGTAGAGCGCAGCGCATGCCACCTCGGCTCTGCCGCGCCAGCACACGTCTTCGTGCTGCACCCCGTACCCTCTCTCGCACAAGGCGGTACCGCATCATGCAGCCAGAACAGAGCGACAAGCTCGTCATAGCCCTCCGCAGTGCCGCCCGCGATCTAGTCGCCCACCGCAGCATCAGCGACCTCGAACAGACCCTCGACTACATCGTGGCCGCAGCAGTGGACACCGTGCCCGGAGCCGACGCCGGCGGGATCTCGATGACCGAGAACGGCCACATCACCTCACGTAGCCCCACCAACGAGGACGTCCACAAGCTCGACGACCTACAGGCGCTGCTCCACGAGGGACCGTGCATCACCGCAGTCGAAGAACCCCCTGAGGACGGGGTCATCCTGGCCCGGGACCTGGCCGAGGGGCCGGACGCCGATCGGTGGCCGCATTTCGCCCCGCAGGCCGTGGAGCATGGGTACCGGTCGTTGATGTCGACCCAGCTGTCCACCAACGGCGGCACCCACGCGGCGCTGAACCTCTACTCGCACACGCCAGAGGCGTTCGACGACTCCGCCCGCACCATCGCCGGCTTGTTCGGAGTTCAGGCAGGGCTGCTGATCTACGGTGCCAACCACGTCGCCCAGCTGAGCCGCGCCCTGCACACCCGCGACGCGATCGGGCAGGCCAAAGGCATCCTCATGGAGAGGTTCGGGGTCGAGGGCGACCAGGCCTTTCAGATGCTCGTGCGCTCCTCCCAGGACACCAACGTCAAACTCGTCGACGTCGCCCACTGGCTCACCGCCGGAGCGGGCAGCCAACAGGCCGGCGCGGGCGGTGACCGGCCACACCCCCCGGCCGATGCTCGTGGCTGATCCGCTCCGGGGCCAAGAGCAGTTCTTGTGGTCTCTGGCGTGTCGGGGGCCGGCCCCTCGGCCACGAAGCATCCACGCCGTGGGGCCGGCCGCAAGGGCGCCTTCGGCGTCGCTCCCATCGGGCTGCGGACTATACGCGGACGCGGACCGATAGACGCCTGCTCCAGCGCAGGTCAGAGCCGGTTTGCCAGTCCACTGCAAATCCGTCGGCTTGGCCTACGAAGGTTTGAATCCTTCACCTGCCACCCCCACGGGGAACGGCCCCTGACCAGCGGGAACGCGGTCAGGGGCCGTTCTCGTTGTGTCCGGTGGCGTCCGGCTCTGATCGGCCGTGGGCGGCGGTCCGTGGACCCCGCCTGGACGAGCTGCTTCACCACTGCGTGTCCGGTGCTCACTCGGCTTCCGCCACCTGGTGGGTCTCCAAGCAGAGCTCGGCACCGTGATGGATTCGGCGAGCAGCTTCGACCTCGATGATCCGCGACGGGCTCTCGATGTCTCCGGTACCGTCGCAAGTACCACGCCGCCGAAACGTGTGCCCACGTTTTCGGGCACTCTCACCGGGCCGCGACCCGCTGACCAGGCACGACGCGGCGCCGACCCCGCTCATGTGCCCATCAACTGCGGAACGCGGGTCTCGGCCACAAGCGGTACTGGAATCCATACGGCAGGCTGTTGTTCACTCTCGATCTATCTCGCTCGAATTGCCGAGGAGGCCGAGCTCACCATCTCCGGCCGCCGGGTCCGGCGAACCGGCCCCCGCCCACCTCAGCGCCGGCCGGACCCGGAACGATCCGCCGCAACCCTGCGCGGCTCGTGCGCCTGCCACGCCGTTGAGCACAGCTCCGACGCCAGGCCACTGTGAAGTTCGGGCCTGGCTCCGATGACGACGGTGGCGCCCAGGTCGTCGGACCTGGCCACCCGCGGGATCAGCCCGTTGCGGGCGAGGGTTCCAACAGTCTGGGGCGCCTGGCGGTCGCTCGTCTCGACCAGCAGGTAGCCGCCCGGTGCCAGCCATGATGGCGCCGCAGCGATCACGCGTCGTAGGACGTCAAGCCCGGCTGCGCCACCGTCGAGCGCCACCCGCGGCTCGTGTATGCGGGCCTCTGGGGGCATCAGCCTGATCGCCTCGGTCGGTACGTAGGGCGTGATGGCGACTAGGACGTCGACGCGGCCCCGCAGCGTAGCGGGCAGCGGCTCGTAGAGGTCGCCTTCGTACACCTGACCACCGGCGGCGGCGAGGTTGCGGCGCGCGCACCGTACCGCGGCGGGGTCGATATCGGCGGCGTACAACTCGACGCGGTCCAGTGCCGCGACCAGCGCCGCGCCCACCGCGCCCGAGCCACAGCACAGGTCGACGACGACAGCTCCTGGCCGGGCGAGGGCCTGGCAGGTGGGGCTGGCGGCCACGCGGGCGAGGGCGGCGGCCTGGTCGACGAGGAACTCGGTGCGGCGGCGGGGTACGAAAACTCCGGGGTCCACGGCTATCCGCAGGCCGCAGAACTCCGCCCAGCCGAGGACCTGTTCGAGGGGCAGGCCGGCGGCTCGACGGTCCACCATGGCGGCGAGGTCGGCCGGCGTCCGTGCCGCAGAGATGAGCAACTGCGCCTCGTCCTCGGCGAAGACACAGCCGGCGACCCGGAGCCTGGTGACGATGACGGATCGAGGGCGCTGTGACGGGGAAGCAGACATGGGAGCCTTTCGAGATGCCCATGGGCGCTCCCTCGGCCTCCTACGCCGGGTGGACCGCGCGGCGGTGAGGTGGGAGCACCCGACCTGAACAAGCGGTGATGGGTCTCACCTCCTCGGTCGGCACTTCTACTGCTCGAGACGGCAACACTACCTGGTGCGTGGACAGCGTCGAGCCCACGCGGACCGCGGCTTCTCTTGACCGCAACATGAGTCGGGTATCGACCGGAACCCGGTCCGCCGCGTCGCGCACTTGCCCAGGTCTATCGCTTCGACGCGCGCCGCACCTCGGCCGGCCGGCGGCTGAGCCGCGCGCAGACCGACCTGCTGTGGATCATCGGAGATCTGCCGCAGCGCGACACGCAACGGTAGGTGAGCGACCGGCCTGTCATCGCTGATCCGGAGGGAGCGCTCGGCACCGGGTCGGCCCGCACAGGCGGATCGGCGGGCTCCGCCCCGAACCCGGCACCGAGACGCCGGCGTCACGGCGTCGGGGCTCGTCCTGCGTGGACGGTGGTGGCCATCAGCACGAACACGTCCGGTCGCCGGTACAGCCCGTCCTCGTTCTGCGGGTCGAGGAGCCGCTCGAGCGTGGCGCGGTCGTCCGCGGAGATCCGGTCAGCCACCCGTTCGCCGATCCCGCCCCACCAATCGGTGACCACCCCACGTGTCCCGGGGTCCAGCGGCGCCGGGTGGTCCACCAGGAACGAGCGCGTCCCGGACGGAGTCAGCCCGGCGCCCGCGAGGATCCCGGGCCAGTGCTCCACCGTCGACGCCGTCCCGGGCTGTGCCGCGCGCATCTCGGAAAACCAGTCCTGCAGCGCCACGTCCAGCCGAGCTTCCAGCCCGGGCCGCCCGATCCCGATGTTGCGCGGGAGGGATCGCAGGGACAACCCGCCTTCGGCGATCGCCAGCACACCGCCCGGACGCACGAGAGCAGCCATCCGTCGCACCGCCTCGTCCTGGTCGCCCAGGTGGTGCACGACCCGGCTCGCCCAGACGACGTCCGCGGGTTCGAGCGAGTCGAGTCCGTCGGGCAGCTCCCGCTGCGTGACGACGAGACGATCGCCGAGCCCCAGGCGCGCCGCCCGGGCCGACGCCCGCTCCAGCAATGGCGCCGACCCGTCCACGGCCCTGACCTCGGCGTCCGGGAAGGTGGCCGCCAGCACGCAGGAGGCGACCCCGGGCCCGCTGCCGATATCGAGGACCCGGCGCACCGGCCGGCCATCGGCCAGCTCCGTGAGCCAACTCGCCGCCCCCTCGAGGAAATCGAGGGACATCTCCGCCTCGCCCTCCAGCCGGGCCCCGACCGCGTCCCAGTCGTCCTGGTGCAGCTGGTGATGCCCGTGCCCGTGACCCTCGGTCGCCACCGTCGTCTCCCTGCTCACAGCCTGTGACTCCGCTCGCCGCGCACCGTGACGTGCAGAGCGACGGCGACCAGCACGTCGCCGCTTCCTTGCGCGCCGCTTCCGGAACGACCATGCCGCCGGCTCACAGCACAGGGCAAATTGAACTGCTGGACCGGCGCATCCGCGAGCAGCCATCGCTCACCGCTCTGGCCGTCGGGGTCCGATCAGCGGTGCCGGACGCGAGCGATCTCGTCGTCCGCCGGCGTCCAGCCCCGGCCCCCCGGGCCGAACCGATCACCCGAAAAGCCTGGTCGCGCGACTCAGTTTCGTCATGACAGGCCGAGGTCAAGCAGAACTCATGGTTGCACTCTGCGATTCACACGGTCGCCGGCAGGCCGGGCCATCTCGCGGTGTGTCCCATGCCGACATACCGGGGCCGGGCGGTAGCAGCGGAGAGGGGAGATGAGATGGGCGAGGAGCCGTTCGGCCGGCATCGGGTGGCGTGGACGACGGACTTCGCGGAAGCACACGCGGCGATGGAGTCGGTGTTCCTGCCCCTTCGGATGCGCCTGAACGAACCCACCCCGCCGGCGCGGCCACTGGACATGGCGCTCAACGCGCTCCGGGTCAACGAGGTCACCGTGAGCTACGTCCGGTTCGGCCGCGACATCCACATCCACACCGCCGAGGCCGAGAACTACCACGTCAACGCCCCACTCTGCGGGAGAACCGACTCCCGGACCGGCCGGCTGGAGCGCGTGCGGTCCACCCCCGGGCGGGCGGCGGTGTTCCTGCCCGACCTGCCCGGCGACATCGACTGGCGCGGCGACTGCGCCCAGTTCTGCCTGATGTTCCCCCGCCGCGCGTTGCAGACGGAACTGGAGGCGATGCTCGACCGGCCCGTGAACGGGCCGATCGAGTTCGCCCCGGCCATGGATCTCACCACCGACCACGGGAAGGCATGGATGGACGCGCTCCGGCTCATCGAGCGGCAATCGCGGTGCCTGCACAGCCTCCTGGACCATCCCCTGGCCACCGGCAACCTCGAACGGCTCCTCATCGACGGCCTGCTGCTGGCCCAACCCCACAACTACACCGTCGCCTTGACCGGGCCCCGCCGCCCGGCCGCACCGCAGGCGGTGCGACAGACCGTCGAACTCATTCAGTGCCACCCTGAGCAGCCCTGGACCACGGCCTCCCTGGCCCGCCGGGTCGCGGTGAGTGCCCGGTGCCTGCAGCAGGGCTTTCAGCGGTCGGTGGGGGTGCCGCCGATGCGTTACCTGCGCGAGGTGCGCCTGAACCGGGTCTACGACGACCTGCGGGCCGCCGCCCCTCACTCGGTCAGCGTCTCCCAGGTCGCCGGCCGGTGGGGCTTCCTCTACTTCGGCCGGTTCGCCGCGGCCTACCGCCAGAAGTTCGGGCAGACCCCGTCGCAGACGCTGCGCGGCCCGGTCGCCGCCGCACGCTTCTCCGCATCGGTGCCCGGCTGGGAGCGCGCTGTGTGAGGGTGAGAACCGTGAGCGCGCTGTCGGACGTTGCCGACGAGCCGGCCCGGGCACCTCGAGATCGAACATCAGTTCGATCTGTCCACAGGGCTGATCCACAGCTGTGGACTGCGTGCTCGGACCCCCCACGGTCGCCGGCGATGCTCAGGGCCCGGTGCTACAGGAGCTTCTCCATCGTGATCGGCAGGTTCCGGACCCGCTTGCCGGTGGCGTGGAAGACGGCGTTGGCGATCGCCGGTGCGACGCCGACGACGCCGATCTCCCCGACCGACTTCCCGCCGAGGGCGCTCGCGTGCGGGTCCGGCTCCCCGACCGAGATGACCTGGATGTCGGGTATGTCGGAGTTCACTGGCACCATGTACTCGGCGAAGTTGTTGTTCACGATCCGGGCGAACCGGCGGTCGACGTTCAGGGATTCGAGGAGCGCCTCCCCCACGCCCATGACCATGCCGCCCTTCCACTGGCTCTCGGTGAGCGTGGGGTTGTAGACGCGGCCGGAGTCGAAGGCGCCCACCATGCGGCTGACCCGCACCGTGCCGTAGTCCTCATCCACCCGCACCTCGACGAACTGCGCACACCAGTCGTAGATCGAGTAGTCGCTCGTCGGTGGTTGCATGAGCCGGAAGCTGTGCAGGGCAGCGTCCCGGTCCTCCTCCGATGCCCCTAGTGCGGCGGCCAGGAACGTTCACCGGGTCATGCCGCGCGGGGTCGGCCCCAGCGGTGTTGGCGTTCGCTGCGGACGCGGGCGCGTTCGCGGCGTTGGGCCGCGAGGACGTCGGGATGGCGGGCG
>NZ_JAHDTG010000055.1 GCF_018531475.1 Pseudonocardia mahuensis
CGGGGCCGTCGTGGTCCCAGCGCTGCGTGCCGGTGGCGAGGTCGAGCGCCACGACCCGCGCGCCGCCGGCACCGGGCAGCGCGACGACGCCGTCGTCCCCCGGGGCCAGCACCGGTACGCCGTCCTCGGCCGCCGGGACCTCGGTGCGCCAGCGCTGCCGGCCGTCCCGGGTGCCCAGTGCCGTCACGGTGGCGGTGCCGCCGCCGCGCTCCACCAGGACCACGGTGTCGGCGCCGTCACCGAGCAGGTCGACCAGGCCGGGGGCGCCGACCGACAGCCGCACGCACCAGAGCAGCTCGCCGGTGGGCTCCCGGAACGCGGCGACCTCGCCGCGGCCGTCGCGGGTCCCGCCCGTGACCACGGCGACGCCCTCCGCCGCGAGCACGGTCCCGGTGGCGCCGAGGACGGGCCCGGTGCGCTGCCAGCGCACGGCCCCGGTGGCCGGGTCGTGCGCGCGCAGTACCGAGCCGTCGGGGCCGTTGCTGCCGCGCTGCGGCACGAACACGGTGTCGGCGCTCGCGCCGATCGCCGCCGCACCCCGGGCGGCGGCGCCGGTGCTCCACAGCGGGGTCACCGGCAGGCCTGCGGTGGTGACGGCGGTGGCGGTGGCGCGGTCGGCATCGCCCGGCGGGTCGGCGGGCGCGGCGACGGTGCCCGGGTCGGACCCGCTCGCGCACCCGCCGAGCAGCCGGTAGCCCACGGCCGCCGTGATCACCACCGCGATCATGCCGAGGACCAGGACGAGGGCCACCGCGGCCGGGCGACGGCCGTCCGGCGCGGGCTCGCTCATCCGATCTCGCCGGTGAGGTAGCGCTGCAGGTTGGGGGCGATCGTCGCGACGACGGTCTCGTGGTCGGCGGACGCGAGCGGCTCCAGCCGGAGCACGTAACGGATCATGCCGAGGCCGATGATCTGGGTGGCGCACAGGGCCGCGCGCAGCTCGGGGCGGTCGGGGGCGACCTCGCCGATGAACCGGCCCAGGATGACTCGGCTCACGAACTCGCGCATCATCCGCGCGGCCTCCTCGTGGCCGGCCACGCTGCGGATCAGCGCCGCCAGCGGCCCGCCCCCGGTCGCGTCCCAGACCTGCAGGAACATCGCGATGATGCGGGCGCCGAGCTGCTCGGGATCACCCGGCAGCACCTCGGCGAAGATCGCCTCGGGGTCCATGGGCAGGTCGAGCGAGGCGGTGAACAGCCGCTCCTTGCCGCCGAACCAGTGGTTGACCATGGCGGCGTCCACCCCGGCGCGGTCCGCGATCCGGCGGACGGTGGCGCCCTCGAAGCCGCGCTCGGCGAACTCGACGCGGGCCGCGGCCAGCAGCGCGCTGCGGGTGTCCTCGCCGGCCGGGCGCCGTCCACGCCGGCGGGCCGCTGGTCGGGGTTCGTTCACGAGGTCATCTTCCTCGTCCCGCGGCGGCCGGGCGCCCGGGGTGGGCGAACGGACAGGCTGCGCCGCACGGGTGGCGCCCCGGTCGGAGGTGGCCTGAGAGAATGCTGCGATGTCCGTCAGCACCATTCCGTCCGGCGGCCCCTCCACCGGGGCGCTGGGCTCGGTCACCCCCAGCCGCGAGGAGTTCCGCGAGCTGGCCACCGCGCACCGGGTGATCCCCGTGGCGCGCCGGCTGCTCGCCGACGACGAGACCCCGGTGGGGGTCTACCGCAAGCTCGCCGGTTCCCGGCCCGGCACGTTCCTGTTCGAGTCGGCGGAGAACGGGCGGTCCTGGTCGCGCTGGTCGTTCGTGGGGGCGCGCAGTGCGGCGGCGCTGACGGCGGTCGACGGCACGCTGCACTGGACCGGGGAGGTGCCGGTCGGGATGCCGTCATCGGGCGACCCGCTCGCGGCGCTGCGCACGGTCGTCGAGGAGCTGCGCAGCGAGCCGCTGCCCGGCCTGCCGCCGCTGACCGGCGGGATGGTCGGCTACCTCGGCTACGACGTGGTGCGCCGGCTGGAGCGGCTCCCGGTGTCCACCACCGACGACCTGGCGCTGCCCGAGCTGGTGATGCTGCTGGCCACCGACCTGGCCGCGCTCGACCACCACGAGGGCACCGTCACCCTGATCGCCAACGCGATCAACTGGGACGGCTCCGACGCCCGCGTCGACGAGGCCTACGACGACGCGGTGGCCCGGCTGGACAGGATGACCGAGCAGCTGCGCGCCCCGGCGCCCTCGACGGTCGCCGTGTACGCGCCGGCGGAGCCGCGCTTCCTGCGCCGCCGCAGCCCGGCCGAGCACCACGCGGCCGTCGAGGTGGCCAAGGAGCAGATCCGGGCGGGGGAGGCCTTCCAGATCGTCGTCTCGCAGCGCTTCGAGATGGAGTGCGAGGCCGACCCGCTGGACGTCTACCGGGTGCTGCGGACCACGAACCCGAGCCCGTACATGTACCTGCTGCACCTGGAGGACGCGGGCGGCGGCCCGCCGTTCGCGATCGTCGGTTCCAGCCCGGAGGCGCTGGTCACGGTCCGGGACGGGCAGGCCACCACGCACCCCATCGCCGGCACCCGGTGGCGCGGGGAGACCGAGGAGGAGGACGTCCTCCTGGAGAAGGACCTGCGGACCGACGAGAAGGAGCGGGCCGAGCACGTGATGCTCGTCGACCTGGGCCGCAACGACCTCGGCCGGGTCTGCGCCCCGGGCACGGTCAAGGTGCACAACTTCTTCTCCGTGGAGCGCTACAGCCACGTGATGCACCTGGTCTCGACGGTCACCGGCACCCTGCGCGACGACCGCAACGCCTACGACGCCGTGCTGGCCTGCTTCCCCGCGGGAACGCTGTCGGGGGCGCCGAAGGTGCGGGCGATGGAGATCATCGAGGAGATGGAGCCGACCCGGCGCGGGCTCTACGGCGGAATCGTCGGGTACCTCGACTTCGCCGGCAACGCCGACACCGCGATCGCGATCCGCACCGCGCTGGTCCGGAACGGGACCGCGTACGTGCAGGCCGGTGGCGGGATCGTGGCCGACTCCGACCCGGTCGCTGAGGACACCGAGTGCCTGAACAAGGCGCGGGCGGTGCTGTCCGCGGTGGCCACGGCGGCAACGCTGGGCGAACCGCGGAGCGGGCCGGGAGAACCCGGGCGGGAGCCACGGTGACCGCCGCCGGGAAGGGGCGCCGCCTGCTGCTGATCTGTTCCGGGCTCCTGGCCGGGGCGCTGGCGCTGTGGGGCTCGTCCCGGCTGACCTGGTTCTCCGCGACGGTCGCCACGGCCACCCGTGGCGAGGTCGAGCTCGCGGCGACCGGGGCGGACCTCGAGGCGGCCCCGGCCGGCCTGGCGCTGCTCGCCGTGGCCGCGGTGGCCGCCGCGGTCGCGGTCTCCGGCATCGCCCGCCGGGTGCTGGGTGGCGTGATCGTCCTCGCGGGCGTCGCGGCCGCTGTAGTCACGCTGACCCGGCTGTCGAACCCGCCGTCGGCCGAGCAGTTGGCCTCGCTGGGCGACGTCTCGCTCGGTTCCGACCGGGCGGCCACCATGGCGTCGGTGCCGGTGGGGGTGACCCCCGCACCGTGGCTGGGGGTGGTGGGTAGTGTGCTGCTGCTGGCCGCGGGTGCGGCGCTGCTGGTGGGCGAACGTGGCCTGCCCCGGCTTGGAGGCCGGTACGCGGCGCCGGGCGCCCGCAGGCCGGCCGTCGACCCGGACCGGGCGGCGTGGCAGGAGCTGGACGCAGGTCGGGATCCGACCCTGGACATCGCCGAGGGCGCCGACCGCGCGGACAGTGCAGACATGCAGGCCGGGCCTGACGGCGACCCCTCGACGAGGCGTGTCTAGCATGGTCCGAACGCCTGGAAGGCCCGAACCCGGAAGGGGAGTCAGCCCCGTGGGCGAGCGCACGAAGCAGACCGGACCCAGTGTCCTCGACTCCATCGTGGGCGGGGTCCGGCAGGATCTCGCCGTTCGCGAGGCCGCCGTCGACTTCGCCGAGATCAAACGGCGTGCCGCGCAGGCGCCGCCGCCGCACGACGTGATGGCGGCGCTGCGGTCGCCGGGCATCGGCGTGATCGCCGAGGTCAAGCGGCGCAGTCCGTCGAAGGGCGACCTGGCCACCATCTCCGACCCGGCCGAGCTGGCCGCGTCCTACGCCGAGGGCGGCGCCCGCGTCATCAGCGTGCTCACCGAGCAGCGCCGCTTCGGCGGTTCGCTCGCCGATCTGGACGCCGTCCGCGCCGTCGTCGACATCCCGATCCTGCGCAAGGACTTCATCGTCAGCCCGTACCAGGTGCACGAGGCCCGTGCACACGGCGCGGACCTGGTGCTGCTGATCGTCGCGGCGCTGGAGCAGAACGTGCTGGTCGCGCTGCTCGACCGGGTCGAGTCGCTGGGCATGACCGCGCTGGTCGAGGTGCACACCGAGGAGGAGGCCGACCGTGCGCTCGAGGCGGGCGCCGGCCTGATCGGGGTCAACGCGCGCAACCTGCACACCCTCGAGGTCAATCGGTCGATTTTCGGCCAGATCGCGCCGGGGCTGCCCAACGACGTGCTGCGCGTCGCCGAGTCCGGTGTGCGCGGACCCGGCGACCTGCTCACCTACGCCGGCTGGGGGGCCGACGCGGTGCTCGTCGGCGAGGGCCTGGTGACCAGCGGGGATCCGCAGTCCGCGGTCCGCAGCCTGGTGGCCGCCGGCTTCCATCCGTCGTGCTCCAGAATGGTGCGGTGAGCACCACCAGCGGGGTCAAGGCGAGCGACGGCATCGCGCGGCCGTCGGGTCACGAGCCCGACGCGCGCGGACATTTCGGTCGGTACGGCGGGCGGTTCGTCCCGGAGGCGCTGGTCGCGGCGCTGGACGAGCTCGAGGCGGCATACGACAAGGCGCGCTCGGATCCCGAGTTCCTGGCCGAGCTCGACCGGCTGCACCGCGACTACACCGGACGGCCGTCTCCGCTCACCGATGCGCCGAAACTGGGCGAGCACGCCGGCGGGGCGCGCATCCTGCTCAAGCGCGAGGACCTGAACCACACCGGTTCACACAAGATCAACAATGTGCTGGGTCAGGCGCTGCTCACCAAGCGGATGGGCAAGTCCCGGGTGATCGCCGAGACCGGCGCCGGCCAGCACGGCGTGGCCACCGCCACCGCGTGCGCGCTGCTCGGGCTCGACTGTGTGATCTACATGGGCGAGGTCGACACCCGCCGCCAGGCGCTCAACGTCGCCCGGATGCGGCTGCTCGGTGCCGAGGTCATCCCGGTCAAGACCGGCTCGCGGACGCTCAAGGACGCCATCAACGAGGCGCTGCGCGACTGGGTCACCAACGTCGACGAGACGCACTACCTGCTCGGCACGGTCGCTGGGCCGCACCCGTTCCCGGTGATGGTCCGTGACTTCCACCGCATCATCGGCCTGGAGGCCCGCGAGCAGGTGCAGGAGCGGACGGGGCGGCTGCCCGACGCGGTCGCGGCCTGCGTGGGCGGCGGGTCCAACGCGATCGGGATCTTCCACGCGTTCCTCGACGACCCGGGTGTCCGGCTCGTTGGGTTCGAGCCCGGCGGGGACGGGATCGAGACCGGCCGGCACGGCGCGACGCTGACCGAGGGGTCGCCGGGCGCGCTGCACGGCGCGATGTCCTACCTGCTGCAGGACTCAGACGGTCAGACCAGCGAGTCGTACTCGATCTCCGCCGGGCTGGACTACCCGGGGGTCGGTCCCGAGCACGCGTTGCTCAAGGACATCGGGCGGGCGGAGTACCAGCCGGTCACCGACGCCGAGGCGATGGACGCCTTCGCGCTGCTGTGCCGCACCGAGGGGATCATCCCGGCCATCGAGTCGGCGCACGCCATCGCCGGGGCGCTGCGGTTGGGCCGCGAGCTCGGGCCCGAGGGTGTCGTCCTGGTGAACCTGTCCGGGCGCGGTGACAAGGACGTCGACACCGCGGCGAAGTGGTTCGGCATGATCGGCGAGGACCAGCGCGCGGAGGACGCCGACGGGACGGCGATCGCCGAGCGGGCGCTGTCCGGTCCGGACACCTCCTTCGCCGATCCGGGCGCGCAGACCGAAGGGATCCAGCTGTGACCGTCGCCGACGTCTTCGCCCGCTGCGCCGCCCAGGACCGCGGCGCGCTGATCGGCTACCTGCCCGCGGGCTACCCGACCGTCGAGGGGTCGGTGGACCTGCTGAACGCGCTGGTCGAGGGCGGTTGCGACCTGCTCGAGGTCGGCATCCCGTACTCCGACCCGGTGATGGACGGACCGACCATCCAGGCTGCCGCCGAGACCGCGCTGCGCGCCGGCACGCGGATCCGCGACGTGCTGTCGGTGGTCGAGCGGGTGTCGGCGGCCGGCGGCTCGGCCGTGGTGATGACCTACTTCAACCCGGTCCTGCGCTACGGCATCGACGCGTTCGCCCGCGACCTGGCGTCGGCCGGCGGGCTCGGCGTGATCACCCCGGACCTCATCCCCGACGAGGCCGACGAGTGGCTGGCCGCGTCGACCGCGCACGGCCTGGACCGGATCTTCCTGGTCGCGCCGTCGTCGACCGAGGAGCGGATCGCATCGACCGCCGCGGCGAGCAGCGGCTTCCTCTACGCGACGTCGATCATGGGTGTGACCGGGGCGCGGGACACCGTGGCGTCCGTTGCACCGCAGATCGTCGCGCGCTGCCGCCCGCACACCTCGCTGCCGATCGGGGTCGGGCTGGGCGTGCGGTCGGGGGGTCAGGCCGCCGAGGTCGCGTCCTTCGCCGACGGCGTGATCGTCGGGTCGGCGTTCGTGACCGCCGTCGAGAACAGCGGCCGGGACGGGGTGCGCGCGCTGGCGGCCGAGCTGGCCGACGGGGTGCGCCGGGCCGGGCGTCCGGCGGGAGCACCGCAGCCGGCCTAATGGGAGCGCCGGCCGGTGCGCCCGTCGTCCGGTGCGTGACCGTCATCTCGTATGGGATTGCCCGGGTGCCGGAACCGTGCCGGTCCTGTCGCCGACCAACCGGGACGAACACGCCGACACGGTGAGCGCCGGTCGGCACGACGTCGGGTCGCCGGTCGGCGACGGAAGAGGTGGATCGGACATGCGCAGAACAGCGCTGGTCAGTGCAGCGTTCATCGGAGTGGTTCTGCTCGCGGGGTGCGGGACCTCGCCGGAGCCGGCCGCGGGGCACACGGCGCAGGCCGGCGACCCGCACACCGTCCGCGCAGCCGACGTCGCGGGCGGTCGGCTGAGCAGCGGCCCGTTCGCGCTGCTGCCGACGGCGCCGCAGGGCTACGAGGGCGTCGCGGGCACCGCCGACCTGTCCCGCCACGACGGTGGGAGCACCGCCACCGTCACGCTCACCGGGCTGAAGCCCGACACCGAGTTCGTCTCGCACGTGCACTCGGGGCGGTGCGCCGATGGCGGTGGCCCGCACTTCCGGATCGATCCGGCCGGCTCGGAGATGCCGCCGAACGAGATCCACCTGAAGTTCCGCTCCGACGCATCCGGCGCCGCGACGGCCACCGTGGACAACCCCACCACCGTCGGTGCGGACGCCCGCGCGGTGGTCGTGCACCCCACCGATCTGATGGACAACCGGGTCGCATGCGCGCAGCTGTCCTGAGCCTGGCCGCCACGCTCGCCGGGGCGCTGCTCGTGCTGCTGGCGCCCCCGGCGCTGGCGCACACGTCACTGTCCGGTGCCGATCCCGCCCCGGGGGCCCGGGTCGACCGCCTCGATCGGCTCCGCCTCGAGTTCGCGGGCCTGGTCGCGCCGGATGCGCCCAGGGCGATCGCGCTGGTGGGCCCGGACGGCAGCCGCTGGGACGACGGCGCCGTCGCGCTCGACGGTGAGCGCGCTCTGGTCAGCGGTGTCGCGCCGCGGCTGCCGGCGGCCGGGGAGTACACCGTGCGCTGGTGCGCCGTCGGGCCCGACGGCCACGAGCAGCGGGGCGGGTACGTGTTCACCTACACCGGACCGGTCGACCCGACGGCGGTCCCGGGGGCTGCGGCGGGAGAGGTGTCGTGTGCCGCGCACGCGCCGGCCGACACGGGCCGGTCGCCGGCCGGCTGGCTGATCGGCGGTGTGATCGTGGTCGCCGTGACCGGTGCGCTGGTGGCCGGGGTGCTCGGCCGCCGGCGGTCCGTGCGACGAGCGTGACGGCCGGTGGGCCGGGGCGGAGCGCTACCGTGGCGGCGTGAGCCCCGCCGTCACCTCAGCCATGCTGGTGTACCTCCCCAGTCCGGACCGCGGTGTCTGGTACCTCGGGCCCGTCCCGCTCCGCGCCTATGCGCTGTGCATCATCGCCGGCATCGTCGTGGCGGTCCTCTGGGGCGAGAAGCGGTTCGTCGCCCGCGGCGGTGAGCCCGGCACGGTGGTCGACGTCGCGGTCTTCGCGGTGCCGTTCGGCCTGGTCGGCGGCCGTCTGTACCACGTCGCCACCGACTGGGAGACCTACTTCGGTCCCGGCGGCAACCCGGTCGACGCGCTCAAGATCTGGCAGGGCGGGCTGGGGATCTGGGGCGCGATCGCGCTCGGCGGCGTGGGCGCCTGGATCGCGTGCCGCCGCCGCGGCGTGCCGCTGCCGTTCTTCGCCGACGCCGTGGCCCCCGGGATCGTGGTGGCCCAGGCCATCGGCCGGCTCGGCAACTACTTCAACCAGGAGCTCTTCGGCGGACCCACCACGCTGCCGTGGGGCCTGGAGATCTACGACCGGGTCGATCCGGTCACCGGTCTCCCGGATGCCCTCGGCGGTGTCGCGCTCGATGCCACGCCGATCGCGATCGTGCACCCGACGTTCCTCTACGAGCTGCTCTGGAACCTCGTGGTCGCCGTGGTGATCGTGTGGGCCGACCGGCGCTTCCGGCTCGGGCACGGACGCGTCTTCGCCCTCTACGTGGCCGGGTACACCCTCGGCCGGTTCTTCATCGAGCTCATGCGCACCGACCCGGCCACCCGGGTCTTCGGTGACATCCGGATCAACGTCGTCGTCTCCGCGGTCGTCTTCGTCGTCGCGGTGGCCTACGTCCTGCTCGTCCGCAAGCCCCGCGAGGAGCTCGCCCGGCCGGATGCGGAGCGGGCTGCGGTGGCCGATGCCGGGAACGATGCGGGGGACGACGGGAGCCCCGGGGACGAGGCGGTCTCCGGTACCGCCCGGGACCGCGCGCCGTGACCGCCGGGACGGACGTCTTCGACGGCTTCGGCGACGGCGCGGTCGAGTTCTACGACGGTCTGCTCGCCGACAACTCGAAGGCCTACTGGACCGACCAGAAGCCGGTCTACGACGAGCACGTGCGCGCCCCGATGCTCGCGCTGCTCGCCGCGCTGGAGCCGGAGTTCGGGTCCGGCAAGGTCTTCCGCCCGCACCGGGACATCCGGTTCTCCCGCGACAAGACGCCGTACAAGACCCACTGCGGTGGCTACGCGGCGCCGTTCTACGTGGAGGTCTCCGCCGACGGGCTGATGGCGGCGGCCGGGTACTACCGGATGGCTCCGGACCAGGTCGCCCGGTACCGCACGGCCGTCGACGACGACCGGCGCGGTGGTGACCTGGCGGCGCGGCTCGCGGCCGTCGAGCGGGCCGGGCTGACCGTCGACGGCGAGACGCTCAAGAGCCGGCCCCGCGGCGTGGACCCGGAGCACCCGCGGCTGGGACTGCTGCGGCACCGAACGCTGTTCGTGTGGCGGCGCTGGGCCCCCGACGACGCGCTGCACGAACGGGCCTGCCTGGATCGTGTCGCGGACACCTGGCGGGCGGCGCGGCCGATCGCCGAGTGGCTGGCCGACCACGTCGGCCCGTCGGAGCAATCCCGCCGCTGACGCCGCGGTTCAGGGCCGGATGCGGCGGCGGCCGCGGCGGGCGAGAGCCACGACGCCGAGGCCGAGTGCGATGCCGGCCACGTCCACCAGCGCGTCGAGCACATCACCGCTGCGCCCGATCGGCAGCACCGCCTGCAGCACCTCCGATGCGGTGGCGTAGGCCACCAGGGCGACGGCCAACGGTCGCAGCGGCAGTCCCGCCGACCGGCCGGTACCGGCCAGCGCCGCGAAGAGCAGCAGGTGGACCAGCTTGTCCACACCGGGCGGCGCCGACGGGACGCCGGACGCCGGCGCGAACAGCACCACCACGCTCGCCATCACGGAAGCGACAAAAAGCAGGGCGCGCAATGTTCGCCTTCCTCCAACCTGATCGTTTCAGTGACCGCGCTAGGCTCTCACGGTGAGCCGTCGCACTAAGATCGTCTGCACCATCGGCCCGGCCACCGCGACCCCGGATCGGATCCGGGAACTCGTCGGGGCCGGGATGGACGTCGCCCGGCTGAATTTCAGTCACGGCAACCGGGACGACCACAAGCGCGTCTACGACATGGTCCGCCACGCCTCGGACGTGGAGGGCAGGGCGGTGGGCATCCTCGCCGACCTGCAGGGCCCCAAGATCCGGCTCGGCCGTTTCGCCGGCGGGCCGACCGAGTGGCGCACCGGCGAGGAGGTGCGGATCACCGTCGAGGACGTGGCCGGCACCCACGACCGGGTGTCCACGACCTACTCCGGCCTCGCCACCGACGCTCGCCCGGGCGACCGGCTGCTCGTCGACGACGGGAAGGTCGGGCTGCGCGTCGTGGCCGTGGACGACCTCGACGTCGTCTGCAAGGTCACCGAGGGCGGTCCCGTCAGCGACAACAAGGGCCTCTCACTGCCCGGGATGAACGTCTCGGTCCCGGCGATCAGCGAGAAGGACGCCGCCGACCTGGAGTTCGCGCTCGATCTGCGTGTGGACGTGATCGCACTGTCGTTCGTGCGCAGCCCGGCCGACATCGACCAGGTCCACAAGATCATGGACAACAAGGGCGCCCGGCTGCCCGTCATCGCGAAGCTGGAGAAGCCCGAGGCCGTCGACAACCTCGAGGCCATCGTGCTGGCCTTCGACGGGATCATGGTCGCCCGCGGCGACCTGGGCGTCGAGCTGCCGCTGCAGAACGTGCCGCTCGTACAGAAGCGGGCCATCCAGATCGCCCGGGAGAACGCCAAGCCGGTCATCGTGGCCACCCAGATGCTCGACTCGATGATCACGAACTCGCGGCCGACCCGCGCCGAGGCCTCCGATGTCGCGAACGCGGTGCTGGACGGCACCGACGCGTTGATGCTGTCGGGCGAGACCAGCGTCGGGCGCTACCCGATCAAGTCGGTGCGCACGATGGCGGAGATCGTCGAGGCCGTCGAGGCGGGCCCGGCCACGGTGCCGCCGCTCAACCACGTGCCGCGGACCAAGCGCGGGGTGCTCTCCTACGCCGCCCGCGACATCGGCGAGCGGCTGTCGGCCCGCGCGCTGGTCGCGTTCACGCAGTCCGGTGACACCGTGCGCCGGCTGGCCCGGCTGCACACCCGGCTGCCGCTGCTGGCCTTCACCCCGACCCCTGAGGTGCGCAGCCAGCTCGCGATGACCTGGGGCACCGAGACGTTCCTGGTCGACCGGGTGGAGTCCACCGACGCCATGGTCCGCCAGGTCGACGCGGCGATGCTGGCCATCGACCGGTTCCAGCCCGGCGACCTGGTCGTGATCGTGGCCGGTTCGCCGCCCGGCACCATCGGGTCCACCAACCTCATCCGGGTGCACCGCCTCGGCGAGGAGGACCACGCCTGACCCGGGCGGCCGGGGGCGGCTGAGACAATCCCGGGGTGACCCCTCCCGTGACTGCATCGTCCTCGGAACCCGAGTTCGCCGCCGACGGCGTGCCGCGCGGGCAGGCCGTCCTCGACGACCTGGTCGGCCTGCTCGACCTCGAACAGCTCGAGGTGAACCTGTTCCGCGGGGTCAGCCCGCCGCACTCGCCGACCCGGGTGTTCGGCGGGCAGGTGGCGGGGCAGGCGCTGGTGGCCGCGGGCCGCACGGTGCCCGAGGACCGCGAGGTGCACTCGCTGCACGCGTACTTCATCCGGCCCGGTGACCCGCGGGTGCCGATCGTCTACGAGACCGAGCGGGTCCGCGACGGCCGGTCCTTCACCACCCGGCGGGTGCTCGGCATCCAGCACGGTGAGGCGATCTTCTCGCTGTCCGCGTCGTTCCAGCTCCCGCAGCAGGGGCTGGAGCACAGCCAGCCGATGCCCCCCGGCGTCCCGGACCCGGAGTCGCTGCCCGACCTGGGCGAGCGCATCGCGGCCGGTGGCGACGGTGGGTGGCTGACCGAGATACCGCGGCCGCTGGACGTCCGGTTCGTCGACGAGCCGGTCTGGTCGGCCGAGCGCGCCGCCTCCGACGAGCCGATCCGGGTCTGGATGCGCGCCGACGGGACGCTGCCCGACGACCGGCTGCTGCACGTCTGCCTGCTCACCTACGCCAGCGACCTGACCCTGCTGGGGTCGGTCGTCGCCCGGCACGACATGTCGTCGGCCTACGTGCAGATGGCGAGCCTGGACCACGCGATGTGGTTCCACCAGCCGTTCCGGGCCGACGAGTGGCTGCTCTACCAGTGCTACTCGCCCGCGGCGTCGGGCGGGCGCGGGCTGGCCACCGGCCGGTTCTACACGACCGACGGGCGGCTGATCGCGAGCACGATGCAGGAGGGCCTGGTGCGGCTGCCGCGGGGGAACGCGTAGCCGCGGCTCGCCGCGCGGCCACGGGTCCACGTGGCCGGTGAGCATCCAGGCGACGATGCGCGCGTCGGTCACGGAAGCCGCGTTCTCACCCGGTGCCTGGACGGGAGCGGCCGGGTTCGGAAAGCTCGGACCCCGGTGCGGCACCAGCCCCTGCTCCGGACCGGGAGTCGATATGGACGACAGCCACGGCAGTCACGCGAGCAGCACCGACGTGCTGGTGGCCGGGGCCGGGCCGGTCGGTCTGACGGCAGCGCTGGAGTTGCGACGGCGTGGCGTGGACTGCCGGATCGTCGACCGGCTCGACGTGCCCCCGCAGTACGCGAAGGCCGTCGGCATCCAGCCGCGGACCCTGGAGCTGTGGGAGGCCGCGGGGCTGCTCCGGGAGTCCCTGGACGCCTCGACGCCGCTGCGCGGTCAGCTCGTGTACCGCAACGGCGAACTCGTGACGCGGACGGAGCTGCATCTACCTCCGGACGTCCCCTACGGCTTCATCGCCCTGCCCCAGTACGAGACCGAACGGTTGCTGGCCGAGCGGCTCGCCGGTTGCGGGACCACCGTGGACCGCGGGGTCGAGCTGACGGCGCTGGCCCAGGACGTGGACGGCGTCACCGCCGAGCTGGCGGGGCCGGCGGGCCGGGAGGTCGTCCGCAGCCGGTACCTGGTCGGGTGCGACGGAGCGCACAGCGTGGTCCGCAAGAGTCTGGGCCTCGACTTCCCCGGCGGGGCGTTCGGCGAGCAGTACATGCTCGGCGACGTCGAGGTGGACTGGTCGATTCCGGCCGGGTTCGGCGTCCGCGCGACCTACGAGACCGACGGTGCGGTCGACGACCTGCTGGTCTGCATCCCGCTGCCGGGGCACCGCCGGTACCGGATGTCGATGCTGGTGCCACCGGACCTGGCGACCGAGATCCGGCCGGGGGAGATCAGTCACGGCTTCGAGGCCGGACGCGCCCCCGAGCTGCACCACATTCAGGCCGCCATCGACCGGCTGGCCCCGGAGCCGACCGTGGTCCGGAACCTGCGCTGGTCCTCGGTGTTCCGGATCAGCCACCGGCTCGTCGACCGCTACGGCGAGGGCCGGGTGTTCGTGGCCGGCGACGCCGCGCACATCCACCCGCCGACCGGCGCCCAGGGCATGAACACCGGCATACAGGACGCCGTCAACCTGGCGTGGAAGCTCGCGCTCGCGATCGACGGCGTCGCCGCGAACGGGCTGCTCGACAGTTACCAGGCCGAGCGGCACCCGGTCGGTGAGGAGGTCGTCGGCCGCACGATCCGGCACGCCCGTGCGGGTTTCGAGTCCGATCCGGA
Source organism: Pseudonocardia mahuensis (assembly GCF_018531475.1). GTDB lineage: Bacteria > Actinomycetota > Actinomycetes > Mycobacteriales > Pseudonocardiaceae > Pseudonocardia. The sequence continues at coordinate 13,794 of NZ_JAHDTG010000055.1, forward strand.
CGACGAGTGGACGATCATCCGGCGGGAGGCGCAGCTGCTCGTGAACTACCGGGAGAGCCCGATCGTCGGGCCGCCCGCCCGAGTCGCGGCGAAGGGCGGGCGTCCGGAGCCCGGGGACCGCGCTCCGGACGCCCGGGGGCTCGTGCGCGAGGCGGTCCAGTTCCCCGTCCGGCTGTTCGAGCTGCTCACGAGCCCGGAGCACACCCTGCTCCTCTACGCCGACGACGCCGCGACGGCCGCGGGCCTCGACGATGTCGCCTCGACCGTCCGCTCGCTCGCCCACGGCCGGCTCGACGTCTACGCGGTGCTCGCCGACGGGGTGCCGGCGCCGGATCTGCAGCTGCCCGCCGTACACGACGTCGCGAACGAGTTCCGCACCGCCTACGGGGCGTCCGACGGCGCGACCTACCTGGTGCGCCCGGACGGTCACGTCGGACACCGCGGGGCCGGCCCGGACCCCGCCGGGCAGGCCGCACACCTGGCCCGGGTGTTCGCGCCCGCCTGATCCACCCGGTGCCCGGTGGTCGACGGGCCGGTGCCCGGGCCCTCTGGTAGGAACAGGTCATGACCGGCCTCCCGCCCTGGTGCGATGTCGGCATGTCGACTTCTCGCTGGTCTCCACCTGTGCGTGTCGCGGTTCCCGCTGACCGCGCCACGGCCCCCGCTCCCCACCCAGCTCCCCGGAGACACCTCCCATGTCCGTGACCACTCCTCGTGACACCACCGCTGACGAACGTGATGCGGCCCTGCGTGAGATCCTCGCCGCGTCCGCCGCCCGGATCGAGGACGACCCCGACCGGGCGCACGCCCGCCTCCGGGCCGGCGGCGCCGGCGGCGACGGCCTGCGCGCGGAGATCCGCGTCGGTCGCCACACCGTGGTCGTCGACGAACCCCCCGCCCTGGGCGGTGAGGGCGCCGCGCCCAACCCGGTCGAGACCGCGCTGGCCGCGTTGCTGTCCTGCCAGGTCGTCACCTACCGGATCTGGTCGGCTAAGCTCGGCATCCCGCTCGACGACGTCCGGATCGACGTCGAGGGCGATCTCGACCTCCGCGGCTTCTTCGGCCTCGACTCCGCGATACGCCCCGGCTTCGCCGAGGTCCGGGTCGTCGTGACGCTCGACGGACCGGCCACGCCCGAGCAGTACCGTGAGCTGGCCGCCGCGGTCGACGAGCACTGCCCCGTGCTCGATGTGTTCCGCAACGCGACGCCTGTCAGCACCCGCGTCGTCACCGGCGAGGCAGGATGACGGCATGAGCGAGCAACCCCAGCGGGACCGGGCCTGGGGGTTCCGGACGCGTGCGGTGCACGCGGGCGCGGTGCCGGACTCGGCCACCGGTGCCCGGGCGGTGCCGATCTACCAGTCGACCAGCTTCGTCTTCGAGGACACCACCGACGCGGCGAGCCTGTTCGCACTGCAGAAGTACGGGCTGATCTACAGCCGGATCGCGAACCCGACGGTGTCCGCGCTCGAGGAGCGCCTCGCCAGCCTCGACGGCGGCATCGGGGCGGTCGCGACGGCGAGCGGGCAGGCCGCGGAGTTCCTCACCTTCGCGTGCCTCGCCGGGGCCGGCGACCACATCGTCGCCGCGGCCGGGCTCTACGGCGGCACGATCACCCAGCTCGACGTGACACTGCGCCGGTTCGGCGTCGAGACCACGTTCGTCAGCGGAGGCGACCCGGCGGACTACGCGGCCGCCGTCACCGACCGGACCAAGCTGGTGTTCGCTGAGGTCGTGTCGAACCCGTCGGGCGCGGTCGCCGACATCGCCGGGCTGGCCGATGTCGCCCACGCCGCCGGGTTGCCGCTGGTCATCGACGCGACGCTGGCGACGCCCTACCTGTGCCGGCCCATCGAGCACGGCGCCGACATCGTGATCCACTCCGCGACGAAGTTCCTCGGCGGGCACGGCACCACGCTGGGCGGTGTCGTCATCGAGTCGGGCCGCTTCGACTGGGGCAACGGATGCTTCCCGCAGATGACCGAGCCCATTCCGTCCTACGGCGGGCTGAACTGGTGGGGCAACTTCCAGGAGTTCGGCTTCCTCACGAAGCTGCGCGCCGAGCAACTGCGTGACGTCGGGGCGTCGCTGTCGCCGCACTCGGCGTTCCTGCTCATCCAGGGCGTGGAGACGCTGCCGCAGCGCATGGAGAACCACGTCGCGAACGCGCGCACCGTCGCCGAGTGGCTGCACGCCGACCCGCGGGTGTCGTACGTGCGGTGGGCCGGGCTGCCCGACCACCCCGACCACGACCGGGCCGCGAAGTACCTGCCGCTCGGGCCGGGCGCGGTGTTCTCCTTCGGTGTGAAGGGGGGCCGCGCGGCGGGGCAGCGGTTCATCGAGTCGGTGCAGCTGTGCAGTCACCTGGCCAACGTCGGTGACGCCCGCACGCTGGTCATCCACCCGGGTTCGACGACCCACCAGCAGCTCACCGACGCCCAGCTCCGCGATGCGGGAGTGCCGCCGGACCTGGTGCGGATCAGCGTCGGTCTCGAGGACGCCGACGACATCCTGTGGGACCTCGACCAGGCGCTGGACGCGGCCGCGAAGGAGAGCGTGTGAGCAGCTGGCAGAACCCGTCGGCGACGCGTCGGCAGCAGATGCTGCGCGCCACGCGGAGCGTCGCCGTGGTCGGTGCCTCCCCGAACCCGGCCCGGGCCAGCAACTTCGTGGCGACCTACCTGCTGTCCAGCAGCGACTACGACGTGTACTTCGTCAACCCGAACGCCGAGCAGGTCCTCGGCCGGCCGGTCTACAAGACCCTGGCCGACCTCCCGGTCGTCCCGGACCTGGTCGACGTGTTCCGGCGGCCACAGGACCTGCCGGCGGTGCTGGACGACGTGCTCGCGCTGGATCGGGGCGTCAGCACGTTCTGGTTGCAGTTCGGGCTCTTCGACGCCGCCGTGGCCCACCGCGCGGAGGCCGGTGGGATCGAGGTCGTGATGGACCGCTGCCTGAAGGTCGAGCACGCCCGCTTCCACGGGGGCCTGCACCTCGCCGGCTTCGACACCGGCGTGATCAGCTCGCGGCGGCGGCGCCCGTGACGGCGGTCCTGCCGGTCAGCGGGGCGTGGCGGGACGGGGACCCGGCGGGGGAGCGGCGCTTCCTCGACCTGCCCGGACCACTGGAGCTCGAACTCGGCGACGTGCTGCCGTCCGTGCGGCTGGCCTACGAGACCTGGGGGACGCTCTCGGCGGCCCGGGACAATGCGGTGCTGGTGCTGCATGCCCTGTCCGGCGACAGCCACGTCGTCGGTGCCGCCGGGCCCGGGCACCCGACGCCCGGCTGGTGGGACCGCGTCGTCGGACCCGGGCTGGGTATCGACACGGACCGCTTCTTCGTGGTGTGCGCCAACGTGATCGGCGGCTGCCAGGGGTCCACCGGGCCGTCGTCGCCCGCGCCGGACGGGCGGGCGTGGGGCAGTCGCTGGCCGCTGACCACCATCCGCGACCAGGTGGCCGCGGAGGTGCCGTTGGCCGACGCGCTCGGAATCGACGTGTGGGCGGCGGTCGTCGGCGGGTCGATGGGAGGGATGCGTGCCCTGGAGTGGGCGGTGGCGCACCCGTCGCGGGTCCGTCGTGTCGTCGTCCTGGCCGCGGCCGCGGAGGCCAGCGCGGACCAGGTCGGGCTCTGCCGCATCCAGGTCGACGCCGTGCGCGCCGATCCGCACTGGCGCGGCGGGGACTACTACGAGCACGACCGGGGCCCCGACACCGGGCTCGGCATCGCCCGGCGGATCGCGCACCTGAGCTACCGCACCGCCGAGGAGGTCGACCTCCGGTTCGGCCGGTCCGCCCAGGACGGCCGGGACCCGTTGCGTGGCGGGCTGTTCGCCGTCGAGTCCTATCTGGAGCACGCCGCGGGCGGCCTGCTGGCGCGGTTCGACGCCGGCAGTTACGTCGCACTGAACCAGGCCATGAACAGCCACGAGATCGGCCGCGGCCGGGGCGGCACGGCGGCGGCACTGGCCCGGGTCACCGCCGTGCCGACGATCGTCGGGGTCGATACCGACCGGCTCTACCCGCTGCGCCAGCAGGCCGCCCTCGCCGACGTGTTCGGTGTGCCGCTCGACGTCGTCACGTCCGACCGCGGGCACGACGGGTTCCTGGTGGAGACCGAGCAGGTCAACGCGGTGCTGGCCCGGGCGCTGCGCGCCTGAGCCTGGCGAGGTTCGCCGGGCGCGCAGCACCCCGCAACAGCGGCGAGCAGTGCCGGCTCAGGCGAGGTTCGTCAGCGCCCGCAGCACCCAGAACAGCGGCGCGGCGACCAGCACCAGCAGCCAGAACGGCCAGCGCCGCCGACGCGCGATCAGCCAGGTGAGCAGCGCGCCGACCAGGGTCGGCAGGACCAGCCTGCCGGCGAACACCCCCGCGGAGTCCGCCGACGGTGGCGGGCCCGCGACCAGCAGCACGAGCGCGAGGTTGACCAGTGCCCACACCGCGGTGGCGCCGAGGGCCCGGCCGTAGCCGGTGCGCGCCGGTGCCTGGCCGACCGGGGCCGGGGGGTGCTCCGGCTGCGCCGGGTAGGGCGGCGCGCCGGGCAGCGGGGCGTGCGGCGCAAGGGTGTCGGGCAGCGGCGTGTAGCCCGGCGCGCCCTGCCAGGAGAAGCGCGGCTCGTCGTCGGGTCGGGTGGCGGGGCCGGCCGGGGCAGGACTGTCGGGTGGGGTGGCGGGTCGGGCCGGGGCAGGACTGTCGGGTGGCGTGGCGGGACCCGCCTCGTGCGACCCCGGTGCCGGGTCGCGGTCCGTGGGCTCGCGCGGTGCCGACGGGTCGTGCGCAGGCTGCTCCGGGTCGGCCATGACGACCGACCCTAGTCCGCCGACGGCCGCCCTGAGCCGTCCGTGTTTCGAGGGCACGGTTGACGGTGCTGAGCAGCCCGCGCGGGGACGGCCGGCGGCCGCGGCGGTACCCATGATCACCAGAAGTGGAGCAGGACCTGCACAGGTGCGGCCGATGTCCCATTTCCGGCGATCACGGCGCCGGGGCGGGGCGTCCGTAGGTCAACCGCCGCAGCAGCACCTCGGCCGGCCCGCGGCGGCCGGCTCGATCCATCGCAGCGGCGGCCCCCAGAACCAGCAGCCAGGTGCCGATCGCGAGCAGCGCTGCCTGCCAGAGCGCGAGCCGGGCGCCCAGGCCCAGGGTCCAGGCCGGCAGCAGCGCGACGAACACCAGCGACTGGGCCAGGTAGCAGGTCAGCGACCGTTGCCCGCACGCCACGAGGGCGCTGCTCACGGGCCCACGGCGGGCCGAGAGCCGGATCGCCAGCAGCCCGAACAGTGCTGCATACCCCACCCCGCCCCCGTACCCGCCGACCGCGTGCAGGGCACCGGCGGCCAGCAGCGCACCGGTCGACGGGTCCGCCCACACCCCGGCGGCCGCCAGCGCGAGCGGAGCGCCGCCGAGCACCGCCACGGTCAGGCCCACCGCCGCGACCCGGGTGAGCAGCGCACGATGCCGTGCGGGCTCGTCGAGCAGTCGTCGGCGCGCCGCCCACGCGCCCAGCGCGACCGCCCCGAACACCGCGACGGCCTGTCCGAGCAGGCCGATCCCGATCCACTCGCCGAGCCGGGCCGCCATCGCCCCGAGCGGGTCGGCGACCACCATCGAGGTGAGGAAGGACTCCTGCCCGTCCGGCATCGGCAGCGCGCCCGCGGCCCCGAACACCGCCGTGAGGAACAGCCCGACCGCGGTCACCGTGAGTAGCGCGACCGGGCTGCCGGCGACGAGCGTGCCCGCCATGAGAACGGCGAGCAGCCCGTACGCGCCCACGATGTCCCCGGAGAACAGCAGGACCCCGTGCGCAAACCCGATCAGCACCATCCAACCGCCGCGCCGGCGCACGATCCTGGTGGCGGCCCGCACGTCGACGCCCGCCGCTCCGCACCGCCAGGCCAACTGCACGACGCCGTAGCCGAACAACAGCCCGAACAGGGGGTAGGCCCGCCCGTCGACCAGCATCATCTGCGCGGCCACGACGACCCGGTCGACGCCGGTGACGTCGCGCGGGTAGCCGCGCACCCCGAGCGGGCGGCCGAACAGGAACAGGTGCACGTTCGCGCACGCGATGAGCAGCAGCATCCCACCGCGGGCCAGGTCGGGCGCGAGCGCGCGGGCCGAGGTCGGGGTGGCACCGAGGTGGTCCGGCGAGCCGGCGGCGCGGGTCATGGTCACCAGCCTAGGAGCGGCGGCCCGCCTCGCCCGGGCCACCGATCGGTGGCTCGTCCGTCCGCCGATCCGGGCAGGTGGGCACGTAGGTGATCCCCGTCGCGGCGCGCGAGCGCGCCGAGGGTTAGCCTTCGGCCCGTGTCTACCACCCCTGTCACCGTCACTGTCACCGGAGCTGCTGGCCAGATCGGTTACGCGCTGCTCTTCCGGATCGCCTCCGGGCAGCTGCTGGGGCCCGACACCCCGGTCCGGCTCCGCCTGCTGGAGATCCCGCAGGCCGTGAAGGCCGCCGAGGGCACCGCGATGGAGCTCGACGACTGCGCGTTCCCGCTGCTGTCCGGGATCGACATCACCGACGACGCGAACGCTGCGTTCGACGGTGCCAACGTCGCGCTGCTCGTCGGCGCCCGCCCCCGCACCAAGGGCATGGAGCGCGGCGACCTGCTCGAGGCCAACGGCGGCATCTTCGCCCCCCAGGGCCGGGCGATCAACGCCGGTGCGGCCGACGACATCCGCGTCCTCGTGGTCGGCAACCCGGCCAACACCAACGCGCTCATCGCCCAGGCCGCCGCGCCGGACGTGCCGGTCGAGCGCTTCACCGCGATGACCCGTCTCGACCACAACCGGGCCCTCGCGCAGCTGTCCAAGAAGCTGTCGGTGCCGCTGACCGAGATCAAGACGCTGACGATCTGGGGCAACCACTCGGCCACCCAGTACCCTGACCTCTTTCACGCCGAGGTCGGCGGCAAGAACGCCGCGGAGCAGGTCGAGGAGTCCTGGCTGCGCGACGAGTTCATCCCGACCGTGGCCAAGCGCGGCGCGGCGATCATCGAGGCCCGCGGCGCGTCGTCGGCCGCCTCGGCCGCCAACGCGGCCATCGACCACGTCTTCGACTGGGTCAACGGCACCCCGGAGGGCGACTGGACCTCGGCGGCCATCCCGTCCGACGGCTCCTACGGCGTCCCGGAGGGCCTCATCTCGTCGTTCCCGGTGACCTCGCGGGGCGGGCGTTGGGAGATCGTCCAGGGCCTGGAGATCGACGCGTTCTCCCGCGAGAAGATCGACGCCTCGGTCGCCGAGCTCGTCGAGGAGCGCGAGGCCGTCAAGGCCCTCGGCCTGCTCTGACCCCACCCGGGCCCCGCCCGACCCCGCGAACGGCACTTTCGTTCAAACCTATTGAACGAAAGTGCCGTTCGCGGTTTCCGGGAGGGGGTACCGGGGCGGGTCAGGCCAGGAGGGCGATGGCGAACGCCTCGGGAGGCAGGATGAGCGCGTTCTCCTCGGCTGCGGCGGGCTCGGAGGCGAGCAGGATGCGCGACACCGGCCGGTCGAGGGCGAGCGTCACGTCCTCGGCGCCGAGGTTCACCACGACCCGCAGCCGCCCGCGGTGCACGACGAGGGTGCGCGCCTGCTCGTCGATCTCGACCTCGACGTTCTCCAGCCACGGGTCGGACAGCTCCGGCCAGGCCTTGCGCAACGCGATCAGCTCGCGGTGCAGCGCCAGCAGCGTCGCGTGCGGCTCCTGGTCCTGCTCGGTCCAGTCGAGCTTGGAGTCGGTGAACGTGCTCTCCGCGTTCGGGTCGGGCACCTCGGCGTCGCCCCAGCCGTGCTCGGCGAACTCCGCGGTGCGGCCCTCCCGCACGGCGGTGCGCAGCGCCTCGTCGGGGAAGTAGGAGAAGAACTGCCATGGGGTCCGCGCGCCCCACTCCTCGCCCATGAACAGCATCGGGGTGAACGGGGAGGTGAACACGAGTGCGGCGCCGCAGGCCAGCAACCCGGGGGAGACGGTCTGGGTGAGCCGATCCCCGGTGGCCCGGTTGCCGATCTGGTCGTGGTTCTGCAGGTAGGCGAGGAACCGGTGCCCGGGGATCCGCGTGGTGTCGACGGGCGCGCCGTGGTTGCGGTTGCGGAAGCTCGACCACGTTCCCTCGTGGAGGAACGCCCGGCACAGCACGTGGCCCAGGCCGGTCAGCCCGGCGGCCGCGAAGTCGGCGTAGTAGCCCTGCGACTCGCCGGTGAGCGCGGTGTGCAGGCTGTGGTGGATGTCGTCGGCCCACTGCGCGTCCAGGCCGTGGCCGCCGCCCTCCCGGGCGGTGATCAGCCGGGGATCGTTGAGGTCGGACTCCGCGATGAGCGAGAGCGGTCGGCCGACGTGCGCCTCCAGCGTCGTCACCTCGATCGCCAGCTGCTCGAGCAGGTGCGTCGCGCGGCTGTCGCGCAGCGCGTGCACGGCGTCGAGGCGCAGGCCGTCGACGTGGAAGTCGCGCAGCCACATCAGCGCGTTGTCGATCGCGTAGCGGCGGACCTCCTCGGAGTGGGGGCCGTCGAGATTGAGCGACGGCCCCCAGATGTTGCTGCCGGCGAAGTAGGGGCCGAACCGGTCGAGGTAGGCCCCGGACGGGCCGAGGTGGTTGTAGACGACGTCGAGTACGACGCCCAGACCGCGCGCGTGCGCCGCGTCGACGAACCGTTTGAACGCGTCCGGCCCGCCGTAGTTCTCGGTGACCGCGTACCAGCCCACGCCGTCATAGCCCCAGTTCCGGGGACCGTCCACCGCGTTGACCGGCAGCACCTCGACCATGTCGACGCCGAGTGCCACGAGGTGGTCGAGCTTCTCGATCGCGGCATCGAACGTCCCGGCCTCGGTGAAGGTGCCGATGTGCAGTTCGTAGAGCACGCTGCCGGCCAGGGTGCGACCGGTCCAGGCCTGATCGGTCCACCAGAACGCGCCCTGGTCGTAGCGGCGCGACGCGGAGTGCACGCCGTTCGGCTGCCAGAGCGAGCGCGGGTCCGGCAGCGGGGTCTCGTCGTCGTCGAGGAGGAACGCGTAGGCGGTACCAGGGCCGTCGTCCTCGACGTCCACGCGCCACCAACCGCCGTCGGCTCGCGTCATCGGATGTGGGGTGCCGTCCACCAGCACCCGGACCTTCTCCCGTTGCGGTGCCCACACCGCGTACTCAGCCACGCCGAGATCCTGCCGCCTGTGCCCGACGGCCGCCGCCCGGGTGGCGCCGATCCGGGTGTGACGCTCACCTGCCTGTGGTTGCAGACTGCTACCATGCAGGCCATGGTGTCGGACCGGGTGGATCTGAACATCAGAGCACTGCCCGCGGACGTGCATCGGGCCCTCGTCGGCCGGGCCGCGGCGCGCGGTATGAGCCTGCGGGCCTACGTCGTCGAGGTGCTGTCCGAGCACGCGGCGCTGCCCACGGTCGACGAATGGCTGGCCGAGGTGGCGGCGTTACCCGCTGCCCGGACGACGGTGCCGGCGACCGAGCTGCTCGACGCCGACGCGGCCGAGCGGGACGCGGGGCTGAGCGGCCGCGAGCACGTCGGATGAGCGCTGCGTGAGTCGCGGGTGAGCCGGGGCTGGGTCGTCGACGCGTCCGCGATCGTCGAGCTGCTGCTGCGGACGCCGGCCGGCGAGCGGGTCGGTGAGCTGCTCGCCGGGCGCGTGCTCGTCGCGCCCGCCCACCTGGACGCCGAGGTGTTCTCCGCGCTCGCCCGGCTCGCCCGTGCCGATCCCGGTGAGCGCCCGCACGTGCCGGCGCGGCTGCACCGGCTCGCGCGGGCACCCGTCACCCGGCACTCCTGCCGGCCGCTGCTCACCGGGGCGTGGGCGCTGGCCGACAACGTGGCAGCGCGCGACGCGCTCTACGTCGAGCTCGCCCGCCGCCTCGACCTCCCGTTGCTCACCTGCGACGCGCGGCTGGCCGGGGTTCCGGCCGGCGTGCTCGGGATCGACGTCCGCGTACCGTGACGCCAGGGGCTACGCCGGGCGGACCAGCAGGGCCACCGGGTAGCGCGCCAGCAGCGTGCCCAGCTGCGGCGCCGAACCGTCGACCGCTGCGCCGGTGATCATGTCGTGCCAGTCCGTGGCGGCGTCGGGGAGCGGCAGCACCGTGCCGTCCCAGCCGCCCCGGGCCGCCAGGCCGACCGGGAGGCGGGTGGCCACCGCGACCAGCGACGACCCCCGCGCGAACGCCACGGCGTGCGCCGCCGCAGGGCCCTGCGCCGCGAGCGGCCGGTACCCGGAGAACAGCTCCGGCCGGTAGCGGCGCAGCCGGGTCGCGCTCGCGGTGACCAGTAGCTTCGCCGCGCCCCCGGCGTCGACATCGGGAAGCCAACCCTCGTCGAGCCGGTCCAGCAGCGCCCGCCGGGCCGCGAAGTCGACCGGGCGGCGGTTGTCCGGGTCCACGAGTGAGTACTCGAACAGCTCGGTGCCCTGATAGACGTCCGGCACACCCGGACCGGCCAGTTGCAGCAGCTTCTGGCCCAGCGAGTTCGACCGGCCGGGCGCGGCGATGCGGGCCACGAACGCCTCGATCTCGGCGACGAGTTCCGCGTCGCCGAGCACCTGCGCCGGCCAGGCCGCGATCGCCTCGTCGACGTCGGCGACCGGCTCGACGTGGCTGGTGACGAGCTTCGCCTCCTTGGAGGCCTTGCCCAGGTAACCGGCCAGCCGCTCGGGCGAGATCGGCCAGGCGCCGACCAGGCACTGCCAGGCCAGCAGCTCCAGCGACCGGTCGGGCAGCGGGTGGCGCGCCGACCAGCGGCGCATCAGGCCGGTCCACTCGCCGGGGATCTCGGCCAGCACGGCGAGGCGGGCCCGCACGTCCTCGGACCGCTTGGTGTCATGGGTGGACAGCGTGGTCATGCTGGCCGGGCGGCCGGCCTCGCGCGCCGCCGCCACCGCGTGGAACTCGGCGGGGGAGACACCGAAGCGCGCCGGGTCACCGCCGACCTCGTTGAGCGCGACGAACCGGTTCCACCGGTAGAACGCGGTGTCCTCGACGCCCTTGGCGGTGACCATTCCCGAGGTCTGCTGCACCCGGGTGGTGAGCAGGCCGGTGGGGTCGGCCAGCAGCGCGGCGTGCAGGGCGGTGAGCACACCGGCCAGGTCGGGTCGGTTGGCCCGCGCTACCGAGACGGCGACGTCGAGAGCCGCACGCTGCTCGGGCAGGTAGCTGCGGTAGACGGGGAACCCGCACAGCAGTTCGGCGACCGCGGCGCGCAGCACCTCGGCGGTGGGGTCCGGCTGCGCCTCGGCCGCTGCTCCCTCGGCCGCTGCCCCGTCGCCTCCGGCCGTGACCCCACCGACCGGACCCGCCGCGGCCGCCGGCTCGGCGAGCGCCGCGGCGACCCCCGGCACCTCCCGTGCGACCTCGGCGATGCGCCGCACCTCCGCGGCCAGGATCGTGTCGGCCACCTCACGGCGGCCCCGGTGCTCCGCCGCGTGCGCGGACTCCCTGACGCCGGTGTGCTCGGCCGCGAACTGGGTGAGCAGCCCGGCGCCGTCCGGGTCGACGAACACGCCGCAGATCTCCCGCAGCGCCTCGTAGCCGGACGTGCCGTGCACCGGCCAGGACGCCGGCAGCTCCTCGCCGACGCCGAGGATCTTCTCCACCAGCAGCCAGCGGTCCGGCCCGATCGCCGCGCGCAGCCGGCGCAGGTAACCCCCGGGGTCGGACAGGCCGTCGGGGTGGTCGATGCGCAGCCCGTCGACCTCCCCGGCGGCCACCCAGCGCAGCACCTCCCGGTGCGTCGCCTCGAACACCGCCGGGTCCTCCACGCGCACCGCGGCGAGCGTGGACACGTCGAAGAAGCGCCGGTAGGTCAGTTCCGCGGCGCCGCGCTTCCAGGAGGCGAGCCGGTAGTGCTGGCGCTCGTGGACCTCCTGCGCCGTCCCGGTGTCGCCGGTGCCCGGCGCCACCGGGAACGCGTGCTCGTAGTAGCGCAGCTCCGACCGGTCGTCGGACAGCGACAGCTCCGAGAGCGCCTTCTCCTCGTTCGCGTCGAGGATCGGCAGCAGGATCTTCAGAGAGGCCCCGGCGTCATCGGACCAGTCGATGTCGAAGTACGACGCGTACCGCGACGAGCGGCCGTGCGTGAGCACGTCCCACCACCACGGGTTGGCTTTCGCCACCTCGACGCCGACGTGGTTGGGCACGATGTCGAGCAGCAGCTTCAGCCCGTGCGCGCGCAGCGCGCCGACCAGCGCCTGCCGGCCCTGCTCCCCACCGCGCTCGGCCGACACCCGGGTGGGGTCGACGACGTCGTAGCCGTGGTTGGAACCCGCGCCCGACTCGAGCAGTGGCGAGGCGTACAACGCACCCATGCCCAGCGCGTCGAGATAGGGCACCAGCTCGACGGCATCGGTGAACGTCGTGTCCTTCGAGAACTGCAGTCGGTAGGTCGAGGACGGCAGCAAGGACGGCAGGGAGGGCACAGGGTTCACGGCCGCGGGGTTCTCCTCGTTCGCTGGTGAGCCGGGACGCCGGCGATCTCGAGACGCTATCCGAGGCGGCCGTACCACGCCGACGGGCGGTTCCGTCCGGGTAGCCGGCCGACCGGGTGATCGTGGCGCGCCGGCGCGGCTCACTCCGTCCGCTGCAGGACGAGCAGCGAGCGGGCCGGCACGGTGTGCGTGGCACCGGCCTGCACGGTCGGGGGTTCGGCTGCCACCACGCCGGGCACGGCCGCGAGCGTGAGCACCTCACCCGCTGCGGTGTCGACGACGATGGCCCACCGCGAGCCGTACTCCTTGCCCGGCAGGGTCACCTCGATGTCCTCCCAGTGCGCGTTGAAGCACAGCAGGAAGGAGTCGTCGGTGACCCGCTCACCGCGGGGGTCGATGTCGTCGATCGCCTCGCCGTTGAGGAACGCCGTGACGCACTTGCCGAAACCGGAGTCCCAGTCCTGCTCGGTCATCTCCTCACCGGTGGGGGTGAACCAGGCGATGTCGGCCAGCGCGTTGCGGCGGCGTGGGGCGATCGGCCGCCCGGCGAAGAACCGACGCCGCCGGAACACCGGGTGTGCGGCGCGCAGCGCGGCCACCCCCGCGGTGAAGCCGACCAGGCCGGCGTTCTTCCCGGCCAGCGACCAGTCCATCCAGGCGATCTCGCTGTCCTGGCAGTAGACGTTGTTGTTGCCGCTCTGGGTGCGGCCCAGCTCGTCGCCGTGCAGCAGCATGGGGACGCCCTGGCTGACCATCATCGTGGTGATGAAGTTGCGCTGCTGGCGGGCGCGCAGCTCGAGGATCGCCGCGTCGTCGGTCGGGCCCTCCACACCGCAGTTCCAGGAGCGGTTGTGGCTCTCGCCGTCGTTGCCGTCCTCGCCGTTGGCCTCGTTGTGCTTCTCGTTGTAGGACACCAGGTCGGCGAGGGTGAAGCCGTCGTGGGCGGTGACGAAGTTGATCGAGGCGAACGGTCGGCGGCCGTCGGCCTGGTAGAGGTCGGAGCTGCCGGTCAGCCGCGAGGCGAACTCGCCGAGGGTGCCGGGCTCGCCGCGCCAGAAGTCGCGGACGGTGTCGCGGTACTTGCCGTTCCACTCGGTCCACAGCGGCGGGAAGTTGCCCACCTGGTAGCCGCCGGGCCCGACGTCCCACGGCTCGGCGATGAGCTTGACCTGGCTGATCACCGGGTCCTGCTGGACGAGGTCGAAGAACACCGACAGCCGGTCGACGTCGTAGAACTCGCGGGCCAGCGTGGACGCGAGGTCGAACCGGAAACCGTCGACGTGCATCTCGGTCACCCAGTACCGCAGCGAGTCCATGATCAGCTGCAGGGTGTGCGGGTTGCGCACGTTCAGCGAGTTGCCGGTGCCGGTGTAGTCCATGTAGTAGCGGGGGTCGTCCTCGACGAGGCGGTAGTACGCCGCGTTGTCGATACCGCGCATGGACAGCGTCGGGCCCATGTCGCTGCCCTCGGCGGTGTGGTTGTAGACCACGTCGAGGACGACCTCGATGCCCGCCTCGTGCAGGTCGCGGACCATCGCCTTGAACTCCTGCACCTGGCTGCCCGGGCGGCTGCCGCCCGCGGCGTAGGCGTGGTGCGGGGCGAGGAACGCGATGGTGTTGTAGCCCCAGTAGTTCTCGAGGCCCTTCTCCTGCAGGTGGTGGTCGGTGATGAACTCGTGCACCGGCATCAGCTCGACCGCGGTCACCCCGAGCCGCTTGAGGTGCTCGATCATCGCCGGGTGCGCGAGCCCGGCGTAGCTGCCGCGCAGCTCCTCCGGGATGTCCGGGTGCGCGATCGTCAGGCCCCGCACGTGCGCCTCGTAGATCACCGTCTCGTGGTACGGGGTGTTCGGCGGCCGGTCCGAGCCCCAGTCGAAGAACGGGTTCACCACGACCGACTTGGGAACGAACGGAGCCGAGTCGGCGTCGTTGCGCGCGTCGGGGTCGCCGAACGGGTAACCGAAGACCGCCTCGTCCCATTTCACAGGACCGTCGACGGCCTTGGCATAGGGATCGATGAGCAGCTTGTTGGGGTTGCAGCGCAGGCCCTGGGCCGGGTCGTAGGGCCCGTGGATCCGGTACCCGTATCGCTGTCCGGGCTCGATGCCGGGCAGGTAGCAGTGCCACACGAACCCGTCGACTTCGGTGAGCCGCACGCGCTCCTCGGCGCCGTCCTCGTCGAACAGGCACAGGTACACCCGCTCGGCGACCTCGGAGAAGATCGCGAAGTTGGTCCCGGCACCGTCGTAGCTCGCGCCGAGCGGGTATGCGCTTCCTGGCCACGGCCGCATGATCTCCCCATTCCTCGGCCGCGGCCGATGTGTACTTCTGGTGTCACCGGGGCGCCGTCGACCCGTGTACGGCCACGCTAGCGGAGGCAACCGACGGCCTGCCGCGTACAGCTCCGGCCCGCGCCCGCCGAGCACGGCGTTCCGGTCGTTGTCCGGGTGGATCCCCCACCATAACGCCGTTCTCGGCGACCTGGCCGTGCTCGGGCCTCAGTCCGCGAGGCGGGGCGGGAAGCCACCGGTGGCGATCGGGCCCCAGCGGGTGGGCGTGATCCGGATGAGGGCCTTGCCCTGCTTCGTCATCGCCCCCCGGTACTCGTCCCAGTCCGGGTGCTCACCGGAGACGGAGCGGAAGTACTCGACCAGCGGTTCCAGCGCCTCCGGCAGCGTGAGCAGCTCGGCGTCACCGTCGACCTGCACCCACGGTCCGTTGAACTCGTCGGAGAGCACGATCGCCGAGGCGCGCCCGTGCCGGGCGACGTTCACCGACTTGGCCCGCTCCGGGTACGTGGCGATCACCAGCCGGCCCTGCGCGTCGACCCCGCCGGTGACGGGCGAGCCCTGCACGCTGCCATCCGCGCGCGAGGTCAGCAGGAGCAGCCGATGGCGGGGGCGGAGGAACGCGGTCAGCTCGGCGCGGTCCACGGTGGTGTTCGTCGCGATGGTGCGGGCCATGATCCGACCCTAGATCCGGTTCGCGCGCGCCGCCCGGGGCAGTAGGGTCGCATCCGATGAGCACCCTCTTCACGAAGATCATCGACGGTGAGTTGCCCGGGCGGTTCGTCTGGTCCGACGATCGCGCCGTCGGCTTCCTCTCGATCAACCCGCTCGGGCCCGGCCACACCCTGGTCGTGCCCCGCGAGGAGGTCGACCACTGGGTGGACGCCGATCCGGAGCTGATCGGGCACCTGACGGCGGTCGCGCAGACCATCGGCTCGGCGGTCGACACGGTCTGGCAGCCGCCGCGGGTCGGGCTGATTGTGGCCGGATTCGAGGTGCCGCACCTGCACCTGCACGTGTTCCCGGCCTGGGAGATGCGGGCGTTCGACTTCGCCACCGCCGCGAAGTCCGTCGACGCCGCCGAGCAGGACGGTCACGCCGAGAAGCTGCGCGCCGCGCTGCGGGAGGCCGGGCACGGCGAGCACGTGCCCGCCGCCTGAGCCCGTGCAGCTCATCTTCGTCCGGCATGCGCTGCCGCACCGCGTGCAGCCGTCCGACCTCGTCGACGGCGGCACCGCGGACCCGGGGCTCACCGAGCTGGGGGAACGGCAGGCCGAGCGGCTCGTCGACGCGCTGCGTGCCGACCCGGTCGAGGGCCTCTACTGCAGCCCGCTGCGCCGCGCACAGAGCACCGCCGCGCCGCTTGCGGGGTCGCTCGGACGCACCCCGGACCTGGTGCCCGGCCTACGCGAGTACGACGCGGACTCCCGGCACTACGTGCCGGTGCACGAGATGGCCCGGGTCGACCCGGTGGCCTGGGAACGGATGCTCGCCGGAATGCTGCCCGAGCACGTCGACGCGGACGCCTTCCGGGAGCGGGTCGTCACCGCGGTCGAGGCGATCGTCGCGGCACACCCCGGCAGGGGGAGTGCCGTGCTCGTCGCCCACGCCGGCGTGATCAACGTGTACCTGGCCCATCTGCTCGGCATCGGGCGCACGCTGGCCTTCCCGCTCGACTACACCGGCATCACCCGGGTGATCGCGGGCCGCGACGGCCGCCGGTCGGTGCGGACCGTCAACGAGATCACCCACGTCGCGGACCTTCTCGCCGAGGTGGCGGGCAGCGCATCGGCGGCGCGCCCGGCGTCGTCGTGACGCGCACGCAACCCGGGTAGGGCACGATCACGGGGATGGCGAACACGCACATCGGCGGCGCCGCCGCGCGGTCCCGACCCCGGATCGTCGGCGTGCCCCGCGAGGTGAAGAACAACGAGTACCGGGTCGCGATCACCCCGGCCGGCGTCCGGGAACTGGCGTCGCGGGGCCATGAGGTCGTCATCGAACGCGACGCCGGGGCCGGCTCGGCACTGCTCGACGGGGACTTCGCCGCCGCCGGGGCGCGGATCGCCCCCGACGCCGACGCGGTGTGGGACGCTGCCGACCTCGTGCTCAAGGTCAAGGAGCCGGTCGCGGAGGAGTACCACCGGATGCGGCCCGGCCAGGTGCTGTTCACCTATCTGCACCTGGCCGCGTCGAAGGAGTGCACGACCGCGCTGATCGACGCCAGCACCACCGCCGTCGCCTACGAGACGGTGCGGCTGCCGGACGGGTCGCTGCCGCTGCTCGCGCCGATGAGTGAGGTGGCCGGCCGGATGGCACCCCAGATCGGTGCGCACCACCTGCAGCGCACCGAGGGCGGGCGCGGGGTGTTGCTCGGCGGAGTGTCGGGCGTGCCCGCGGGCAGGGTGGCGGTGCTCGGGGCCGGGGTGTCGGGGATGAACGCCGCAACCATCGCGCTCGGGTTGCAGGCCGAGGTCAGGGTGCTCGACACCAACATCAACCGATTGCGCCAGATCGACTTCAGCTACCGCGGCCACCTGCAGACGATCACGAGCAACGCCTACGAGATCGAGCGTGCCTGCCTGTGGGCCGACCTCGTGATCGGCGCGGTGCTCGTGCCGGGGGCGAAGGCCCCCACCCTGGTGAGCAACGAACTCGTCTCCCGGATGCGCCCGGGCTCGGTGCTGGTCGACATCGCGATCGACCAGGGCGGCTGCTTCGCCGACTCGCGGCCCACCACCCACGACGACCCGGTCTTCCGGGTGCACGACTCGCTGTTCTACTGCGTGGCCAACATGCCCGGCGCGGTGCCGAACACCTCCACACAGGCGCTCACCAACGTCACGCTGCCCTACGTGATCGCGCTCGCCGACAAGGGGCCGGCGCGCGCCGTCGCCGAGGATCCTGCGCTCGCGGAGGGTGTCAACGTCGTGGGCGGGCGTGTCGTGCAGCCGGAGGTGGCCGCAGCGCACGGGCTCGAGCACGTGGCGCTGTCCGACGCCCTGACCTGACCGGACGGGTCCGCTCCCGACCGGACCACGCTGCGCCGCTCGGCGCGGCACATCAACCGTTCGGGGGAGTCCTGGGGTCAGAGGCTGACCACGCGCGCACGGGTGCCTACCCTCGGTTCATCGCCACGCCGGGGGCCACGGGAGGTCGCTCCGCGGTGGGTCCGTCACAGGGGAGGATCGCGGCCGGATGCCGGGGGAGCGCACGCGCGGCGACGCCCTGACCCAGGTCTTCCGCATCCCCGAGTTCCGTGCCCTGTGGGCCGCCGAGCTGATCTCGGTCGCCGGCGACCAGCTCGCCCGCATCGCCCTCGCCGTCCTCGTGTACGGCCGTACCGGCTCCGCCGGTTGGGCCGCGACGGTCTACGCGCTGACCTTCCTGCCCGCGCTGATCGGTGGCCTGCTGCTGGGCGGGCTGGCCGACCGCTACCGGCGTCGTGAGGTCATGGTCGTCACCGACGTGGTCCGGGCCGTGCTCGTCGGGCTGATGGCGATACCGGGGCTCTCGTTGTGGGCGCTGTGCGCGCTGCTCGTCGTCGTCGTGCTGATCTCGGCCGTGCACAGCGCCGCCCAGTCGGCTCTGCTGCCCGCCGTGCTGCCCGGTGAGCACTACGAGCGAGGTCTCGCGGTTCGGCAGATCACCAGCCAGTCCGTGCAGCTGGCCGCCTTCGCCGGCGGTGGGCTCCTGCTGCTCGTGGTCAGCCCGGTCGCGGCGCTCGCGCTCAACGCGGTGAGCTTCATCGTGTCGGCCGTCGTGCTGCGCCTCGGCGTGGCCGAGCGTCCCCCGCCCGACCGGATGACCGAGGATCCCGGCGACCCAGGCGCCGCCACGGAGGCCGCGCCGCCGGGGCGACCGCGCGGCTCGTTGCTGCACGACGGGATCGACGCGCTGGGTCAGATCTTGTCCGACCCGTCGCGGCGGGCGTTGCTCTGCCTGGTCTGGCTGGTCAGCTGCTACGTCGTGCCGGAGGCGCTCGCCGCCCCCTACGCGGCGTCGTTCGGTGGCGGGCCGCTGGCCGTCGGGCTGCTGATGGCCGCCGATCCGATGGGCAGCATCGTCGGCGCGTTCCTGTTCTCCCGGTTCGTCCCGGCCCACCGCCGCAGCCGGCTCGTCGGGATCATCGCGGCGCTGGCCGGTGTGCCGCTCGCGCTGTGCATCCTGGCGCCGGGTCTGCCGGTCTCCATCCTGCTGTGGGCGTTGTCGGGTGCGTTGGCGACGGGCTACCTCGTGCAGGCTCAGGCGCTCTTCGTCCGAGCTACGCCCGACGCGGAGCGCGGTCGTGTGGTGGGAGTGGCGGCCTCGGGCCTCGTCGCGACGCAGGGCATCGGGGTCTTCGCCGGGGGCCTGCTCGCCGACGTGTGGGATCCGACGGTGGCGGTCGCCGTGGCGGGCGTGACCGGCAGTGTCCTGGCCGCCGTGGCCGCCCTCGCGTGGCGGTCCGCCGGTCGTTCCGGACGGGACGTGCCCGTCGCGGCCACGGTGGACGGCGGGCACTGACAGCCCGGCCGTCCGGGTCACCAGTTCTTGTTGCGCATCACGTGTTCCTCTCGTGTCGTCGGAGATCACTCTCACCAGTTCTTGTTGCGCACAGCTCGTCCCCTCCTGTCCGTCGCGCGTCCTCGCCGGGTTGAATCGATCACCAGTTCTTGTTGCGCACCGCTACCGCCTTTCTGTCCGCTCCCGAAATCCAGGCCGGCCTCGATCACCAGTTCTTGTTGCGCACGGTTCACTTCCCTCCTGCTCGTGGTCCGCCCGGACACGGTGGTCACCAGTTCTTGTTGGCCACGACACCGGCCTCCTTCTGCTGCTGGTGGATCGCCTGACCGGTCAACGAAACATTCCGGCCAGCCGGTGCGAGGTCATCCCCAGTTCTTGTTACGTCGGTTCCCGATCCGCACGACCGCATCACCCCACCCCTTCTCGTTGATCATTGGTCTTGATCATTTGTCCGCCCG
The DNA here is from genome assembly GCF_018531475.1 of Pseudonocardia mahuensis. Taxonomy (GTDB): domain Bacteria; phylum Actinomycetota; class Actinomycetes; order Mycobacteriales; family Pseudonocardiaceae; genus Pseudonocardia. The sequence continues at coordinate 33,448 of NZ_JAHDTG010000055.1, forward strand.
TCACTGCCAGTTCTTGTTGCACACGACCCGCACCTCATTTCGTTGGTTCAACGCGATTGGTTCCCCAGCTCGCCGGGTCCGCCGAACCGGGTCGGGGAGCCGTGCCACCGGTCCGTCGGCGGATGACAGGGCACGGTGGCTCGACTAGGCTTCACACCAGGTGACACTCGAATGACTGAGAGTATGGATGTCCTCCGATCAAGGTGAACACGCTGCGTCATGGCCATCACCGGCTTGGCTGCGAGGTGTCGCCCGGTGGGCGCTGTGGTCGTTGCCGGCGCGTGTGCGTACACCCGTTCTGCTGGTCGAGGTCACAGCGGTGGCGCTGGTCGCCGTGGACGTCCTGCGCACGGATTCCTGGTCGGCCGGTCTGCCCGGGCTCATCGCGCTGTGCCTCATCGGCGTCGCGCACACCGAGATCGCGGTCGGGGTGGAGCGGATGCGGCGCCGGGTCACCGAGGCCCCGCACGTCGACCTCAGCTCGGTTTGGACCTTCGCCGGGGCGGTGCTCCTGCCACCGGTCTACGCGGTGCTCACCGCCCTCGTGGTCCACAGCCACCTGTGGTGGCGGGCGTGGCGGCCCCGCGTCCCGATCTACCGACAGCTGTTCAGTACCGCGACGGTGGTCCTCGCCTGCATCGCCGCATCGGCGGTCATACGGTCCGTGGGGTCGGGCGACCCGGCGGGCGTCGTCCGCGGCGGCGCCGTCGAACTGGCGGCCCTGGGCCTGGCGCTGCTCGTCTACACCACGGTCAACAGCGGCCTGATCGCCGGTGCCATCGCCGTGAGCACCTCCCGGCCGACGGCGGCCCAGGTGCTCGGCCACTGGGACGAGAACATGCTCGAGATCGCCACCCTGTGCCTCGGCGCCCTGACCGCGGTCGCGCTGGCCATCAACCCGTGGCTCGTGGTGCTGGTCCTGCCGCCGCTGCTCGTGCTGCACCGCGCGGTCCTGGTGCGCCAACTCGAGGAGGCCGCGTCCACCGACGGCAAGACCGGCCTGCTGAACGCGGCGGCCTGGCACGCGCAGGCCGAGCGGGAGATCCGCCGGGCGGGGCGTCAGGGCGCGAGCGCGGCGGTGCTGATCCTCGATCTCGACCACTTCAAGGCGGTCAACGACCGGCACGGCCACCTCGCCGGCGACCAGGTGCTGTCGGCCGTCGCCGAGACGCTGCGGACGGAGGTCCGCGACAACGACCTCGTCGGCCGGTTCGGCGGGGAGGAGTTCGTCGTCCTGCTGCCGGGTCTCGACGGCGGCACGTACGGTCGCGACGAACTGCAGGTCGTGGCCGAGCGCATCCGGCACCGGGTGGCCAGGATGACCGTCCACGTCCCGACCCCGGACGGCCCGCTCACCGTGACCGGGTTGAGCGTCTCGGTCGGCGGTGCGAGGTTCCCGGGCGACGGTGCCGATCTCACGGGCCTGATGGAGGTCGCGGACGCGGCCCTCTACGAGGCAAAGCGCGCCGGCCGCAACGTCGTCCGGATGGGCCTGCACCTGCCCGCCGCCGAGCCGCTGCGCCGTACCGGCACCGAACCGCCGGCCCAACCGTCCTGACGATCGCGGCTTCCACGTCCCGTCCCTCAGCGGCGCTCCGTCCACGGTTTCGTCACAGCCGTCCTGCCCACCGCTCGAGGTCGTCACTCCCCGCAGCGAGCCGTGCTGCAGATCCACCCCCTTGAGGGATCTTGGTGGCGCTGACACCGCATCTCGGTGTCACTAATGTCCAGTGCAACACCGGACAGTGTGCGGGAGGGGAGACTCTGTCGTGTACGAGCCGCCATCCCATGCACGGTTCATCACCCGATGGGCCGTATGGCGCCTCGACAGTCGGGTCATCGTCTCCGTCCTTTTGGTGGAGTCAGCGGTGCTGGCGTTGGTCATGACGAGTGCCGCCCTCGAACCCGTCACGCGCGACCACCTGGTCCTGACGGCCTGGCTGGTCGCCTTCGGGTTGATCCACACCGAGGTCGCCACGGGTATCGAGCGGATCCGCCGGCAGGTCGGGGGCACCTCCTACTTCGACCTCAGCTCCGTGTGGACCTTCGCCGCCGCGGTGCTGCTGCCGCCGGCGCTCGCCGCCGGGGTCATCGTGGTGCTCTACGTGCACCTGTGGGTGCGGGTCTGGCGGCCCGCCCGCGTCCCGCTGTATCGGCACGTGTTCACCACCGCGACCGTCGTCCTCGCGGCGTTCGTCGCCCACGTCGTGGTGAGCCGCGCCGGCGGGGTCCAGGGCTGGCCGGGGGACCTGTCCAGCCTCGGCGTCTTCGCGCTGGCCATCCTGCTCTACGTCACGGTCAACACCGCGCTCGTGGGCGGCGCCATCGCGCTGACCAACCCCCCGGCGCGTCCCGGCGAGCTGCTCGGGCACTGGGACGACAACGCGCTGGAGATCGCGACCCTGTGCCTGGGTGCGCTCGCCGCCATCGCGCTGACCGCCAACCCGTGGCTCGTGGTGCTGGTGCTCCCCCCGCTACTCGTGCTGCATCGCGCGGTGCTCGTGCGCCAACTCGAGGAGGTCGCCAACACCGACGCCAAGACGGGCCTGCTCACCGCGGCGGCCTGGCACTCCCGCGCCACCCGGGCCGTCGCTCGCGCCCAGAAGGCGCACGAGTCGGTGGCCGTGCTGATCTGCGACCTGGACCACTTCAAGGCCGTCAACGACGCGCACGGCCATCTCGCCGGGGACCGGGTCCTCGCCGCGGTTGCGGGGGCGCTGCGGGCCGAGGTCCGCGGGCGCGATCTGGTCGGCCGCTTCGGTGGGGAGGAGTTCGTCGTCCTGGTGCCCGACCTGCCGCTGGAGAACGGCGGACGGGCCGAGCTGCACGCGGTCGGGGAGCGCATCCGGCACCGGATCTCGATGCTCACCGTCGCGGTCGACACCCCGGACGGGGCGCTGACCGTCACCGGGCTCGGCATCTCCGTCGGCGGTGCCGTCTTCCCGTCGCAGGGCGCGACCCTGGAACAGGTGATGAAGGTCGCCGACGCGTCGCTGTACGCGGCCAAGCGTGGCGGGCGCAACACGGTGCGCATCGCCGGTCTCCCGCAGATCCCGGCCGCGCGCAACCCCACGGCCTGACCCGCGGTTGCGGCCGGGACCGGACGGCGCGCCGGAACGACCGTCACCCTCCTCCGCCTGCCGTCGACAAGTGGGAAGATCCGGGCGTCCGTAAAGTGGGGCCCGTGAGCGTGTTGCGATCCGTCCGTGGCCCGGCCGATCTCAAGCGGCTCGGTGCCGCCCAGCTCACGGAGCTGGCGGCCGAGATCCGCCAGTTCCTGGTTGCCTCGGTGTCCCGGACCGGGGGTCATCTGGGCCCCAACCTCGGGGTGGTCGAGCTGACCATCGCACTGCACCGGGTCTTCGACTCCCCGCACGACAGCCTCATCTGGGACACCGGTCACCAGGCGTACGTGCACAAGATGCTCACGGGCCGCCAGTACGGCTGGGACCGGCTGAAGAAGACCGGGGGGCTCTCGGGCTACCCCAGCCGCGCGGAGAGCGAGCACGACCTCGTCGAGAACAGCCACGCGTCGTCGTCGCTGTCCTGGGCCGACGGACTCGCCCGCGCCTACGCGCTCACCGGTCAGCAGCGCCACGTGGTCGCTGTGATCGGCGATGGCGCGCTCACCGGCGGGATGGCCTGGGAGGCGCTCAACAACATCGCCGCCGGCCGCGACCGCAACGTCGTCATCGTCGTCAACGACAACGGCCGCTCCTACGCCCCCACGATCGGTGGCCTGGCCGACCGGCTGGCCTCGTTGCGGCTGCAGCCGAGCTACGAGCGGTTCATGGAAGCGGGCAAACAGACCCTGCGCGGCACCCCGGTGATCGGGAAGGTCCTGTACGCCGGGCTGCACGCGCTCAAGGCCGGGGTCAAGGACGCGATCAGCCCGCAGGAGCTGTTCTCCGACCTCGGGCTCAAGTACTTCGGTCCCGTCGACGGGCACGACATCACCGCGATGGAGTCGGCGCTGCGCCGGGCCCGGCACTTCGGGGGGCCGGTGATCGTGCACGCCGTCACCCGCAAGGGCAACGGCTACCCGCCCGCGGAGAACGACGAGGCCGAACAGATGCACAGCCCGGCGGCGTTCGACCCGGAGACGGGTCTGCCGACCGGCCCGCCGTCGGTCGGCTGGACCAGCGTGTTCGCCGACGAGATGGTCGCTCTCGGCGCGCAGCGCGAGGACATCGTCGCGATCACCGCCGCGATGCTCGGGCCGACGGGCCTGGTCCCGTTCGCCGAGGCCCACCCGGAGCGCTGCTTCGACGTCGGGATCGCCGAGCAGCACGCGCTGACCTCCGCCGCCGGGCTCGCGCAGGGCGGGCTGCACCCGGTCGTCGCGCTGTACTCGACGTTCCTGAACCGGGCCTTCGACCAACTGCTCATGGACGTCGCGCTGCACGGCCAGGCCGTCACGCTCGTGCTCGACCGGTCCGGGGTCACCGGGAGCGACGGTCCCTCGCACAACGGCATGTGGGACCTGTCGGTCCTCGGCATCGTGCCCGGGATGCGGGTGGCGGCCCCACGCGACGCCGCCACGCTGCGCGAGGAGCTGGCCGAGGCGGTCGCCGTGGACGACGGCCCGACGGCGCTGCGCTTCCCCAAGGGCCCGGTGATCGAGTCGGTACCGGCGGTGCGCCGCATCGACGGGGTCGACGTGCTGCGCGAGCCGGCGGCGCCGGCCGAGGGCGCGCTCGACGGTCCCGACGTGGTCGAGGCGTCGGTGCTCATGGTGTGCGTCGGCGCGTTCGGCGAGCTGGGGGTCGCGGCGGCGGAGCGGCTGGCCCGCCAGGGCGTCGCGGTCACGGTGGTCGACCCGCGCTGGGTGCTGCCGGTCCCGGAGACGCTGGTCGGGCTCGCCCGAGCGCACCACCTGGTCGTCACGGTCGCGGACGGCGGGCGGCACGGCGGGTTCGGCTCCGCGCTGGCCGATGTGCTGCGGGCGGCGGAGGTGGACGTGCCACTGCGCGACCTCGCGTTGCCACAGGAGTTCCTGGAGCACGGCAGCCGCACCGACGTCCTGGCGGCCGTCGGGCTGACCGCGCAGGACGTCGCCCGGCGGGTCACGGAGTGGGCGGCCGCGCTCCCCGGGTGCCGGGTCGGCGATGTGCCCGAGGCCCCGAAGCTCCCGGAGTCGTCCGAGGAGCAGACGCGCTGATGCGGGTGCTGGTGGTGGAGGACGAGCGGGCACTGGCCGACGCCGTGGCCCGCGGTCTGCGCCGCGAGGGCATGGCCGTCGACGTCGCCTACGACGGGCCCAGCGGTCACGAGAAGTCCGCGGTCACCCGCTACGACGTGGTGGTGCTCGACCGGGACCTCCCGGGCCTGTCGGGCGATGAGCTGTGCGCGCAGATCGTCGCCTCGGGTGCCACCACCCGGGTCCTGATGCTCACCGCGAGCGGCACCCTGGCCGACAAGGTCGACGGGTTGTCCCGGGGCGCCGACGACTACCTCGCGAAGCCCTTCGACTTCCCGGAGCTGGTGGCTCGCTGCCGTGCCCTGGGCCGCCGCGCGACCCCGGCGGTGCCCCCGCTGCTCGTGGCCGGAGACGTCGCTCTCGATCCCGCGCGGCGCACCGTGCACCGCGCCGAGCGCCCGGTCGAGCTGACCCGCAAGGAGTTCGGCGTGCTCGAGGTGCTGCTCGGTGCGGGCGGCGCGGTGGTCAGCAGCGAGGAACTGCTGGAACGGGTCTGGGACGAGAACGCCGATCCGTTCACCACGACCGTGCGGGTCACGGTGATGACCCTGCGCAAGAAGCTCGGCGATCCCGGGGTGATCGAGACGGTCGTGGGCGCCGGTTACCGGGTACCGTCCGCGGGCTGAACCGTCGTGACCGGGCTCGCGAGACCACCGTCGCGCACCGCCGGGCACGGCGTCGACGGGCGCAAGCGAGGAGGGGCCGTGACCGAGCCCGGTAGGTCGGTGCCGGGGCGACGGCGCCGGGGCCTGGTCCGCCGGGGGCACGGCCTCGGGCTGCGGCCCCGGTTGACCGTGCTCGCCACGGCGCTGGTCGCGCTGGTGAGCGCTCTGCTGCTGTGGCTCGGCTGGCTGCTGGTGGGCGGGGTGGCCCGCGCCGTGCCGGCGCTGCCGGTGGGCAGCATGGTCCGCGTCGGGGACCTCGACGTCCCGGCCGACCAGCTCAGCGAGGCCGTCGGCGCCGCAGCTCGGTCCGAGGTGCTCCGCGCGGGCCTGATCGCCTTCCCGCTGGTCGTGGTGGCCGCCGCGATCGTGTCGTGGGTTCTGGTCGGTCGGGTACTGGCACCGCTGCACGCGGTGACCCGGACCGCGCGGCGGTTGTCCGCGGACTCGCTCGACCAGCGGACCGGGCTGAGTGACGTCCGTGGCGAGGTCGCGGAGCTGGCCGCCGGGTTCGACGCGATGCTCGACCGGTTGCAGACGGCGTTCGACGCGCAGCGACGGTTCGTCGCGAACGCCAGCCACGAGCTGCGGACCCCGCTGGCCGTGCTGCGCACCGAGGTCGACGTGACGCTGGCCGACCCGGCCGCCGACATCCACGAGCTGCGGCGGATGGGCGCGGTCGTGCGCGAGGCCAGCCGGCGCGCCGACGATCTGGTCGCCGGGTTGCTGATGCTGGCCCGCGCCGAGGGCGCCGAGCACGTCGAGGCCCGTCCGGTCGACCTGGCCGACACCCTGGCCACCGGGTTGGCCAGCACCCGCGGCGCCGCCGGCGCCCGCGGACTGCGGGTGACCGTGCAGCGTGGCACAGCGCCGACCACAGGGGATCCGGTGCTGCTGGAACGGGTCACCGGCAACCTGCTGGAGAACGCGGTCCGGCACAACGTCACCGGCGGATGGATCGAGGTCTGCACGTGGACGGCGCCCGACGGGTGGGCGGAACTGCGGGTCGCCTCCAGCGGGCCGGAGATCCCCGCCGACCGCGTCGACGAGCTGTTCGAGCCGTTCCGCCGCGGGCCCCGGGAGCGAACGGGCGGGGCGCCCGGATCCGGCCTCGGGCTCTCGATCGTCCGGGCCGTGGTGTCGGCGCACGGGGGAGCGGTGCACGGCGAGCCGGTGCCCGGTGGGGGGCTGGCCGTCTGCGTGCGGCTCCCGCCCGAGCCGGGCACCCGCCCGCAAGCGCACCGGAGCTGACCGCGGGGGTGTCGCACCGGCCGCCCCGCGCGGAGGCTGGGCCCCGTGACCCGCGGCGCGGTCGTGGTGGCCGGACAGCCGAGCTGAGCACCGTCCGCCGGCTCGTCGATCCGGTACGCCAGGGCATGGGCGGGACGCTGCTCGTCACCGGGAGGCGCTCCCGGGTCAGGGGTGGTCGGCCAGCGCCTGCTCGAGCAGCGGGGCGGTCAGCTCGATCTGCCACGGCCGGGCGCCCCCGGCCCGCAGCGCGCCGGCCACGTCCCCGTCCGCGGGTGGCTCCCAGCAGATCCGCCGGAGCAGATCGGGCTGCAGCAGGTTCTCGACCGGCACGGACCACTGCTCGCCCAGGCGGGCGATGCCGGCCCGCGCCGCGGAGAGCCGGGCCGCGGCCTCCGGGTCGCGATCGGCCCAGCGGGCCACCGGCGGCGGCCCGTCGTTGGGCGATGCGGAGCGCGGCAGCTCGGCCGGGTCCAGCTTCGCCGCCGCGGACAGCGCGGCGAACCAGTAGTTCGTCAGCCGGCGCTGCGAGCGGCCCCGGAAGATCGGCATCGCGGCCAGCGCCTGCGGTGAATCCGGCGCGGCGACGGCCGCGTCGACGATGGCCGCGTCGGGCAGCACCCGGCCCGGCGCGATGTCCCGCTCGGCGGCCAGCCGGTCGCGTGCCTCCCACAGCGATCGGACACCGGCCAGTGGGCGGGGCTTGCGGATCCTGTGGATCCCCGACGTGCGCCGCCACGGCTCGGCCCGGGGCGGTGGGGGCGGAGCGGTCCGGACGGCCTCGAACTCCTGCTCGGCCCACTCCAGCTTGCCCTGTTCGGCGAGCATCCCGGCGAGCACGTCACGCAGCTCGATGAGGACCTCGACGTCCAGGGCCGCGTAGACGAGCCAGTCTTCCGGCAGCGGACGCCGCGACCAGTCGGCCGCGCCGTGCCCCTTCTCGAGCGCCAGGCCGAGCAGTTGCTCGACCATCGGGCCGAGTCCGACCCGGGGCAGGCCCGCCAACCGGCCGGCCAACTCGGTGTCGAACAGCCGCGACGGCACGAGCCCCACCTCGGCCAGGCAGGCCAGATCCTGGGAGGCGGCGTGCAGCACCCATTCCGGCCCGGTCAGGGCGGGCGCGAGCTCGCCGAGATCGCTGTCCAGCGGAATGGGGTCGATCAACGCGGTGCCGGCCCCGGCCCGCCGGAGCTGGACCAGGTAGGCGCGTTGCGAGTACCGGAACCCGGACGCCCGTTCGGCGTCCACGGCCACCGGCCCCTCTCCGGCGGCGAAGCTGTCGGCGGTGCGGGTCAGCCCGGACCGGTCGACGACCACGGGCGGCAGACCGTCGGCCGGTCGCAGCAACGGGACCGGTCCGACCGTCGGCAGCCCGGGGTCGATGCGTTGATCGATGGGGTTGTGGGCGCGGTCGTCCAAGGTCAGCGGATGACTCCGGCCCGCATCGCCAGTGCAACCATCTGCGCCCGGTCGCCGGTTCCGAGCTTTCGTCCGATCCGGGACAGGTGGCTCTTCACCGTGAGCGCGGACAGGCTCAGCGCCTCACCGATCTCCTTGTTCGACTGCCCGTCGGCGACGAGTTGGAGCACCTCGACCTCGCGAGCCGACAGCTCGCGCGGCGTGTTGTCGGTGCCCGGTACCCGGGTCCCGGTGGCGAGCAGCGGGGCCACCGTCGGGTCGGCGTACACGCCGCCGTCCAGGACCCGCTTCACGCCGTCGGTGACCACCGCCGGCGAGGCAGACTTGAGCAGGTAGGCCTGCGCCCCGGCCTGGAACGCCGACCGCACGGCGTACGGGTCGTCCGAGGACGCCAGCACCACCAACCTGTTCCAGCCCAATGACCGCAGCTCGGTCACCAGATCGAGGCCGCTGCCGTCGGGCAGGCCCAGATCGAGAATTGCGAGATCGCACGGTCCGTTCGCCTGCGCCCTGGCCCGTGCCTCGGCCACCGAAGCAGCCTCGTACACCGTTCCCGCCCCCATCGAGCGCAGCCGTGCGGTGATCGCCTCACGGAGCAGCGGGTGGTCGTCGACGACCAGCACTGAGAACAACTCTTCCCGCGGGTGCGGGACCATGGCGGGCGACAGCACGGCTCCTGTCGAGCCGCGCAAGGGTGCGCCCTGGCCCACAACGGCCACGTTACTACCTCCCTGGAGTCGGTCGTTGCCCCCCGACCGGCACCAGAACCTCGGCCGACGGAGAGTTGCGCCCGACCGCCCGAGGAGGTGTCGTGGAGGAAGCGTAGCCCCCCAAGCGGTCTAACGTCGTGTATCCGATCGAACTTGTCTCGATGAAAGTTACAGCGTTGTCGGACGCCGTCCACCCCATCGAGTGATCCGACACGTGTTGGGGGACAGGGAAGAGGCCGGTCGGTCTCGCGATCGGGACCTTCGGCACTGGCACTGGCACTGGCACTGGCACGGGCACGGGCGATCAGACCGTTCGCTGGACGAGCGGGCGGACGCCGGCCGGGGGGAGACCGGCGGCCGTGGCGATGAGGGTGCAGAACGCCTCCGCGTGCGGGGCGAGGTCGGCACTGGTCGGCGTCCACGACGCGCGCAGCTCGACGTCGTCCTCGCGGCCGGGCCCCGCGATGTCACCGAAGCGCACCGATGAGGTCTGCGTCACGGTGCCGCCCAGGGCGACGTGGTCGGCGCCCGCCTGCTGCAGAGCCTCGGTCAGCCAGGACCACCCGACCACCGGCAGCAGCTCGTCACCGAGCTGCTCGGGTTCCAGCCGCGCCTGCACGAAGCACACGAGCCGGAACACGCCCTCCCACTTGTCCTGCCGGACCGGGTCGTGCAGCAGGATGAGCCGGCCGGAGGTGTCGGGCGCGTCCAGGTCGTCGAGGCCGTCGCCGCGGTGGCCGATGTCGGCCTCGACACTGAAGGCCCAGGCGTAGGGGGCCAGTCGCGGCGGAGCCTCCAGCGCCGACACCACGAGTTCGGGTCGCGGGCGTACTGAGGACAACGACGCGACCGCGCGGCGGAACTGTGGTGGTGGCACGGTCTCGTCGGGCACGAGCGGGGACTTTAGGTCGCGGATCCGACGGCAGGCGGCAGGCGCGCCGCGATCCGATCGGGCGATGCCCGCGGGGACGTGGGAAGATGAACGGGCCATGGTTGCCCTTCCCCACCCCGCCCCCGCCGTTCTCCACCGGTCCGCCGGCTCCCCGGGCCCTCGCCGCGACCTGCGGTCCGCACCCTTCCTCGCGGCCGCACGCGGAGAACGACCGTCGCGGTTGCCGGTGTGGTTCATGCGCCAGGCCGGGCGGTCGCTGCCCGAGTACCGCGCGCTGCGCGCCGGCACCGGAATGCTGCAGGCCTGCCTGGACCCGGATCTGACCTGTGAGATCACGATGCAGCCGGTCCGCCGGCACGGCGTCGACGCCGCGATCCTGTTCAGCGACATCGTGGTCCCGCTCTACGTCGCCGGCGTCGGCGTGGACATCGTCCCGGGAACCGGGCCGGTGGTCGGGCATCCGGTGCGGACCGCCGCCGAGGTGGATCGCCTCCCGCGGCTCGACATCGAGCAGGTCACCCCGGTCACCGACGCGATCGCGCTGCTGCTGTCCGAGCTCGGCGAGACACCACTGATCGGCTTCGCGGGCGCGCCGTTCACGCTGGCCTCCTACCTGATCGAGGGCGGGCCCAGCCGCAACCACGAGCGCACCAAGGCCCTGATGCGGTCGGCCCCGGAGGTCTGGCACGCGCTGCTCGGGCGGCTCGCCGACATCACCTCGACCTTCCTGCAGGCGCAGGTCGCCGCCGGGGTCGACGCGGTGCAGCTGTTCGACTCGTGGGCCGGCGCGCTGTCCGAGCGCGACTACCGCGAGTTCGTGCTTCCGCACTCGGCCGCCGTGCTCGGCCGGCTGGCCGACGCGGGCGTGCCGCGGATCCACTTCGGCGTGGGCACCGGTGAGCTGCTGGGCGCGATGGCCGAGGCCGGCGCCGACGTGGTCGGTGTCGACTGGCGGATCCCGCTCGACGTGGCGGCGCGTCGTGCCGGCGGTACCCACCCGGTGCAGGGAAACCTCGACCCGGCGGTGCTGTTCGCCGACTTCGGCTCCGTGGAGAGCGAGGTCCGGCGGATCGTCGCCGAGGGGCGCCGCACGCCCGGGCACGTGTTCAACCTGGGTCACGGCGTGCTGCCGGAGACCGACCCGGATGTCGTCACCCGGGTCGTCGAGCTGGTCCACGACCAGCCCGTCTAGTGGACGCGCTGCGTATCGCGGTCGTCGGGGCCGGGGTCTCCGGCCTCGCCGCGGCGCACCGGTTGCGGGTGCTGCTCGGCCCGGCCGCCGAGATCACCGTGCTGGAGCGGTCCGACCGCATCGGCGGGGTGCTGCGCACGGTCGAGCTGGCCGGGGTGCCCTACGACGTGGGCGCGGAGGCCTTTCTGGCCCGCCGCCCGGAGATCCTCGCGCTGCTCGACGAGCTGGGCCTCCGTGAGCAGATCGTGCACCCGACGTCGGCGGCGCCGTCCGTGCGGGCCGGTGGCCGGACCGTCGGGTTGCCGGGCGGCACGCTACTCGGCGTCCCCACCGGCGCGGCCCGGCTGGACGGGGTGCTGTCGCCCGCCGGGCTGGCTGCCGTGGCCGCCGAACCGGCGCGAGATCTGCACTGGGAGCCGGGCGGGGACGTCGCCCTCGGCGGGCTCCTGCGGGACCGCTTCGGCGACGAGCTGGCTGACCGGATCGCCGACCCGCTGCTCGGCGGGGTCTACGCGGGACGGGTGGATGCCCTCGGCCTGCGCGCCACGATCCCCACCCTGGCCGCCGCCCTCGACGCCGGCGCGCCGTCGCTCACCGCCGCCGCCGACGCCGCCACCGCCACCCCACCCCCCGCGAGTCGCGGTATTCCCGCGCGCGAGTCGGGGTCAGAGCGCGCGCGAGTCGCGCCATCTGGGCGCGTGAGTTGCGGTCTCCCGGCCTCGGCGGGCCCGGTGTTCGGTGCCCTGCGCGGCGGTTACCGGGTGTTGCTGGACACGTTGGCGGCCGCCGCGGGCGCGGATATGCGGCTGGGCACGACCGTCCGGTCACTGGAGCGGACCCCAACCGGCTGGCGGCTCACCCTCGGCCCGGCCACAGCGTCGGAGGCTCTCGACGTCGACGCCGTCCTGCTCGCGGTACCCGCACCTGCGGTGCGCCGGTTGCTCGCCGACGTGTCACCCACTGCGGCCGCCGCTGCGGGCGAGATCGAGCTGGCGTCGTCGGTCGTCGTTGCGCTGGCCTACCGGGAGGCCGACACGGCCTCGCTGCCGTCGACATCGGGCGCGCTCATCGCCGCAGGTGAGCCGCTGTCGATCAAGGGTGCGACGCACTCGTCGAACAAGTGGGGGCACCTCGCTGCCGGAGCCACCGACGGCCTCGTCCGGTTGCGGACCTCGCTCGGGCGCTTCGGCGAGGCGGCGGAACTCCAGGTCGACGACGCCGCCCTCGTCGCCCGGGCCCGTGCCGATCTCGCCACCCTGACCGGGATCACCGCGGCGCCGGTCGCGGTGCACGTGCAGCGCTGGGGTGGTGGACTACCGCAGTACGCGGTCGGGCATGACGACCGGGTGCGGACGATCGAGAACATGGTGGCCGGGTTGCCCAGGCTGGCCGTCGCAGGATCGGCTCTGCACGGGGTCGGGGTGCCCGCGTGTGTAGGGACCGCGCGGGCAGCGGCGGAGCGTGTCGGCGCGTCGTTGGCTCCGCTGTCCGGCCGCGACTCGCGCACCGGCTGACCGCGACTCGCGCTCGGGAAAACCCCGACTCGCGGGTGTGAGGGGAGGCACGGGGCGGCGGGCGACGGGGGGCGGGTGGGCACGTGGCAGCATGAACGTATGGCACGCCTGGACTACGCCGAGCTCAACGACACGATCCGCTACACCATGTGGTCGGTCTTCCGGGTCGAACCGGGGAAGCTCGGGGACGACCGCGCCGCCGCCGCGTCCCAGGCCACCGAGTTCTTCGAGGCCCTCGCGGACAAGGGCGTCGTGGTCCGCGGTATCTACGACCTGGCAGGTATGCGTGCCGACGCCGACTTCATGGTCTGGTGGCACGCCGAGTACGTCGAGTCGCTGCAGGCCGCCTACGCCGACCTGCGCCGCGGCACCGCGCTCGGGCGGGCGTCGGTCCCGGTGTGGAGCCAGGTCGCGCTGCACCGCCCGGCCGAGTTCAACAAGAGCCACATCCCGGCGTTCCTGGCCGGTGAGGACCCGAAGCGGTATGTCTGCGTCTACCCGTTCGTGCGTTCCTACGAGTGGTACCTGCTGCCCGACGCCGACCGCCGCAAGATGCTCGCCGATCACGGCAAGGAGGCTCGTGACTACCCCGACGTCCGGGCCAACACGGTGCCGGCATTCGCGCTGGGCGACTACGAGTGGATCCTGGCCTTCGAGGCCGACGAGCTGTACCGGATCGTCGACCTGATGCGGCATCTTCGGGGTACCGAGGCCCGCATGCACGTCCGCGAGGAGGTCCCGTTCTACACCGGCCCGCGCGTGCAGGCCGGCGACCTGGTCGCGACGCTGCCCTGACCACGCTCGTGCCATACCGCGCGGGTCTGTTCGGAGATCGGGTGGTCGTGGGTCTGCTGGAGGTTGCGGCCGCCCCGGGCGAACGTGCGTACGGTCCCCGTGGGCACGTCGGCCTCGGGCACGGGTTCGGGCAGCCAGGTGCAGTCGCGGACGTGCACGAGATCGACGGCGCGGGCGGCCGCCGAGCCGTCGTAGCGCCAGGAACCCGTGAGCCGGCCGAGGTGGTAGCCGCCGTCGCCGTCGCGGGTCCAGACGAATGCCCCGTCGGGGGCCTCGGCGAAGCGACGCAGCCGGGCCGCCGTCCGGTCGTCGTAGGTGGCGGCGACCCGGGCGATGGCGTCGTCGAGGTCGTCGGGCGCGGGCTCGACGACACCGCCGATGCCGCACACGCCTTCGGCGAGTGCTCGACCGACGCCCGACGGCAGACCGTCACGGGAGCGCATCGGAGCGCGGTACACGGGCGGAGCGGCCTCGGCGGACACGCGCGCAGCCTACGCAGTTGTCTCATAGTGAGACGGGGTGTGACGTCCGTCTCACTAGCGTCGGTGGCTCACCTCGGCACAGGGAGCACCTCGATGAAGGCACTCGTCTATCACGGTCCGGGCCGCAAGTCCTGGGACACCGTCGCCGATCCGAAGCCCGTCGACCCGACCGACATCGTCGTGCAGGTCGACACCACCACCATCTGCGGGACCGACCTGCACATCCTCAAGGGCGACGTGCCCACGGTGGAGGAGGGACGGATCCTCGGCCACGAGGCGGTCGGCACCGTGGTCGCGGTGGGATCGGCCGTGAGCAGCCTGGCGATCGACGACCGGGTGCTCGTCCCGGCGATCACCTCGTGCGGCCGGTGCGCCTACTGTAAGCGCGCGATGCCCAGCCACTGCCAGGCGGTCGGCGGCATCGGCTGGATCTTCGGGCACCTCATCGACGGCACCCAGGCCGAGTACGCGCGCGTCCCGTTCGCCGAGACCAGCGTGCACAAGGTGCCCGAGGGGGTGAGCGACGCGCAGGTGCTGTTCCTCGCCGACATCCTGCCCACCGGTTACGAGGTCGGGGTGCGCAACGGGCGGGTCAAGCCCGGCGACGTGGTCGTCGTCGTGGGTGCCGGCCCGGTCGGCCTGGCCGCGATCCAGACCGCCGCGCTCGCCGGTGCGGCGCGGATCGTCGCCGTCGACGTCGCGGACTCCCGGCTCGAGCACGCCCGCCGGTTCGGTGCCGATGAGACGATCCGCTCCGGCGGCAGCGACGGCCGGAGCGCCGAGGAGCAGATCTCGGCGCTGACCGATGGCGGGCTCGGGGCGGACGTCGCCATCGAGGCGGTTGGCATCCCCGAGACCTTCGACCTGTGCACCCGCGCGGTCCGCCCCGGCGGGGTGGTGGCCAACATCGGTGTTCACGGCGCGCCGACGACGCTGCACCTCGAAGATCTGTGGATCAAGAACGTCACGATCACCACCGGGCTGGTGGACGGGACCACGGTGCCGATGCTGCTGAGCCTGGTGCGCTCGGGGAAGATCGCGTCGGAACTGCTCGGCACTCACGACTTCGGGCTGAACGACATGCTGGCGGCCTACGACACCTTCGCCGAGGCCGGCAAGCACGACGCGCTGAAGGTCGTGATCAGGAGGTAGCCTCCGAGTCGGGGCTCAACGTCAGCGAGATCGAGTTGATGCAGTACCGCAGGTCGGTCGGCGTGCCGTAGCCCTCACCTTCGAACACGTGTCCGAGGTGGCTGTGGCACGCCGCGCACAGCACCTCGACCCGGCGCATCCCGAGGCTGTTGTCGACACGCTCGATCACCGTGTCGCCGGCCAGCGGGGTGAAGAACGACGGCCATCCGCAGTGCGACTCGAACTTGGTCTCGCTGCGGAACAGTTCGGCACCGCACGCCCGGCACCGGTAGACCCCGACGGTCCTGCTGTCGGTGTACTCACCGGTGAACGGGCGTTCGGTGCCGGCCTGGCGCAACACCTGGTACTCCTGCGGGCTCAGCTGCTCGCGCCACTCGGCGTCGGTCTTGACGACCTTCGGCTCGGGTTCGGTGCGCTGCTCTCGGCTGAACGATCCCATGCGTCCACGCTAACCCGTCGCCCGGCGACGTGCCGCCGGGCCGGTGGTCCGATCGAGCAGGCCCGTGGCGCGACCCCGATCCGCCGGGCCCGGCCGAACCGCCGTGCCGGGACGACACGGGTCGCACGCGCCGCCGCGCCCGCCGGGTACGCATTTGCCTCATCGTGGGCGGTAACCGGCGAAGTACGTGATTCCTGCGGCATGGATAGGTAATCCGACCGAACGCGATCATAGGTACCGGTTCGACGATCTAAGTGGTGACAGTGCGCCGTTCGTTACCGACCATGGTCGAGCCACGCCTGAAAGTGGCTGTGGCGAATTCGATGAGGGGCTGTTCCGGTACGGATCTTCATGGTCGCACCTGATTCGTGGAGCACCGCGACCGGTGCGGAACCTCTTCCCGTCGAGGCCCGTCAGGGTCGCCTTCCTTGGAGGAATCGCGATGTCGCACGCTCTGAGCATTGCCGAGCTGGAGGGTCAGCGCGTCGAGCTGCTGCCCGCACGCACGACCATGGTCACCGCCATCGGGGGAGACGGCGGTGACGGTGGCCGCGGCGGATTCGGCGTCAACGCCTACAACGTCAACATCGCGTGGGACGGCGACGCCTTCCAGCACAACAGCGCCGGCAACGGTGGCGACGGTGGCAACGGTGGCGACGCTGTTGCCTTCGAGTTCTGAGCCCGCCGGAGCTGAGGGAGAGCCGCCATGTCGGACGCGATGAGCTTCGCGGAGCTCGAGGGTCAGTACGTCGAGCTGCTGCCCGCACGCACGACCATGACCACCGGATGTGGGTGCGGGGGTGACGGTGGCGGCGGGGGTGACGGCGGCTACGGGATCAACTTCCTGAACATCAACATCGCGGTGTTCGGCGACGCCACCCAGTACAACATCGCCGGTAACGGTGGCGATGGTGGCAATGGTGGCGATGCCCTCGCCGCAATGCTGGACAGCTGACAGCACGCCGCTGCCGGTGACTGCGTGACAGCGGCACGGAGAACGGGCAGGGGCGGCCGGGACACCGGCCGCCCCTGCTGCGCCGGCTCGGGCCGGATCGGTTCAGGGAGGCACGCAGGTGACGGTCATCGCCACCGAGGGGAGAGTGCCGGAGCCGCAGGCCGCAGCGTCGTCGGTGCCCCGGTTGGCCGAGGGCACCGAACTCATCGGCGAGTACCAGGGGTCGGGATTCTCCGAACAGCAGTACCTGGTCGCCCGGGCCGATGGTCAGGTCGTCCAACTCCCGCGCCTGCTGTTCCTGCTGGCGGCCGACATCGACGGGTGCCGTGACGTCGAGCAACTGGCGAGCAGGGTCAGCGCCGGCTTCGGCCGCGACATCACGGCGGATCAGGTCGCCTTCCTCGTCGAGGAGAAGCTCCGGCCCGCCGGCCTGATCGCCGCGGACCACGGTCGCGCCGTCGCCGCCGCGGTACGACCGGATCCGCTGCTGGCGCTGCGCTACCGGGCCAAGGTGGTGCCACCCCGGGTGTCCTGGGTCGTCGCCGGCTTCTTCCGGCCGATGTTCTGGCCGCCGGTCGTGGTCGTCGCGCTGGTCGCGCTGGTCGTGCTCGACGTGGCCATCGTCGCGCAGGGCGGGATCGGCCGGCTCCTGCCGAGCGCGCAGGCGCTCATCCACCGGCCGGCCCTCACCCTGCTGGTGCTCGCGGTCGTCTTCGTCTGCGCGATGTTCCACGAGTGCGGGCACGTCACGGCCTGCCGCTACGGAGGCGCGCGGCCGGGGGCGATGGGGGTGGGGATCTACCTCGTGTGGCCGGCGATGTACAGCACGGTCACCGACGCCTACCGGCTGAGTCGCGTCGGCAGGTTGCGCACCGACCTCGGCGGGATCTACTTCAACGCCGTCTTCCTCGTGGCGCTGGGCGCGGCCTACCTGGCCACCACTGCGCCGTGGCTGCTGGTCACGATCGTCCTGCTGCACGTCCAGACGTTGTGGCAGTTCCTGCCCTCGCTCCGGTTGGACGGCTACTACATCCTCAGCGACCTGGCCGGCGTGCCGGACCTGTTCAGCCTGCTCGGCCCCGTGGTGATCAGCATGCTCCCCGGCCGACCGACCCACCCCCGGGTCGCCGCCCTCAAACCGTGGACCCGGCGGGTCATCACCGCGTGGGTCCTGCTCGTCATCCCGTTCCTGCTCTACTTCGTCGTGCTGATCGCGGTCGTCGTACCGTTGCTCCTGCCGATGGTGTGGGGTGCCCTGATCGCCCTCGGAGGCGGGGTCGTCGACGCGGTCCGGGCCGGAGAGGTGGCGGCCGCAGCCCTCGGTGTCGTCCAGGCGCTCCTGCTGATCCTGCCGTGGGCCGGCATGGCCATGGTCGCGGTGGGAACGGCCCGCATGATCGGCGCGCTGATGTCGAGGCGCCTGGGCCGCGGCAGCACGTCCACCGCTCAGATCGCCGCGCAGGCCGCCGCGGCCGGCTGGTTCGCCGCGGCCGCCGTCGCGGCGGCGCTGCTGGCGGGCGTCGCGCTGGCCGGCCTCGGTACGCGGCTGGTGACCGAAGGCGAGGCCGGCCTCGCCGCGGCGTCGTCCGCGGTCGGGAGCGGTGTGGCCCTGCCGACCTGTCCGGACGCGGTGGCGGTGCATCAGATCGCGGCGCTGCAGGCGCTGCTGTCCGGGATCGTGTCCCCGGCGGTGGTGGCCGGTGCGCAGCTGGTCGCACTCGTGATCGGGCTGACCGGGTGCCTTGCGTTGTGGCCGGTCGCCCGCCGGTTCGGACTGCATGCTCCGGCGGCCACGCTGGCGGTGGCGTTGTGCGCGGTGCTGGCGCTGCACGGTTCGGTCGACCCGGGCGCGCTGGCCGCGGTGTGGCTGACGTTGGCCGCCGCGCTGGTCGGACGCGGCGGGACGGACCGGGTGCCCGGTGTCGCCGCCGTCGCGATCGGGGTGCTCACCGCGCCGCTGGCCGCGATGGGGCTGCTCGCGTACGGCGCGTGCGCGCTGGCCGCGGTGCCCCGGATGCGGCCGTTGGCACGCCTGCTCGCCGGGGCGTGGCTGGGAGGGGCAGTGGCCGTCGCCGTGGCCGCCACCGGCGACCGCCCGCTGGCGGTGACCGGGTCGGGTCCGGTTACGCAGTCGCTGTTGCCGGTGGTACTCGTCGGGGCCGCGCTGCTCGGGGTGACCTGGCAGCGGTCGCCGCGGCTGCGGCCGGCCGCTGCGGCGGCAGGTGCGCTCCTGGTCTGCGTCGCGATGCCGGGTCAGCACGGCTCGACGGCGCTGCTGCTGGTGGCCCCGCTGCTGGCCATGCTGGTGGCGGCCCTGCTCGAGGACGTCACCGCGGGGAGGCCAGGGCTGCAGCGTCGGCTCGTGGCGGCCGCGGTGGCCGGCATCGTGATCGCCGCGGTCGCGCCCCGGGCGGTCGCCCATCGTGGCGCCCAGCCCGGCCCGGCCGATGGGACCGACGGGGTCGGTCTCGCCGCGGGCTCCATCACGTCCGCGGGTCCGGCTGCGCGTCCCCTGTCCACGAGCCTTGCGCCGGTGACCGCGGACGGCCGCACCGGGACGGCCACGGCCCCGCCGGACGGCCCCGCCCGCGCCGCCGTGTCAGCGGATCGCAACGCCGGTGCCGGGCTGCAGCCACCCGCCTCGACCGGGGGCCGCAGTGGCGGTTCCGCCAACGCGCGCCCGCAGCCCGCCCCGGAGCAGCGGGCACCGCAGGAGCGGATCGCGTCACGGCCGCCGGCGGTCCCGCCCGCGCCTCCCATACCGGAGGTCCCGGACGTCGTCGCCGAGGTGAACCGGGCCGTGCCGGTCGTCCGCGACATCGCACCCGTACCGGGCGTGTCCCCGGCTAGTGCGGTGACCAAGAAGGTTCACCGGTTTGGCGACACGCTGGGCGGGGTCCCACGGCTGGGCTGCTGTTGATCGCACTCTCGGGGTCAACATCGAGTCGGGCCGGGAGCGGAGGTCGGGTGGC
>NZ_JAHDTG010000056.1 GCF_018531475.1 Pseudonocardia mahuensis
CCCCCGGAGCCCGCCGCGCGGGCCACCCGGCGCCCGGCGCTGCGGCGTCGCAGCCCCCGCCTGGACGCGCCGCTGCCACGCCGGCGCCGTGCGCTGGCTGTGCTCGGCGCTGCCGGGATCCTGGTCGGTGGCTACGGGATCACCGCGTCCGAGCCGGTCACGTCGTCCGGTGTGCCGGTGCAGGCCGCGCCGGGGGAGCGCACCGAGGAGCAGTGGGCGGCGCGCGCGCAGGTCGCGCTGTCGTCGGTGAACCGCCAGCTCGACACCATCGCGCAGACCGAGGAGAGCTGGAACCGGGTCCCGGAGAGCCGCCGGGCCGGTGCCCCGCCCGCCCCGGTGCGCGAGCTCCAGGACCGCAAGGCCCTGCTGGAGCGGCGCAAGGCGACCCTGCAGTCGCAGCTCGCGGCGTACCGGGCGATCGAGCGGTCCGCCGACGATCTCAAGCTCGCCGAGCAGTACCTGGCCTCTGTCGAGAAGGCCATCGGCAACCTTCCCCCGGAGGCCCTGCGCTCGCCGGAGCAGGCCGCGGAGATCGCCGCCCTCTACGAGCAGCGCGACGCGCTGATCCGCCGGCGCGATGCCCGGCGTCAGGAGCTGGCGAGCCTCACCGACGGCGTGCAGAGCGCCACCCGCACGACCCTGCCGAACGACACCCATCGCACCACCGAGGTCAGCAACCGGGTCCTCGCCCTGACCGCCGACCCGGGCGGCGACCCGAAGCCCGGTGAGCCGGCCACCAGCCGGCGCCCCGACGCCATCGGTGGCCGCAACGAGGAGGACAACCGCCCGCGTGCCGAGGTCGGAACGAGCGGCCCGCCCGACCCCCGCGGCCCGCGGGACGAGACGACCGAGCGGCGCGGCGAACCGGAGGGGCCGGTCGGCGCTGTCGCCGGTGCGGTCGGCGGCGTCCTGAGCGGTGATGACGACGGCGGGGGCTGGGGCGCCGATCGCAGCGACCCGGAGCCGGCGGCGAGCCCCGGCCCGCCCGCCGCGGCAGCCGCCCCCGAGCCCGTGGTGAGGCCGGCCACGGCCCAGGTCGAGACGGTCGCGGACACGGCCGACGACGTGCTCTCCGGCGGTGACCGGGCCGCCCCCGCGAACGGTGGCTCCGGCTCGGCCGAGCCCGCACCGGCGCAGGAGCGCGCCCTACCGCGGTCGGCTCCCGCGGAGCCCGGCTCGAGCAACCGGCCCGCGGAGGTGCCGGCCCCCCGGCAGTCGGGCTCCGACGGTGCCGCGAGCTCGGTGGCCAGGCCGATGGTCCGTTCGATGACGCCGAGCTACGCAGCTCCGTACGCCGAGGCCGCACTGCGGCAGGCCGACCGGGAGGCCGCGTCGCGCACGGCGGAGTCCGGGGCAGATGCCCAGACGGGCGAGAGCGGCGCGAGCACGGCCCAGCGCAGCACGTGGTCGAGCAGCGACTCCGGCGACTCCGATGACTCCGGCGACTCGTCGTCGGAGTCATCGTCGGACGGCGGTGAGGACACCGGCGGGGGCGACGACAGCTCCACGTCGAGCTCGTCCGACGGTTCGTCGAGCTCGGACGGCGGCTGGTCGTCCTGGGCGAGCGAGATGGCCGCGGCCGCATCGTCGAGCTGAGCGGCCCGAGCCGGGTTGCCACGCTCCCGCGTGGCAGCCGCGTTCGGCCGGATCGCGGCGGTAACGTCCCAGGTTGTGACCGCAGTACCCGCACCCCCGATCGGCCAGGGCGGCACGGCCGCGCCCGAGGCCATGGACGCCCTGCCGCAGCACGTCCGGATCGCGTTCGGGGTGCCGGACCAGGAGCCGCGGCCCGTGGCATGGGCCGGCCAGCGGGCGTGGCAGTGCGGGGACGCGCTGATCCGCCCGGTCTCGGACAACGCCGTGGCCGCGTGGTCGGCGGGCGTGCTCGACGGTCTGGAGGTCGACGGCGTGCGGCTCGCCCGGCCACTGCGGTCCTCCGACGGGCGCTGGGTCGTCGCGGGTTGGGCGGCGTGCCGGTTCCTGCCCGGTACTGCCGAACCCCGCCACGACGAGGTCGTCGGCGCCGCCATGCGCCTGCACGAGGCGACGGCCGGCGTGCTGCGCCCGCGGCTGCTCGACGACCGCGACGATCTGCTCTCCCGGTCGGTGTCGGCCGCGTTCGGTGAGCGCAGGCTGACCCTCGACCCCGCGACCGGCGGCGAGCTGTTCGTGGAGCTGGCCGCATACCGCCGGCCGGTGCGGTTGGTGCCGCAGGTGGTGCACGGGGAGCTGTTCGGCTCGGTGCTGTTCGACGAGGACGGCGCGCCGGCCGTGCTCGACCTGGTCCCGTTCTGGCGGCCCGCCGAGTGGGCGGCAGCGGTGATCGTCGTCGACGCGCTGGCCTGGGGCGGGGCCGACGAGGGCCTGCTGGAGCGCTGGGCGCACCTGGACGAGTGGCCACAGGCGCTGCTGCGGGGCGTGCTGTACCGGCTGGCGCTGCACGCCCAGCACCCCGAGGCGTCGGTCCGGACGTTGTCCGGGTTGGAGCGGGCCGCGGGTCTGGTCGTCCGCCGGATCTAGCCGCTCACCGGTCTCCTCCGGCCAGCACCCTGTCCGGCCGGATCGGCAGATCCCGGTGCCGTACCCCGGTTGCATGCCACACCGCGTTGGCGATCGCCGCGGCGGTGCCGACGATGCCGATCTCGCCGAGCCCCTTCACCCCGGTCGGGTTGAGCCCGTCGTTCCTCTCGTCGACCCAGTGCGCCTCGACCGATCGGACGTCCGCGTTCACGGGCACGTGGTAGCCGGCCAGGTCGTGGTTGGCGTAGTCGCCGAACTGCGGGTCGACGACCGCCTCTTCCAGCAGCGCCATCCCCAGCCCCATCGTCATGGCCCCGATCAGCTGTGACCGCGCGGTGACGGGGTTGACCACCCGCCCGACGCCGTAGACCCCGAGCAGTCGCGGGACCCGGACCTCACCGGATGCGGGATCGACCACGACCTCGGCGAAGTGCGCGCCGAAGGCGTGCCGGACCACGTCGGGCAGCGCCCGGATGTCCTCGGTGGTGTCGGCCCGGACGGTCAGGCCGCCGGCTGGGACGCCGGCGCCCGCGAGCCGGTCGCGCAGCTCCCGGGCGGCCTTCACGATCGCCCAGCCCCAGGACGCGGTGCCCAGCGATCCGCCGGCGCCCTGTGCCGGGCCGAAGTCGCTGTCGCCGATCAGGACGCGCACGTCCTCGAGCGGAACGCCGAGCTCGTCGGCGGCGATCTGGGTCAGCGCCGTGCGCGCGCCGGTGCCGATGTCGGACGCGGTGATCCGTACGGTGTAGCGGCCGTCGGGCTCCGCGGTCACCGACGCGGTCGACGGGGTGCTGCGGGCCGGGTAGGTCGCCGCCGCGACCCCGGTACCCCGCAGCAGGCGGCCGTCGCGGCGGACGCCCGGCCGGGGGTCACGTGCCGACCAGCCGAACCGCGCCGCGCCCTCACGCAGGCACGGGACCAGGTTGCGGCTGACGAACGGCAGCCCGCGGTCGGGTTCCACCGCCGGTTCGTTGCGCACCCGCAGCTCGACGGGATCGATCCCGCAGGCCTGCGCCAGCTCGTCCAACGCCGACTCCACCGCGAACGACCCGGGGGCCTCGCCGGGCGCGCGCATCCAGTGCGGGCTCGGCACGTCGAGCGCGACCAGCCGGTGCCGGGTGCGCAGGTTCGGGGTCGCGTACATGACCCGCGAGAACACCGCGGTCTGCTCGGCGAACTCGACGACCGTCGAGGTCTGTTCGCAGGCCAGGTGGTCGAGCGCGGTCAGCCGGCCCTCGCGGTCGGCGCCGAGCCGGACCCGTTGGATCGTGGGGGTCCGGTAGCCGACGAGGGCGAACATCTGCTGGCGGGTCAGGGTCACCCGCACCGGGCGGTCCAGCTGCCGGGCGGCCATCGGGGCGAGCACGACCTGCGGCCGGGGCCTGCCCTTGGCCCCGAACCCGCCGCCGACGTGCTCGGAGACCACCCGCACCGCGTCCGGGTCGAGGGCGAACAGCGTGGCCAGGGTGTCCCGGACGACCCAGGAGCCCTGGTTGGAGTCGATGACGGTGAGCCGGCCGTCCGCCCACCACGCCGTGCTGGAGTGGGGCTCCATCGGATTGTTCTGCTCGGTCGGCGTCGAGTACACCGCGTCGACCACGACATCGGCGCGGGCGAGACCGGCCTCGACGTCCCCGGTGACCGAATCGGTCGGAAGGGCCGGATTGACGTGGTCAGGCGTGTACAGGCGGGGATGGTCGGCGGTCAGGACGACGTCGTGGGGCTCCTCGGCGTACCGGACCCGCAGCGCGTCGGCGCCCGCCCGGGCCTGCTCCGAGGTCTCCGCCACCACCAGTGCGACCACGGCCCCGCGGTAGGGCACCCGGTCGTCCTGGAGCACCATCAGGTTGCCCTGGCCGGCGTCGGCGAGCCGCGGGGCGTTGCCGTGGTTCAGCACGCCGATCACGCCGGGCATCGCGAGCACCGCGGCGGTGTCCATGTCGGTGATCCGGCCGCGCGCGATCGTCGACGTCACGACCGCCCCGACGGCCAGGCCGGGCACCGGGTACTCGGCGGCGTAGCGGGCCTCGCCGGTGACCTTCAGCCGTCCCTCGAGCCGAGTGGCCCCGGCCCCGACGGCCCGCGGCGGGGCGCTCACCGCTCTCCCTCGCTGCGCGAGGTCGGGCGCTGTGCCGGCGCTCGACGTCTCCGGGTCGCCGTCGGCGGGAGGGCGCTGTCGGCGCCGGTCGTCGTCATGTCGGGTCGGCCCCCGGGTCGGAGAGGAACGAGCAGCGGGAGGACCGGGCCGATGGTCGCGGGCACCATCGCCGGCCCCGGGCCCACCCATCGGACTCGCGGGGTCGGGTCAGGTCAAGGCACGCGGCCCGGTACGGCCGAACGGCGCAACCGCGGCCTGGGCGCAGGCGCACCTCACCGCTGCTGGTCCCGACGGTCCTCGCGTTGATCGTCATGAAGCCGGGGACGTCGTACACGTGAGCGGATGCCGGGCTGCGCACCGATACGCACGGGCTCCGTTCGCGCCGTTTCAGAGCGGCACATCTCACGATCAGCCGGATGGGGTGGCCCAGCAGGCACCGACGGGGACGTCGACCGGGCCCGGATCTTGTTGATCGTCGTCCGGGAAGACGCCGCTGCGGTCTCTGCTGCTGCCGCTTCCGAAACGGTGATCAAGGGCGGCCCAGGCCCCGCCGGACGCGGCGGTGCGCGGAGGTGCGCATTGCAAGGGGCTGCGGGGACGGGGGTGCGGGCAGCCCGGCCCGGCCCGTCAGGCCCCCGGCCGCGTCGCCTGGCCGGTCCAGCCCCGGTGGTGCCGCCCGGCCCCTCGGCCCCGGCTGCGTCGCCGTTCCGGCGGCAGTCGGCCGTCGATCAGCAGCAACCCCTCGGCCCGCAGCCGCGCGGACTGTTCGGCGGCGATGTGCGGCGCGCAGGTGCCGTCGGCGCGCAGCACCCGGTGCCAGGGCAGGTCGTGCCCGTCCTCGGCGAGGATCCGACCGACCAGCCGGGCCGAGCGCAGACCCGCGCGTGCCGCCACCTCGCCGTAGCTCAGCGTCTGTCCCGGCGGGATCGCGGCGACGACCTCGCGCACCCGCTCGACCGTCTCGTCATCCATCGGCGCCCACGGTGCCAGAGTCTCAGCCGACGACGAACTCGCGGATGTGCTTCGCGACCTCGGTCGTCCGCTCCAGGAAGAGCATGTGCCCCGCGTCCACCTCGGTCACCGTCAGCGCGTCGCCGAGCTCGGCGCGGCAGCGGTCCACCCAGGCCTGCTCGACGAAGTCGGCCTGCAGCGCCGGCATCAGCAGCGTCGGGGTGCCGGCCGGCGGGGTGGGGGCGGGCCGGGCCATCTCACTCCATGCCGCGACGGCCGCGGACCGGCAGTACCGCCACTCCCAGCGGTCTCCGAGGTGGGCGAGGTGCGCGGCGACCTCGGCCTCCACGAGGTCCGCCGCGATCCCCTCCCAGCGCTGCGCCTTGTCGGCGCGGGCGCTGTCGATGTCCGGGTAGGACTCGTCGGCGCGGGTCTCCTCGGCGGTCTCCAGCATGTCGTCGGGGTCGAGCCCGATCGCCGGGTCCAGCAGAACCAGCCGCTCCACCCGGTCCGGTGCGGCCCGGGCCAGATGCACGGCGATCGCTCCGCCGTAGGAGTGCCCGACCACCGCGACGTCCTCGATCTTGAGCCGGTCCAGGAGCGCCAGCGCGTCCGCGACGTGTTGTTCGATGCCCCACGGCGGGCTCCACGGCGAGCGGCCGTGCCCGCGCAGGTCCACCCCGATCCAGCGCAGTTCGGGCAGCGCGTCGGCCAGCGGCTGCCAGCGGGCGCCGTGGCCGGTCACCCCGTGCAGCGCGAGGACGGGGATGCCGGCGGGGGAGCCGAAGGTATGGACGTGTAACCGGCGGGCTTTCTCGGACACGATCGTGATCGTGCCAGCCCGGGGTGAGCGCCCGATTGTCGGTGGGGCGTGGTTGCATCGCCGTCGTGGCCCGTTCCGATCGCACGCGGACCGGTCCGGGTGTCGTCCCCGGTCCGGCGCCCGAGCTCGTCCGCCGGCCCACGGTCCCGGTTCCCGAGCCGGAGTGGGACGAGGTCGCCCGCCGCGTCCTCGACCACCGGGCCGGCCCCCTGCGGGTCGTGGGTGGCCCGGGTACGGGCAAGACGACGCTGCTGCTGGCCTCGGTCGCCCGGCGGGTGCGCGAGGGCGTCGATCCCGAGCGGATCCTGCTGCTCGTCGGCAGCCGCCGGGCCGCGGGAGAGCTGCGGGAACGGCTCACCGAACAGCTGTACGTTCCGGGGCGCGACGCCGCGGCGGCCGGGATCCGCACCACGCGCGAGACGCTGGTCCGCACCGTG
Organism: Pseudonocardia mahuensis; assembly: GCF_018531475.1. Lineage (GTDB taxonomy): Bacteria > Actinomycetota > Actinomycetes > Mycobacteriales > Pseudonocardiaceae > Pseudonocardia. The sequence continues at coordinate 6,830 of NZ_JAHDTG010000056.1, forward strand.
CACTCCTACGCGTTCGGCGTGTTGCGGCTGCACGCGGCGCGCAACGACGATCCGCCGCCGCGGCTGCTCGCGAGCGCCGAGCAGGACGCACTCGTGCGCGATCTGCTGGCCGGCGAGCTCGCCGGGGCGGCGCCCGACTCGGGCTGGCCCGACCGGCTGCGCCCGGCGCTCGGCTTGCCCGGGTTCGCCGCGGAGCTGCGCGAGCTGCTGTTGCGCGCCGCCGAGCGCGGGCTCGGACCCGACGGGCTCACCGAGCTGGGTCGCCGGCACGAGATCCCGGAGTGGACGGCTGCGGGCCGGTTCTTCCGCAGCTACGAGCACGTGATCATGTTGCGGGGGGCCGCCGGCCGGGGAGCGCCGCAGGCCACCGCTCCGGCGCTCGACTCGGCGGAGCTGGTGTCCGCGGCGCTCGACGCGCTGGCGGCCGACCCGGAGCTGCTCGCCGCCGAGCGCGAACGGGTCCGGCACCTCCTGGTCGACGACGCGCAGGATCTCGACCCGCAGCAGATGGAGCTCGTGCGGGTGCTGGGTGCCACAGCCGAGACGGCGCTGCTGGCGGGCGATCCGGACCAGGCGGTGCTCAACTTCCGCGGCGCCGACCCGGCGGGCCTGCGCGCCATGGAGGCGGAGACGGCCGTCCTCAGGGTCGACCATCGCAGCGCCGACGAGCTGCGTGCAGCCGCGGCACGACTGGTCGCGAGGCTGCCGGGGGCCGGGGAGGGCCGCGAACGGGTTGCACCCCCGCGAGACGTGGCCGACGAATCCCGCGATCCGGGTTCGGTACGGGTCCGGGTGTTCTCCTCGACGGCGAGCGAGGCCGGCTGGGTGGCCGACCAACTGCGTCGCGCGCACCTCAACGACGGCGTGCCGTGGTCGGAGATGGCGGTGCTGGCCCGCTCGACCCGGCGGGCGCTGCCCGCGCTGCGCCGCGCGCTGGTGGCCGCCGGGGTGCCGATCTCGGCGCCGCCCGACGAGCTCCCGCTGGCCCGTCAGCCCGCCGTGCTGCCGCTGCTGCTCGTGCTGCGTGCCGCCACCCGGCCCGAGGAGCTCGACGCCGACGCTGCCACCGCTCTGCTCACCTCCGCGCTCGGTTCGGGCGACCCGATGCGGATGCGCCGGCTGCGCCGCGGGCTGCTGCGGCTGCACGCAGCGGGGCAGCCCGGCGGTGGCCCGGACGCCGGTGAGGGCACCGCTGCGCCGACCGCCACCACGATCGATGGCACCGCCGACGACCGCGCCGCCGACGTCGAGCGTTCGGGTAGCGATCCGCTGCTCGTGGAGGCCCTGCGCTCGGCCGCGTACGGGCGGCCCGACCGGCTGGCGGCGCTGCCCCCGAACGAGACCGCGCCACTGCGCAAGGTCGGCGCCCTGCTCGCCACCGCCGGGGCGACGGCCCGCGACGGGCAGAGCGTCGAGGAGGTGCTCTGGCGGGTCTGGCAGCAGTCGGGACTGGCTCAGCGATGGACCGAGGCGAGCGCCCGGGGCGGCCCGGTCGGTGCGGCCGCCGACCGGGATCTCGACGCGGTCCTCGCGCTGTTCGACGCCGCGGCCCGCTACACCGACCGGTTGCCCGGGGCCGACGTCGCGGGGTTCACCGAGTACCTCGCCGATCAGCAGCTCCCGGGCGACACGCTTGCCCCGCGGGCACCGCGGGGCGAGGCGGTCTCGCTGCTCACCGCCCATGCGGCGCGCGGCCGGGAGTGGCAGGTCGTCGCGGTGCCGGGCGTGCAGGAGGGAAGCTGGCCCGACCTGCGGCTGCGCGGCAGCCTGTTGGGCACCGAGCGGCTCGTGGACCTGATGGCCGGGGTCGCCGAACCCGGCCCTGGCGGCGCCGACACCGTCTCGCGGGTGGCGCCGCTGCTGGCCGAGGAGCGTCGGCTGTTCTACCTCGCGTGCACCCGCGCGAAGCAGACGCTGCTGGTCAGCGCGGTGCAGGGGGAGGACGAGCAGCCCTCCCGCTTCCTCGACGAGCTCGATCCGGTGCCGGCCGGGCCCACCGAGGGCCGGGTCGTGCACAAACCGGCCCGGGCGCTCGTGCTGGCCGAGCTGGTCGGTGAGCTGCGTCGCGCGGTGTGCGAACCCGACAACGGCGATCCGGTCCGCGCCGACCGGCGCCGACGGGCCGCGGCGCAGCTGGCGCGGCTCGCCGCCGAGGGGGTCCCGGGCGCGCACCCACGCGACTGGTACGGCCTCGCGCCGCCGTCCACCGAGGCGCCGCTGCGGGTTCCCGGGGAGATCATCCCGGTGTCACCGTCGGACGTCGAGAAGATCGTCGCGTGCCCGTTGCGCTGGGTACTGGAGCGGCACGGTGGTGGCGAGGTCGGCGCTCTCGCGGCGGTGACCGGATCGCTCGTGCACGCGCTCGTCCAGGCAGGCGCGGCGGGGGCCGACCGCACCGAGCTGGAGGAAGCGCTGCGCTCGGCGTGGTCGCGGCTCGACACCGGAGCGCCGTGGTTCGGGCGCCGGGAGCTGCAGCGGGTGCGCGCGATGCTGGCGGCCTTCGACGAGTGGGTGCGCTCGAGCCGCGCCGAGGGCCTGCGGCTGGTGGCGGTCGAGCACCCGGTGCAGCTCGACCTGGCGGGTCCCGACCCGGACAGCACCGATCCCGACGCCGCCGGCGCGCGGCGGGGCGGCCCGTGGCTGCGGTTGCGCGGCCGGGTCGACCGGCTCGAGGTCGACGCGCAGGGCCGGCCGGTCGTCGTCGACGTCAAGACCGGGAAGGTCGCGGTCTCGGCCCGGCACGCGGCCGAGCACCCGCAGCTGGCCGTCTACCAGCTGGCCGCGGCGCTCGGGGCGTTCGGAAAGCTGCTCGACGCGGACGCGCCACCCGGCGGTGCCCGGCTGGTGTACCTCGCCGACCGCAAGGCGTCGGGACAGCCCAAGGAGCCGTCCCAGCCGCCACTGGACGAGGACGCGCTGACCCGCTGGCGTGAGACCGTCGAGCACTGCGCCGAGGAGACCTCGGGTGCGACGTTCGTCGCCCGGGTCGGGCCGGACTGCGACCGCTGCCCGGTCCGGACCAGCTGCCCGGCGGTGGAGTCCGGCCGACCGGTCACGGCCGACTAGGCATGCGAACCGACACCGTGGGACCCCTGAGGAGAACGCACCTGTGCAGCTGACCCCGGCGACCCTGGCCTCGGCCCTCGGGCTGCCCCCGCCCACCGACGAGCAGGCCGCGGTCATCGCCGCGCCCGCTCGTCCGGCGCTGGTGGTGGCCGGTGCGGGCGCCGGCAAGACCGAGACCATGGCCGCCCGCGTGGTGTGGCTGGTGGCCACCGGGCAGGTCCTGCCGGAGCAGGTGCTCGGGCTGACCTTCACCCGAAAGGCCGCCCAGCAGCTCGGGATGCGGGTGCGCTCGCGGCTGCGCCGACTGACGGGTTCCGGGCTGCTCGACGCGCTCGACCCCGGCGGGCAGCGCCGCGCCGCCGTCCTGGCGGGCGAGCCGACGGTCTCGACCTATCACGCCTACGCCGGCCGGCTGGTCGGAGAACACGCGCTGCGGTTGCCCGCCGAGCCCGCGGCCCGGCTGCTCGGCGAGACGGCGGCCTGGCAGCTCGCCCACCGGGTCGTCTCGACCTGGGCCGAGGACCTCGAGATCGACAGGGTGCCGGCCACGGTCACCGGCTACCTGCTGGCGCTGGCCGGCGAGCTCGGCGAGCATCTCGTCGAGCCCGGCGCCGTGCGCCGGCTGGCCCAGCGGGTGATCGCGACGCTGGACGGTGCCCCCCGAGGCAAGGGTCAGCGCGCCGAACCGTCGCAGGGCTACAAGAAGTGGATCGACACCCAGCGGCTGCGGGTCGAGCTGCTCCCATTGGTGGAGGCGTTCGCCGAGCGCAAGCGGTCCGAGCGGGCGATCGACTTCGCCGACCAGATGGCGATCGCCGCCCGCGTCGCCGAGGGCCACCCCGAGGTCGGGGAGATCGAACGGTCCGCCTACCGGGCGGTGCTGCTCGACGAGTACCAGGACACCGGGCACGCCCAGCGGGTGCTGCTACGGGCGCTGTTCGGCACGGTGCCGGGCGAGCCGCAGCGCGCGGAGCCGCTGTCGGTGACCGCGGTCGGCGACCCCTGCCAGTCGATCTACGGCTGGCGCGGCGCGAGCGCGGGCAACCTGGCGCGGTTCCGCACCGACTTCCCCGGGCCCGGCGGGTCGCCTGCCGACGAGTACGGCCTGCTCACGAGCTTCCGCAACCCGCCGGAGGTGCTGGCGCTCGCCAACGCGGTGTCCGAGCCGCTGCGCACCGCACCCGGAGCCGTCGCCGTCGGCGAGCTGCGTGCCGGGCCGACGGCACGCGTCGGCGACGTGCGGGTGGCCCTGCTGCCCGATGTCGGCACCGAGATCGAGTGGATGGCCGACGGGATCGCCGCGCACTGGCGCCGTGCCGAGGAGGCGGGCGCCGAGCTGCCCACCTCGGCGGTCCTGGTCCGCCGCCGCGCCGACATGGACGCCATCGCGGCTGCACTGCGCGCCCGCGGGCTGCCGGTCGAGGTGGTCGGCCTGGGCGGGCTGCTCGGCACCCCCGAGGTGCGTGATCTGGTCAGCGCGCTGCGCCTGGTCGCCGACCCGCTCGCCGGCCCGGCCGCCGTCCGGTTGCTCACCGGGGCGCGCTGGCGGCTCGGGGTGGCCGACCTCGCGGCCCTGTGGCAGCGGGCCCGCGAGCTCGTCCCGCCGCTGCCGGGCTCCGGGCCCGGGCCGCTGACCCCGGCGCAGCTGGCGCTGGGGGCGCTGCCCGGCGAGCAGGCGGAGCAGGCCGGGCTCGTCGACGCGCTCGACGACCCGGGCCCGGCGCAGCGGTACTCGCGCGCCGGGTTCGAGCGCATCCGCCGGCTTGCGCGCGAGCTCAGCTGGCTGCGGGCGCGGGCGTCGGCGCCGCTGACCGATCTCGTCGCCGATGCCGAGCGGGTGCTGCTGCTCGACGCCGAGACCGCCGCCCGGCCCGGCCCGGTCGGCCGCGCGCACCTCGACGCGTTCGCCGACGTCGTCGCCGAGTTCGCCGCCGGCGCCGAGGTGGCCACCCTGCCCGCGCTGCTCGACTACCTCGAGACCGCCGAGCGCGCCGAGGACGGGCTCGCCCCGGGCGAGGTGGAGGTCGCCCGCGACCGGGTGCAGGTGCTCACCGTGCACGCCGCGAAGGGCCTGGAATGGGAGATCGTCGCGGTCCCGCACCTGGTCTCCCAGGTCTTCCCCGGCCGCAAGATGAGCGGCAGCTGGTTGACCGACCCGTCGGAGCTGCCGGTTCCGCTGCGCGGCGACGCCGACGACCTGCCCGGGCTGCACCTGCCGCCGGACGGCGACCGCAGACAACTCACCGACGCGCTCAACGCACACGAGTCGGCGCTGGACGCGCGGCGGCTCACCGAGGAGCGGCGGCTGTTCTACGTGGCACTCACCCGTTCCGAGCACGTGCTGCTGGTGTCCGGGCACCGGTGGGGGGCGGCGGGGGACAAGCCGAAGGAGCCGTCGGAGTTCCTCACCGAGGTCCGCGACGCGCTCGGTGGCGACACCGCCGTTGTCGGTCCCGCCTTCCCGATCGAGGCGTGGGCCGAAGAGCCCGGCCCCGACGACACCAACCCGGCCACCGCCGAACCCGTCACCGAGCTGTGGCCGGTCGACCCGCTGGGGGCGCGCTCGCCCGCGGTGCACGCCGGTGCGGCCCTGGTGCGGACCGCGCTGCGCGAGCTGGCCCGAGCCGCCCCGGCCACGGTCGGCGACGGGGACGGTTCGGGCGAGGGCCCGGAGCCCGGCGCGCAGCTCGACCTGCTGACACCGGGCACGGGCCCCGCACCGGAGGACGCGGGCCCGCCGGACCTGCTGCCCCCGGCCGACCCCGACCCGGAGGGCTGGGCGGCCGACGTCGACGTGCTGCTCGCCGAACGTGCCGCGGCCGGTGCGCGGCCGTCCGTGGCATTGCCGGCGCACTTCTCGGTCAGCCAGCTGGTCGAGCTGGCGGCCGACCCGGAGGCCCTCGCCACCCGGTTGCGCCGCCCGCTGCCGCTGCCCCCGAACCCGCACGCGCGCCGCGGCACCGCGTTCCACGCCTGGCTCGAACAGCGCTTCGGCGCCGAGCAGCTGCTCGATCTCGACGAACTGCCCGGCGCCGCCGACGACGACGCGGCCGCCGACGACGCACTCGCCGAGCTGCAGGACGCGTTCCTCGCCTCGGAGTGGGCCGAGCGCAGCCCGGTGGAGGCGGAGGTGCCGTTCGAGACCGTCATCGCCGGGGTCGCGGTGCGCGGCCGGATGGACGCGGTGTTCGCCGATCCCGACGGCGGCTGGACGGTGGTCGACTGGAAGACCGGGCCCCCGCCGGAGGAGTCCAGGCTGCCGGCGCTGAGCGTGCAACTCGCGGCCTACCGGCTGGCCTGGGCGGCGCTGGCCGGCGTTGACCCGGAACGGGTGCGGGCGGCGTTCCACTACGTGCGGTCGGACCTGACGCTGCGGCCCGCCGACCTGCTCGACGCCGACGGGCTGCGCGCCCTGGTGCAGTCGGTTCCCGTGCAGGCTCTGAACAGCTGATGGGAGCCTCCCGTGAGCCTCACGCTGCCGAGGTCACTGTGCCGGAGACACCGGCGGGCCATCGCCTCGGCCTGTCAGTGGCCCGGGACACGCTCGACAGCGACACGGCCAGTACCGAGGCCAGGACCAGCATCGCGGTGGGGGCGAGCACCGTCCACGGGGCGCGCTCGACGTAGTCCAGGCCCTCGGCGAGCAGCAGCCCCCACTCCGGGCTGGGCGGCTGCGGGCCGAGTCCGAGGAAGCCGAGCGCGGCCAGCGCCAGCGCGACCCCGGGCAGCCGCAGCATCGCGTGCCGGAACACCGGGCCGGCGAGGGCCGGCAGCACGTGCCGGACCAGCAGCCGGGCCGGCCCCACCCCGAGCACGGGCAGGATCCGCACATGCGGTTGCGCCCGGGTCTCCAGCGACAGCGCCGCGGTGTGGGCCGCCAGCGGGGCCCAGCTCACCAGGGCCACCGCGATCGCCGCACCCAGCACGCTCGGCCCGGCCACCGCGGCGACGATCATGCCGGCGAGCACCGGCGGGGCCGCGTTGGTGACCTCGACGGGTCCGGTCGACAGCCGCGGGAGCAGCCCGACCGCGATCCCGACGACGAGACACGCCAGCACGACCGCCAGCGCCGTCCCGAGGGTCAGCAGCGCTCCGTGCGCGGCCCGGGCGAGCAGGTCCCGGCCGCTCGCGTCGGCGCCGAAGGGCAGTGCCCAGCTGGGCGGGGACAGCCGCGGGTGCGCGGAGGTGAACGGGTCCCGGGGCAGCCCGGCTGCCACCATCAGCACGAGCAGCCCGGCCGCCGTCGCCGGCACCGCCCATTGCAGCCGGTGGGCGGGCCTGGCCGGCGCGGGCACCGGGAGGTTTCCGGACCGCAGCGCCCGGCCCACGAACGCCCGGCGCAGTGCCGCGGCGCCGATCCCGGTGGCGGCCGCGAGCGCCAGGAGCAACAGCACCCCGAGCTGCAGGGTCGGCAGGTCCTGCGCGGTGGCGGCGCCGAGCGTGGTCCGGCCCAGCCCGGGGATCGCGAAGACCTGTTCGACGGCGATCGCTCCGCCGGTCAGCCCGACGATCACCAGGCCGATCTGCGGCATCAGCGCGGGCAGCGTGCGCCGCACGACGGCGGCGGTGGTGTGGCCCGGGGAGAACCCGGCGACCTGCCAGGTCGCCAGCCATCGCTCGGTGAAGGTGACCTCCAGCGCGTCGCTGAGCAGCCGCCCGATCAAGCCACCGGCCGGGATGCCCAGCGCCAGCGCGGGCAGTACCGCATGGTTCGGGCCCGCCCAGCCGTAGGGCGGGAAGAGCCCCAGCCCGACGGCTCCGATCACGAGCAGCATCGCGGCCAGCAGGAACTCCGGGAGCGCGGTCAACGCCGCGGCCACGGCCCCGGAGCTGCGCCCGCCGGTGCCGCGCAGCCCGCGCACCAGAGCGGGTGTCGCGAGCAGCACGGCCACCACGAGCGCGACGCCCAGCGCGAGCGCCATGAGCGTCAGCGACACGCCCAGCGCGGCCAGCACGCCGGGCAGCACCGGTTGCCCGGAGACCCACGAGGTGCCCGCATCCCCGGACAGCAGGCCCGACAGCCACCGGCCGAACAGTGCGAGCGGCCCGGCGTCGAGCCCCAGTTGCTCGCGGATCGCGGTGAGCGCCTCCGGGGTGGCCTCCTGCTCGGCGGAGCGGGCCCGCAGCACCGTCAGCTCCGGGGACCGGTTCGACAGCCAGGGCAGCACCCCGATCCCGGCGACCACGGCGCAGAGCGTCGCGAGCCGGCTGACCGCTGGGATCATCCTGCGTCGGCGGCGGCCGAGACCGTGGTCAGCGGGGTGACCAGCGTGCGTTCGCGGGGGTCGCGAGCGGCGCCGGACAGATGCGCGGACTCGCCCTGGATGACCCGCTCGTGCAGCATCGGGATCGCGGCGTCGGTTCGCAGCACGGCGGCCTCCGCGGCCAGCACGGCGGCCCGCCGCTGCGGCCCGGCCTCGATCGTCGCGGCCTTCGCCAGCGCGGCGTCGACGGCCGGATCGCACAGCTGCGCGATGTTGAACGAGCCCGCGCAGGCGAAGTCGCTGAACATGTAGGCGACCGGGTCGCCGGAGTCCAGGACCGTGGCCCGGGACAGGATGAACGCGTCGAAGGCGCCGGCCAGCGCGTCGGCCTCGATGAACGAGTACTCCCGGACGTCCTGCGTCACGACGAAGCCGGCCGCCTCGAGCTGCTGCTCGATCAGTACCGCGACCTCCGGCAGCTCCGCCCGGTCGGTGAACGTGCCGAGCGTGATCGGGACCCCGTTCACCGGTGCGGGCCGGGCCCGGCCCGCCACCGTGGCCTGGTAGGCGGCATCCGCGCGGCCCGGGGCCGCCCAGGGCAGCGCGGGGCCGAGCAGCCCGGCCGCCTCGTCGGCCCGGTTCTCGTAGACCCCGCCCACGATCGTGGCCCGGTCGATCGCGGCGCGGGCGGCGGCGCGGACCGCCGGGTCCGCGAACGGGCCCGACTCGGTGTTCAGGTAGAGGGTGTTGGTCCGCGGCATCGGCACCTCGTGCACCAGCGCGGGATCGAGGAGGGCGACCTGGCTCACCGGCACGGCCTCGACGAGATCGGCGGTCCCGGTGCGCAACGCCGCCGCGCGGGCGGTGCCGTCGGGCACGAAGTCCACGTCGATACCCGCCGCCGCGGCCTGCTCACCCCAGTAGCCGTCGTAGCGGTCCAGGGTGGCGCCGGCCGTGCCGTTCACCGCGGTGAGCACGAACGGCCCGGTGCCGGCGCCGACCGGGTCGACCACGCCGTCCGCCCGGTACGCGGCCGGGGCGAGGATCGACAGCTGGGGGCTGGAGAGCCGCTGTGGGACCAGCGGGTCGACCTCAGCGGTGCCGACCACGACCGCGTTGCCGTCCGCGCGCGCGGTGAGCTGGACACCGTCGAGGATGCGTGGCTTCGGGCCGGCCTGGGTGGCGCGGGTGAGCGAGCCGGCGACGTGCTCGGCCGTCAGTGCCGTCCCGTCGTGGAACGTGACGCCCTGCCGGATCTCGAAGCGCCAGGTCCGGTCGTCGACGCGCTCCCAGCCGGTGGCCAGCGCGGGCCGGGCGTCGCCGAGCTCGTCGAGCACGACGAGGGTCTCGGCGGTGCTCCAGCGGGACAGCTTGAACGCGTCGTCGCTGAACGGGCTGAGCCCGGACCGGGGCGGCAGCAACATCGCCAACGTGACCCGGCCGGCGCTGGCGGCCTGGTCGGCGGGAGCCGCGAAACAGCTGGTCAGGGTGAGTGCCGTGGCGGCGAGCAGCGCGGCGGGGGCGGCACGGCGGAGCCGGCGGTGGGCGGGCGTGGAGGACATGGGCATCCTGTCTGGTGTCGGTCGGGCGAGGGAACGGCTCGGGACACCCGGTCAGGCCGGGTCGGGCAGTGCGGGAACGGCGTCGAGGAGCTCGCGGGTGCGTGGGTGCTGCGGATCGGCGAGCAGCTCGGCGGTCGGCCGGTCCTCGACGAGCGTGCCGTCGCTGAGCACAGCGGTCCGCTCGCACAGCGCGGCGACCACCGAGAGGTCGTGGGAGACGAGCAGGATCGTGGTGCCGCGCCGAACCGACAGCGACGTGAGGTCCTGCACGACCTGGTCGCGCAGCGGCAGGTCGAGCCCGCTCAGTGGCTCGTCGGCGATCAGCACGGCGGGTCGGGTCGCCACCGCGCGGGCGATCGCGACACGCTGGGCCTGGCCGCCGGACAGCTCACCGGGGCGCCGGTCCGCGAACCCGCCGGCGAGGCCGACCTGCTCGAGAGCCTCGGCGACCGCCGTCGCGTGGTCGCCGGGCACCCGCAGCCGGGCCAGCGGTTCGGCGACCAGGTCGGCGACGGTCATCCGTGGGTCCAGCGACGCGGCTGGATCCTGCGGGATGTACTGCACCGCCCGGCGGTACCACCGCAGGGCCGCGGTGCGGGCCGGCCGAATCTGCTCGCCCGCGAACCACACCTGCCCGGCGTCGGGCGCTTCGAGAGCGAGGAGCAGGCGCAGCAGCGTCGATTTCCCGGAACCGGACATGCCGATCAGCCCCACCCGCTCCCCGGCGGCGAGGTCCAGGTCGACCCCGCGCAGCGCGGTCACGACGGGGGCGGGTGACCACGGCGCCGGTCGCGGCAGCCGGTAGCGACGGTGCAGGCCGTCCGCGCGCAGCAGGACGTCCGCGGGCGGCGCGGTCACCGGGCCGCCGCCACGGAACCGGCCCGCAGCCGGGCGTCGGCGAGCGCGGCCCCGATGCTGCCCGCCCGGGCAGCGCGGACCAGTGCGCGCGTGTACTCATGCCGTGGCGTGGTGAGGAGCTCGGCCATCGGTGCGGACTCGACGATCCGGCCCCCGGCGAGCACGAGCGCCCGATCGCACAGCGCGGCCGCCGCGGTGAAGTCGTGGGTGACGAACAGCAGCGCCGACGATCCGTCGGCGGTCTGCGCGCGCAGGACATCGAGGACCTGTGCCTGGGTCACGACGTCGAGGGCGGTGGTCGGTTCGTCGGCCAGCAGCAGGTTCCGGCGGCAGGCGACCGCGATGGCGATGCACACGCGCTGGCGCTGGCCGCCGCTGAGTTCGCCGGGGTAGCTGTCGAGCACCTGGCCCGGTTCGGTGAAGCCGACCGAGACCAGCAGACCGGCTGCGGCCTCGCGGGCCGCGGCCCGGGAGAGGCGCCGGTGGCGCCGGAGCGGTTCACCGAGCTGGACGGCGACCCGGACGAGCGGGTTCAGGCTGGCCAGCGGATCGTGGAAGACCGCCGCGACGCGCGTGTCGTGGCGACGGCGTGCGGCGGGGACGCCGAGCACCTCGGTACCGGCGAGCTGGACGCTGCCCGTCGCCCGGGCCCCGGCGGGCAGCCGCCCGAGCACGGCGGCGACCGTGAGGGACTTGCCTGAACCTGATGCGCCGAGGAGCCCGACCCGCTCGCCGGGGCCCAGCTCGAACCCCACCCCGTCGAGGACGCGGCTGCCGGCGATCTCGACAGCGAGATCACGGACGGTCAACGTGGTCACTCGGAGCTCCTCGTCTGCATCGACCGGCTGGGTGAAGCAGCCCGCCTCTAGATGTAGACGAGTATCATTTTCATCGGGTCGCCGTCCACTGTCGGGGGCCGGCGCCGTCCGGTGTCACACCGGCGGGCCCCGACGACGTCGTCGGGGCCCGCCGGCCGTTGCGCTGCGGTTGCGCAGCGGCACTCCCCTAGTGGGCAACCGCCTTCTCCGCGCCGGCCCCGGTCAGGGACCGCACCTCCATCTCGGCGTACTTGTCCTCGTTCGCCTTGTCCTTGCTCAGGACGGTGCCGAGGAAGCCGAGCAGGAACGACAGCGGGATCGACACCAGGCCGGGGTTGTCCAGCGGGAACCAGCTGAAGTCGACGTCCTGCAGCATCGACGGGCTCCGCCCGGTCACCGGGTCGTCCGGCTTCCCGGACACCACCGGCGAGAAGATGATCAGCACCAGGGTGATCGCCAGACCGCCGTAGATGCTCCACAGCGCGCCGGTCGTGTTGAACCTCTTCCAGAACAGCGAGTAGAGGATCGTCGGCAGGTTCGCCGACGCGGCCACGGCGAACGCCAGCGCCACGAGGAACGCGATGTTCTGGCCGTTCGCCAGGATGCCGCCGAGGATCGCGACGATGCCGATGACGACGGCGGTGATCCGCGCGATCTTGACCTCGTCGTCCGGTGCCGTCGCGCCCTTCTTGATCACATTGGCGTAGACGTCGTGCGCGAACGACGCCGAAGCGGTGATGGTCAGCCCGGCGACCACGGCGAGGATCGTCGCGAACGCGACGGCCGCGATGATGCCGAGCAGGATCGTGCCGCCCAGCGCGAAGGCGAGCAGCGGCGCCGCCGAGTTGACCCCGCCGGGCGCGGTCTTGATCGCTTCGGGGCCGACCAGCGCACCGGCGCCGTACCCGAGGACCAGCGTGAACAGGTAGAACAGCCCGATCAGCCAGATCGCCCAGACGACCGAGCGGCGGGCCTCCTTGGCGGTGGGCACCGTGTAGAAGCGCATCAGGATGTGCGGCAGGCCCGCGGTGCCGAGCACCAGCGCCAGCGCCAGGGAGATGAAGTCGATCCGGGTGAGCTCCGACTTGCCGTACTGCTTGCCCGGGCTCAGCAGCGCCTCACCGGCCTGGCCACCGCGCTCGACCGCACCGGCGAGCACCGAGGACAGGTTGAAGCCGAACTTGCCCAGCACCCAGACGGTCATGATCCCGGCGCCGGCGATCAGCAGCACGGCCTTGATGATCTGCACCCAGGTGGTGCCGCGCATGCCACCGATCAGGACGTAGGCGATCATCACCGCGCCCACGACGGCGATCACGATGCTCTGCTGCGTCTTGTCCTCGATGTAGAGCAGCAGCGCGACGAGCCCGCCGGCGCCGGCCATCTGGGCCAGCAGGTAGAAGAACGACACGGCCAGCGTCGAGGTGGCGGCCGCGGCCCGCACCGGGCGCTGGCGCATCCGGAACGCCAGCACGTCGCCCATCGTGAACTTCCCGGTGTTGCGCAGCAGCTCCGCGACGAGCAGCAGGGCGACCAGCCAGGCGACGAGGAAGCCGACGGAGTAGAGGAAGCCGTCGTAGCCGTTGATCGCGATCGCGCCGGCGATGCCGAGGAAGGACGCGGCGGACAGGTAGTCACCGGAGATCGCGACGCCGTTCTGCGCGCCGGAGAAGCCGCCGCCTGCCGTGTAGAAGTCCGAGGCGCCGCTGGTCGCTCGCTTGCTGACCCGGATGACGATCGCCAGGGTGATGACGACGAACAGGCCGAAGATCGTGATGTTGAGGATGGGGTTGCTGCCCTCGACGCCCTGAGCCAGAACGGTCACGCCGAGCCTCCCTCGATCTCGCCCCGGAGCTTGCCCGCGAGCGGGTCGAGCCTGCGGTCGGCGTAGCGGACGTACCAGGCGGTGATGGCGAAGGTCGACACGAACTGCAGCAACCCGAACACCAGGCCGACGTTGACGTTGCCGAGGACCTTGATCGCCATGAACGCCGGCGCGTAGCTGGCCAGCAGCACGTAGAGCAGGTACCAGCTCAGGAAGACCCCGGTCAGCGGGAAGACGAAGCTGCGCAGCCGGCGGCGCAGGTCCTGGAACTCAGGGCTGGACCGGACGGTCTCCCAGTCCTGGGCGCCCACCGGCGGTGACGATTCGGTGGTACTCACGGTGCCTCCTTGCACTCCGGGAGTTCAGGGGGCACAGGAAAGTCGGTCGTCTCCCGACTGTGGAAGTGGGCCACGACACAGCGTCGAGAGGAGCGACGAACGGCCGACGAACGGTCGCGATCGCCGACGAACGGCGGGCGCGGATCACCTCCGCGGGCCGGCCGCCCCGGTCTCGTCGAGGTGCAACCGCAGCATCGCCGACGCCGCCCACGGCGGCGGTTCGCCACGCAGCGACACCAGCATCATCGTCGCGAACGCCAGCGGCACGGACCAGATCGCGGGCTGCGCCAGCAGCAGCGCGGGAAGGCCCGGCTCCATGCCGGCGATCAACCCGGCACCCATGCCGCCGGCCGACGAGACGAGGCCGACCGCCATCCCGATGAGCGCCCCGCGCCGGGTGAGCCGGGGCCACCAGATGCCGAGCACGAGCAGTGGGCAGAACGTCGAGGCGGCCACCGCGAACGCCGAGGTGACCAGCACGCCGACGTCGATGCGGGCCGCCGGGAGCGCGAGCAGCACAATCACCCCAGCCGCCACTGGTGCGGTCAGCCGCAGCCGGCGCAGGGTGCCCGGGACGAGGTTGTGGGAGCCCGCGCCGGCGACGGCCAGCAGCAGCCCGAGCGACGTCGCGAGGAACGCGGCGAACGCACCCGCGGTGAGCAGCGCGGTGAACAGCGACCCTGCCCATCCGGGATCGACCCGGGCCGGGAGCGCGACGACCACCGTGTCGGTCGCGCCGGAGAGGTAGAGCTCGGGCAGCAGCACCGCGCCGAGCAGCCCGTAGACCGCCGGGAAGAGGTAGAACGTGCCGAGCAGGCCGACCGTGATGGCGGCGGTCCGCCGGGCGCTGCGGCCGTCAGGACTGGTGTGGAACCGCACCAGGATGTGCGGCAGGCCCATCGTGCCCAGCGCCGTCGCCACTAGCACCGACCAGGTGGCGAGCAGCGGGTGGCCGGTGCTGTCGGCGTCGAGCAGCGGCCGTTGCCACGCCTCGCTGCCCGGCACGACCCCGCCCCGGATCTGGGGGACCCGCGCACCCGCCGGGAAGATCCAGCTCGCCCCGCCGGAGGCGGTGTGGTCGCCGGGGGGGGGAGGGTCTCGGCCTGGCCGCCGTCGATCCGGACGGCGGTGGGCTCGACGACGCTGAGCCGGGTGTCGAGGCGGAACTCGACGTCGGTCTCCTGGTCGAAGTGGGTGAACGCGACCGGGGTGAGCGCCTCGCGGCGGGTGTCGGGACCGGCCTGCAGGATCAGCCAGATCGCCGGGACGATGAACAACAGCAGCTTGAGCCCGAACTGGAACGCCTGCACGTAGGTGGCGGCTCGCATGCCACCCAGGGCCAGCGTGATGCTCACCGCCGCCCCTGCGATGACGACACCGACCCAGTACGGGCTGCCGCTGACCAGCGTGAGGACCTGCCCCGCCGCGGTGAACTGGGGCACCAGGTAGAGGCAGGCGATCACGAGCACGACCACCGCGGAGAACCGGCGCAGCGTCGTCGAACCCAGCCGGGCCTCGGCGAAGTCGGGAACGGTCAGCGCGCCGGAGCGGCGCATCGGGGCCGCGACGAGGGTGAGCATCAGCAGGTAGCCCGCCGTGAACCCGACCGGATACCAGAGTGCTCCGACGCCGTCCTTGACGACGAGGCCGGCGACTCCGAGGAACGAGGCGGCCGAGAGGTACTCGCCGGACACGGCCGCAGCGTTGAGCGTCGGGGAGATCCGGCGGGAGGCCACCAGGAAGTCCGACGTGCTGCGCATCGCCGCGACGCCCCGGGCCCCGATGAGCAGGGTGGCCAGCACCACCGGGACGATCGCGACGGCGATCATCGGGGTCCCCGGGGGACGGCCCGGTCATCAGCACGGTCAGCGGCGCGGTCATCGGCCCGCTCCACCCGCTCCACCCGCTCGGCCTGCCGCAGCTGCCACCAGGCCAGTCCCGCCATGGCCGGGTAGGGGAGCACGGCGACGGCCAGCCAGGGCAGCTGGATCCCGGCCGGCCGCAGCCCGCTCAGCCCGGGGAACAGGGCGAGGGCGATCGGGAGGCCGACGAGGAAGCCGCCGACGGCGAGCAGCGCGCTCACCGCCCGGCGCAGCTGGGCCCGGCGGATCCTTGCGGCGATCGCGATCTCGGCCGGGGTCAGGTGCGGCAGCCGGCTCGGCGGACCGTGCCGGCGGCCCAGCGCGACGCGGGTCTGCGGGCTGGTCACGGCGACCCGGCGCTGCCGGGTCACGGAGGCTGCTCGCCCGCGCTCGTCGCCGCCGCCGTATCGAACGGTGACCCCGCAAGCTCGCTCACCGGCGGCTCCGGCGGTGCGGCCCGGACTCGAAGTCGCCCCGGGTGGCGGCCTCCAGCAGCAGGTCGCGCAGCTCGCGCGCATGTCGCCGGCTCACCGGGACGTCGCCGGCGTCGGTGTGCGCCAGCAGGCCGCCGCTGACGTCGCTGCGCAGCTCCTGCACCGCGTGCACCGCCAGCAGGAAGCTGCGGTGCACCCGCACGTACCCGGCGGCGCTCCAGTGCTCCTCGAGCCGGGAGATCGGGATGCGGACGAGGTGGCTGTCGGTGCGGGTGTGCAGCCGGACGTAGTCGCCCTGCGCCTCGGCGAACCGCACATCGGCGCGGCGCACGTACCGGGTCCGCCCGGCCAGCTCGACCGGGACGGCCGCGAGCGCGTCGACCGCTGCTGCCGGTCCGGGCCCCGGATCGTGACCGGTGACCCGGCGCACCCGGCCGAGAGCGGCGGCCAGCCGCTCGGCCGCGACCGGTTTCAGCAGGTAGTCGACCGCGCCGACGCCGTAGGCGGACACCGCGTGCTCCTCGAACGCGGTGACGAAGACGATCACCGGTGGATCGGTCATCCGGCCCAGCAGGGAGGCCAGTTCGAGGCCGTCCATGCCGGGCATCGAGATGTCGAGGAACACCGCGTCCAACGGCGTGCCCTGGATGAGGCGCAGCGCGGTGAGGGCGTCGCCGGCGGCCTCGACGGTCGACACGTCGGCGGAGTCACGCAGCAGCTGCGTCAGCTCGTCGAGCGCCGGCCCGACGTCGTCGACGACCAGAATGCGCAGTCCGCCCGCAGCGCCGGTCACAGGGCCACCACCCCGGGGTGGAAGCGGGGGATCCGCATGACGACCCGGGTCCCGGCCCCCTCCGCGGTCTCGATCACCAGCCCGTAGCCCGCGCCGAACACCGTCCGCAGCCGCCGGTCGACGTTGGCCAGGCCGACACTGGACTCCGCACCCTGCCCGGCCAGGACGTCGCGGGCGTGCGCCGGATCCATGCCCGGACCGTCGTCCTCGACCGAGATCAGGCACTCGGTGCCCTGCGCCTCCCCGCTGACCTGCACCGATCCGCCCGCCCCGGACCGCTCGACGCCGTGCTGGACGGCGTTCTCCACCAGCGGCTGCAGCGCCAGGAACGGGACGGCGACCGGGAGCACCTCCGGCGCGATGCGGACCTGGACGCGCAGCCGGTCGCCGAGCACCGCCCGCGCCAGCGCCAGGTAGGCCTCGATCGCGCGGAACTCCCCGGCGAGCGTCGTGTAGTCGCCGTGCCGGGCGAGGCTGTGCCGGGTGTACTCGGCGAAGTCGAGGATGAGGTCGCGGGCGCGCCCGGGGTCGGAGCGCACGAACGAGGCGATCGTCGTCAGCGCGTTGTAGACGAAGTGCGGGGAGATCTCGGCGCGCAGGGCGCGCAGCTCGGCCTGCTCGGCGGCGTCGGCCGACGCCTCCAGCCGTCCCCGCTCCAGCGCCTCGACGACCCAGCTCGCGGCCTGGCGGGCGGCGCTCGTCCGGACGGGACCCTGCACGACCAGCACGCCGGCGAGCTCGTCGCGCACCCGCAGCGGCAGCGCCAGCACCCCGCTCCGGCCGGCCTTGTGGTCGCCGCGCAGCACCTCCTCGGCCAGGTCGGAGGCCCCGGGGTCCGGCTCGCCCGACCAGGACTGGGCGCCGTGCAGGTCGACGAGACCGATGGCGTCGGCGTCGAGCAGCCGGCGCAGCTTGCGGGCGGCGACCCCGGTGCGCGCCGAGGCCAGGCCGGCCCGCAGCTCGGCGGCGATCTCGGCGCCGGTGGTGAGCACGTCCATCGCGTCGGGGGCGCGGCCCGGCGACCACCGGCGCGACCACCTGCGGGGCCCCCGCTGGGGGGCCGGTGGCGCCGTGTCCTCCGGACCCTCCGCGTCGGCAGCGACCATCGAACCCTCCGTATCGTCCGGCACCACCCGGACGTGGGAACCCTAACTGTCCGAAGGACCCGTGAGTGAGCAGCGGTTCCGGATCCGCGGACGCCAGCCGAGTCGAGGCCCGGCCGACCGGTTAGCCTCCCGTCATGACCGGGAAGATCGTTCTGTTCGGTGCGACGGGCTACACCGGCGGGCGCACGGCCGAGGCGATGGCCGCCCGCGACCTGCGCCCGGTCCTCGCCGGGCGCGATCCGGCGCGGTTGGCTCGCCTGGCCGAGCGGCTCGGCGGGCTCGACACGGCGCGGGCCGATGTCACGGACATCGCGTCGGTGCGCGCCCTCGTCGGCCGCGGCGACGTGCTGGTCACCACTGTCGGCCCGTTCGCCCAGCTCGGCGGAGCGGCGCTCGCGGCGGCGGTCGACGCAGGCGCGATCTACTTCGACTCCACCGGCGAGCCCCCGTTCGTCCGCGAGGTCTTCGACCTGCAGGGCCCGGCTGCCGAGCGGACCGGAGCCGCCCTGCTCACCGCGTTCGGCAACGACTACGTGCCCGGCGTGCTGGCGGGGGCGCTGGCGCTGCGCGCGGCCGGGGAGGCCGGCGGGATCCCGGCGCGGGTGGACGTCGGCTACTTCATCACCGGCGGCGGCAAGGGCCAGCCGTTCTCCCGCGGCACTCTCGACTCGCTGATCGGGGTGGCCACGCGCTCGGTCTACGCCTTCCGCGACGGCGCGCTGCGCACCGAACCCGCGGGGGCCCGCATGCGCACCTTCGACGTGAACGGCAAGCCTCTGCCCGGGGTGACGATCGGGGCGACCGAGCAGTTCGCCCTGCCTCGGATCGAACCCGGACTGCGCACCGTCGACGTGTACCTCGGCTGGTTCGGCCCGGCCAGCGGCGCGGTGCACGCGACGCACCGGCTGACGCCGGTGCTGGAGAAGGTTCCGGCCCTCGGTGCGGGGGTGACCAAGCTGGCCCGGCTGGCCACCCGCCGGGTCGCCGACGCGCCCTCGCCCGCGGTGCTGGCCGCGAGCACGTCGCACTTCGTCGCCGAGGTGTTCGACGCCGGGGGCACCCTGCTCGCCCGCACCCGGCTCGTGGCACCGGAGGCCTACGCGATCACCGCCGACCTGCTCGCCTGGGGCGCCGGGCGCGCCGCCGAGCACGGCGTGCACGGCACCGGTGCCCTGGACCCGGTCACCGCCTTCGGTCTGGACGTCCTGACGACCGGCGCCGCCGAAGCGGGAATCGTCGAGCAGCCCTGAACAGCGACCGCATTGTGGAGCCATAACGTGCTCGGGGACGGCCGCCCGGTCGCGTTGTGGAGCCATAACGCGGTCGGGGACGGGCGCTCGGCCGACCGTCCGGGAGAGCGGCCAGTGCCGCGGCGCCGCCGCATGTGGTGATCATGGCGGGACCGGGGAGCCGGGGCCGGGGCGGTGACCGGCCTCCCGGCGCACGGCCCGACCCCGGGCGGAGCTAGTCTCCGCCCGATGAGCGATCGGCTGCGCCGCCCGCCCGCCGATCCACCGCTGATCGGCGCGCTCCGCATGCCCGACCCCAGCGTGGGGCCGGTCGTCTCGCTCGTGCGCAGGCTCTCGATCGCTTTTGGGGCGCTGCTGGCCACCGCACTGATCGTCTACATCGGGCGGGACGGCTACACCGACAGCCAGGACGACAGCGGCCTCTCCTTCATCGACGCCCTGTACTACGCCACCGTGTCGCTGTCGACCACCGGCTACGGCGACATCGTCCCGGCCACCGAGGAGACGCGGCTGGTCACCACGCTCGTGATCACACCGCTGCGCCTGCTCTTCCTCATCGTCCTGGTCGGCACGACGGTCGAGCTGCTCACCGAGCGCTCCCGCCAGGCGTTCCGCACCCAACGCTGGAGGTCCCGCGTGCGCGACCACACCGTCGTCGTCGGCTACGGCACCAAGGGCCGTGCCGCGGTGGAGACCCTGCTGGGCGACGGCGCCGACCCGTCCGAGATCGTCGTCGTGGACACCGACCGGACCCAACTCGACGCCGCGTCGGCGCTCGGGCTCGTCACGGTCACCGGGAACGCGACGCGGTCGAGCGTGCTGCGCATCGCGGGGGTGCAGCGGGCGTCGGCGATCATCGTGGCGACGAACCGCGACGACACCGCCGTGCTGGTCACGCTGACGGCCCGCGAGCTGGCTCCGAAGATCACCATCGTGGCGGCGGTGCGGGAGTCGGAGAACGTGCACCTGCTGCGCCAGTCCGGGGCGAACTCGGTGATCGTCTCGGCGGAGACGGCCGGCCGGCTGCTCGGCATGGCGACGACGACGCCGAGCGTGGTCGAGGTCGTCGAGGATCTGCTCACCCCCGACGCCGGGTTCGCGATCAGCGAGCGGCCGGTGGAGGACTCGGAGGTGGGTGGCTCGCCGCGGCACCTAACCGACATCGTGCTCGGCGTGGTGCGGGGCGACGACCTGCACCGGGTCGACGCCGCGGCGGTCGACGCCCTGGAGCGTGGCGACCGCCTCCTCTACGTCCGCAAGGCCAGCCTGGCCGACGAGGACTGACCCGCGAGTCGTCATTCCCGGGAGCGCGAGTCGGCAGTTCCGGGAGTACGGGTCGGCACGGTCGGGGCCTCGTCCCGACCCGGCAGCACCAGCTCGAACGTCGCGCCCGACCCGTCCACCGGCTCCACGCACCGCAGCTCCCCGCCGTGCGCCCGGGCGATCCCGCGGGCGATCGCCAGCCCGAGCCCGACAGCGCCGTCGTCGGCCGGACGGGCCTCGTCGAGCCGGACCAGCCGGTCGAAGATCCGGTCCCGGTCGGCGGCGGGCACGCCGGGCCCGGTGTCGGCGACGCGCACCACGCCGGGCCCGGCCACCGTGACGGTGATCCGCCCGCCGGGCGGGGTGTGCCGCCGGGCGTTGTCAAGCAGGTTGCCCAGCACCTGGGACAGCCGCTGCGGGTCGCCGGGCACCGTCACCGGCTCGCCGTCCACGGCGATCGTCAGTCCGGGCGCCAGCAGCCGGACCCGCTCGGCCTCCGTCCGGGCCAGCACAAGCAGGTCCACCGGCTCGCGGCGCAACTCCATGCCGGCGTCGAGACGGGCCAGCGACAGCAGGTCGTCCACGAGGCGCCCGGCGCGCCCGGTCTCGCGCAGCAGCAGAAGGTGCAGCCGGTCGCGTTCCTCGGCGGTCAGCCCGGGCGCGACCGCCGCCTCCGCGGCCGCCTGCACCCCGGCCAGCGGGGTGCGCAGCTCGTGCGCCGCATCGGCGACGAAGCGCCGGGTCCGGGCCTCCGAGGACCGTGCCACCGCCTCCGCCGACCGCGCGGTCCGCTCTGCGCCCTCGAGCTCGTCGAGCATGTCGTCGAACGCCGCGGCGGTGCGGCCGAGCTCGGTGTCGGTGCGGGTCGGGGCGAGCCGGCGGCCGCGGTCACCGCGGGTGATCGAGCGCGCGAGCGCGGTCATCGCGTCCAGCGGAGCCAGCGCGACCGGGGTGGTCGCGAGCATGACCAACCCGGCGACGGCGAGCGCCCCGGCCCCGAGCAGGAACAGGATCCGGCGCAGCCGCCGCTGAGCGGCCGTCACCTGGCCTGCGTCGCCGATCAGGGTGAGCTGTGACCCGTCCGGCAGGGGCTCCCGGACGACCTCGTCGCCCTGGGCGGCCCCCCTGCGGCCGGGGCCGCGCCCGCCGACGGAGCGCGCGGAGTAGACGGTCCCGTCGGAATCGGTGACGAACGCGCGCACGTCGTCGGTCTCCAGCTGACGCGCCAGGTCGCGGTCCGTGACACCCTGCTCGACGAGCTGGCCGGCCAGCGTGGCCCGGTCGGTCAGCCGCGCCCGCAGGTCCGAGCGGGACTGCGCGGCGAACACGACGTCGGTCAGCACCCCGACGAGCAACAGCGCGACGGCCAGCACGAGCAGGCTGAACGCGGTGACCCGGCCGCGCAACGACGCGGTCCGCAGCGCGCCGGGCCGCCGGGTGCGGTTCACGACGGGCCGGGGCCGAGGCCGGTACCGGGCTCGGTGTCGTCGGCTCGCCTCGCAAGCTCGGGCTCGGCCCGCAGCACGTAGCCCAGCCCGCGCACCGTGTGCAGCAAGCGCGGCTCGCCGAGCTTACGGCGCAGCGCCGAGATGTGCACCTCGACGAGGTTGGGGTCGTAGTCGGTGTAACCCCAGATCCGGGTGAGGATCTGTGCCTTGCTCACCACCCGGCCGCGCTGGGCGGCGAGGTAGTCGAGCAGGCGCAGTTCGGTGGCCGTCAGGTCGATCGGCGTCCCGGCCCGCAGCACCCACCCCGCGGCCGCGTCCACGACCAGGTCGCCGACGGCGATCGTGGACGGCGTGCGGCCCATCCGGCGCAGCACCGCAGTCACCCGGGCGACGAGCTCGGCCAGTGCGAACGGCTTGACCACGTAGTCGTCGGCCCCACCGTGCAACCCCCGCAGCCGGTCCTCGACGCCGTCGCGCGCGGTGAGCATGACGACGCCCGCGTCGCTGTGCGAGCGCACCACGCCGAGCAGGGTGAAGCCGTCGCGGCCGGGCAGCATCACGTCGAGGACGACCAGGTCGGGCCGGTAGCCGGCGAGCTCGGACTCCAGGTCGCGGCCGTCCACCCGCGCGGTCGCGTCGTAACCGGCCTCCCTGAGCCCGGCCACCACGGCGGTCCGGATCGTCTCGGCGTCCTCGACCACCAGCACCCGCGCGCCCACACCGATCATTCTCCGCCTCCCGGGCTGAAGGTCGGCTGAAGGAACCGCGCACGCAGGACCGGGTTCAGGTTCCACTCAGCCGGACGGCCGAGCGTCGTCCCGGCACACGGAACGATGAACGGAGCACCCGATGAGCACTCCCACCCCACCCCCGGACGACCGGCCGGCCGAGAACGTGACCGCGCAGGCCGCGGCGCCGCCCACGACCCGCCGGCGCCGCCGGTGGATCCTCGGCGGGGCGGCCGCAGCCGTGCTGCTGGTGCTGGCCGGCGTCACGGCGGCACTGGTTTCCGGGGGTCCGGGCCGTCACCAGCACGATCGCGACACCGCGGCGCCGCGGCTCACCGCGGGGGAAAGTCGGTTCACCGGCGAGGACCTCGGCGGACGGGACCTGCTGGGCGACGGGCGGCGCGGCCTGGGCTCCGACACCCTGCTGGTCGGCACGGTGGCCGCGGTGGGCGGCGGCACGCTGGCCGTCGACCGCGACGCCGGCGGCCGGACCACGGTCCGGACCGACGACCGCACCCAGGTCCGCGGTGGCGGACCGGATGACCTGCGTGCCGGCGAACGCGTCGTGGTCCGGGTGCGCGGCACCGGTGACACCGCGACCGCCGTCGTCGTGGCGACCCCGCGGGCCCACGTCACGGGCACCGTCACCGAACTCGACGGGGCCCGGGCCACCGTGGTCGAGGCGGCCGGCCTGACCGCGACGGTCGACGTCTCCGGGCTGACCACCCGGCCCGCCGTGGGCGACCTCGTGACGCTCAGCGGCGCCAGCGCCGAGGGCGGGGCGACGCTGCGGGCGGAGACGCTGCGCACGTTGCCGCAGACGGGCTGAACCCGTCGGGGTGAGGTCGTAAGGTTCCATCCCGTGCGGGTCGCCACCTGGAACGTGAACTCCGCGAAGTCGCGGCTGCCCCGGCTGTTGCCCTGGCTCGACGAGCGTTCGCCCGACGTCGTCTGCCTGCAGGAGACCAAGCTGTCCGACGACGACTTCGCCGCCACCTTCGCCGAGCCGCTGGCCGACCGCGGCTACGCGGTCGCGCATCACGGGCAGGGGCGCTGGAACGGGGTCGCGTTGCTGTCCCGGGTCGGGCTCGACGACGTCGTGCGCGGGCTGCCCGACGAGCCCCGGTTCCCCACCCCGGACGCCGATCCGGAGGCCCGGGCGATCACTGCGACCTGCGGCGGCCTGCGCATCACCTCGGTGTACGTGCCCAACGGGCGCGCGCCCGCCGACGAGCACTACGGCTACAAGCTGCGCTGGCTGGAGGCGCTGCGCGCGATGGTCGCGGCGGGCGAGCCGGGCTCGGCGATCGTGGCCGGTGACATGAACATCGCCCCCACCGACGCCGACGTGTTCGATCCGGCCGCGTTCGTCGACTCCACCCATGTCACCCCCGCCGAGCGGGAGGCGCTGGCGGCACTCACCGGCGAGGGCCTGCACGACGTGGTGCGTGAGCGCTGGCCCGACGAGCGGGTGTTCAGCTACTGGGACTACCGGGCGGGGATGTTCCACCAGGACCTCGGGATGCGGATCGACCTGATCCTCGCCGGGCAGGACGCGGCGGCGCGGGTGCAGGCCGCCTGGGTGGACCGGGCCGCGCGCAAGGGCAAGGCGCCGAGCGATCACGCGCCCGTCGTCGCCGACCTGGACAGCGCGCCGGACGGTGACGTCGGGCCGATGGTGCCGCCGCCGAGCACCCCGGCCCGGCTCCGGCACCGGCGCTGACCGCCCCGCCTGCACGGGCGGGGGTTGGGATCCACCCGATCAGGCGGGACTGCCCCGTTTGTGGGACGGCCGTACCGGGCAGGTCGACCATACTGTCCGCCCGTTCACGCCGTTCTGGGGATGAGATGACACTTCGACGCGGCCGCATCGCGGTCGGCACGGCGCTTGCCGCGATCGCCCTGACCACGCTCTCGGCCTGCTCCTCGGGCGACTCCGGCTCCGAGACGCCCGCATCCGGACAGGCCGGTTCGACACCGTCCGCCGGTGCCGAGGCCCAGCCGGGCGCCGGCCAGCCGACCGACGCGCGGCGGGCCGCGTTCGGCCAGGCTCACCAGGGCGCACTCGCGCTCGTCGCCTTCGGCGGGCTCGGTGGCGAGCAGGGCGCCGGTGAGCAGGTCCGCACGCTGGGCCCGGAGCTCGCGGAGCAGGGCCGCGCCCTCGACGAGCAGATCCGGGCACTGGCGACGGAGCAGGGGGTCGCGCTCGGCGACCAGATCGCGGCCGAGCAGCAGGCGGTGCTCGCCGATCTGCAGGTGCGCTCCGGGCAGCCGTTCGACCAGGCCTGGTTGCAGGCTGTCCTCGACGTGGCGCAGCAGGCAAGGGATGCGGCGAACGCGGTGCTGAACGACCCGAACGCTTCGGAGGAGGCGAAGGCCGCGGCCCGCGACGCGCTGGCTGCGCTGGACGCGACCGCGGCGAAGCTGCGCCAGGTCGCCGGCGCCGCGGGGGCGACGACACCGCGGTCGGTCGACGCCGGGACCGGTGGTCAGGCCGCATCCGGCGAGGCGCCGGTGGTTCCGCTGGCGCTTGTGGGTCTGGGTGTCGTGCTGCTCGGCGGCGCCGGATGGTGGCTGCGCCGCCGCGCGGCCTGAGCCCGGCGATGTCCCGGGGCCGGTGGCCGACGGTGCTCTTCGCGTGCTGCGGCGTGGCCTGCCTGGCCGCCGGCGTCGTGCTGTGGCACGGCAGCGGGTCCGCGTCGGTCGAGGCGAGCGACCTCGGCGCGGCGCCGGCCGCCCTCAGCGGCCCGACCGCCCCCGGCCCCGGTGCCGAGCCGGTCGAGCCCGTGCCCGCACCGGCCGGGTCGGTGCCCATCGCCGAGCCGGTCGAGCACGTCCCCGCACCGGCCGGGTCGGTGCCCGTCGAGCTGAGCCTGCCCGGTCGCGGCGTGACCGCCCCGGTGGTGCCGGTCGGCGCCGATCCCGCGGGTGCCCTCGCTGTTCCCGATCCGCCACAGACCGTCGGCTGGTGGGCGCCCGGTGCCCTCGCGGGCGGGGCGACCGGCAACGTGGTGCTCGCCGGGCACGTGGACTCCGCCACCGCGGGGGTCGGCGTGATGGCCGTGCTGCCGTCGCTGGCGCCGGATGAGCCGGTACTGCTGCGCGGCGCGGACGGCCGGACGTTCGCCTACGGGGTCGTGACGCGCCGCCACTACGCGAAGGCGCAGCTCCCGGCCGAGGTCTTCGCCCGCGGCGGGGCGCCGCGGCTCGTACTCGTCACGTGCGGAGGCCGCTTCGACCCGCGCACACGCACCTACGACGACAACATCGTCGTGATCGCGCTACCGACCGGACGTGCGCCATCGGATCTGACCGCGAGCGCGCGCTGAGCCGGTTCGCGACCCGGCTCAACGCGCGCTGGTGGTGATCACGCACGCGGGCGCGGGGCCGGCGCCGGCGCGTGGGTACCGTAACGCCGTGAGCACCAGCACCGCCGCCCCCGCCGAGCAGGCCCCCGAGTTCGCCGCCGTCCGTACCGCCGCGGAGCGTGCCGCGGCGGCTGCGCCGGAAGTCCGTGCAGCCGGCGGCCCGGCCATCGACGCCGCCCTGCGCACCGCCGCCGGCCTGCTCCGGGACCGCGCGACGCAGCTGCTGGAGGCCAACGCCCGCGACGTCGAGGCCGCGGAGGCGAACGGCATGGCGCCCGGCCTGCTCGACCGGTTGCGGCTGACCCCGGAGCGGCTCGCCGACATGGCCACCCAGCTCGAGGTGCTCGCCGACACCCCGGAGCCGGAGTCGCAGCGTGAGGTGCGCACGCTGCCGACCGGGGAGCGGGTGTTCGAGCGCCGGGTCCCGGTCGGCGTCATCGGTGCGGTGTTCGAGGCCCGCCCCAACGTCACCGTCGACGTCGCCTCCCAGGTGCTCAAGGCCCGCAGCGCCGCCGTGCTGCGCACCGGATCGGCCGCCCTGCGCAGTGCCCAGGCGCTCGTCGAGCTGGTCATCTCGCCCGCTCTGGAGCAGCACGGCGTCCCGGCGGCCGCCGTGCAGCTCGTGCCCACTCCCGGGCACGCGGGCGCCGAGGCGCTGGTCGGGCTGCCCGATCTGGTGCCGCTGGTCGTGGTCCGGGGCAGCGGCGAGGTCACCCGCAAGCTCTCCGCGCTCGGCGCCGCGGCCGGCACCCGGGTGCTGGCGCACGCTGACGGCGGCGGTGTGCTCTACCTCGACTCCAGTGCCGACGAGACGACCGCTGCACAGCTCATCCACGACAGCACCGACCGCCTCGGCGTCTGCAACCGGCTCAACCTGCTGCTCATCGACCACCCCGCCTTCGAGCGGCTCTGGCCCGTCGCGCAGCGGGCCCTCGACGAGCGCGGAATCGAGCCGTCGCTGCCCCCGCACGACCACCGGCTCGGCCACGAGTGGGCGCTGGACTCCGGTGCCGAGGCGCACGTGACGGTCGCGACCGTCGACGGCCCGCTCGACGCCGCCGCCACCGCCGGCCGGGAGACCAGCGGGCTCGCCGCCACGGTCTGCGCCGCCGACGAGGCCGTCGCGACCGCGTTCATCGACGCGTACACCGGCACCGGGGTGTTCTGGAACGCCACGACCCGGTTGCTCGACGGCTACAAGCTGCTCGGCCTGCCCGAGACCGGCATCAACGTCGATCACACGCCCGGCCCCCGCGGCCCGGTGACCTACATGGACCTGGCGCTGCGCCAGTTCGTCGTCCTCCCACCGGCCTGAGGGAGAAATCCGGATTCCCGCGGCGGTGCCGCTGGGCTACGGGATGACGATGGTCGCCCTGCCCGTGTTCGCGGTCTCCGGGGCCGTCGGCGCGATCGCCGTCGCCGGGTGCTCGTCGACCTGCTGGCGCGGCGGCTGCGGCCCAGGGCCGGGCGCTGCACGGCCAACCGGGCCTTCGCCGCGGGCGCGTCGCTGCTCACCTGGGTGATCTACCTGGGTGTAGCGCGGCGTTCGCCGGCCGGTTGCCGAGCGTCGCCGCGCTGTGGACCTGGGCCCCGGTCGTCGCCGCGCTGCTCGGGTGGGCGCTCGCCGCGCTGATGCTGCCGAACGCGGCCTCGTCGTCGCGGCGCGAGGGGTCCGTCCCGGACTAGGGTCGTGGGGTGCCCCCCATCCAATTGCACCGGGCGACCCTGTCCAACGGGCTGCGCGTGCTGCTCGTCCCGGACCCCTCCACTCCCGTTGTCGGCGTCGCGGTACATGTCGATGTCGGGTTCCGCTCCGAGCCGGAGGGCCGGACCGGTTTCGCCCACCTGTTCGAGCACCTGATGTTCCAGGGCAGCGAGAGCCTGGAGAAACTGGAGCACTTCCGGGTCGTCCAGGGCTCGGGTGGGATCTTCAACGGCTCCACCCATCAGGACTACACCGACTACTTCGAGGTGCTGCCCACCGCGGCGCTGGAGCGGGCGCTGTTCCTGGAGGCCGACCGGCTGCGCGCGCCCCGGCTGACCGAGGAGAACCTGCGCAACCAGGTCGACGTGGTCAAGGAGGAGATCCGGCTCAACGTGCTGAACCGGCCCTATGGCGGATTCCCGTGGATCCTGCTGCCGCCGGTCCTCTACGACACGTTCCCGAACGCGCACAACGGCTACGGCGACTTCTCCGAGCTCGAGCAGGCCGGCCTCGACGACGCGGCCGCGTTCTTCGACACCTACTACGCGCCGGGCAACGCGCAGCTCACGGTGCTCGGGGACATCGACGTCGACGCGACCATGGCGCTGATCGAGAAGCACTTCGGGGACATCCCGGCGCGGCCCACGCCGGTCCGGCCCTCGTTCGCCGAGCCGGTACCGGGGGCGGAGCGCCGGCAGTCCGTGACCGACGCGCACGCACCGCTGCCCGCACTGGCGCTCGGCTACCGCATCCCGGACCCGTCGACGCAGCTCGACGACTACCTGGGCCACGCCCTACTGGCCTCCGTGCTCAGCAACGGCGAGGCGGCCCGGCTGCAGCGCCGCCTGGTGCACGACGACGGCCTGGTCACCGACATCGCGGCGAGCTGCGGCCTGATGGGGTCCCTCGACGCCCGCGATCCCGACACGTTCACGATCACCGCCGTGCACCCCGGTTCGGTTGATCCCGACAAGGTGCTGCTCGCGGTGGACGAGGAGCTCGACCGGTTGATCACCGACGGCCCGGCCGCCGACGAGCTGGCTCGTCAGTCGGCCCGGTGGGCGGCGGCGCAGCACCACGAGGACGACCGGGTGATGTACCGGATGCTGGGCCTCGGGGCGCGCGAGCTGCTGTACGGCCGTGCGGAGATCGCGCTGGAACTGCCGCAGCGGCTCGCGGCGGTGACACCGGAGCAGGTACAGGCGGCCGCCGCGTCGCTGCGGTCGGCCGGCCGCGCGGTGCTGCTGGTCGAGCCCGGCGGCGCCGCCGACGAGCAGGGAGAGCAGGAATGACGAGCGTGGCCGAGACGACCCCCGCCGGGCACCGCAGCGCCGAGGAGATCGGCCGGACCCCCGCGGGCCCGCGCCGGCTCCCGCCGCTCGGCGTGACGAAGACCGTGCCGCTTCCCGACGTCGTCACCCGCACCCTGCCCTCGGGCCTGAAGGTGCTCGCGGCCCACCGGTCCAGCGTGCCGATGGCCGAGATCCGGCTGCGTATCCCGTTCGCGGCGCCCGGCGACACCGCCGACCCCGCGCACACCGCGCGGGCCGAGTTGCTGTCGTCGACGCTGCTCACCGGCACCCCGGGGCGGGACCGGGTGGCCATCGACGACGAGCTGGCCGCGGTCGGCGCCGAGCTCCACGTCGGGGTCGACCCCGAGCGGCTGCAGGTCGCGGGGGCCGGACTGGCCGACGGGCTGCCCGCGGTCCTCGCGGTGCTCGCCGAGGTGCTGACCGGTGCCACCTATCCCGACGCCGAGATCGCCCGGGAGCGCGAACGGCTCGTCGAGCGGATCATGGTGGCCCGTGCTCAGCCGCGCACGATCGCGCGGGAGGCGTTGCAGCGCAAGCGTTTCGGCGACCACCCGATCGCGCTGGAGATGCCGCGGGCGGCGGACGTCGCCGCCGTCGCGGCCGACGAGGTGCGGGCCCTGCATGCCGAGGCAGTGGTGCCCGGAGGGTCGAGCCTCGTGCTGGTCGGCGACCTGGATCCTGACCAGGTGATCGCCCAGGTCGAGCAGTTCCTCGGGGGCTGGACCGCCGACCACCCGGCGCGCGAGCTCTCCCCGCCGCCCCCGCTGCCGGTGGGCGACGTGGAGCTGGTGCACCGTCCCGGCGCCGTCCAGTCGCAGCTGCGGCTGTCCGCGCCCGCCCTGCGGCGCGAGGACGAGCGCTACGCCGCCCTGCAACTGGCGAACCTGGTGCTCGGCGGGTACTTCTCGTCCCGGCTGGTCGAGAACCTGCGCGAGGACAAGGGCTACACCTACCACGCGAACTCCGGCGTGGAGTTCATCCCGGGCGGCGCGGTGCTCAGTGTCGAGACCGACACGGCGACCGACGTCACCGCGCCCGCCGTGCTCGAGACCCGCTACGAGCTGGGCCGGATCACCGTGGTGCCGCCGACGCGTGAGGAGGTCGACGCCGCGCGCCGCTACGCCATCGGCTCGCTGCTCATCTCACTCGACAGTCAGGGTGGGCTGGCCGCCACGTTGTCCGCGCTCGACGCCGACGGCCTCGACGTCGACTGGCTCCGCGACCGACCGGCGCGGCTGGAGGCGGTGACCTACGAGCAGGTGGCCGAGGCCGCTCTGGAATTCTTCGCCCCGACGCGGTTCACGGGCGTCGTGGTCGCCGATGCGGAGTCCGTCGGGACGCCGCTGCGCGCGCTGGGCGGCATCGCGTGACCGGAATTCGCGAGGACGCCGACTTCGCGCTGCTCGGCCCGCCCGTGCTGTCGCGGTCCACCGTGCTGCGCGACGAGCCGCTGCGCACCGATACCGACCGGCTGCGGTCGGGCTGGGCGACCGCGCAGCTGGTGGTCGTCGACGAGCAGGGCCGCACCCCGGTGACCTGGCAGTCGGGCCCGGCCGGTGAGTTCCGGGCCGGGGACGCCGGGAGCTGGGACGCCGCGGCCGGATCGGGTGGCAGGCTGCGTACCCGGCCGGCCGGCGGGTACGCCGACGCCCCGCCGGCGGACGCGGTGCTGCTCGGCGAGGCCGACGGGATCGCCTACTGGGCGGTGCGTGGGCGGCCGAACCTGGTCGAGGGCGACGACCCGAGCGAGTGGGCCGACCTGCGGGCCTGCGGGGCCGACCTCGACGCGCTGGGCGCGGGGTTGCTGACCACCGCGGTCGCCGTGCTCAACTGGCACGACGCGGCGGGCTTCTGCTCGCGGGACGGATCGCCGACCACGACGCACAACGCCGGCTGGGTGCGCCGCTGTGCGGAGGGGCACGAGGAGTACCCGCGGACCGACCCGGCCGTGATCTGCCTGGTGCACGACGGCGGCGACCAGGTGTTGCTGGCCCGCCAGCCGGTCTGGCCCGCGGGGCGCTACTCGGTGCTGGCCGGCTTCGTCGAGGCCGGGGAGTCGCTCGAGGCCTGCGTGCAGCGCGAGGTCGCGGAGGAGGTCGGGGTCGAGGTCAGCGACATCCGCTACCTGGGCAGCCAGGCCTGGCCGTTCCCGCGTTCGCTGATGATCGGCTTCCACGCGGTCGCCGACCCGTCGGTCCCGCTGTGCCCGGCGGACGGGGAGATCGCGGAGGCGTTCTGGGTGAGCCGTGCCGAGCTGCGGGCGGCGCTGGAGCGCGGGGACTGGGGCGCGCGTGCCGAGCCGGGGGAGCGGCTGGTGCTGCTGCCGGGGAAGGTCTCGATCGCGCGGTCCATGCTGGAGGCCTGGGCCGCCCAGGGCTGACCCCGCCGAAGAACAGCGCCTGCAATACGAGGGAGGGCTCAGGCCGCTGCGGCCTCGAGCCTCGCCTTCACCTCGGCGAACGACGGATTCGTCGCGGTGGTCTCGTCCGGGAACAGCACCGTCGGCACGGTCTGGTTGCCGCCGTTGACGCCCTCGACGAATCGTGCGGCGTCGGGATCCCGCTCGATGTTGATCTCCCGGTAGGCGATGCCGGCCTCGTCGAGCTGGAGCTTGAGGCGACGGCAGTAGCCGCACCAGGTGGTCGAGTACATCGTCAACTGAGCCATGTCGGAGTCAACACGTGAGGGTGAGGCGGCTCTTCCACCGTCCGATGTGGTCCGCGTCACTGTGGGGGAGCGGTAGTTCCCCCTCCGTGCAGCGGGAGAAGCCGTCGAACATCCTCGTCCCGACCTCGTGAGCTCGGCGACGTGCCGGCTCGCGGCGTCCGACCACTCCCTGATCGGCCACCTCGGCGACCTCGTCGTGGGCGCGGTGGCCACCGCGGCGCGCCGCATCGAGCGTCACCCGGTGACGCGGTCGGTGTGGGCGGGCTCGGGATCCGGGCGGCGCCGTCGGGGCGGCCTGTCAGGATGGAGCGGTGACTGCCGAGCCCCTCGACGCCCTGCACGCCCTGGACGACGAGCAGCGGGCCGCGGTGACGGCGCCCCGGGGCCCGGTCTGCGTGCTGGCCGGGGCCGGCACCGGCAAGACCCGGACGATCACCCAGCGGATCGCGCATCTGGTCCGCGCCGGCCACGTCGCCCCCGGCCAGGTCCTTGCGGTCACCTTCACCGCCCGCGCGGCGGGCGAGCTGCGCACCCGGCTGCGGGCGCTCGGCGCGACCGGGGTGCAGGCGCGCACCTTCCACGCCGCCGCGCTGCGCCAGCTGCGCTACTTCTGGCCCCGCGTCGTCGGTGGTCCGCGCTGGCAGCTGGTCGAGGGCAAGCTGCGCTTCGTCGGGCAGGCCGCCGCCCGCGCCAAGGCGGGCACCGACCAGGAATCCCTGCGCGACCTCGCCGGTGAGATCGAGTGGGCCAAGGCCAGCCTGATCACCCCTGAGGACTACCCGGCGACCGTGGCCCGGTTGCGCCGCGACGTCCCCGGCCCGGCCGAGCAGGTCGCGGCCGTCTACGCCGGGTACGAAGCGCTGAAGAACCGCGCCGAGATGCTCGACTTCGACGACCTGCTGCTGCACACCGCGGCCGCGCTCGAGGAGCACCCGGATGTCGCGCAGGAGTTCCACGACCGTTACCGCTGCTTCGTCGTCGACGAGTACCAGGACGTCACGGCGTTGCAGCAGCGGCTGCTCGACGCGTGGGTCGGCGAGCGCGACGACCTGACCGTCGTCGGTGACGCCAACCAGACGATCTACACGTTCGCCGGCGCCAGCCCGCGCCACCTGCTCGACTTCCCGCGCCGGTTCCCCGAGGCCGTCGTCGTCCGGCTGCAGCGCGACTACCGCTCCACCCCGCAGGTCGTCGCCGCCGCGAACACGCTGATCTCCGCGGCCCGCGGCCGGGTCGCCGGCACCCGCCTGCAGCTCGTCGGCCAGCTCCCGCCCGGGCCGGACCCGGGCTTCGCCGAGTACGACGACGAGCCCGCCGAGGCGAGCGCCGTCGCGGCGAAGATCCGCCGCCTGGTCGCCGACGGCACCCCGGCTTCGGAGATCGCGGTGCTGTTCCGGATCAACGCACAGTCCGAGGTCTACGAGCAGGCGCTCACCGATGTCGGGGTGCCCTACCAGGTGCGCGGAGGCGAGCGCTTCTTCGCCCGGCCCGAGGTGCGACGCGCGGTCGGCGTCCTGCGCACGGCGGGGCCCGGGCCGGAGGGCGCTGACCTCGTCGACGTGGTCCGGGCGCTGCTCGCACCGGTCGGGCTCACCGACGAACCGCCGTCGGGCGCGAACGCCCGCGCGCAGTGGGAGTCCCTGCTGGCCCTCGTCGGGCTGGCCGAGGAGCTCGTCGCCGTGGAACCGGAGGCCGATCTGCGGCGCTTCGTCGCCGAGCTCGAGTCCCGGGCCGACGCCTCGCACCCGCCGACCGTCCAGGGCGTCACCCTGGCGTCGCTGCACGCAGCGAAGGGCCTGGAGTGGGATGTGGTGTTCCTCGTCGGCCTCGTCGACGGCACGTTGCCGATCCAGCACGCCGAGGGCGACGACGAGGCGATCGAGGAGGAGCGCAGGCTGCTCTACGTCGGCCTCACCCGGGCCCGGCGCGTCCTTTCACTGTCCTGGGCGCTGTCGCGCTCGCCCGGCGGACGCCGGCACCGCCGCCGCAGCCGGTTCCTCTACGGGTTGATCCCGGACCACCACCCGGCGTCGCGGATCCCGGCCGGGCGTGCCGGCGGGACCAAACCGAGGTGCCGGATCTGTGGTTCCCCGCTGATCGGTACCGAGGCGATGAAGCTGCGCCGCTGTGGCGACTGTCCGTCCGATGTGGACGTGGAGTTGCTCGACCGGCTGAAGGAGTGGCGTGCCAGCACGGCCAGGGAGCAGCAGGTCCCGGCCTACGTCGTGTTCACCGACGCCACGCTCACCGCCATCGCCGAGCAGCGTCCCGCCGACCCGGCGGCACTCGTCGGCATCCCCGGCATCGGGGCCCGCAAGCTCGACCGGTACGGGCCCGAGGTCCTTGCCCTGGTGGCCGACGGTCAGGATGGTCCGAACTGATTTCCTGATCAAGGAATCAAATAGGTTGTGCGCCTCTGCGCGCGCCTTCTAATCTTCTTGTCACCGGACGGGAGCAGCCCGTCCAGACGCATGAGCGAGAGAGCCCGAGAGGGGGTGCCGTCATGGAGACCATCACGATGATCGGAATGATCGGCATCTCCACGGTCGATGGCGCCCTCGTCGTCCCTGGCTCCCGTCTGCGTGCCGGTGCCCCGGTGTCGTTCGTGCGCGAGCAGCGCGGCTGGAAGCAGCTGCCCCTCGTGCCGCGCACCGTCAGCCCGATCTTCACTGATAACAGCACAGGTGTGTCCGTTCCCGGGCGTCGATATCGACCGTAGGTCGTAGACGCTCGTCGGCCGAAGTTTCGGGGCCGCGGAACCCACACCTGGGATCCGCGGCCCTTTTGTTTGTTCCGACCACGTCTCTCACCAGGAGGTTGTGCGGTGCTAGTCCGATCAGTTCCGTTGGACGGCGGAGCGGTCACGCCCGGGGACACTGGCGGTTACGCCGCCTCCGACCTGGGTTCATTGCTCGATGCGGCGCCCAAGGCGGGGCTCGACCTGCCCTGTCGCTCGGGCGACGCGGACCTGTGGTTCGCCGAGTCCCCTGCGGAGCTCGAACAGGCCAAGGCGCTCTGCGGAACGTGTCCGATCCGGGCCGAGTGCCTGGCCGGCGCGCTCAACCGCGAGGAGCCCTGGGGGGTCTGGGGCGGCGAGATCTTCGAGCGGGGTGCGGTGATCCCGCGCAAGCGCCCGCGAGGCCGTCCGCGCAAGGTCGACCTGGAACGCGACCGCGCTTTCGCCGCGGCGATCGCCTGAGCTCCGTCCCACCCGCTCACCCGGGGGCCGAAGGCCCCGTGGACCGAGGAGAACGACCGATGACCGACGTCAGCACCTTCCAGCCCGCCCTGACCGACGAGCGACCGATGGACCGTGACCGAGAGGGAACCACGATGTCGCTCCACGAAGCCCTGGCCCGGTCGAGACAACAAGAAGCCGAGGCGGCGGCCCGCCGGCACCGGCTGGCCCGCCGGGTGAGCGCGGGTCGCCGGTGGGCGCTGCTGGCCCGCTACGCGCAGGGGCGCGCCGAGCGCGCCCGGCGCCGGGCCGACACCATCTGATCCCACGGCGTCGCGCAGCCTCGTTGCTGCCCGGAGACCCCGGGAACAGCAACGAGGCTGCCGGATGCGGGGATCAGCTCCCGGCGGCGGGAGCCCCGTCGTCGAACAGGTCCGGCTGCCAGTGCGCGACGATGCCGCGCAGCGGCACATCGGCGTCGAGCTGGCACAGCACGCCGAGAGTCCCGAGCGTCACCCGGTGCACGAGCAGGTACTGCGGCGGCAGGTTGAGCGCGCGACCGGTGTCGAAATCGGGACTGCGCAGGTCACCGACCCGCTCGGCCTGGCGTTGCAGCCAGCGTCGGTTGAACCGGAAGGTCTCGGAGCCCAGCGGCTCGGTGAAGGGAGCGAGATAAGCGATGGCCTCGTCCGCCGTGATCGTCGTACCCGGCCGGACGAAGCCCTCCGCGCGCATCAGCGCCATGAGGTCGTCCGAGCGTTTCTGCAGCGCGAACTTGGTCATGATGGTCAAGGGCCGGGGCAGGCCGTCGGGCAGCCGGGCCACCGCGCCGAAGTCGATGACCAGCAACCGGCCGTCGTCGAGGATCTGGAAGTTGCCGGGGTGCGGGTCGGCGTGCAGCAGCCCGGCCCGCGAGGGCGCCGAGTAGTGGAATTCGGCGAGCAGCGCCGCTGCGGTGTCGCGCTCGGCCTGCGTACCCGACCGGATGATCGACGACAGCGGGTGCCCGGTCACCCACTCGCTGACCATCGCCCGCGGTGCCGACGCCACGACGCGGGGCACCTTGACCTTGTCGTCGCCCTCGAACGTCGCAGCGAAGGCGCGCTGGTTGGCGGCCTCGTCGCGGTAGTCGAGCTCCTCGACCATGCGCTCGCGCAACTCGTTGATCAGCGGCTTGATCTCCATGCCGGGCGCGAGCGGCTGCAGCAGCCGGCTCATCCGGGAGAGCTGGCGCAGGTCGGACAGCAGCGCCTCCTCGGCCCCCGGGTACTGCACCTTGACCGCGACCTCCCGGCCGTCCCGCCAGACCGCGCGGTGCACCTGGCCGATGCTCGCGGCGGCCGCGGGGGTGTCGTCGAACTCCTCGAACCGGCTCCGCCAGCCGCGGCCGAACTGCTCGGCGAGCATCCGGTGGACGTCGGCGGCCGGCATCGGGGGAGCGGCGGACTGGAGCTTGATCAGCGCTTCGCGGTACGGCTCACCGAACTCCTCGGGCACGGCGGCCTCGAAGACGCTCAGCGCCTGGCCGAACTTCATCGCGCCGCCCTTGAGCTCGCCAAGCACCGCGAACAACTGCTCGGCGCTCTTGGCCATCAGCTGGGCGGAGATCTGCTCGCTGTTGCCCCCGACCAGCCTGCGGCCCCATCCGGCGGCGGCCCGTCCGGCCACGCCCAGCGGAAGACTGGCCAGCTTCGCGGTACGCGCCGCGGTCCGCCTCGGGATCTCGGTCACTCGGTGATTGTCTCCTGACGATCGGGTAGCCCGCATGTCGCGTTCGGCTGACCGGAGCCTGAGCCCGGCTCGGGCGGGCGTCGAGACGCACCGCAGCCGCAGCCGGGATGCGGGGTCCAGGGCCGGCGAACGAGGCGCCCGGCGTCTGCGTCGAGCTCCAGGGTTGCGTCCACAGCGCAGGGTGCCCTCGCCCCGGCCGCCGGGCCGTCGAGCGCGGCCAGCGCCTGTGCGACGCCCAGCCCGACGGTGGCGAGCACGCAGTGCGGTGCGGCCCGGCCCGGCCGCCCGACGAGCTGGGCCGCAACGGCCGGCCAGCCGGGATCACGCTCGGCCCGGTGCAGCTCCAGACAGTGCAGGCAGGCCGACCGGGCGGGTAGGACCAGCGGGCCGACGATGCCCAGACCATCGCGGACCCGCACCTGCAGATGGAGGGCCCCGCGGTCGACGAGCCCGCGCGCGGTGGCCCCGTCGACTGCGAGTGCGTCGGTGAGGACGACCAGGTCCGCAGCGGTGCGCGCGGGCAGTGCACCGGTCCGGACCCCCGGGGCGAGCCGGCAGATGGCCTCCGCAGCGGCCTCTGCGCGGCCCCGACCACGATCGTCGTCGAGATACCCCGTCCCGAGGTCGGCGGCCAGCACGACGCCGTCCGCCGCGACGTGCACGGCACCGACACCCGCCTGCCCCAGCCCGGCAGCGATGCCGACGGCCAGCGGTCCGTCCCCGCGGACGAGGACGGTGGCGACGGTCCGGTGCCGTGCGATCCGGCGCTGGGCCGTCGCATCGACCACGGCGCCCGCCGCCACCAGCTGCCGCAACAGCTCGCCCGCCTCCTCGGCGCTCGCCCCGCGACGGGCGGAGCGTGCGATGAGGACATCGCGGTCCACGGGTGAGACCAGGTCGTCGAGCATCTCGGCGAGGCCCGCGGGCAGGCCGTCGGCGGCGATGGCGGTCCCCGGGTCCAGGCCGAGCAGCCGGGAAGCGGGCCCGCGGCGCAGCAGCGAGCGGTGCGGCGCGAGGACGACGGTGGCGGGAGCTGGTGCCGGGCTCGCCGGTGCGACCGATCGCATGTCGCGATGCTGCACGGATGGGCGTCATGTCGCATCCGGTTGTCCACACCGAACTCCTGAACCTGTGGACAACATCGTGCCCGGATCGGAACACGCGGCCCTGGGGCGCCGATCCTCGAAGGCCGGTCGCCGGGCTTACTCTGAACCCATGGCGGGTCCCTCGGTCGTCGAGGTCAGAAGGAGCGACCGGCGACGCCGGATGGTCAGTGCCCGGCGGGAGGGCGACACGGTCATCGTGTTCATCCCCGGCTGGATGAGCGAGTCCGAGGAACGCCGCTGGGTGGACGAGATGGTCCGGCGGCTCGAACGCAGCGAGGCGCGGCGGCGTTCACCCGCCCGCACCGGCAACGAGGCCCTGCAGCGGCGCAGCATCGAGCTGGCCCGCCGTTACCTCGACGGTGAGGCGGAGCCGACGACGGTGCGCTGGGTGGCGCCGATGCGCACCCGCTGGGCGTCGTGCACCCCGGCCGACGGCACGATCCGGGTCAGCGAGCGGCTGCGCGACGCACCCGGGTGGGTCGTCGACTACGTGCTCGTTCACGAGCTGGCTCACCTGCTGGCCCCCGGCCACGACGACTACTTCTGGTCGCTGGTGCGGCGCTACCCGCGCACCGAGCGGGCGATGGGCTACCTCGAAGGGCTTTCCGCCGCTGCCGGTCTCGGCCTGGTCGGAACCGACGGGGACGAGCCGCCCGCCGAGGCCCCGACGGCCGACGACGTCGAGGGAGCGGCGGCCAGCGGCTGAGCTGGCGCCCCACCGGCGCCGCCGCGACGCGCGCTGATCAGCATCTCCGGGACATCAGCTGCACAGATGCAGCTGATGTCCCGGCTTCGTGGATCATGGCGGCCGGTGGTCAGGCCTTCGGCGCGTCCGGGCCAGAACGGCCCGCCGGGCCTTCGCCCTCGTCCTTCGCCGCGTCGTCGTCCTGGGTGTCCTGGCCGTCGTCCTGGGTGGCCTCGTCCTCCGCCGCCGCGCCCGACTGCGCGCTGTCCATCGCCTCGTCGGCCCGCAACTGCCGCTCGATCTCCGCGATCGGGTCGAGCCCGGAGTCGGTGCGGGCCACGAAGCCGGCCGGGTCGTCGAGGTCGTCGGCGGCCGGCATCAGGTCCGGGTGCGCCCAGAGCGCGTCGCGCCCCGCCGTGCCGCGCTCCTCGCCGAGCAGCCGCCACAGCTCAGCGGCGGCCCGCAGCTTCCGCGGCCGCAGCTCCAGCCCGACGATCGACGCGAAGGTCTGCTCCGCCGGCCCGCCGGAGGCCCGGCGGCGGCGCAGCGTCTCCCGCAGCGCATCCGCACCGGGCAGCCGGTCGCCCACCGCATCGGCCACGACGGCGTCGACCCAGCCCTCGATGAGCGCGAGCAGCGTCTCGAGCCGGGCCAGGGCGGCCTTCTGCTCGGGAGTGGTCTGCGGCTCGAACATCCCCGACTGCATGGCCTCCTCGATGGAGGCCGGGTTGGTGGGATCGATCTGGCGGGCGAGCTCCTCGATCCGCGAGGTGTCGACGCGGATGCCGCGCGCGTACTCCTCGACCGTGCCGAGCAGTCGCTCTCGCAGCCAGCCGACGTGCGCGAACAGCCGCTGGTGGGCAGCCTCGCGGGCCGCGAGGAAGATCATGACCTCGCTGGCCGGGCGGTCCAGGCCCGCGGTGAACTTCTCGATGGCCTCGGGCAACAGTGCCGCGGTGCGGTCCGGCCCGACCGGGATGCCCACGTCGGTGGACGTCAGCACCTCGGCGGCGAGCTCGGCGAGCCCGTTGCCGAGCTGGCTGCCGAACGCGAGTCCGCCCATCTGCCCGAGCATCGCCAGCATCGGGCCGGCGGCGGCGCGGGCCTCCTCCGGCAGTCCGTCGATCCACGCGCCGGACACGCGCTGGGCCACCGGGTCGCACAAGCGCTGCCACGTCGGCATGCTGGCCTTCACCCAGTCCGTCGCCGACCAGGCGACGGTCTCGGTCGCACCCGACGGGAAGTCGGTGGCCGGGTCCAGCCAGAGCTCGGCGAGCTTGACCGCGTCGGCCACCGCGGCGCGCTGGGCGGCGGTCAGTGACGAGGTCGTCTGGGCCAGCCGCTGGTTCGCCAGCTGGGCGGCCAGCTCGTAGTTCACCGGGCCGCTCTCGGAGGAGGTGCTGGCCTGACTCAGCATCTGGCCGAGCTGGGTGAGCATCTGGCCGAGCTGGCTGATGTCGAAACCGCCTGTGCCACCGGGCATTCCGGGCGGGCCGCCGGGGAATCCCGGGATCCCACCGGGCGGCATGCCGGGCAGGTTCCCGAGGCCGAAGGGATCCTGGGGTCCCTCCCGGCCCGATGATTCCTGGTCACCCGATCCCTGGGCACGGTTGGGATCGCGATCCCTGTCGCGCTTCTCGCGGTCGGGGTCGCGGTCGGCAGGTCCGAACCCGAACGGGGTGTCGCTCATACGACCACCGTACGCGGGGTGGCCCCAGGCCGTACCCGACCTCCGGCCGCGACCCGGGTGCCTCACCGGTGGGCCCTAACAGGTGGGTGGTGTGCCCCCCGCCCGCAGCGTGTCCAGGTGGGCCACCGCGTCGGCGAGGCCCTCGACCTTGACCAGTCGCAAGCCGTCCGGCCTGGTCGAGCGGGCCTCCTCGCAGTTGGCGGCGGGGACCAGGAACACCGTCGCCCCGGCCTCCCTGGCCGCCCGCATCTTGAACGGGACACCTCTGATGGGAATGACGACACCGTCGGGCTGGATCGCCCCCGTTCCGGCGATGAACGTTCCACCGGTGAGCTCCCCCGGAGTGAGCTTGTCGACCACGGCCAGGGCGAACATCAGACCGGCGGACGGGCCGCCGATGTCGCTCAGTGAGATGACGATCTCGTCGTCGTCGGCGGGGCGCGCCAGCGGAGCCACGCCGAGCAGTCCTTGTCGCGAGTCGTCCGCCCTTGCTCCGAGCGTCACGACCGCGTCCTGCGCGGGCAGGTCGCTGCGCTGGAAGCGCACGCCGACCTGCTGGCCCGGGTGGGTCCCGGCGAGTGCGTCGTGCAGGTCACGCACCGAGCGGATCGGTCGGTCGGCCACCTCGAGCAACTGGTCCCCGACCATGAGGGTTCCGGCTGAGGGGGAGCCGGCGACGATCTCCCCGACGACGACGCTGGTGGGCAGGCGTAGGTAGTCCAGTGCCGCCACCTCGGCGTTGCTCACGGATCCGTTGAACTGCTCGCGGTTCTCCTCGTTGACCTTCTCGGCGGGCTTGCCCGGGGGGAAGACACTGTCCCGGGGGACGACCTGATGGTCGCCCGACGCCCACATCCCGAGCGCCTGGAACATGCTGACCCGGTCGATCACCCCGACCGTGGTCATGTTGAGGTGCCCTGACGTGGGATAGGTGGGCAGCGTCTTCACCGCCACGACCGGCGTGCCGCCGATGTCGTCGAGCGTGTTGTACGTCGGCCCACGGCCCAGCGCAGCGACCGGCACCGGCACCGTGGTGCCGAGGATGCCGAGTCCCACCAACAGCGCGAAGGCCACGATCGATGTCGACGTCCGACGACTCACAGGGACGCACACTACGTCGGTTGCGCGGTGCTACCCCGTTCGCGTCAACGCCTGCAGGTGCATCGCCGTGATCCTGCGCCGGACGAGCCGGGTGACGGGTGCGCCGATCCGGGCACACCACGTCGTGGGCCCGGAGAAGCCGCGGATGGAGAACCAGACGTTTCCCCGATGGTTCGCTCGCGGGCCGTCCCGGGCGGGGGTCTCGGCCACGACGGCGGGGGTCGCCTCGGACGGCGATGAGCGATCTGAGTGGAACGAGTGAGTTGTCTTTTTCCCCTCGCCCGAACGGGAACTCCGTGCGTCCACGTAGAGTTGGCA
Organism: Pseudonocardia mahuensis; assembly: GCF_018531475.1. GTDB lineage: Bacteria > Actinomycetota > Actinomycetes > Mycobacteriales > Pseudonocardiaceae > Pseudonocardia. The sequence goes on from NZ_JAHDTG010000056.1 coordinate 48,247, forward strand.
TGGCAGGGCGCGCCGTAGGGCCGGCTGCCGGGGCGTTTCCCGCACACGTGGCGGCGTCGGGGTAGCACCGGAACACTGCGGGTGTCCGGCCAGTCGACCCCTGACGTCAGGAGCGTGCCCCGTGGCCATGCGGCCCCCGGTGGGAGCCCCCCAACTGTCCCGCCGTACCCGGATCCTGCTGATAGCAGCCGGTGTACTCGTGGTGGTGCTGCTGAGCGGTTCCCGGTTGATCGATTTCTACGTCAACTGGTTGTGGTTCGGAGAGGTCGGCTTCCGCGGTGTCTTCACCACGGTGCTGTTCACCCGGATCGTGCAGTTCCTCCTGGGTGGGCTGCTGGTCGGCGGCCTGGTCGCACTGGCACTGTGGATCGCCTACCGGTTCCGGCCGGTGTTCGTGCCGGTCACGGGCCCGGAGGACCCGATCGCCCGGTACCGCACGGTGATCATCCAGCGGCTGCGGCTGTTCGCCATCGGCATCCCGGTGGCGGTCGGGGTCATCGCGGGGCTCGCGGCGCAGGGCGACTGGCAGACGGTCCAGATGTTCCTGAGCAGCACGCCGTTCGGTATCACCGACCCCGAATTCGGCAACGACGTCAGCTTCTACGCCTTCGAGTTGCCGCTCTACCGACTGCTCCTGAGCTGGTTGATGGCGGCGGTCGCGGTCAGTTTCGTGGTCGCGCTGATCACCCACTACATCTTCGGCGGCATCCGGCTGACCGGACGCTCCGGCCAGGTGTCGGCTGCCGCCCGCGCCCAGCTCGCCACGCTCGCTGGTGTGTTCGTGCTGCTGAAGGCGGTCGCGTACTACCTGGACCGCTACGAGCTGCTGTTCTCCCAGCGGAACCAGAACTTCACCGGCGCCACCTACACGGATCTCAACGCCGTGATGCCGGCGAAGCTGATCCTGCTGTTCATCTCGCTGATCTGTGCCGCGGCGTTCTTCGCGGCGGTGTTCCGGCGCAACCTGCAGCTGCCCGCCATCGCGGTGGCGTTGCTGGTGCTGTCCAGCGTGCTGATCGGGGCCGCGTGGCCCGCAGTGCTGCAGCAGTTCGTGGTGGCGCCCAACGCGAACGAGCGTGAGGCCCCGTCGATCGCCCGCAACATCGAGGCGACCCGGCAGGCGTTCGGCCTCACCGAGGACAAGGTGACGATCGAGCCGTACAGCGGGACCTCGTCGGCCACCCCGGCGCAGGTCCGCGCCGACAACGACACGATCCCGAACATCCGGCTGCTCGACCCGAACAAGCTCGCGAAGACGTTCACCCAGCTCCAGCAGCGGCGCAACTTCTACGGCTTCCCCGAAAAGCTCGACATCGACCGCTACACGGTGCGGGGCCAGAAGCAGGACTACGTCGTCGCCGCACGTGAGCTCGACAGCAGCGCGCTCGTCGGGAACCAGCAGGACTGGATCAACCGGCACCTGGTCTACACCCACGGCAACGGCTTCGTGGCCGCGCCGGCCAACCAGGTCAACGCCGCGCTCGAGGACACGGGCGGCCAGGGCGGCCTGCCCCGCTTCACCGTGAGTGACACGTCGACCCGGGGCGACATCGAGGTCGACGAGCCGCGGATCTACTACGGCGAGCTGATCACCGACTACTCGATCGTCGGCGCCGATGAGGCGGACGCGCCGCGCGAGTACGACACCGACACCCAGCAGTACACCTACACCGGCACCGGCGGGGTGCCGATCGGCAACCTGTTCGACCGCTCGGTGTTCGCACTGGCCTACGGCGAGCGCAACATCCTGTTCAACAGCTCGATCAACGCCAACTCGAAGATCATGTACGTGCGCGACCCGCGTAGCCGGGTCGAGGCCGCGGCGCCGTGGCTGACCGTCGACGGCGATCCGTACCCGGCGGTCGTCGACGGCCGGATCCAGTGGATCGTCGACGGTTACACGACGCTGAAGAACTACCCGTACGCCGAGCGGGTGCCGCTGGGCGAGGCCACCCGTGACAGCCTCCAGGGCGGGGTGCAGCGGCTGCCCGACACCGACGTCAGCTACCTGCGCAACTCGGTGAAGGCCACCGTCGATGCCTACAACGGCACCATCACGTTGTACGCCTTCGACGAGACCGACCCGGTGCTGCAGACCTGGATGAAGGTCTTCCCGGGCGTGGTCAAGCCGACCTCGGACATCACCCCCGAGCTGCGCGACCACTTCCGCTACCCGGAGGACCAGTTCAAGGTCCAGCGCGAGCTGCTGACCCGGTACCACGTCGACAACCCGGGTGAGTTCTTCTCCACCGTCTCGTTCTGGGACGTGCCGTCCGATCCGACGGTGCAGGGCAACACCGGCGCGTCGCAGGATGCGCAACCGCCGTACTACCTGCTCTCCGGGCTGCCTAACGACGAGGGCGCGAACTTCCAGCTCACCAGCGCGCTGGTGAGCCTGCGGCGGCAGTTCCTGGCCGCCTACATGTCGGCGAGCTCCGAGCCGGACACCTACGGCCGGATCACGGTGCTCCAGCTCCCGGCCGAGACCCAGACGCTCGGCCCGCAGCAGGTGCAGGCGCAGTTCCTCGGCTCGCCGAACGTCAGCCAGGAGCTCAACCTGCTGCGGCAGAACCAGACCACGATCGACTACGGGAATCTCCTCACGCTTCCCGTGGCCGGTGGGCTGCTCTACGTCGAGCCGGTCTACATCGAGCGTGCCGGGCAGGACTCGTCGTACCCGCAGTTGGCGCGGGTTCTGGTCAGCTACGGCGGCCGGGTCGGCTACGACGCGAACCTGGCGACGGCGCTCGACCAGGTGTTCGGGGCCGGAGCCGGGGCCGGGGCGACCGCCACCGCCCCAGGCGCGTCGGCGTCGCCTCCCGCGGCCGGCGGGGCACCGGCGGCCGGCGACGGGGCGGCGAGCCCACAGCTCGCCACGGCGGCGGCGGAGATCCAGAACGCGCTGAGCCAGCTGAAGGCGGCACAGCAGTCGGGTGACTTCGCGGCCCAGGGCCAGGCGCTCGCGGCGCTCGACGCAGCCGTGCAGAAGTTCCAGGCGGCGCAGTCGGCCCCGGCGACCTCGGCTCCGGCGCCGGGGGGCTGAGCCCCGGCGTCACATGTAGGAACGCCCGTGGGGGCCCGGTTCGCCGGGCCCCCACGGGCGCTTCCGGCCCGGCGCAGCCGATCGGATTTGAGATAGGTCACGTCTCGGCGGCCGGGAGCGACCGCGACGACGGGATCGTCGGCCTCGACGCCGTCATCGTCGCAGGTCAGAGGGGTGAGGGGCAGTGCGCCGAGCCGCGGAGAGCAGAAAGGGGACCCCCCTGCAGGGCCCGCTCGCAGGGGTGTAGTGTTCAGGGCACAACAGAAACACAGCAACGCGGGGTGGAGCAGCTCGGTAGCTCGCTGGGCTCATAACCCAGAGGTCGTAGGTTCGAATCCTACCCCCGCTACCAGGTCAAACGGCCCTCAGGATCTCATCCTGAGGGCCGTTTGCATATGCCGGGTAGTAAGAACCGTAGTAGGAGACGCGTCAGCCCGTGACGGGGGCGACGCCCTGCGAGCGTCTCACCGCCTCCTCGATCATGCGCCCGATCAGGTCCGCCGCGGGTCGGTCCAGTCCTGTCGAGCGGTGTGTGTAGATCTGGAACGTCACGGCCGGGGTGGAGTGCCCGACGCGATCACTCAGGATCTTGGGCTCGACCCCGGAGTTCAGCGAGAGCGTCGCGTACGCGTGGCGGACGTCGTGCAGGCGGATCCGCCGGGCGCCGGCGGCGTCGACGAGCCGGTTGAACCTGTCCGTCACCGAGTCCGGATGTGGCCGGCGCCCGTCCGGCCAACGAACAGCCAGCCGCCTGGTGCATAGGCGCGACCGAACGCCTCCCGCTCCTCGTCGAGCATCGCGAGATGCTGCCGCAGGCCGGCGACGGGGAACGCGTCCAGCGAGACCTGCCGGACGCCGGCATCGGACTTGCCGTCGGATTCCTCCGCACGGCCGCCAACCGAGATCAAGGTGTCGTCGATCTTCAACGTGCCGGTGTCGAGATCGAGAAGGTCGCGGCGTACGCCGAGCAGCTCCGAACGCCGCATTCCGGTCGTCGCGGCGAGCACCCATAGGGCGGCGAATCGGTCCTGCTGCGCGTGGCGCAGCCACCGCGCGAGCTCGTCCACCGTCCACGGCTCGGGAGTCGTGCGTCCTCGCCGTCGGGCGCGGGGGAGCGCCGCGTGCTCGGCTGGATTGAACACGAGGTAGTCCCACGCGACGGCGTCGCTCAGTGCGCGATGCAGCAGCCGATGGATGTTGCGGACCGACTTGGGGGAGAGGCCGGGGACGTAGTCCTCGGGATGCGTCCCCGCCGGTAGCGGGTCACGGCTTCCTTCACCGACTGGTACGAGGTGCCGCATGCCTTGCTCAGCTCCATGGGCCCGGGTCCGAGGCCGTTGCGGAGTTCTCGATGGTCGCGTCAGTACTCGTACATGCGCCCGTTGCTGTCCTTCTTGACCCGGCCGGCTTCGAGCAGGTGGACGTAGAAGGCATTCAGCACCGGCACGGTGACGTCCTGCAGCTTGCGTCGCCCGATCTGCGGGAGGATGTACGCCTTCACGTTCGTCGAGTAGTTGGCGTACGCGGAAGGCTTCAACGAGTGCTTGACGCTCGCTAGTGCGGCGGCCAGGAACGTTCACCGGGTCATGCCGCGCGGGGTCGGCCCCAGCGGTGTTGGCGTTCGCTGCGGACGCGGGCGCGTTCGCGGCGTTGGGCCGCGAGGACGTCGGGATGGCGGG
>NZ_JAHDTG010000057.1 GCF_018531475.1 Pseudonocardia mahuensis
CCACCGTCCCCGAACCCGACGCCACCCCCGAGGAGGTGCCCAACAACGACGTTCCAGCGCTCAGCGCCTAACAACTACAGAAGATCACGCGGCGAGGCGTCAAACACCACGTCCGGGGACTTGACCGCTGCGCATGGTGCGGATCGGCTTGCGCCCGATGTGGGTCGGGGGTAGGTCGTCTGCTCATCCATCTCACGGAGTCTCACGGGGGCCGGATCTCCTCTCCGCTGCCAGGGAGTTCGTCTTCAGCCTGCTGCTCGGTCGTCGGGTTGTCCCGGGGAAATCCCGCAATCTGAGCTTGACCCGGAGTCGTTGCCCGAACGCCCAGGACGTGTACCGGCCGCGTTCCCTGGTCGGAGTGCAGAACCGTGTTGCCGTTGTCGGGGCACGTCGGCTTGCGCCATTCAATCCCGCAGGCACGGCGGCATCCTTCCTGGTGACCGCTGCCACCTCAGGTGTCCATGCCGGGGGTCAAGCTCATCCTGTCCCAAGGCCTGGTCCGACTTCGGGTGTGCGGGGCGGCCCGAAGTGGGGCCCGGTCGTCCGCGTCGATGAGCTCTTCGCTCAGGGGTTGTCGACGCCGTCGGGTGGATCGTCGCCGTTGTCGACGTGCCCACCCGGCACGAGCGCCCCTTCGAGATCCTCCTCCACGGTGCGCGACTGCGCCCACTCGATGACGAGACGACCGCGGTGTTCGGCGACGTCGGTGCCGAACTCGGCGCAGAGGGATCGGAACCTCTGACGCACCCAGGCGGCCTCGTCGCCCGTCGCGGCAGCCAGTCGGGTGTGGCAGAAGTCCAGCGCCAGGGGGACGGCCTCGAGCCGCTGGGGCCTGGGGTCGAAGGTGACGAGGAACAGCAGGCCGAGGTCGTTGCGCAACGTCAGATCGACGACGTAGTCGTCGATGAAGTCGCCGAGGTCGTACAGGATCTGGTCCTCCACGCCCTGGAACACGTGGGCGGAGTGCCCCGCCACCAGGGTGGCGCCGGCGCCACGAAGCTCGCCGGCGGCCCGCCGGACATACGGCAGGGGTGACGCGCGCATGTTGGGGCCCCAGTGGGGCGAGACGAGCACGGCGTCGGCCTCGGTGGCGGCGGCCTTGACGGTGTCGAGCAGCCACCCCGGGGTGCCGTGACGCAGGTTGGCGTAGGCGACGCCGGGACGGCCACGGCCGGCGGCGTACTCAGCAGGGTGGTCGGTGAAGGCCACGATCGCCAGCCGCAGCCCTGCGGCCTCGAGGACGACGGGCCGGCGAGCGCGTTCGATGTCGGGTCCCGCGCCCACCCACTCGATGCCTGCTGCCTTCAAGTGGTCGAAGGTGTCGAGCAGCGCCTCGGTCCCGAAGTCGAGGGCGTGATTGTTGGCCAGCGATACACAGTCCACGCCCAGCAGCGTGAGCACCTTGGTGGCCGCCGGCGGGGCACGGAAGAAGAACGGCTTGGCGGGGTCAGGCCACGGCCTCCCGCGGGTGGAGATGCAGCATTCGAGATTGACGAAGCCCAGGTCCCCCTCCCCGAAAGCGGCAACCACCTCATCGGAGAAGAGCGCGGAGGGCCGCGACGTCGCCAGGACGTGGGCGACGCCCCGTCCCAGCATCGTGTCGCCGGCGAGGACGAGCTTCACCACGCTCTACTACCCACGAGTCCCACCGAGAAACGCCCGATGACCGTCTGGCCGGGCGGTGTGGCGGGCATCCGAGGTTGCGCGGGCACGGCCACCTATGCAAGTAGCGCTCGTGCGGCCTGCGCGACTCCTGCGGCGCCGAGGCCGGCCGCGTCGAGCAGTTCCTCCGGGGAACCGGAGCCGGGCATCTCGGCGACGGCGAGGTGGGTGACGACGTGATCGCGCTGTCCCGCTGCCGCGAGGGCTTCGAGCACGGCCGATCCGAGGCCACCCTCGGGATGGTGATCCTCGACGACCACCAGCCTGCCGCCGGTTTCGCTCGCCGCCGCCACCAGAGTGGCCGTGTCGATCGGCTTCACCGAGTACAGGTCGACGACCCGCGCGTGCACGCCGTCGGCGGCCAGCTCGGCGGTTGCCGCCAGACACGTGTGCACAGTGACTCCGGCGCCGATGAGCGTAATCTGGTCGTCGGGTGAGGAGGCCAAGACCTTCGCCCCGCCGATCGGGAACTCCACCTCCGGCGCGTACAGGACAGGATAGGCGCCCCGCGTGGTGCGCAGGTAGCTGACGCCCGATCGCTCCGCCATGGCCTGCACCAGAGCTGCCGCGCTCGTCGCGTCGCTCGGGTAGAGGACGGTCGAACCGTGCACCGCACGCATCATGGCCAGGTCTTCCAGAGCCATCTGCGACGGGCCGTCAGCGCCGATCTCCACACCGGCGTGCGACCCGACCAGGCGGATGTCGGCCTGGGAGATCGCGGCCATTCGGATGAAGTCGTGGGCGCGGGTGAGGAACGCGGCGAACGTCGAGGCGAACGGCACGTATCCACGCACACTGAAGCCGACGGCCGCTGCGACGAGCTGCTGCTCAGCGATGAACATCTCGAAGTACCGTTCGGGAAACGCCGCCGCGAACTGTTCGGCGTAGGTCGAGTTGCTGACCTCACCGTCCATCGCCACGACATCACGCCGGACACCGAGTGCGGTGAGTGCGTCACCGTAGGCCCTGCGGGTGGCCACCTTCACACCGAGCTCATACCGCGGCAGCCTCACCTTGGCGTCGCCGGCGTCCGGCCGCACCGGGAGGCCGGACGGCTTCGGCACCGGCCCGCGGACCCGCAGGCTCCGCTCGCCACCGAGTTCGATGATGGCGCGGGCGGCCATCTCCGACGGGAGCGGTTTCCCGTGCCAGTTCTCGCGGTCCTCGACCTCGGAGAACCCGTGCCCCTTGCGCGTTCGGGCGAGTACGACCGTGGGTTCGTCGCCCCCGTCGCTGCCGGCGTCGGCGAGCACGCGGTCGATCGCGGCCACGTCATGCCCGTCGACCTGCAGCACCCGGGCGCCGAAGGCCTGCGCGCGGCGGGCGTAGGCGTTCAGGTCCCAGAACAGTTCGGTCGGCCCGCGCTGGCCCAGACGATTTACGTCGACGATCGCGATCAGGTTGGACAACCGGTAGTAGGCGGCCTTGTCGATGGCTTCCCACATGGACCCTTCGCTCATCTCACTGTCGCCGCACAGCACCCATACCCGGTAGGGCAGCCGGTCGAGGTACTTGCCGGCGAGCGCGACACCGACCGCGTCGGGCAAGCCCTGTCCGAGCGAGCCGGTCGCGACGTCGACCCACGGCAGCACCGGTGTCGGATGGCCTTCCAGCCGGGAACCGAAGCGGCGGTAGCCGGTGAGGAGTTCGTCCTCGGTGATCACCCCGGTCGCGGTGAAGACCGCGTACAGCAGCGGAGACGCATGCCCCTTGGAGAAGATCAGATGATCATTGCCGGGTTCGGCCGGGTCGTCCCAGTCGTAGCGCAGATGCCGGGCGACCAGTACGGCGAGCAGGTCTGCGGCGGACATACTGGACGTCGGATGGCCGGATCCGGCGGATGTGCTGGCTCGAATCGAATCGATCCGCAGCTGCCGGCCGAGTTCCTCGGCCAGCGCGAGATCCGCCTCGGGCGTGCTGTCGATCGTGTACGTCATGGCATTCCTTACCGATGGCTTGTCGCGGATCCGCTCGAGGAAGACAGGACCGTCGGCCTCTGGCGTGCGCCGGCTCGGTACGGCTTGCTCGGTCGCCCCGCCTTCGATGCCGGCGTCACGAATCGTCTGGGCTACCGACCCCGGATGTCGCGGTTCGGGGTCTGCTGGTAGACGCCGTGGCGCAGCGGCTGGTTGTTCACCTGCGCCTGGGCCGGGTTCCCCGGTGAATCGCCGCGCGGTGGCGGGGGATGCTCGACCTGCACCTCCCGGGGGTCGCCGTCCGACGGGCTCGCCTCGCCCGTCTCGAGCGCCTCCAGACGCCTCAGGAGCACCTGCACGACGGGCAGCCGGTTTGCGTGTGCCCGCTCGTAGTCCAGGAGTTCGCGCAGATCTTCGGCTGGCAGCATGCGGATCCGGTGCGTCAGGCTTTCCAGGGACAGATGGTCGTAATCGGGAATCGGGAGCTGTGCACGGTCGGCCATCTCCTTGGGTTACCTCGGCAGGGGACGCCGAACCACACCGGCCGGAGGAACCAGCCGTCGCGCACCCGATCCGTGACCGCGCTGATCAGCCCGCACCGGACGCACGCTCGATCGGCCTGGGGCCTTGCTCCGATGCCCGGCCACCGGCGGCAGCCGCCGGCTGATGGCCTGGGGTGCCTTCCCCCGCCCCGGGGTGGACGGCGGGTTCGCCGAAGATCGGCGTCGCCGTCGCGGCAGCGGTGGGCGCCGGGACGACCGCGCTCGGCGCTGCTTGGATGCTCGGGTGATCGACGGTCGGGGGGATCGCGACCGGCCTCGTCGACCTCATGCCCTGCGGAACGAGGAGGCTCAGGCTGCCGCAGAGGACCCACGCTTGAGACCTATCAGCAGGTGCGACGCACCCGGGAATGATCTCCAGACGGGTCTCGCCGCCCAGTTTCTGCCTGGCCTGTGTTGGCCCGGGCCCGGGCGATTATCGCAACGAGGACGAGCAAGAATTCGTCCTCGTGGCGCCAGATCTGCCCCCCGGGGTGGACCTGTCGAGACCTGTGCCTGGCAGCGCGCCGGCGCTAGATGTGGTGCCTGGCCTCCCCCGGTTCCACCGAGCGACAGCAAATAGCCAGATTCTTCCGAATTGATGTAATAGTCCGAATCGGCATTCGGGACGGGACACATCATGACCGAGACGCGAGACACCCCCGACCGGGCCGCGGTCCTGGTGGGCGTCGACGGGTCAGAACCGTCCAAGAGCGCGCTGCGATGGGCCGTCCGCTACGCCAAGGCGATGGGCGAGACGGTGCACGCCGTGACCGCTTGGGAACCGCCGACCATGTTCGGCCTGGAAGTTCCTGTGGGACTCGACGTGGACTTCGCCGCCGATGCTCTCACCGTGCTGACCAACACCGTGGACGCGACACTCGGCCCCAACCCGGAGGTCAAGATCCGCACCTCTGTATTCGAGGGCCATCCCGCCCTCGTGCTCGTGCGCGAGGCCCAGGGCGCCGATATCCTGGCCGTCGGACATCGGGGACGCAGCGCCTTCGCCGCGATCACGCTGGGTTCGGTGAGCCTGCATTGCGTGAGCCACGCTCCCTGCCCGGTCGTCGTAGCTCGCAAGGCCCAGAAGTAGGACACCGTGAATCGACGCATGGCGCGAGGTCAACTCACGGTGCCCGGCTGCGGCGAGCTCCTCCTGCCACCGGCGCCTCGGAGCCCGCCTCGCTGACCGCACGAGCAGCAAATGCCCCGCCACTTCCTGGTCAACGCCGGGGCACTGCACCGACTCATCGCCTGGGCCGGAGGCTTCCGGCACCGGCAGTTGGCCGTCGAGCGCGCCCGGGCCGAGGCATCGCCCGACCCCGGGGGCTGTTCCCCGGCGTGGCGGGCTCGCCGGTTCACCGGCCCGTCGAGGGGTAACCGCGCCGCATGGTGAGCATCGGCTACTTCCTCTCCTGCGAGGAGTTCGGCCCCCGGGAGCTGGTGCGGCAAGCGCGGCTCGCCGAGCAGGCCGGCTTCGAACGACTGTGGATCTCCGACCACTACCACCCGTGGAACCACGCACAGGGCAACAGCCCGTTCGTCTGGTCGGTGATCGGCGCGCTGTCCGAGACGACCGCCCTGCCGATCAGCACCGCGGTCACCTGCCCCACGATGCGGATCCACCCCGCGCTCATCGCCCAGGCCGCCGCCACCGCGGGGGCCCAGTGCGAAGGCCGGTTCACGCTCGGCGTGGGCAGCGGCGAGGCACTCAACGAACACATCCTCGGCCACCGCTGGCCACCGGCCGCGGTGCGCCTGCAGATGCTCGAGGAGGCCATCGGCGTGATCCGCGAGCTGCACACCGGCCGCGAGGTGAGCCATCACGGCCGGCACTACACCGTCGAGAACGCCCGGATCTACACCCGCCCGCAGCAGCCGGTACCGATCTACATCGCCGGGCTCGGACCACGCGCCACCCGGCTGGCCGCGCAACTCGGCGACGGATACTGCACCACCACGCCCGACCGTGACCTGGTGGCGCTGTTCCGCTCCTCGGGCGGCGGGGACAAACCGGTGCAAGGTGGGATGAAGGTGTGCTGGGCCGACACCGAGGACATCGGGCTGGAGACCGCGCACCGGCTGTGGGCCAACAAGCTGCTACCCGGCCCACTCCCCTCGACGCTGCCACGGCCGCAGGACTTCGAGCAGGCCAACAGCCTGGTGTCCAAAGAGGCCGTCGGCCAGCAGATCGCCTGCGGACCGAATCCGGAGCGCCACCTCGTCGCCGTGTGGAAGTACCTCGACGCCGGATTCGACGAGGTCTACGTGCAGCAGATCGGCCACAACCAGGAGGCGTTCTTCAACGCCTGGGCGGACAAGGTGCTACCCGAGCTGCGCTGACGACCCGAGCACAACACGGCCGCGACCCACCCGGTGGCCTCATGCAGGTTCCGGCACGTCAGCGCCGCGACCGGCCGCGCTACGTGGGACATCCGCGGTGGCCGACGGCCCGCCTGCCCCGGCCCAGCGCCGCGCGCCAGCCCCGCGACCGGACCCGCGACGAATGCATCACCCAGCCCAGTGGTACCACCACCACGACATCCACCAGCGGCACACCGCCTCACGGTGATCCGCACGCAGCACATCAACCTCGGCCGACAACGGCAGGCCCGGCAAGGGCTCTCAGCTCACCGGATCCAGCACGTCCCGGCGACCCGGAGCGGGTCGGTGCTCCACGCAGGGCAGCGCACGGAGCCGACCCTGCTGCGGCGCGCCATCCGACACCACCCTGGCCTCCAGGTAGTGCCAGCTCCCGCGGGAGTCCACCACGTCGACGACCAGGCCGGTGGCCACACCGGGCCGACGGGCCACTTCCCACCCAGCAGTTCCCGCCGTTCACCCACCGGCGTCGTCCCGTGCGGCCCGGGCACGTCATCGACCAGGACGACGAGATCCCGCGCGATCCGGCCGAGAGCGATCACATCGAGCGCGGCATTCGTCGAGGGGCCGGCCCGGCTCATTCCACCTTCGCACCGGAGAGCTCAAGAAGGAGGCGATGACACTTCTCCGCCCGCGTCGCGTCCTCCCTCGTCACCTCACGGAAGAAGTCCGCGATCTCCTGATGCCCCTCGTTCTCGGCGTCACGGACATACTGGCCATAGACGTACCCGCCCTTCAGGGCGTGGTACTCCACCGAGACCAAGTCGTAGACGACGTCACTGAAACCCGTTTCCCCAGCCATGCCGGCACTCCTCCCACCTCATCGCAGAAACCGACGATTGCAGGTACCCCCGGGCAGGCGCGGTAACCGAGACAGGTTCCGAGCCACCTACCGGACCCCGGTCCGGTGACGACGATGCACCGCGCGGCCTCGGACCTGCTATTGGCGCTGTGGCAGCGACTGCGGTGAGAACCGACAGCCGTGGCACACGGCGTCAGCCGTCGCCCGTGATCCGCTGTCGACGGGGAGGACGGGGGCAATGGCCCCGTTGCCGGTGGCGTCCGAGATGACGGACGCCCAGATCACCAGAGGTATTGCCCACCCGGTCGGGAGCGCACTCGGGCAGTGGGAGCTCGTCGAGGCGGCGCCGGTCGTGCCCCCAGCCGTCGAGGTCGTCGGTCCTGCCGAGGCCAGGAGTGCCGCTCCCGTCCGTGCACCGGATGTCCGTCACGGTCACGTCGAGCACCCCCGGCCGTTCGATCTCGTCGGGCAGCGGGCCCGCGGTGATGTCGAGGGTCCGGCACCCGATGGTGCGGGCACGTGCGCGCCGGTCAGGGTCCAGGTCCCCGACGACCACCGCACTGGCTCCGAGTGAGAGCGCCGCCGCAGCAGCGGCGAGCCCGATCGGCCCGGCCCCGGCGATGTACACCGTCGATCCGGCACCGATCCCGGCGCGGACGCGGCCGCGATGGCCGATCGGGAAGACGTCGAGCACCTTCGTCTGGGCCAGGATCCGGCTCCGGGCGTCGGGGCCGATCCAGTCCGGATAGGGCACGATCACGCACGACGTCGGGCCGCGGTGACAACCGTCCACGCTCACGTCGACGCAGGCCGTCCCGGGATGGTCGTCGGCTCCGGGCCCGCCCCGGTTCCCGCTCCTCGCCCGGTCCTTCCACCCGGGGCGACCTGATCCCTCATGAGGAACCCGGTACCCACCGGCGAGCGTGCCAATCCCGCCGGCCCCGCTCGGCCACCCGGCGCTGCCGGTGATGGCGGTTCCGCCTTCCGGGTCGCCTCAGCGGGTCCGTCTCGTGCTGCTGGGCCGGGGACGGCGGGCCTGCAGGGGTTCAGCGTTGAACCGCCGCGGCCTGACCGAGGAGGAACCCGTGCCGGATCTCTACATCGACGGTTCCTGGACCGCCGGATCGAACGGCGCGACGGCGCCGGTGATCAATCCCTTCGACGGCTCCGTCATCCAGGAGGTCGACCAGGCCTCCCGCCATGACGTGGAGCGGGCGGTGGCCGCCGCGAAGGCCGCGTTCTCCAGGGCGGGTGGTGGCCCGGCACCGTGACCGCGGAACGCGCCGCGCTGCTGCGCCGGACAGCCGACCTGCTGGTGCGCGACAAGGAGGACATCGCGCGCATCGAGACCCTCGACACCGGTAAGAGCTGGTCGAGAGCCGCATCGACGTCGACGACGTCGTCGCGGTGTTCCACTACGACGCCGACCTCGCCGACAAGGACGCCGGACGGATCGTCGACGCCGACCGGCACCACGTCGTGAGCCGCGTCGTGTACGAGCCGGTCGGCCTGTGTGCACTCATCACGCCGTGGAACTACCCCCCTGCTGCAGCTGTCCTGGAAGGTCGCCCCGGCACTGGCCGCCGGTGACACCACGGTCATCAAGCCCAGTGAGGTCACGCCGCTGAGCACCATCAAGCTGGTGGGGCTCCTGGACGAGGTGGGTATCCCGCGCGGCGTGGTCAACCTCGTCCTCGGCGACGGTCCGACGGTCGGCGCGCCGCTGACCGAACACCCGGACGTCGACATGGCCTCGTTCACCGGGAGCGTACGCACCGGCCAGGCCATCATCCGGGCGAGCGCGGAGACGGTGAAGAAGGTCGCCGTCGAGCTCGGCGGCAAGAACGCGAACATCGTCTTCGCCGACACCGACGTCGAGACCGTCGTCGACTACGCGCTCCTCGCGGTGTTCCTGCACTCGGGCCAGGTCTGCTCGGCCGGCGCCCGGCTCCTCGTGGAGGATCCGCTGCACGACGCCCTGGTGACGGAGCTGGGGCGCCGTGCCGAACGGATCCGGTTGGGCAACGGCTCGACTCGGAGACCGAGTCCGGGCCGCTGGTCTCCGAACAGCAACTCGCCAAGATCGAGGAGTTCGTGGCCTCGGCACTCGAGGAGGGCGCCCGGCTCGTGGCGGGCGGCCGCCGCCCGGAGGACTCCGAACTCCGCACGGGGTTCTTCTTCCGCCCCACGGTGCTCGACGACTGCCGCCCCGACATGCGGGTGGTCCGCGAGGAGACGTTCGGGCCGATTCTCACCATCGAGCGGTTCCGCACCGAGGACGAGGCGATCGCCCTGGCGAACGGCACCGACTACGGACTGGCCGGAGCGGTCTGGACGCGCGACATCGGCCGGGCGCACCGGGTGGCCGGGGCGCTGCGCCACGGCACGATCTGGATCAACGACTTCCACCCGTACGTTCCCGGTGCGGAGTGGGGCGGTTTCAAGCGTTCCGGCAACGGTCGCGAACTCGGCCCGACCGGGCTGGCGGAGTACCGGGAGGCCAAGCACATCTGGCTCAACACGGCGTCGGAGCCGTCACGCTGGTTCAAAGGCTGACGCGGGGTCCTCACCGCACCTGAAGGGACAGCCATGAGTGGGACCGAGCGCCGTAGCGACTACGGCCTCGCCGAGTTCCAGTTCGTGGGCGACGGCGACGACCCCTACGACTTCGCGGTCAATGCCGTCATCCTCGGTACCGCGCTCATCGTCTTCACCACGCTGATCAATGCGCTCGGGGTCAAGCTGATGTCACGGATCAACAGCACCGGCGTGTTCATCGAGCTGGTCGCCGCCGTCGCGATCATCGTGCTGCTGGCGATCAACATCCACAACCCGCCCACCGTCCTGTTCGACACCCAGGGCCGGGGTTCGGGAATGCCGCTCGGCTACTTCGGGGCGTTCCTCATCGCGTCGCTCGCCTCGGCCTACGTCATGTACGGCTTCGACACCGCCAGCTCCCTCGGCGAGGAGACCGTCGACCCACGGCGTACCGCGTCGGCAGCCATCCTGCGTGCCATCACCGCGTCGTTCGTGCTCGGCGGGCTGATCCTGCTCTTCGGGATCCTCGCCGCACCGGATCTCACCGATCCGCTGATCGGCGACGTCGCGGGCGGCCTGCAGTACATCGTCCTGCTGGTGCTGGGCGGCACGCTCGGCAAGATCATCCTGATCTCGATCGCCATCGCCATCACGGTGTGCGTCCTGGCCGTGCACACGGCGGCGATCCGGATGATGTTCGCGATGGCCCGGGACAACGCCCTGCCCGCAGCCTCGGCGCTGGCCAGAGTCGATCCGAAGCACAAGACACCGATCGTGCCCGCGATCCTCATCGGCGCGATCGCGATCGGCACCCTGGTGGTGAACATCCGCACGCCGGAGATCTTCACAGCGGTCACCAGCGTCGCGATCATCATGATCTACCTCGCCTACCTGCTCGTCACCGCGCCCATGCTCGCCGCGCGGCTGCGCGGCGAGTGGCCGGTGCGTGATCCGGAGGGCCGGCGCTACTTCTCGCTCGGGCGACCGGGCCTGCCGGTCAACATCCTGGCGGTGCTGTGGGGCTCGCTCATGGCGCTGAACCTGGCCTGGCCCCGGGCGGAGGTGTACGGCGAACGCTGGTACCTGCGGTGGGTCGCGTTCATCTCCATCGGGTTCGTAGCCCTCAGCGGGTTGGTGTGGTTCCGGCTGCGGGGGCGCCACAAGCTGGGCACGCTCCCGCAGCACATGGCGGACAACCTCGAGGAGGCACCGTGACGGCGACCTTCGACTACGTCGTGGTGGGTGGCGGTTCGGCGGGCTGCGCCCTGGCGGCCAGGCTCTCCGAGGACCCCGAGACGACCGTCTGCCTGCTCGAGGCCGGGCCGTCCGACGTCGACGACCCGAACATCCTGGAGCTCGGGGAGTGGATGCACCTGCTCGACTCCGGCTACGACTGGGACTACCCGGTCGAGCCGCAGCAACGCGGCAACAGCTTCCTGCGCCACGCCCGGGCGAAGGTGCTCGGGGGCTGCTCGTCGCACAACTCGTGCATCGCGTTCTGGCCGCCCCGTGAGGACCTCGACGAGTGGGCCGCGAAGGGCTGCACCGGATGGAGCGCCGACGAGTGCTGGCCCCTGGTGGCCCGGCTGGAGAACAACGACGGGCCATGGGAGGGCCACGGCCGCTCCGGGCCGGTGAAGATCCGCCAGGTCCCGCCGGACGACCCGTGCGGGGCGGCCGTGCTGGAGGCCGCAGCGGCGGCCGGGATGCCGACCGTGCGGTTCAACGAGGGCGTCACGGTCCTCGAGGGCGCGGGCTTCTTCCAGATCAACGCCGACGAGGACAACATCCGCATGTCGTCCTCACATGCGTACCTGCACCCGATCATGGGCGAGCGGGGGAACCTCGAGGTCCGGGTCAACGCCTGGGCCAAGCAGATCCGGTTCGACGACGACCGGCGGGCCACCGCCGTCGACTACCTCGACTCGGCCACCTTCCACTACGAGTCGGTGGCCGCCCGCCGCGAGATCATCGTGTCCTCCGGCGCGATCGACACGCCCAAGCTGCTCATGCTCTCCGGGATCGGGCCTGCCGAGCACCTGCGGGAGTTCGGCCTGGACGTGCTCGTGGACAGCCCCGGCGTCGGGGCCAACCTCGACGACCACGTCGAGGGCCTCGTCATGTGGGAGGCCGCGAAACCGATGGTCGTCCGCTCCACCCAGTGGTGGGAGGCCGGGCTGTTCCACCGGACCGAACCCGGGCTCGACCGGCCGGACCTGATGATGCACTACGGCTCGGTCCCGTTCGACCTGAACACGCTGCGCTGGGGCTACCCCACCACGGAGAACGGCTTCTGCCTCACCCCCAACGTGACGCGGGGCCGGTCCCGCGGGACCGTCCGGCTGCGCACCCGGGATTTCCGCGACCGGGCGCGTATCGATCCCCGGTACTTCACCGACGCCGAGGAACACGACATGCGCGTCATGCTCACCGGGGTCAAGCTGGCCCGGCAGATCGCCGAGCAGCCCGCCCTGGCCGAGTGGATCGCCCGCGAGCTCGCGCCGGGCCCGGACGCGGTGACCGACGCCGAGCTCGCCGACTACATCGCCAAGACCCACAACACCGTCTACCACCCGGCCTGCACGGCCAGGATGGGCCCGGACTCCGACCCGGATGCCGTGGTCGACCCGCAGTTGCGGGTGCGCGGGGTCAGCGGGCTACGGGTCGCCGACGCTTCGATCCTGCCGTTCCTCCCGGCGATCAACCCCAACATCACCGTCATGATGATCGGGGAGAAGTGCGCCCACATGATCCGCGGTCGGTAGCCCTGCGCCGGCTCGCACCCGACCCATGAAGAAGATGTCCCAGGAAGGACCAGCCATGACGACCTCGGCGTCAGACGATCAAGGGTTCTCGACGGATGCGGCCTCCCCCGGCACGGATCCGGGCGACACCACAGCCGCCCTGCGCGACCTTGCGAGCAGCATCGCCTTGCTGCCGCAGGTCTCGCCGCCCGAGGGCGCGGACCAGCCCGAGGGTGCGATCGCGCTGCCCGTCATCGAACAGGACGGCCAGCGG
This sequence comes from Pseudonocardia mahuensis, assembly GCF_018531475.1. Lineage (GTDB taxonomy): Bacteria > Actinomycetota > Actinomycetes > Mycobacteriales > Pseudonocardiaceae > Pseudonocardia. The sequence goes on from NZ_JAHDTG010000057.1 coordinate 12,858, forward strand.
TACATCCCGGTCTTCACCTCCGAGGACGCGCTGCGGTCGGCCGGAGCGGATCCCGGCACGGCGCTGCGCATACCGATCGCTGCGCTCGCCGCCAACTGGCCGTCGGACGACATGTGGCTGGCGGTGAACCCCGCCAGCGAGGACGGCCTCGGCCTTCCCCCCGACGTGGTACGGGCGCTGCCCGTGTTCGCCGGCGGCCAGGACGGAGCAGGCGAGAACGCGCCCGGCTGACCGCAGGTCCGCGTCCTACGGTGCGTGCACGCGGTCACCCGGCCGGCGGTGGCGGTACTCCACCTCGGGACGGCCGGCCCGGCCGTAGCGCGTGTGCCGGATCGCCAGCCCGGCCTCCGCGAGGTACTCCAGGTAACGCCGTGCGGTGGCCCGTGATGCGCCGAGCATGGTCGCCATCTCCGTGGCGGAGAGGCCGCTGTCCGGCCCGGTCGTCCCGAGTGCCGCGGCAACGGCGGACAGCGACTCGCGACTGAGCCCCTTCGGGAGCGGTGCCGGGCCGGCCTCGCGGAGCGCACCGAGCAGGTGGTCGATGTCGGCCTGGGCGATCATCTGCTGGTGCCCCAGGAGTTCCGCCCGGTAGGCGCGGTACTGCTCCAGCTTCCTGCGCACCGTGGCGAACGTGAACGGCTTCACCAGGTAGTGCGTGGCGCCGTAGGACACTGCTGCCTGCACGACCGCGAGGTCGCGCGCACGCGTCATGGTGATGACATCGGTGGTGTTGCCGGCCGCGCGCAGCCGGCGGAGGACCTCGAGGCCGGTGATGTCGGGCAGGTAGATGTCGAGCAGCACCAGGTCCACCGGGTCGGCCGCGAGTCGGCGGAGCGCGGCCAGCCCGGTCGCGGCGTGCCCGGCGACGACGAAGCCGGGTACCCGTCCCACGTACTCGGCGTGCGCCGCCGCCGACACGGGTTCGTCCTCGACGACGAGCACCCTGATCATGAGACGTCCGAGCTGACCCCGGCCGGGCGGTCCGGTTCGACGGCCTCGCTCGTGGGGGCTCGCGGCCGCGGGTCGCCGTCACCGCGTGCGGCCGGCGGAACGGGAAGGCTCACGGTGAACACCGCGCCGCGATCCGTCGTGACCACGACGGCGCCGCCGTAGCGGTGCACCGCCTGCGTCACGAGCGCCAGCCCCAGTCCGCGACCCAGCACGCGGTCGTGCGGCTTGGTCGACCAGCCTCGCTGGAACGCCCTGGGCACGTCGTCGGGCTGCATTCCGGGGCCACTGTCCGCGACGCGGAGTTCCAGATCCGCGTCGCCCCGGCCGTTCACCGGGTTCACGATCCGGGCTCCGATCTCCACCCACCGCGGCGGCGACCCTTCGACGGCCGCGTCGATCGCGTTGTCCAGGAGGTTGCCGGCAATGGTCACCAGATCCCGCGGATCGGCGACCCCGGACGGGAGCTCGACGTCGTCGGCGATGACGAGATCCACGCCGCGCTCACCGGCTTCGGCGGCCTTGCCGAGGATGAGGGCAGCGACCTCCGGCTCGTGCACGCCGCCGATCACAAGGTCGGTCATCTCCTGCGCGACGGTGAGCTCGGCGGTGGCGAACCGCAGCGCCTGCTCCGGTCGTCCCAGCTCGATCAGCGAGATGACGGTGTGGAGCTGGTTGGCGGACTCGTGGGCCTGTGCGTTGAGCGACTCAGCGAACCCGCGGATCGTCTTCAACTCGCTCACGAGCGCCCGCAGCTCGGTGTGGTCGCGCAGCGTCACGACCGTACCCAGGCGCGTGCCGTCCCAGCGGGCAGCAGCCTGGTTGACCACGACGATCCGGTCGTCGGTCAGGAAAATCTCGTCGGACCGCTGATCCCCGGTGGACAGGGCCGCACCGAGCGCTTCCGGAAGCCCGATGTCGTCGACCCGGCGGCCGACCGGGTCCTCGGGCAGGGCGAGCAGGCGGCGGGCCTCGTCGTTGACGAGCTGCACGGCCCCGGCACGGTCCAGCAGCAGCAGACCCTCGCGAACCGCGTGCAGCACGGCGTCGTAGTACTCGTACATCCGGCTGAGCTCGGCCGGGCCCAGGTCGTGGGTGGTCCGGCGTAACCAGCGGCTGGCCAGCCAGGAGCCGAGGCCCGCGAGCACGAGGGCGGCCACCGTCGTACCGAGCAGGAGCGGGATCTGCGCCACCAGCTCCCGGCTGACCCTGGTGACCGTCTGGCCGACCGACACGAGCCCGCGGACCTCGCCCCCGGCCACGACCGGCACGACGGCTCGCACCGACGGCCCCAGGGTTCCGGTGAACGTCTCCGTGATCGCTTCTCCGCGGGTGGCCGGCTCGATGGTCCCCCGGAACAGACCGCCGATCTGCGACGGATCGGGATGGGTGAGCCGCACGCCGTTCACGGTCATCACGACGACGAAGTCGGTTCCGGTCTCCCGGCGCACCTGCTCGGCCAGGGGCTGCAGCACGGCGCTCGGATCGGTCGAGGTCAGCGCCTCGCGGACCGTCGGGGCCGCGGCGACGGCGCGGGCCACCCCGAGGACCTCGTCCTGGGCGGCCTCCGAGTTGGTGGTACTGGCGTTGAGGAAGGCGGCGACTCCCGCGCCGATCAGCACGAGCAGCACGATCGCCGTCTGGATCGCGAAGAGCTGAGTGGCCAGGCTCCACCGCCGGGGGCTGAACCTCCGGTCGCGCTCACCCACGGTGCTGAGCAACCCGACATCTCCCGATCATCTGAACTCAATGAGCGAAAAGGCGGTCCTCCTCACACCGACCCTCATGCTGCGTCAGCAGGTTGCCCCTCGAACACGGGGCGCGCAACCGCCGTCAGCGCACCCCTGAAGTCCACAGGAGGATCCGTGCCCGGCACCACCACAACAGGCGTCGAGCCGCCGACACGGCGGCGCGACCGGACCCATTACCTCTACATCGCGGTCATCCTGGCCGTCGTCGCCGGCGTCGCCGTCGGCCTGCTCGCGCCGGAGGTCGGCAAAGCGCTCAAACCGCTCGGAACCGGCTTCGTCGCGCTGATCAAGATGATGATCAGCCCGGTCATCTTCTGCACCATCGTGCTGGGCATCGGCTCGATCCGCCAGGCCGCCAAGGTCGGCAAGGTCGGCGGCCTGGCCCTGGCCTACTTCATCGGGATGTCCACCGTCGCCCTGATCATCGGGCTGGTCGTGGGCAACCTGCTCCACCCCGGCGCCGGGCTGCAGATCTCCGAGTCCGCCCGATCGGCAGCCGAGAAGGCCGCCGGCGGCGAGGCGCAGTCGACCACCGAGTTCCTGCTCGGCATCATCCCGACGACGCTGGTCTCGCCCCTCACCGGCGACATCGTCCTGCAGACCCTGTTCGTCGCGCTGTTCGTCGGGTTCGCCGTCCAGGGGCTCGGCCGGTCCGGCCAGGCCGTCCTGCGCGGCGTCAAGCACTTCGAACGCCTCGTCTTCCGTATCCTCGCGATGATCATGTGGGCGGCGCCGATCGGCGCGTTCGGCGCCATCGCCGCCGTCGTCGGGGAGACCGGCTGGTCGGCCCTCGCGAGCCTCGGGCAGATCATGCTCGCCTTCTATATCACGTGCCTGATCTTCATCGTCGGCGTCCTCGGGCTGATCCTGCGAATCGGCGCCGGCATGAGCATCTTCGGGTTGCTGCGGTACCTCGGCCGGGAGTTCCTGCTCATCGTCTCCACCTCCTCGTCGGAGACCGCACTGCCTCGGCTGATCGCCAAGATGGAGCATCTGGGCGTCTCCCGGCCGGTCGTCGGGATCACCGTGCCCACGGGCTACTCGTTCAACCTCGACGGCACCGCCATCTATCTGACGATGGCCTCGCTGTTCATCGCCGAGGCACTCGGCGACCCGCTCTCGCTGAGCGAGCAGGTCTCCCTGCTGCTGTTCATGATCATCGCTTCCAAGGGCGCCGCCGGCGTGACCGGCGCCGGCCTCGCGACCCTCGCCGGCGGCCTGCAGTCCCACCGCCCCGACCTCGTCGACGGTGTCGGGCTCATCGTCGGCATCGACCGGTTCATGTCCGAGGCCCGCGCGGTCACCAACTTCTCCGGCAACGCGGTGGCCACGGTGCTGATCGGCAACTGGGTCGGCGAGTTCGATCGCGAGCAGGCTCGACGTGTCCTCAGCGGACAGGACCCGTTCGACGAGGCCACCATGATCGACGACGACGAGCCGCCGGAGCTGGTGGAACGTCCGCTGCCCGGCCACCGGCCCACCCACCTCGACCCGTCGCACGGCGGGCCGGGCCCGGCCCGCATCGGCCAGGACCGGCACGACCAGCCCACGTCGGTCTGAGCACGCACCAGTGCCCGGGAAGGGGCGTCATGAACGAAACACCCTACGAGCTGATCACCACGGCGGACGGCGTCGTCGCCCGGATCCGCGCCCGCGGCAGCGCGGTGCTGGCCGCCCCGACCATCAACCGGGGCACGGCGTTCACGGTCGAGGAGCGCCGGACGCTCGGGCTGACCGGCCTGCTGCCGACCGGGGTCACCACCCTGGAAGGACAGCTCCGGCGGGTGTACGCCCAGTACCGCGCCCAGGAGGGCGACCTGCGTAAGTGGGTGTACCTGGCCAACCTGCGGGACCGGAACGAGGTGCTGTTCCACCGCCTCCTGTCCGAGCACATCTCCGAGATGCTGCCGGTCGTCTACACCCCGACCGTCGGGCTGGCCATCGAGCGGTTCAGCCACGAGTTCCGCCGGCCGCGTGGGGTCTACCTGTCCGTTGACCACCCGGAGGACACGGAGGCCGCGTTCCTCAACTCCGGCATGGGCAGCGACGACGTCGACCTGATCGTGGTGACCGACTCCGAGGGCATCCTCGGCATCGGCGACCAGGGTGTCGGCGGTATCGAGATCGCCATCGGCAAGCTCGCCGTCTACACCGCGGCCGCCGGGATCCACCCGCACCGGGTCATCCCCGTGGTGCTGGACATGGGAACCGACAATCTGCGGTTGCTCAATGATGAGATGTACCTGGGAACCCGGCACGCTCGCGTCCAGGACCAGCGCTACGACGATCTCATCGACGCCTTCGTCACCACCGCGACGAAGCTCTTCCCCGACGCGATGCTGCACTGGGAGGACTTCGGCGCCGGCAACGCCCGGCGCATCCTGCAGCGGTACGCCGACCGGTGCAGCACGTTCAACGACGACATGCAGGGCACCGCCGCCGTGGTGCTCGCCGCCGCGTTCGCCGCCGTCCGTGCCGCGGGCACCCGGTTGCGTGACCAGCGGGTCGTCATCCACGGTGCCGGCACCGCCGGCCTCGGGATCGCGGACATGATGCGCGACGAGATGGTCCGGGAGGGGCTGGACCCGCGGGAGGCGACCAGGCGGTTCTGGGCGCTGGGACGATCCGGCCTGCTCACCGAGGACGACGCCGACCGACTCTACGACTTCCAGTTGCCGTACGCCCGCCCGGCGAGCGAGGTGGCCGGCTGGTCGAGCTCCGGCGACGGTGGGATCACCCTCGCCGACGTCGTGTCCCGCGTCCGGCCCACGATGCTCATCGGCACCTCGACCCAGACCGGCGCGTTCACCGAGGCGATCGTCGCGCAGATGGCCGCTGACACGGAGCGGCCGATCATCATGCCGCTGTCCAACCCGACGTCCCGGTGCGAGGCCCGGCCCGAGGACCTCATCCGCTGGACCGACGGCCGCGCGCTCGTCGCCACCGGCAGTCCGTTCGCACCGGTGGTCCACGGCGACCGCACCTACCGGATCGCCCAGGCCAACAACGCCCTGGTCTTTCCCGGGCTCGGCCTCGGCGTGACGGTCGCCCGCGCCCGCCGCATCAGTGACCACATGATCGCCGCCGCTGCCGACGCGGTCGCGCAGCTCTCCGATGCCCAGATCCCGGGCGCACCGCTGCTCCCGCCCGTGGAGGACCTGCGCACGGTCTCGGCTGCGGTTGCGGTGGCCGTCGCCCTCACCGCCGCCGAGGAGGGCCTGACCCAGGTCGACGTCGACGATCCGATCCAGCAGGTCCATCAGGCCATGTGGCGCCCGGAATACCCGCGTATCGAGGTCGGGACCCGCTGAGGCGGGCCCGGCGTCAGCGTGGGGAACCGCACCAGCGGTCGAGCAGGTCCTGGTAGAGCTCGGTGGCCTGCTCCACCCTGCCGGCCAGGCACCACTCGTCCACGACGTGGCACTGTGCGGTCTCCCCTGGCCCGAGGATCACCGTCGGGTCCGCGGCGCCGGGCCCGTTCCCGAGGAGGCCGGCGAGGACGGACGCGTCGGTGAAGTAGCGGGCCGGCGGGGCCGGGGCGTCGTCGAGGCCGACCGTCTTCAGCGAGGACCGGACGAGATCGACGAACGGGTCGTCCGCCGCGGTGTCCACCGGCGGGAGCACCACGTGGTCCTCGACCTGCACCCCGTCCCCGGCCAGCTCACCGACGAGCGAGCGCAACCGCTGCGTGTCGGGCCCCGGCACGGTGCACAGGTCCAGCAGCAACTCGGCGGCGTCCGGCACGACGTTGGGCGCCGCGCCACCGCGCAGCACACCGACGTTCGCGGTCACCGCTCCGATCCGCTCGTCGTACGGCCGGTCGGCGTGGTCGTGCAGGGCCACGGCCGCCCGGGCCAGCCGGACCACGGCGTTGTCGCCGAGCTCGGGTGCCGAACCGTGCGCCGCCCGGCGGCCGCACCGAGCCGCATCCAGTGCGCGCCCTTGTGCGCCGGCACCAGCGTGTTGCCGGTCGGCTCGGCGACCAGCAGCGGCCCACCGCCGGCCAGCGCGGCGGCGTCGATGAGCAGTGCTCCGGTGCAGCCCGTCTCCTCGCCCGCTGTCAGCACCACCTGCACACCCCGGCAGCGGTGCGGCCGGCGCGCGTGTTCGGCCACCGCGACGACGGCGGCAGCGACCCCGGACTTCATGTCGCTGGCCCCGCCGGCCCACGATCCGGTCGCCGTCGCGTTCGGCCGCCCACGGGGCGACCCGCCACCCGGCCGGGTCGGGGCACCGTGTCCAGGTGCCCGGTGAGTGTCAGGGGCGGGCCGTCGCTCTCACGCGTCCGCGCGACGAGCTGCGCACGCCCGTCCGCCCAGCCCAGCAGCCGGGTGTCCAGACCCGCCCCCTCGAGCGCCGCGCCGCAGTCGCGGGCCGGCGCGCCCTCCCCGGAACTCACCGACCGCAGCCGGATCAGCTCGGTGAGCAGCACGAGCTCGCTCGCAACCTCGCTCATCGCAGCACCTCGCCCTTCGTCTCCCGCAGGGTCAGGATCACTACGAATGCGATCGCGGCGCCCACCGCGACGTAGACGAAGAACGCGTCGGCCAGGCCCGCCTGGGACAGCGACTGGATGACCAGCGGGGCCGTGCCCGCCGACCACACCAGCAGCTGCGGCTTGCGGCCGAAGCAGTCCGAGAGCACCCCCATCGGGTACTGCAATGCGACGAACAGTGCGGTCGCGATGGACAGCGCCACGAACACGTCGCCGGCGTCGACGCCGCGGGACCGCACCGCGAACGGGATGAGCGCGGAGAAGAACGTGTAATAGCAGAGCGTGGAGAGCCGGGTGAAGCCGACGAGCTGGCCAACGGCCTTCGGGTGCTCGCGCAGCGTCGTCCACAGCGGGCGCCGCAGCGCCTGCGCCTTGCTCCTGTTCTCCTCGAACTGATCGGTCTCGGGCATGGTGCGTCGCAGCCAGAGCCCGACGAAGCCCAGCACGCCGCCGATCAGGAACGGGATCCGCCAGCTGTAGGAGGCCAGCTGGTCCTCGCTCATCGTGGTGGCCAGCAGCGCACCGAGCAGCGACGCGATGAGCACGGCGGTGCCCGTGGAGATGTAGAAGAACGACGAGTAGCGGCCACGCCGGTCCGGCGGCGCGATCTCGGCAAGGTAGGCCGACGCGTTGGAGACCTCGCCACCCAGCGACATGCCCTGCGCGACGCGGGCGAGCAACAGGATCGGGGCCAGCCAGCCGACCACCTCATAGGTCGGCGGCAGGGCGATCGCCAGCGAGCCGCCGGCCAATGGGTCGGTGCGCCTGGGAACGCATGTTCGAAACTGTCGGTCCCTGCTCCTACCGTGCGCGCCATGACCAGGGGACGTGCTGTCCGGTCGCCGGCGCGGTGGCCTCGGCACGGCCCGGAGCGGGGCGCCGTTCACGGAAGGGAGCCCGACCGATGTCCCCCACCACGAGCCAGCCGACGCTGACCCGCCGCCACCTCGCGATGCTGCGCGCCGTCGCCGCCGGCCGCGGCGAGGCGCTGTGCGGCTGCGAGCCCGATCTGCTCATCGACGGCCGATACTGCGACCACGTTGCGACACACGAACTCTTCCATGCCGGGCTCATCAGCACCGCGGAGCCGGGGCCGATCGGACGACGCGTCGCCGCCGGCATCACCGACAGCGGCCGGCAGGTCCTGGGGGCTGCGTGACGCGGGGCCGCCGACGGGGCGGGCGATGAGTTTCTCGCCGTCCCGGTGTCGTCACACTGGTCGGCCGCCGGGGCGAGGTGCACGTCGACGCGATCGGGTGGAGGCGGCCGGCGGCGACCCGATCCGGCGCGACGCCCTTGCCATCATCGGTGCGGTGGCCCGGCAGGTCGGCTACGGTAGTGGCTTCGCTCAGCACCACATTCAAACGCGTACGCGGTATCAGTCCACAACAGCACCGCGTCGGCGCATCCAGCAGGTGACCGTTCCCGCGCCGCGACGGGTTCGTCGCCGACGAGTCGGGGCATCTCACCTCCACCCGACCAGGTGGCCGGTCCACGGTGAGGCCGCCAGAGCCGACGACATCCAGAAGGAGTCTCACAGTCATGGTTGAGCCCATTTCCAGCGTCCTCGACGACCAGGCCCGCGACACCACCGGCGGGGCGCTGCAGGCCACGCTGGTCGACCTTCTCGATCTCTCCCTCGAGGCCAAACAGGCCCATTGGAACCTGGTCGGTCGCCAGTTCCACGACGTGCACCAGCACCTCGACGAACTGGTCGGGGTCGCCCGTCAGTACTCCGACCAGGTGGCCGAGCGTGCCGCCGCGATCGGGGTCCCCCCGGACGGACGGGCCGCGACCGTCGCCGCGCAGAGCGGTATCCCGCAGATGAACGACGGCTGGCTGAAGGACCGCGACGTCATCAGGCAGATCGCCGAATCGCTCGACATCGCCGTACGGCGCATCCGCCCGCGCATCCAGGAGACCGAGAAGAGCGACCTGGTGACGCAGGACCTGTTCATCGAGATCACCGGGCAGCTCGAACAGGCCCGCTGGATGTGGCAGGCCCAGAACGCCGGCTACGAATCGGAGACGTCCGCGGGTTGACCTCCCGGGACACCCGAACTCCTCCCGCACCGGCCCGGCGGGCCCAGGTCGGGCGGAAGCCTTCGTGCTCTCGGGACGTCGCCCGGTGGCCCCGCCTGCAAGCAGCATCCCTGCCGATCGCAGACCCACCATGGCAGGTGGACAGAGCACAGCGGTGGCCCGTGACGGCATGAAGGCGCCCACGGAGCCACCGCGTCCTGTTCCGCCCGTGAGCCGACGAGAGGACCTCCGGTGTTCCTGCACAACACCCGCATGATGTACGACGTCCGCGTGGACGAGCCGAATCCCCGGTTCGCGAAAATGCTGCTCGAGCAGTTCGGCGGTCCGAACGGCGAGCTCGCCGCCGCGATGCGCTACTTCACCCAGGGCTGGCGCGAGTCCGATCCTCAGCGCCGCAGCCTGTTGCTCGACATCGCCACCGAAGAGCTCTCCCACCTCGAGATGGTGGCCCAGACGTTGACGATGCTGCTCAAGGGCTCGCCCGCGGAGCTGATCGATCAGGTGGAGGGCAACTACCTGGGCGACCTGCTCAACGGCGACCACAGCGACTACATCGACCTCTCGCTCAACAGCGGCCCGCTGTTCCAGGGATACCCGCAGCTGATGGATTCGATGGGAAACCGGTTCACCGCGAGCTTCATCGACACGATCGGCGAACCCACGGCGGACCTGCGTTCGGACATCGCGGCCGAGGCGCGCGCCAAGATCACCTACGAGCGCCTCATCAAATGCACCGACGACGCCGGGTGCACGGACACACTGACGTTCCTCATGACCCGCGAGATCGCGCACATGAAGATGTTCGAGGCGGCCCTGGCCGCGATCCCGGACAGCTTCCCGCCCGGCAAGCTCCCCGGCGACGAACGCCTCGGGCACGCCTACATCGCCGACTCCGGACATTTCGGGGAGAACGGCGGTAGCCCCGGCGGGCCGGACACGAGCGGTGTCGACCTCGCCCAGCACAACACGGACTGGGGATTCGAACTCGACACCGAACCCATCGCGCACGCGCCCGAACAACGCATGCAGTAGCAGGAACCTCGTGCCCGGGCGGCCCGGGAGCGACCCTGGACCCAGCGGCCCGATGCCGCCCTGACGCTGCGCTGGTGAGCGGCTGCGGCAGACCAGATGTTGGAACTGTTCCGGGTCCTGCCGGGCCAGTCGTGGTGGGTGAGCCTGATCCGACCCGCTGGTCTACGAATCGGACGAGGACCCGTAGCGGTTCCGCACATCTACGGATGCCCGGCCCGCTGCGCCGCGCGAGGGTGGGCCCATGACACCCGCCTCGACGTCCACAGCAGAGGTGGACCGGTGACCGATGACCGACTCCTCCGCGGCTTCGTCCCGCGTATCGCGGGCGCCGGGATTCTCGTGCTGCTGACCGCGTCGTGCTGGTGGCTGTGGATGGACTGGGACCACGGCTACCACGTCGATCCCGCGACGGGCGTGAGCAGTGGGCCCTACCAGGCCTGGCAGGTGATCGGCTGCGCCGTCTGCCTGATCGCGCTCGGCATCGCCGCGACGCAGCGACTGCCCGCATGGCTCGTCATCGTGATCATGCCCCTCGCGTTCACCACGGCGTGGTCGGTCACCGCCGCCGCCGAGGACACCACCGGGTTGTGGGCGGTGGGCGCTGTGATGATCTTCCTCGGGGTGCTGGGCGGCACCATCGTGACCGCACTCGGCGGGGCTGCACTGCGCCGGCTCACCCGCGCAGGTGACCGGCCCCGGTGAAGCGCTGATTGTGCGACCGCGGCGCGATGGTCCGTCGGCGCCGGGATCCGGCGTCACGACCCGACCAGGTGGTCGGCGGCCGTGTCGTACTTCTCGGGCCGGAGGTGGTAGGGGTTGGTGATGACGGCTCCGTCCAACCAGACCGTGGGGTGCCCCTTGATCATGGGTACGAGGACGTCCCCGTCGAAGAGATCGAGGTCGTACAGGCACAGACCGACCACAGGGTTGGCCTCCACCCAACGGGTCACCCGTGCCTCGTACTGAGCAGGTCGGCCACGAAGGTCGGGCAGATGAGGGGCTCGATCCAACTCATGTCACCCGCGGCGCGGACGAACGGCCGGGCCTGCTCGACGAGCAACTGCGTGGACCAGCCGTCCAACCGCTCGAGCATGGACTCCGGGCTGAACGCGCCGTCGCTCAGGTAGGTGTCCTTCGCCTCCGTCGCGTGCAGCAGGCCGGTGTCGAGATCGGGTTCGCCGACGAGCCGTACCAGGTCCGAGCTCTCGCCGTCCGCGGTCACACACAGGCAGGCATGACCGGCGCGGAGGCCGTCACGCAGGTAGGGCAGCAACAGCCGGTCACGTTCCTCGCGGCCGCGGAAGAAGACACAGAGGTGGTCGTGCGGGGTCACCGGGACTCCCCCGATCAGTACCTCCGTAGTGAACGCGTCGCGGACTTCCACGCCGTCGAGATCGGTCACCGGATTCTCCAAAAGTAACATCTGGTCACAGTCGGTCCACACGAACCGGAGGCCGCCGGGTCGGCCCGCCCGGTCCGGTCGCGACAGGCGCTACCGCCCCTCCGGTCGGCAACAGCGGCATGCCGGACAGGTCACGGGGATGCCGGTCCCGTGCAGCCGAGCGCCGCGCCGAGGAGTTCGGCCGCCTCGTCCTCGGTCGGCGGCGGCGCGGTGCCGCCGTGGCGCCGGGTGGCGAGGAACTCGTCCGGGGGGATGAAGTACGGGTTGTCCACCACGAGGCTGCCGACGAGGACCTTGGGGTGGGTCCGGATGACGTCGATGAGCACCCCGGCCCCGAACTGGGTGACGTCGTAGAGGCACAGCACCCCCAACTGGTCGGGGATGCGCCTGGTGAGCTCGCTCTCGTACCGGATGAGATGGTCTTCGCTCGCCCGCGGGATCCACCAGCTCGCCTCCCCACCCAGGCGCGCGAACGCACCCGAGAACCCCGTCGCCTCCTCGGTGATTGCGTCCCACATGCTGAGCATCTCGTCGACGGACAGGGCGTTGGCGGGTTGCGTCGGATCGGTGGCGGTGCGGATGTCGAGCAGACCTGCGCTGCGCCATTCGCTGACCTCGTCCCGGGAGCCGAGCAGCTGCAACATCGCGGTCGGGTCGGCCGCGTCGACGACGACCACACAGTAGTCCCCCGCCAGCAGCCCGGCCCGGAAGAACAGGGTCATGGCGCGGTCGCGCTCGACCGGCTCCTGGAACACCCCGCACACATGCTCACCGGGCAGCGGGCCGATCTCCTGGATGCCGACATGAACGTTCATGCTGCTTCCCGTCTGTACCCGCTCCTGGGCGGCCTCGAACCGTCGTCGATGCTGGCCGCCATGCAGCGCAGCACAAACATCGCCGGCGCGTGCTCGGCCCGCCTCGGCCAAACAGAGCACCGGACTTCGACCTCCCGTGCCCAGACGACCAGGGGCACGCCTCGTCATCCGGCTCGTCGGGCCGGACGGGCCGCCGATGTGCAGTCGAAGCGCGAAATGCACGCGCTGCCGGCCACACCGTTCCGAACTCTGGCCGAGGTGCTGGCGGCCGTCGAGCGCATCCGCGTGGAGGCCCTCGACCAGGTCTGACCGGGAGATTCCCGCCCAGTGGCAGCCCAGCGGAACGGGGGCGAACGGTGATGCGCCCACACCGGCCCACGCCCCGAGGAGGCACGAGACGTGAGCCGGATGCCGGCGAGCGCGGTGTCGTGCGACGGTCCCGCTATGCGCTGGTGTGTCCTGCAGCCTGCTCCCGCACCGCGATGGGCGCACCCGCCAGGTCCTCTTCGTTGCACAGCAGCTTGACGTCGTAGTACGGCGACCCGTCGCGTTCGTCGTAGTCCAGGTGGATCGCGATCACGTCCACGGCCTCGCCCAACCACTCCTGGGCGTCACGCAGCCATGCCGCCGACCGCTCCAGGGCGCTCGGCAGATCGTCGTCCCGGAACTGCACCGGCCGGTACGGGACCTGCTGCACACCGTCACGGGGGTGCACGGGTCGGGGCAGGCTCGTCGCCACGCCCGCGTCGTCGAGATCGAGTTCGATCGGCTTGTCACTCACCGGCCCAGCGTGTCGCGGCGGGGCGGGCCGGGCAAGCCCGCATCAGATCCGCAACGCCCGCAGGGCGGGATCGTCGGTCGGCGGTGGGGCCACCCGGATCCGGGCGTCGACGGCGACGCACCCGTCCGGACCGGCCAGCACCGGGTTGAGATCGAGCTCGACCACCTCCGGCAGCAGTTCCGCCAGCCGGGCCACCCGGACGATCACCTCCCGCACCGCCGGACGGTCCACGGCCGGGACGCGACCGGGATCGAACAGCTTCTCCCCGGCGCGGAACTCGCCGAGCATCTCCTCGGCATCGGCGTCCGAGAGGGGGACCAGGCGGTGCGTGCGGTCCAGGGCCAGGTCGGTGACGGTGCCGCCCAGACCCACGGCGACCAGCGGCCCGAACACCGCATCGCTCGTCACTCCGACCAGGAGCTCGGCACCGGCCGATGCCATCGGCTGGACCAGCAGGCCGCGCAACCGCGCGCCGAACCGGTCGACGAACTCCTCTGCAGCCTGCCGGACCGCATCGGCACTGCCCAACCCCAGCCGCACGCCTCCCGCGGCCGCCTTGTGCAGCACACCGTCGGCCACCGCCTTCAGGGCGACCGGGCCACCGGTCCGGGAGAACCTAGCCACCGCGTCGTCGGAGCCGTCGACGACGACACCGCGCAGGATCGGCAGCCGGAAGGCCTCGAGCACGTCCTGGACCCGCTCCGGGTCCAGCCACCCCCATCCGGGTGCTCGCCCAGGAACCCGGTCACGACACCGGCGGCGCGCACCGGGTCGAGATCGGCGGGAGCCGGTCCGGTGCTGCGCGGCCGTGCCAGCCAGCGAGATCTCTCCGCAGCGTGCGCGAGGGCGGTGGCCGCCGCCGCCGGCTCGGCGAAGCAGGGCACCCGCAGGCCGGGGCGGGTGCCCGGCGCGGCGGTCACATGTTCGGCCTGCGCGAGCCGGACGGCCAGTAGCGGCTTGCCCGTCGTCGCCTCGTTCGCGGCGCGGGCGATGCCGGGGAACGGGTCGGCCAGGGCTGTCGGCACGGTCAGCGCGACGACGGCGTTCACATCGGGTGCCGCGAGCAGTGTGGTCACTGCCGCAGCGAACACCTCCGGCGCCACGACGGCGGAGGTGTCCACCGGGTTGCCCGTCGCGGCGTCGGCCGGTAGTAGGCGCCGCAGTGCCCGCTGGGTGCGCTCCGCCAGCGGCACCACCACCAGGCCGTTCGCCGTGCACGCGTCCGCCGCCAGCACCCCGGCGCCGCCGGCGTTGCTGATCACCGCGATCCGGCGGCCCGCCGGCAGGGGCTGCCAGGACACGGTGGCGATCAGCTCGGAGAGCTGATCGAGCCGGTCGACCGCGAGCACGCCGGCCTGCCGGAACAGAGCGTCCCGGATCACCCGCGGAGTCGCCGTTGCCGCGGTGTGCGAGGCGGCCGCCCGCTGTCCGGCCTCCGAGCTGCCCGACCGCACGGTGAGGACCGGGATCCGCTCGGCGAGCCGGCGGGCGAGCCGGGAGAACTTGCGCGGGTTGCCGAACGACTCGAGGTACAGCACGGCCATCCGGGTCCGTGGGTCACCGTGCCACCACAGCAGCAGGTCGTTCCCGCTGACGTCGTACTTGTCCCCGGTGGACACCATGGTCGAGACCCCCGCCCCGAGCCGCCGCAGCTCGTCCTGCACCGCGATCGCGACCCCGCCGGACTGCGTCACCAGTCCGACGTCACCGGCCGGGGCCGCAGCGGCGAAACCCGCGTCGAGGCACACGGCCGGGTCGGTGTTGGCGATGCCGAGGCAGTTGGGGCCGACGAGCCGCATGTCGTAGCGGCGCACGGCGTCGAGCAGGCGGGCCGCCGGCGCAGGCTCGGCGGACAGCCCGGAGGTGATCACCAGGAGCGCGCGCACACCGCGCCGTCCGCACTGCTCGGCCACCTGGGGGACGGCCGGCGCCGGCACGCACAGCACCGCCAGGTCGGGGGGTTCGAGCAGTTCTCCGACCGAGCGGTAGCAGGGGGTCCCGCACACCTGCGCCGCGTGCGGGTTCACCGCGGCGAGACGGCCGGCGAACCCGCCCGCCACGATGCCGGCGAGCACGGCGTGGCCGACCGAGTCCGGTCGGCGGCTCGCACCCACCACCACGACCGACCGCGGCGCGAGCACGGCGGCCAGGCTGGCGACGTCCGCGCGCTCCTCGCGCTCGGCGAGCGACGCCAGGTAACGCTCGTCGGGGTCGAGCTCGAGTTCGACGTGCAGCGAGCCGTCCTCCTCGCGCGTGCGGCTGCGCAGGCCGATGTCGGTGAGTACCCGCCGCACCAGTGCGTTCTCGGCGAGGACGTCGGCGACGAACCGGCGCACGCCACACCGGCGGGCCCGCGAGGCCAGATGCTCGAGCAGCAGAGTGCCCACGCCGTGCGCCTGCTGCGGGCGCGCGACCGTGAGCGCGATCTCTGCCGCCGACCCGTCCCCGACGGCCACGCACTGCGCCGCACCGATGAGCTCCTCACCGCGGAAGGCACCCACCGACACCGTGCCCGGGGGCCCCTTCGGCACGAGAGCTTCATCCGACGGGACGACCCCAGCGCTGAAGAACCGCAGGTAGCGGTCGTACGCGGGCAACCCGCGGTAGAGCGCCCCGATCAGGGAGGCGTCCGCGTCGTCCAGCTCGCGCATCCGTACCACCGTGCCGTCGGCGAGCAGCGCCCGTACCGGGCGGCGATCGACGCGGGACCGGTCACGTGGCGGCCGCGTCCTCACCGGTTGCGGCCGCTCCACCGCGGCTCGATCTGTGCCCACTCCTCGGCCCACCACGCGGCGTTGCGCACGTTGACCCAGCGCCGGGCGCCGATGGCGAGCAGACTCAGCCCGGATCCGGCCGCGACGAGTACGCCGGTAGCTGCCATGACCGCCAGCGGCACGGCTGCGCCCGCGGTAAGGGGCGCCCCGACCAGCTCACCGCGTCGATCCACCCACGCCGTCACCTCCATGCCCGCGGGCAGGGGACCGTGCAGGGTCAGCTCCCCGAAGTGTTCCGCACCGTCGGTGCCGGACCATCGGACGGGAACCCGGACCGGGGGGGACATCCTGCCGGGTTCGACGCCGGGCACGTTCGGTGTCGCCTCCAGCAGGACGGCACGCACCGGGGCCCGGCTGTCCGACTCGACTCGGGCCCGCTCGGACGCATGCCCGTGCACCCCGAACCCCACGACCACCGCGCCCAGCAGCGTGAACAGGGCCAGGGACGCGAGCAGCCAGGCGACGGCGTCCTCCACGCGGTCGTTGAACCGGCGCGCCGGTCGACCCCTGGCCGGCGGGCGATGTTCCTGTTCAATGCGCACCGCCACCACCCCTTCCGGCACCAACGGCCGTCTGCTGTTCGAGATGCGGGTCCGGGGGTGGGAACACCACCGACTCGCGGTCGTCGGCCGGCCACCGCACCCGGTAGGGCGGCGAGCCGTCCGGATGCATCAGCGCGACGATCTGGCCCCGGCGCCCGTGCGGCTCCCCGGGTGCGCCCGGGAGCACCAGCCGATCCCCGACATGCGCGCGCATCACGACTGCCACCTGGGCCGGTGCCGCGCGCCGTCAGGCGCGACGGCGCCGGGGATCATGGCTTCCCCGCGACGTCGGGCCGCACGACCGCGACCGGGCACTCGGCGTGGTGCAGCAGCGCGTGGCTGACCGAGCCCAGCAACAGACCGGCGAACCCGCCGCGCCCCCGCGACCCCACGACAACCAGCTGCGCGTGCGCGGACTGCTCGATCAGCGCATGAGCCGGACGGTCGCGGGTGACGACCCGCCGAACCGGCACGTCCGGATACTTCTCGCTCCACCCGGCGAGCCGCTCGGCCAACAGCTTGTGCTCGTCGGTCGCGATGGCCTCCCAGTCCATCGCCGGGGCCATCACCGGATCGACGAGAAGGTCCCGCCAGGTGTGTACCGCCACGAGCGGCACCCGGCGCCGGGCGGCGGCCTCGTACGCGAACGCCAGCGCGGCCTCGCTGATCGGGGAGCCGTCGATCCCGACAACCACCGGTCCCTCAGGCCGTGGCGCACCGTCCTGCGTTCCGCCACGCACCACGACGACCGGACACGAGGCGTGCGCGGCCATCGCGACGGCCACGGACCCGACCAGGAGCCCGGTGAAACCGCCGAGCCCACGGTCGCCCAGCACGACGAGCTGAGCCCGCGCCGCCTCGGCACCCAGGACCGGAACCGGGTAGCCCGTGACCACGTCCTGCTCGATGGCGACCCCGGGAGCCGTGCGCGTGGCCTCCTCCGCCGCCGCTGCGACCTGGTCCTGGGCGCTCCGCAACAGGACCTCGCGGTAGTCCACACCCAGGCCGGGGTCGCCGATGTGCTCGGTGGTCATCCAGCCGAACGCCTCGACCAGCCGCAGCGGCGCCCGGCGGCGCTCCGCCTCCTGTGCCGCCCAGCGGACGGCCTCCAGCGCCGACCCGGATCCGTCGACACCAGCCACGACCGGCCGGCCTGCCTGCTCAGCGTTCATCGCCGTCCTCTCTCGGGGGATGCCGCTCCGGACGTTGCCAGCGCACCGGAACCGGCAGCAGCGGCCCTTGTCCCGGGTTCCCGGGCCCTTCGGCCCCGGGAGTCCCGCCGGTGGGCCCGATGCGGCCGAGTCCTCACCGACCCCGGCGGGTCCAGAGTGGAGCCGCCGCGTGCCTGCGCCGGGACCTCCGCTACCGCCCTGTGGGCCCTCGGACCCTGTCCCGCATCAGCGCTCCCGGCGGAGGTTGGACGAGCAGCCCGGCAAACCGAGGAGCGCGCCATGGCCACCCGTCGCATCCACCTCGCAGCACCACCGGAGAGCGTCGACGACGACCCGTTGGTGACCGAGATGATGACCACCCGGCTGGTCGCGATCGTGCCGGCCGCCTCGTTGTCCACGGCGCTTCACCTGATGGCGTCCACCGGTGTTCGCCACCTCCCGGTTCTCGACGGCCAGCGGTGTCTCGGACTCGTCGTGGAGGCCGACGTGGTGCGCTGCCTGGCGCAGGCACCGGGCCCGTTCGGTGAGGGGTCGCCCTTGTCGGTCGGCGACATCTGCCGGCCCGCCGACCCGCTCACCGTCCGCATGCGGCGCTCCGACGCCGCCCGGCGGATGGAGGCGGCCGGATCGGACGCGGTGCTCGTCGCCGACCACGGCCGGCTGGTCGGCATCGTCACGGCGACCGACCTGATCCGCTCGCTCGCCGGACGGGCCACGCCCGACACGGTGGAACCGGAGGACCCCCGATGAACCCTGCTCCCGGTCCCGTCGCCGTGTGCGAGGGTCGCACGGCCTCCGGGCAGGCGGTTGTGCGCTGGGGCGCAGCCTGGGCGGCGCAGACCACCGCAGCTCAGCACCATCGTCGCGGAGTCGTTCCGTCCCGTGGTGATCGTGCCGGAGAACGACGTCAGGACCGACGGGCCGGTCGTGCTCGGCCTGGTTCTCCCGCGCGAGCCGGCCGGGTCAGGGCCGGGGGCCGGCAGCCTCTCCGGTGCCGGCCGGACTGGCGGTCAGGGCGCCGTCCGCTGCGGCCCCCGCCGCGGTGAACCGCACCGTCTCTCCGGGATACAGCTCCCGCACCTCATCACCGCATCCCACCCGGATCGGGCCGCCGGGGCCCGGTTCCGCGGACACCTGCACCCCACGGCCGGTGACACGCACGCTCAGCGGTTGCGCGCGGTAGTGAACGGTCAGCTCGAGCACCCCGAACCGGCGCGGCCAGTGCGGGTTGAACCACAACGCGTCCCGGCGGGTCTCCAGCCCGGCGAAGCAGCGCTGGAGCAGGTCCACACATCCGGCCATCGCACCCAGGTGCACGCCCTCGGCGGTGGTGCCGCCCTGGATGTCCGCCGTGTCGCTGCGCAGGGCCAGCTCGAAGTGATCGAGCGCCTGCTCGCGATGGGCCCGGGCCAGCACCCAGGCGTGCACGAGGGCGCTCAGCGTGGACCCGTGAGCCGTGCGTGCCAGGTAGTACTCGATCGTGCGCGGGATCGCCTCGGGTGGCAGCCGGTACCCGAGCCGGCCGAGCAGCTCGCGGAGCTCGTCGGCGGAGAGCAGATAGAACAGCATCAGCACGTCGGCCTGCTTGGACACCTGGTAGTCGTCCACGGTGCGGCCTTCGGCCTCCAGGATCCGATCCAGCCGCCGAATGTCGCCGTAGCGTCGGCGATAGGTGTCCCAGTCCAGCTCCAACAGGTCCCGGTAGCCCTCGAACTGGCTGATCACCCCGTCGGAGTGAATGGGCACGTACATCCGCCGGCTGACGTCACGCCACCGCAGCAGCTCCGCCGGCGCCAGCCCGAGGCTCTCGATGAGCTCGGTCCGGCGGGTCGCCGGCAGCGCGTCGAGCACGTCCTGCGCACGGAGCAGCACCCAGACCGCCATGACGTTGGTGTAGGCGTTGTCGTCGAGACCGGGCTCGGCGGCGCCCGGGTAGCGGGTGCTGTACTCGTCGGGCCCCATCACGCCGTGGATGACGTAGCGGTCCCGGGACGGGTCGTGACAGGCCATGCCCGCCCAGAAGCGGGCGATCTCCAGCAGCGCCTCGGCGCCGTGTTCGACGAGGAAGGCCAGGTCCCCGGTGGCCTGGTAGTACTGCCAGATGTTGTAGGCGACGGCGAGGCCGACGTGGCGCTGCAGGTGGCTGGTGTCGGGCAGCCACCGCCCCGACCGCGGGTTGAGGTGGATCCGCTGGCTCTCCTCACGCCCGTCACTGCCCGACTGCCACGGATACATCGCCCCGACCTGCCCGGCGGCCCGGGCCGCCCGGCGGGCCGCGTCGAGCCGGCGGATCCGGTAGTGCAACAGCGCCCGGGCGAGCTCGGGCAGGCGCAGTGTCAGCACCGGGAACGCGAACAGCTCGTCCCAGAACACATGGCCCCGGTAGGCCTCACCGTGCAGACCACGGGCCGGGATGCCGGCGTCGAGGTCCACATTGTGCGGCGACACGGTCTGCAACAGGTGAAACGCACTGAGCCGCAGCGTGCGCAACGTCTCGGTGCGGGCCGGGCCGCGCCCACGGCCGAGGTCGATCGCGAACCGGTTCCAGAGCCGGTGCCAGGCCAGCTCGTGGTTCTCCAGCAGGTCGTCGAACCCGGCGGTGTCGCGCAGCAGTTCGACCGCGGCCAGTCCCGGCTCCGAGATCGCGACGTCCCGGGAGGTGAACAGCGCGACGACCTTCTCGACGGCGACCGGGGCGCCCGCGGTGACGTCGATGTCGAGCTCGTGGGCGACCCGCGCCGGTTGCTGCACCAGGCGACGCGGGACGTCGGCGGGCCGCCCCTGCCGGAGCACCCGGGTACGGGCCGCCTCGGCGATCCGCAGCTCGGACTGGCTGGTGCGAGCGTTGAGCAGCACGGTCTGCCCGTCAGGCTCCCGGGTTCCGAGGACCTCGAGATGCCGCCCGGACATCTGCCGGTAGCGCGGCACCCCACTGTTGGTCACCGCGGCGTCGATCCCGGACACGACCCGCAACCGGCCGTCCCAGTCCTCAGCGGTCAACGTGGTGTGCAGGCCCGCCAGATGTGGCTGTCCCATGTGGATGAACCGGCGCTGCCGCACCGACGTGTGCCGGCCCACCGCGTCGACGAAGCGCACCACCCGGCTGAGCACGCCGCGACGCAGGTCCAGCACCTGGCGGTACGCCAGCAGCCGCACCGCCGACAGGTCGAACCAGTCGCCCTCACCGATCGCGAAGCGCAGCTCGAGCCAGTTCGGCAGGTTGACCAGACTCTCGTTCTCGACGGTCTGGCCGGCCACCTCGTCGCGCAGCCGGTTGTAACAGCCCGCGGCGTAGGTGCCCGGGTAGTGCACGTCGTCGGCGGAGGACTCCGGGGCGGCGCCGCGGGTCGCGAAATGCCCGTTGCCGAGCGTGCACAGCGCCTCGCGCCGGCCCTCTTCGGCCGGATCCCAGCCGTCGAAGACCAGCGTCCACGTGTCCGCCCGGTGGTTGTGCGCCACGGCGTCGGGCCGAGTCGTCATCGGCCACCGCCCATGCCGGGGCCGGGCGTCTGTCGCGCCATCCGCTTCTCCGTCCACTCGTAGCCCGGCCGACCGTAGAGCGCACCACCGACGCGGCGGCACGGCCGAAGGACCCGCGGCCCCGGCAGCCGGTCCGCTCGACGAGGCCGACCGCCGGCCTCCCGCCCGGGGACCAACGCCCCTGCCCGCACCGATACGCGCCTGTTCGGCGGCATCGACCACCGCCGGACCGAACGGCGCCGGATGAGCCACCGGCCCGTGCCGGCAGGGCATCTGGCCGTTGCTCGTCGAGCAGGCGACCCGTCTCGGTGCGGTGCTCCTCCCGGTCTGAACGCGCCCAACGTCTCTCCTGGCCGGTGTTTTCGGCGCCAGGTCAGCCGGTGTCGGCATCGCCCAGGCACAGCCGACGCCCGGTGAGCCGGGGAAGGGGGATGGCGATAGTGTGCGCGGTGCGCCCCGAAGCCCAGGGCGCCGGCAGGCGTTCGACGAGTTCGGCCAGCCGGTCGGTGTCGGTCACCTCATATGCCTCACCGATGCCCAGGACGCTCCAGCCGATGTGGGTGTCCACATCGATGTCGTCGACCTGGAAGGCGACGACGGCGCGCCGGGTGGCGGCCGCGAGCTTGCTCCCGCCCGCGGTGCGGAAGATGATCTCTTCACCGTCGAGCACGTAGTTGACGGGCTGGGCGGCCGGCATCGCGGCGTCGGTGAAGACGACCCGCCCGACGACGCCGTGGGCCAGCAGACGCAGGCATGTGCCGCGATCGAACTCCACGAGCTCTGCGGTCTCCGCCACGGCTCCTCCGTTCCGATGCACGACAGTCCCTCGACGATGCAGGAGGCGAGATGCCGGGGCAGCAGAGCCGGACGTCCCGTGCTGCCGGCGTTTCGGCCGCCTCCGATGAGGACTTTCGGCAGGGCGACCCCGGGCTGTGAAGCCCGGCCCGGCTGATGGCCGCTACCCGATCGGGACCGACCAGGACAGCAGGGTCCCGGACGGCTCGTGCGGGGTGAGGGTGAGGCTCCCGCCGTGGCGTTCGGCGCGTCGGCGCAGGTTCGCCAGGCCGCTGCGTCGCGCGGTGGGTGCCATGCCGATGCCGTCGTCACGGACCTCGAGGGTCAGCCGATCCGGGCGGGCGGTGACATCGACGTCGACGGATCGGGCCTGCGCGTGCCGGGCGATGTTGCTCAGCGCCTCACGCAGGACGGCGAGGAGGTCCTCGGCGACGTCGTCGGACACGGTGTCGTCCAGCAGGCCGGCGAACCGCACGGCGGGCGAGTACCCCAGCGCCGGGGCCACGTCCGTGGCCACGTCCAGCAGGTGTGCCCGCAGGCCCTGGGGCTGGGCCTGGGGTGTCCGGTGGAGCTGGAAGATGGTGGTGCGGATCTGGCTGATGGTGTCGTCGAGGTCGCGGACGGTGCCGAGGATCCGGTCGGTGGCCTTGCCCGGGCCCAGGCCCGTCGCGACGCCGTGCAGGGACAGCCCGGCGGCGAACACCCGCTGGATGACCTGGTCGTGCAGGTCGGCCGCGATGCGTTCGCGCTCGTCCAGCATCGCCGCGCGCTGCTGCTCGGCGCGTGCCTCGGCGAGCTCGACGGCCACCGAGGCCTGGTTGGCGAACCCGGCAGCCATGTCGAGGTCCTCGCCGCTGAACGCCGGCCGCCCGCGCAGCCGGGCCGCGGTCAGCACCCCGTTGATCTGCTGGGAGCCCAGCAGCGGCAGGACCAGCACCGGGCCGACGTCGAGCCCGCCCGGGGCCACAGACACGACCCCGGGTTGCTCGCCCGGACCGGAGACCCGCAGCGGCTCGCCGGTGGTGAACACCCGCCCGGACAGCGAACCGTCCAGTGGCACACGCAGGCCCGGCAGGTCCTCCGCGCCGGCCCCGACCGCCACCTCGACCCGCAGGTCCCGGCCGTCATCGGTCGGCAGCAGCACGGTGACCAGGTCGGCGTGCGCGATCTCCCGGCTGCTCTCGGCGATGAGGTGCAGTGGGCGGCCCGCGTCGGCGGTGTCAGCGGAGAGCAGCCGGCGGGTGATCGCCGCCGAAGCGCGCAGCCACTCCTGGCGGGAGCGAGCGGCCTCGTACAGCCGGGCGTTCTCGATCGCCACCCCCGCGGTCGCGGCGAGGGCCTTGGTCAGCTCCTCGTCCTCCGCGGTGAACTCGCCACCACCGGACTTCTCGGTGAGGTAGAGGTTGCCGAAGATCTCGTCGCGGACCCGGATCGGCACCCCCAGGAAGCCGTGCATCGGCGGGTGGCCCGGCGGGAACCCGGCCGACCGCGGGTCGTCGGTGATGCGGTGCAGCCGGATCGGCGACGGGTCGTCGATCAGCGCCCCGAGCAGGCCCTTGCCCTGTGGCAGATGCCCGATCCGCTCGACCGCGCCCTCGGGCATGCCGACGTGCACGAACTCGGCCAGGTGCCGGTCGGGTGCGATCACGCCCAGCGCGGCGTAGCGGGTGCCGACCAGCTCACGGGCTGCCTCCACGATCCGCCGCAGCAGTACCGGCAGGGCGAGGTCCCCGATGATCATCTGGTTGGCGTGCAGCAGGCCTCGCAACCGGCTCTGGGTGGCCATCACCTCGCGGGCACGCTCGACGAGCTGTCCGAGCAGCTGGTCCAGCTCCAAGCGTGGCAGATCGGGGAACATCAACGCCGCGTCGCTCCCGGCACCGGCAGATCCTCGGGCCCGGTGAGCACACTCATCGAGCTGGGCCCGGTCATCATCTGCACGTCGCGCGGTCAGGTCATCGGGGCGCACGGGCATCCTCGCAAGCGATCGACAGGGGCCGCGTCCAGAGCCGGGCAGGTCCGGAGCGGTCGCACGGCACCGGAGGACCAGCGGCTGTTTCATCAACCGCTCCCCGAGTCAAGCACACATCTCGCCGCGGATGAACGTTTCGCGTCGGTACGGCCAGGTAGTGTCGACGTCCCGTCGCAGGTAGACCCAGGTGGTCCCCGTGCGCTGTACCGCCCCGCGCAGGATGTCCTGATCCTGAGACTGGACGACCCGGCTGCGGACGTGTCCCGGGTGGGCGGCAAGGGGCACGGCCCTGGCCCGGCTCGCCGCGGCCGGGCTGCGGTACCCGTAGGGTTCCACCTCACCACCGAGGCGTGCCGCTGTTTCGTACACCGAGGCGACCCTCAGGACCGGAGTGCCCGACCGTGACCGGCCCATCGTCGTCGGTGTCGACGACTCACCAGACAGCCGCGCTGCCGTCGAGTTCGCCGTGCAGCTCGCCGATCGACGCGGCAGCGACCTGCTCGCCGTGCACGTGTGGACCGAGCACCCGACCGACGTGCTGCGGCGTCCGGGACGCCGTGAGGCCGAACCAGCCCGCGAGGCCGCCGAGCGGATGCTCGGCGAGTGCCTGGCCGGGTATGCCGAGCGTCATCCCGACCTGCCGGTGCGGCGCGACGTGGTGCGAGCCAGCAGCTGCCCGGTCGCGGTCGTCGGGCCGGGCGCATCACAGGACTCCGCAGACTCCGTCCCGGTCCGGCACGATTCCCGCAGCGCGGCGCCGAGCAACGCGAACTGAACCACGCCCACGGGCCCGACCATGGTGGCGACGAGCAGGTCAGCGGCGAGCATCCCCGGTCGTCGAGGTCGGCTGCACCGGTCCCCGTGCCACATCGATGTCCCGTCCGTAGAAGGAGTGCGGCCGACCGGCGCACCGCGGCTCAGCCCTCGGCGACCACCACAGGGTCGGCGAAGCGCACTGACGTGACCCCGATGATCGCCTCGGCGATCAGCCCCACAGTGTGCCGCTCGATCGGGTCGCGCTCCTCGCCGGTCAGGGTGACCTCGCCGTCGGACACGGCGACCGCCCAGCGGTCGGGACCGGCGTAGCAGCCCAGCCGGCGCGTGACGTCGGCGGCGATGAGCGCGTCGTCGCGGGCCAGAGCCCGGACCAGGTCGCGGTAGGTGACCATGCCGACCACGGTGCCGCCGTCGACGACCGGGACCGCGCGGAGTCCGGCCAGCCGCAGCACGGTGACCAGGTCGGCGACACCCTCCTGTGGGTGCGCGACGAGTACGTCGGTGTGCATGACGTCACCGACCGTCTTCCCCGGGTCGGGTACCGAGGTGCGGGGCCCCGGGATCCGGGGGTCCGGTGGGAACCGGTCGACGAGCAGGTCGGGCTCACTGACCAGCCCTACGAAGCTGCTGTCGACGTCGACCACCGGCAGGCTGGTGAACGCGTTCTCGGCCAACGCCAGCGCCGCCTGCTTCACCGGCGTGTCAGGTGTCACGACCACCGCGGGACTGGACATGACCTCACATACGCGCATGGATTCCTCCTGTAGCTCGTGGTCCGACGCTACGAGCGGGCGGCGGTAACGGGGGTGAGCCCTTCGGCCTCGTTCCACGGGGCTTCTGCCACCGAGGCCGCGGGCGAAATGGCGGGCCAAGTGGCCCACCACCGCGACGACACCCTCCAGACGCCCGACGAAACCGACGGCCCAGGTTCACAGCGGCAACGGCACGGCCGCCGCCGGGACGGCCGGGCTCTCGCCCGCTACCGGTTGCGGGGCCGGACGGACGATGGTGACCGGGCAGGGCGCGTGCAGCACGCACTGCAGGCCCACCGAGCCCAGCAGCGCGCTGGCGAAGCCGCCACGACCGCGGTGTCCCAGCACGAGCAGATCCGCCCGTCGTGCCTGCTCGAGCAGCACCTTCGCCGGTGTCCCCGGCAGCGCCTGAACGTCGACGGTGACGCCCGCCCCCACGCCCTGCTGCGCGACGGCCTCCTGGATCATGCGCTGCACACTCCGCTCGATGTCGGTGGTCAACTGCGCGAGCGTCTCGGGCGCCGTCTCGTAGCCCCCCACCCCGTAGTAGCCCGCCGGCCAGTACTCCTGCAGCGGGAACACGCTCACCACCCGAACCTGCGCATCCCGGCGAGCAGCGTCGGCCATCGCGTACTCCAGCGCCGCCCGTGAGCCCGCCGATCCGTCCACTCCCACCACGATCGTCGCCCGATCGTCCACTTCGCCTCCCCAACAGCCTGGGGCCGGCCCGCTGCCGGTTCGCCGACCACGCTGCCGACCGCGACGGGGCGGGCGCGACGGGCGGAAGCCCCCGGGCGAGGGGCCGGTCGCCCCGCGGGAGCGGGCGCTTCGCCCCGGCGGTCCAGAACCGCCCTGCGGCCGGGTCACCAGGCCCGCGGGGCGGCGGTGTCGCCGCTGCCCACGACGACGTCAGGGCTCGGCCCGGTCATGATCGGGCAGGCCGGCCCGGTGTCTCCCGACCTGCCCGGAGGTCAGCTCGCGGCGGGCGAGGACCCGCAGCACGTCGCGACGGCTCACAATGCCGACCAGCACACCGTCGTCGACGATCGGCACCGACCGGATCCGCCCGTCGAGCATCAGGGACACGACGTCGGCCAAGTCGTCCTCGGGCCGCATCGACATGGGCGTCCCCGTCATCACCCGCGCCACCGTGGGCTCGATCCGTTCCTCGGGCGCCGGCCACCCCTCCGGACGGATCCGGTTCCGGGCCAGATCGGCCTCCGTGGCGATCCCGATCACCCGCCGGTCCGCGTCCACCACCGGTGCCGCGGTGAACCCGTGGGACACCAGCAGCGCCGCGGCGGCCCACACCGGTGTGTCCGGCCGCAACGTGATCACCGGGCTGCTCATCACGTCCGCTGCCTTCATCGCCTGCTCCTTCCGGCCCGCCCCGCCACCTCGGCCGTGGGCTACCGCCCACGCTGGGCGCCCCGGCGCCCGCGTGACAGGGACGAACGGCCCACCCCGGCGCGGCGTGCGGCACACCCATCGGGAGCCATCGCTCCGCGCCCGGCAACCGGGCGGACGTCAGATTCGGACCACTGGACCGCAGCGCAGCCGCCCGACCCCGCCCGTCACCCCGGCTCACCGCCGCGAACATCCTGACCAGCCCGATCGCACACAGCGATCGCCCCGAGCGGTTCGAACGTTCTGCACCGGTCCCTCCCCGAGTACCCTCCACCTGGGCGAACAGGAGGACGGTGCGATGACGATCTCGGTGTTCCTGCTCGACGACCACGAGGTCGTCCGCCGCGGTATCGCGCAGCTGCTGGAGACCGAGGACGACATCGTGGTCGTCGGTGAAGCCGGCACCGCCGCGCAGGCATTGGCCCGGATCCCCGCCCTGCGCCCGGACGTGGCGATCCTGGATGTCCGGCTGCCCGACGGGGAGGGCGTGTCGGTGTGCCGGGAGGTGCGGTCGTCGGTGGAGCCGGCCCCGGCCTGTCTGATGCTGACCTCGTACTCCGACGAGGAAGCCCTCTTCGGGGCGATCATGGCCGGCGCCGCCGGCTACCTGCTCAAGCAGGTCGCCGGGGTGGACCTGATCGGGGCGGTGCGCACCCTCGCCGGCGGCGGCTCGCTGCTGGACCCCCAGGCCACCGCGCAGGTGCTGCAGCGGCTGCGCCGGGGCGACGAACCCGTCGATCCCCGCTACGCGTCGCTCTCACCGCAGGAGCAGCGGATCTTGGATCTCATCGCCGACGGGCTGACCAACCGGCAGATCGGCGCGCAGATGTACCTGGCGGAGAAGACGGTGAAGAACTACGTGTCCTCGCTGCTGGGCAAGCTGGGCTTCGCCCGCCGCACCGAGGCCGCGGTCTATGCCACCGAACGGCGACATGCCGATGGTCGCAGCGGCCCGTCCTGAGGTGACCGCGCTACGAGCCGCCCCACCTCGGCGGTTGACCGGTGACACGGCCACCGACTGGGCCCGGCTCGCCGGGCCGACCTATCAGCCGGCGATCTTCGATCCGGGGATGGTCACGCACCTGTCCGCGCCGGCCCGCCGGTGGATCGAGCACGCGATCGCACCGGGCACACCGCTGCTGCGCGCCGTCGTGCTGAACATGCACGGCCGGGTCCGCATCGGTTCGTGGCGGCCCTATCGGGCCCGGCAGGTGCTCTCCGTACCCGACGGGTTCGTATGGGCCGCGGCCACCCGCATCGCCGGACTGCCGGTGCGCGGGTTCGACCGCTACACCCGCGGCAGCGGGCAGATGCGCTGGCGGCTGCTCGGGGCGGTGCCGGTGCAGTCGAGCGAGGGCCCGGACGTCACCCGCAGCGCCGCCGCCCGGTTGGCCGGCGAGTTCATCTTCACCCCGGCCGCCGCACTCGACCCGGCCGTGCGCTGGGAACCGGTCGACGAGCAGCGCACCGTCGCGCACGTCCCGATCGGTCCGTTCACCCACCCGATCACGCTCAGCGTCGCGCGCTCGGGGGCGCTGGAGTCGGTGTCGCTGCCCCGCTGGGGCGACCCGGACCGCACCGGTTTCGCCGAGCACCCGTTCACCGCGCTCGTGCACGAGGAAGCCCGGTTCGAGGGTTTCACAGTGCCGGCCAGGCTGTCCGCCGGGTGGTGGTACGGCACCGACCGGTGGGCAACCGGCGAGTTCATCCGGTTCACCGTGACCACTGCGACCTACCGCTGACCGCCCGGCCTCTTCCGTGCCGCCGCGGCGGCCGTCGGTTCGGGGCGCCGACGACGGCGAGCGGCACCCCTCACGCGGTCGGCGGGCCGCCGTCCGACCGGACCACCAGGACCGGGCACGACGCGTACTGCACCAGCACCTGACTCGTCGAGCCCAGCAGCATCCCGGTGAACCCGCCCTGACCACGATGACCCACGACCAGCAGCCGAGCGGCGTCGGCCTGTCGGAGGAGCGCGCGTACCGGCCGGTCGGCGACGGCGTGCTGCTCGATGTGGACCTCGGGATGAACCTCCCCGTGAGCGGCCACGTGCTGGGCCAGCACCTCCCGGGCCCGGTCCTCGAGCACCCCCCAATCCTCCCGGGACCGGATCGCGCCGCCACCGGGCCCGGGCACGACGTCGCTCCAGGTGTGCACCGCCACCAGCTCGGCGCCCTCCGCCGCCGCGATGTCGAGGGCGAGGGCGAGGGCGGTGTCGCCGTCGGGCGAGCCGTCGACGCCCACCACGACCGGTCCGTCGCGGCGGGGCGGCGTGTCCGGTGCCGGGCCCGCACCACGGCGACCGGGCACGTCGCGTGGGTGACGAGCGTGAGCGCGACCGACCCGGCGAGCATGCCCGGGAACGCGTCCGAACCCCACCCGCCGACAGCCACCAGCCCGGCCGACCGCGCGCGCTCGAGCAGCACGGCAGCGGGCTTTCCGCGCTCCACCCGGGCCTCGGCCCGCCCGGCTCCGTGCTTCCGGGCGGCGGTCAGCAGCTCGTCCAGCCATCCCGGCGCCTCGGCCGACTCGCCGGACTCCGCAACGACGTGCACCACCTGCAGGGGTACGTCGCGGCGGGCGGCCTCGGTCGCCGCCCACTCGGCGGCCTGCCGTGCCGACGGGGACGTGTCGACCCCCACCACCACCGGCCTGCCATCGGTTGTCGACACACGATCTCCTCTCCGGAGCGGCCGCCCCACGAGGCTCGCGTGGGCCGCGGGCGCCAGGTTGCCGCCCCGGCTGGTGCGCGTAAACCCTCCGATCAGTCACCTCGGAGAACGCGGGTCTTCGGTCCCGTCAGGTCGTGCCGCACGACCGTGGAGGCAGACGGCGGGCCGATCGACGATGAGTTCCGCGATCGCGTGGTCGCGCACGTCGAGGTGGCCCGCCCCGTGCCGCCGCGCCGCCGGACAACACGGAGCCTCCGATGATCATCGAGACAGTCGACCACGCCACGGTCCGTGCCGCCCTGGAGCTGGCCTGCCGGGCCCCGTCGGTCCACAACTCCCAGCCCTGGCGGTGGGGCCTGGGCCAGTCGCGCGTCCATCTCCACGCCGACCTGCACCGGTGGCTGCCGGCGACGGATCCCGACGGCCGGGACCTGCTGCTCAGCTGCGGCGCGGCGTTGCACCACCTGCGGATCGCGCTCGCCGCACTCGGCATCCGAGTCGATGTTCACCGGATTCCCGACCCGGGCCGGCCCGACCTGCTGGCCGTGCTCGACCTGAGCCCGGAGCCGACGGGCGCGACCGACCTCGAGTCGGCGCGCGCGATCAGTACCCGGCGCACCGACCGTCGACCGTTCAGCTCATGGCCGGTTCCGGACGACTACCTGGACCAGCTCACCGAGCGCGCTGCCGAACAGGGAGCGCTGCTCCGCGTCGTCTCCGACGCCTCCACCCGGCACACGTTGGAGGAGGCGATCGCGGCAGCCGCCGAGGTGCAGGCCCTCGTCCCCGGCTACGCCACCGAGCTCGCGATGTGGAGCGGCCGGCACTCCTCCGTCGACGGGGTTCCGGCAGCCAGCGCGCCGCCGGCCGACGAACGCCGGGAGGGACCGACGATGCGGCCGTACACCGGGGGCGAACCCGCCGGGCCACAGCAGGACCCACGGGACGCTGCGGTGCTGCTGGTGCTGGGCACCTCCTCGGACGACCGGCTCTCCCAGCTGCGTGCCGGCGAGGCCATGAGTGCGGTCCTGCTGTACTCCACCACCCTGGGGCTGGGCAGCAGCCCGCTGAGTCAGCCGCTGGAGATCGGCAGCACCCGCATGGTGCTGCAGGAGCAGGTGCTGGACGGAACGCTGTCACCGCAGTTGGTGATCCGGGTGGGCTGGCCGCCTGCGACCGGCCCGGTGCCACCTCTCACCCCCCGGCGCGAACTCGCGGACACGGTGACACCCCTGCCCGTGTAGCCACGCGCGGCCGGGACCGCGGACCCGGGGTGGACGCGACGTCCGACCCTGCTGCTGCGCCCGCGCAGCGCCCACCCTGACCCGATGAAGCACCTGACGGTGGCCGACGTGATGACGAGGAACGTTCTGCGGGCCCGGCCGGCGATGCCGCTGAAGGAGCTGGCCCGCGTGCTGGCGGAGCACCAGGTCAGCGCGCTGCCCGTGCTCGACGCCGACGACCGGGTCATCGGGATGGTGTCCGAGCGGGACGTCCTGGTCAAACAGGGACACCCGAGCCCCGGCCGCCCGCACTGGTGGCAGCGTCCGCGGGCTCGGGCCGAGATCCGAAGGGCCGCCGGAGACACCGTCGGCCAGGTGATGACCACCGGCCCGGTGACGGTGGGCCCGGATGCGCCGCTCGCGCAGGCGGCACGGTTGATGGCCGACCACGAGGTGAAGAGATTGCCGGTCGTCGACGACCACGGGGCGCTGCTCGGCATCGTCAGCCGCGGCGATCTGATGAAGGCGTACCTGCGCACCGACGAGGACATCAAGACCGAAGTGACCGGTGAGGTCCTCATGCACGTGCTGTGGATCGACCCGACGACGGTCACGGTCACCGTGCAGGACGGGGTGGTCGCCCTCACCGGGACCGTCGACCAGCGCAGCACCGCCGAGATCGCCGAGCGCCTGGTGCGCCGGGTCGACGGCGTGATCGACGTCGTCAACGAGCTCGAGTACCGGATCGACGACCGCAAGGCGACACGAGGGCGCTGACCTGAGGTAAGGACGTGGCAGGAATGCCCGGGAACGCGGCGACGACCCACCGGCCGTGTGGTGAGCCGGTCGTGACCGATCTCTACGAGGTCACGATGGCCCTGGCCTACCTTCGCGAGGGCATCACCGAACCGGCCACGTTCAGCCTGTTCACCAGGGAACTGCCCGCCGACCGCGGCTTCCTGGTCGCCGCCGGGCTGGCCGACATGCTCGACTTCCTCGACGACTTCGTGATCGACGAGGACGCACTCGCCGTCTTCGCCGCCGCGCTGGAACGATCGGCGGCCGATCTCGCGCCGCTGCGCGGCATGCGGTTCACCGGCGACGTCTGGGCCGTACCCGAGGGACGGGTGGTGCTCGCCGGCGAGCCGCTGCTGGAGCTGTCCGCGCCGCTGCCGCAGGCCCAGCTGATGGAGACCTGGGTGCTCAACCAGATCAGTCACCAGACCGCGCTGGCCTCCAAGGCCGCCCGCTGCGTGCTCGCCGCCCGCGGCCGGCCGGTCGTGGACTTCTCGCTGCGCCGCACACACGGCGTCGAGGCCGGGATGCACGCGGCCCGCGCCGGGGCCATCGTCGGGTTCGCCGCAACGAGCAACGTGGCGGCCGCCCATGTGGACGGGCTACGTGCCACCGGCACCATGGCGCACTCCTTCGTGCTCGCCTTCCCCTCCGAGACCGCCGCCTTCGCGGCCTTCGCCCGTGGCACCGGCGGTCCGGTGACGCTGCTCGTCGACACCTACGACACCGTGCAGGGCGTGCACCGCGCGGTGGAGGTGCTGCGCGCACTGCCCGCGGACCGGGACATCGGTATCCGGCTCGACAGCGGCGACCTGGGCGCGCTCGCGGTGCGCGCCCGACGGATCCTGGAGGATGCGGGTCTCGCGCGCGCCCGCATCGTGGCCAGCGGCGGGCTCGACGAGTACGGGATCGAAGATCTGCTCGCGGCCGGCGCACCGGTCGACGTGTTCGCGGTCGGCACCAAGGTGGGGACCGCTGCCGATGCGCCCTATCTGGACGCGGCGTACAAGCTCGTCGAGTACGCCGGGCGAGCGGTCATGAAGCTCTCGGCCGGCAAGGCCACCGCACCGGGTGCGAAGCAGGTGTTCCGCGGTCCGGGCTGCGCCGACACACTGGCCCTGCGCGACGAGGTGGCACCACCGGGGACGCAGCCGCTGCTGGAGCAGGTCATGGGAGCGGGCCGCCTGCTCCGACCCCGCGAGGCGGCAGCGGACGCGGTGGCCACCGCCCGCCGACGGTTCACCGCCGACCTGGCCGGGCTCCCCGCGCAGCTGCGGACGGTCCGGAACCCGCGCAGCCTGCACCCGGGCAGCTCGCCGGACCTCCAGGCGCTCACCGCACAGGTGCGGCAACGCCTGGCCACCGACGAGCTGGGCGCCGGGCGATCACCGGTCACGCCGGGACGGGCCGCGTCTCGACGGTGACGTGCCGGCGGCGCTGCCGGGGCGTCCCGGTCCACCGGACCCGGACCGCGGGTCCTCCGGCCCTGCCCATTGCCGCGTTGCCCCGCGATGGTGGGTGAACCGGTGGCCGCAGTGCCGGCCCGCACGGCGATCGGGCCGCCGGGAAGGAGGCGGCTGATGGCCCGCTGTGAGGTGTGCGGCAACGACTACGACCAGAGCTTCGAAGTACGGACCCGGGGCATGGTGCACGTCTTCGACAGCTTCGAATGCGCGATCCACCGGCTGGCGCCCCGGTGCGAGCACTGCGACTGCACGATCATCGGTCACGGGGTCCAGGCCGAGGGCCGCTTCTACTGCTGTGCCTCCTGCGCGACCGCAGTAGGCGTGACCGACCTGCGCGACCGGGTCTAGACGAGGCCTGCGGTCATGGCGCTGCGGATCGTGCCCGGCACGGCCGGCCATCCGCTCGCCACAGCGCTGGCCCGGTGCCTCGGACTCGAGCCGGCAACCTGCACGGTGGAACGCTTCCCGGACGGCGAGCTGCGGCCCCGGGTGGGGACGGTGCGGGGAGACGACGTCTACCTGGTCCAGTCCACCGGGCCACCGGTCAGCGAGCGGCTCGTGGAGCTGCTGCTGCTCCTGGATGCCTGCCGCCGGGCCGGCGCCGACAGGGTCACCGCCGTGGTCCCCTACTTCGGCTACGCACGGCAGGACCGGCGGACCCGCGCCGGCGAGGCCATCGGAGCGCGCGTCGCCGCCGACGTGCTCACCGCAGCCGGGGCGCAACGGCTGCTCGTCGTCGACCCGCACACCACCGCGCTGGAAACGATGTTCGCCATCCCGGTGGAGATGCTCACCGCGGTGCCGGTCCTGGCCGCGGCGCTGTCCGCCTCCGTGCCCGACGACACGGTGGTCGTCGCGCCCGACCTCGGCGCGGTGAAGATCGCCGAGCGTGTCGCCGCGCGGCTCGACTGCTCCGTGGCCGTCGTGCGCAAGACCCGGATCAGCGGCACCTCCGTGCGCGCCACCGAACTCACCGGCGACGTGCGGAACCATCCCGTGCTCATCGTCGACGACATGATCAGCACCGGGGCCACCATCGAGGCCGCCGCCCACATCCTGCTCGCCCACGGCGCCACGCCTGACATCACCGTGGCCGCGACCCACGGCCTCCTGGTGGCCGACGCCGTCGAACGGCTCCAGGCCCTGCAGCTACGCCGCCTGCTCGTCACCGACAGCGTCGCCCTCCCCCCGAACCCGCCGCCGTGGATGGAGGTCCGCTCGATCGCCGCGCTGCTCAGCAACGCCGTCGCCGGCTTGCACCGTGGCGAGGCGCTCGACGACCTGCTGCCGCAGAGCTGATCGGACGAGGACCCACCGATACCGGGGTCCTTCGGCCACGCGCTTCCGGACGGAGTCCCCCTGTTCCGGGGTCGCTCGTGGACACCAGTCTTGCCGGGTCGGACGGCCTCGGGCCGGTCCGGTCCGCAGAGGAGAACCCCATGTCGATCCACACTCCCACCTCTCGACCGTGGTGGAGGCACCCGCTGCTCCTGTCGGCGGCCGGCGACACTGGTACGCGGCCCGTGTGGAACACCTCGGGCGCCGCTCCGGCCGGGCCTACGCCACACCCGTCATCGCGCAAGCGTTACCCGGCGGATTCACCATCCCGTTGCCCTACGGAACCGACGTCGACTGGCGCCGCAACCTCACGGCTGCCGGAGGCGGCGTCCTCGAGGTCGAGGGCGAGCGCCACACGATCAGCGAGCCCCGCGTCGTGGAGAGCTCGGCGGTGCTCGCCGAGCTTCCGACACTCTGGCGGTGGGTGTCTCGCATCTACCGGATCCAGCACTGGCTCACGGTCAGCGCAGAGCCGGCTCGCGATGCGAGCACCTACGCAGTGGCTCGGGCGGCGAGCCTGCGAACAGTAGGGACGACGACCGGTTCACCCATGTCGATGCCGTCACCGACCAGCCAGGACCGGTGAGCCGCTCGGCGACGGCCGGTGAGCACTACCTCCCGTGCGATCCCGGCCGTCTGCCGGGGGCAGTCACGCTCGAGCGGCCGGTCGCCCGGCGGGGACCAAGTGGTCGGTGAACCAGGTGGCCGCCAGTCCGGCTGCGACGCGCAGTGTTCCCGGTTCCTCGAAGAGGTGGCTCGCGCCGGGCACCACAGCGAGGCTGTTCTCGCACCGGAGCCGCGCCCTGGCCTGACGGTTCAGGTCGAGCACGGCCGGGTCGTGGCTGCCGACGATGAGCAGGGTCGCCGCCCGGACGGCGGGTAGCCGGGCGGCTGCGAGATCAGGGCGTCCACCGCGGGAGACCACCGCGGCGACGTCGGCGTCCTGCTCGGCGGCGGCCCACAACGCCGCGGCCGCACCGGTGCTCGCCCCGAAGTAGCCGACCGGGACGGTGTCGGCGCCGGGCTGCGTGCGCAGCCACCGGGTGACGTCGACGAGCCGGCGGGCGAGCAGCCCGACGTCGAAGACGTTGGCCCGGTGCAGCTCCTCCTCGGGGGTGAGCAGGTCGAACAGCAGCGTGCCGAGTCCGGCCTGGTTCAGCACCGCGGCGACGAACCGGTTGCGCGGGCTGTGCCGGCTGCTCCCGCTGCCGTGGGCGAACACCACGACACCGGCCGCGTTCCCGGGGAGGACCAGATGGCCCCCGAGCCGGGCGGCGCCGACCCGCAGCTCAACCTCCTCGTCCCGTCCCGTAGGGTCGTCGCCCGACCCGGCCCGGGAAGGTTCCGGCGCGGTGGCCGGCAGGGCCGCGGCACGGCTCAGACAGGCGAGGACCTCCTCGTCGGAGGTCTGGGAGAAGTCCAGGTACCACCGGCCGATGGCGTCGAACGGACTCGGGGTGGCCACGCACACCAATTCGTCGGCGGCCGATCGAAGCCGGCGCTCCCAGCCCGGTGGGGCCACCGGAACCGCGAGGACCACCCGTGCCGCGCCCTGGGCCCGGGCCACCTCGCAGGCTGCCCGCGCCGTGGACCCGGTGGCGATGCCGTCGTCGACCACGACGGCCGTCTTCCCTGCGAGCGGGATCCGAGGGCGTCCCCCACGGAACCGCGCGGCCCGGCGCTGGAGCTCGGCCCGTTCACGCTCCTCCACCGCGGCCAGTTCGCCGGCGCCGACCCGAGCCAGTCGCACGGTGTCCCGGTCGAGGACGCGAACGCCGCCCTCGCCGAGGGCACCCATGGCCAGCTCGGGCTGGAACGGCACGCCGAGCTTGCGCACGACGATCACATCCAGCGGTGCGTCGAGCTCCCGCGCCACTTCGAAGGCCACCGGAACCCCACCGCGAGGCAGACCGAGCACCACGACGTCCTCACCGCGCAGCGCCCCCAGACGAGTGGCGAGCCGACGCCCGGCATCGACCCGATCAAGGAACAACATGGCCCACCTCCTGGTCGCGACCGCAATGCCGTCGGCGCACCAGGTCCGAGCATCAACCACGAATCCGCCGCACCACAGGGTCGTTGCGACCGCCGGTAGCAGGGCTTTGGTCGGAACCCGGCACGGCGACCGGAAGTTCCGCGTGGCGCCGGTTCGTACGAACCGGCCTCGGATCGACGTCTACCGCACCAGCAATCCGGCATCCACAGGCAGTGCGTCACCGGTGGCATGGCGCGCTTCGTCGGACGCCAGGTAGGCCACGGCGGCGGTGATGTCGTCGACCTCGACGAGGGCCACGTCGAGCAGGTTCGCGACGCCGTCGGTGGGCTTGGGATCAGGCGCAGGCCCGTCGCCGCCGCCGAACAGCGCCTCGACGGCCGGGTTGAGGACCATGCGGGTCGCCACCCGGACGGATTGACGCAGTTGACGCGAATTCCGTGCGGCGCCAGCCAGTTCGCGAACCTGCGCATCAACCCGACCACCCCGTGCTTGCTGGCTACGTACCCGTCAGTGCCGCCCGTGCCGTCGCCACCCCGGCCGGTGAGCCCGAACGCCGAGCCGGTGAGCATGGCTGCGCCGCCGCGGCCCTGCTCGATCATCAACGGCGCTGTGGCGTGCACGGTGTTCCACACCCCGACGAGGTTCACGTCGAGCTGGTCACGGAACGCCCGTGCCGGGTCGGTGTCCGGCTTCATGATGCCGACGCCGGCGTTGGCCAGCACGATGTCTACGCCACCCAGCTGTCCTGCGGCGTCGGTGACCCCGCTGGTCAGCACGTCGGCGTCGCGGACGTCGACCTCGGCGGTGACGACGCGGCGACCCCGCTCGCGCACCAGCCGCGCAGTCTCGTCCAGGTCGGCGCGGGTGGCCAGGTCGTAGGCCACCGAGTCGATGTCGTGGCCGATGTCGAGCGCCACGACATCGGCACCCTAGGCAGACCCCTGCCCCCTCCCAGACCCGTCGCGCCTCGTCAGCTGCCCACGCGCGCACGCCCAGGAACATGTAGCGGACGGGTTCCTCGTGGGCGGGTTCGAGGTCGCCGGACCTCACCGGTCAGCCCGCCCGACTCACACCTTGTAACCGATCCGGCGTAGGAGTGCCTTGCGCTGGTCCTCGTCATGTGAGCTCTCCACCCCTCGCGGCGATCCGCCGTCGATCACCCCGAGGACCCCGCGGCCGAGATCGGTCTCGGCCAGCAGCACCTGCACCGGGTTGGCTGTGGCACAGAAGATCGTGCAGATCTCGCTGACCTGCTTGAGCCGGTTCAGGACGCTGACCGGGTGGCCATCCCGGAGCAGCACCACAAAGGAGTGTCCGGCCCCGATCGCCTGGGCGTTCCGCACGGCGAGCGCGACCAGTTCCGGGTCGTTGCCCGAGCGGCGCACGAGGCACGGTCCCGACGCCTCGCAGAACGCGATGCCGAAGTGCAGCTGGTGTGCCGCCTCGGCGAGCGTCTCGTGAATGTCCTCCACGGTCTTGATGAAGTGCGCTTGGCCCAGGACGACCTCGACGTCCTCACCGGTCTCGATCGGCACCACGGTCAGGTCCACGGCAGATCCCCGTCCCGGTCCGGCTGCGCCGGCAGCACAAGTCCGACGGCCCGTCCGAGAGAACCGGGAACCCCACGTCAAACCTCCCGTCCGGGCACAGCCCGATCCTCGGCCGACCGTGCCCGGTTCGTCAGATGCCCAACGGCGCTCCGGTGCAGGGCCGATCGGCACTGGGCCGGGCTGCTCACCGGCCGGCACCCTCGTCAGATGCCGTACCAGCGGAAGGTGGCGGGCGCGCTGCCATGACCCGCCCGGGGAACATCGCGCTCGACATGCTGGACGAGATCCGTCGCGCCACGGGGCTGCTGTTCGATGCTCTCGGTTCCGGGCCGCGGACCACGCCGTCCACCGTGCTCGACGTCGTGCCGGGGGTGCGGCTGCACGACTACCCGCCGGCCTCGCCGTCCGGGTCCCCGGTGCTGCTCGTGCCGGCACCGATCAAACGCTCCTACATCTGGGACATCGAGCCGGGCCTCAGTGTCGTGGCCCGCTGCCTGGAGCACGGCTTGCGTGTCCACCTGGTGGAATGGACCGATCCGGGACGTGCCCACCAACAGTTCGGGCTCGACCAGTACGCCGACCGCCTGCTCGTGGAGTGCATGCGGGTGGTCACGGAGCGGACCGGCGCCCAGCGCGTCCCGCTGGTCGGACACTCGCTGGGCGGAACGTTCTGCGCCGTCTGCGCGGCCCGCCACCCCGACCTCGTGACCGCCATCGCGCTGCTCGAGGCTCCGCTGCACTTCGGGACCGACGCAGGCGCGTTCACGCCCTTCGTGTCCGCGACGCCGGCCGCGTCGTCGCCTCCGCTCTCGGCGGGCGGCGTACCGGGCTCGCTCCTCGACATCGTTGCCGCCACCGCCGCGCCGGCCGAGTTCCAGCTCGACCGCTGGACCGATTTCGTGCGAAGCGCCGCCGACCCGGTGGCGCTGGCGTCGTATCTGCGCGTACTGCGCTGGACCATGGACGAGTTCCGGCTACCGGAACACCTGTTCTCCGACGTCGTCGAGCGGCTGTACCGCGCCGACGAGTTCATGCGCGGCACGCTCGTGGTGGACGGGCGGTCCGTCGGACCCGCAACCCTGGTTGTGCCGATGCTCAACGTCGTCGATCCCCGCTCCGACGTGGTCCCACCATGCTCGATCATGCCGTTCCACGAGGCCGCCGCCAGCGCCGAGAAACGGGTGCTCGAGTACCACGGCGACACGGGGGTGGCCGTGCAGCACGTCGGTGTCCTCGTCGGGCACAACGCCCATCGTCAGCTGTGGCCGGAGATCCTCGGTTGGCTGACCGGACTGCCCGCGTCGTGATGAATCCTTCGCCACTCCCCCACGAGGGGGCGCACATGTCCGATCGAGTTTTCCGGACCCAAGGGACGCAGGCCGGGTCCTGCCGGCCTCCTCGATCGTTACCGGGACGGCACGGGTGTCGTGGTGCTGGGGCCGGCACGGGGCGGCTGCTGCAACGATCAGTTGAGGATGATGTGCCGCCGGCGAGCCGCGACGGCGCTGCGCAGTTCGGAGCGGGAGAGCTGCCGGGGCCCGCATTCGCACCACGCCGGTAGAGCGTCGTCCGCCTCGGGCACGTTCGCGGTGTTCAGCAGGTCGAGGTACGGGCGGCCGCGGGGGCCACCGTGGTGGCGGGTGTCGATCCGGTCGCGGCTGCCGTGCGCGTGGGGACCGGTGATCGTCGCGTAAACCAGTCCACGGTCGGTCCGGTACACCGCCGCGACGTGGTGACTGCGCGAGCATCGCACGTCCAGCTCGAGGTGCTCGCTGCGCTGCATGCCGAGCTTCTCGACCGCGGCGGCGGCTTGGGCGCGGCGATCGGCGGGCGAGGTGGTGGCTGGGCTCATCGACGGAAGGCTAAGAACGTCCGGCAAATGAGGATCAGCGGAGTCGGCGGGTGGTCGGCCTGGTGGGCCAGCGGTAGAGACTGCGGGCCCGGTTGATCAGACGGCGGATCACGGTGAGCGTGGCGGCGAGGTTGAGG